>NZ_JACHNC010000001.1:4495937-5137500 GCF_014205215.1 Actinoplanes lobatus
CGGTGCCGGGCGGCACGAACCCGTCGCCCTCGCCGTCGGTATCGGTCTCCGCCTCGCCGTCGGCCTCGGCCTCCCCGTCGGTATCCCCGTCCGTCTCACCGTCCCCGTCCACCCCCGCCGGATGCCGGATCGCCTACTCCACGAACGACTGGAGCAGCGGCTTCACCGCGACCGTGACGATCACCAACGGGTCCACCGCGGTCAACGGGTGGACGCTGACCTTCCCGTACACCGCCGGCCAGAAGGTCTCGCAGGCCTGGTCCGCGACGGTCACCCAGTCCGGTACGCAGGTGACCGCCACGAACGCCTCCTGGAACGGGAGCCTGCCGGCGGGCGGCACCGTCAGCTTCGGCTTCAACGCCACCCACACCGGCTCGAACCCGCCGCCCACCACGTTCACCCTCAACGGAACGGCCTGCGCCACGGCCTGAGTCTGAAACTGATCAGCCCGGCGGTGGGGGCCTCTTCGGCCCCCACCGCCGCTTCTTGTCTTTACATCGATCAGCCTCTATCGTGCCGAGGAAAGCGCTTTCCCCCCGCTTGAAGGCGCGACCCGATCCCCAGACGAAGGTGAGCAACTGATGAAACGTCCAGTCGTCGTACGGTGGATAGCCGTCGGAGCGACCGCGGCCGCGAGTGCCGCGATCGCGCTGGCGCTGCCGTCGGTCCAGGCGTTCGCCGCCGACAACCTCAGCCTCGGCGCGGGTGCGGACGGCTCCAGCAAGGCCAGCGGCACCAGCTACGGCAACGTCCGGGACGGCGACACCGCCACCTACTGGTCGCCGGCCAGCGCGACCGGCTACGTCTCGGTCAAGTGGAGCAGCGCCACGACGGTGTCCTCGGCCGTCATCCGGCAGGCCTCCGGCGGCGGCTCGATCAGCGCCTGGCGCGTGCTCAACGCCGACACCGGAGCCTCCCTGGCCAGCGGCAGCGGGAGCCCGAGCACCATCACGTTCTCCTCGACGTCGCTGAAGAAGCTGACCTTCGAGATCACCAGCGCGTCCGCCGCGCCGCGGATCTCCGAGTTCGAGACGTACGCCAGCGGCGGCTCGACCCCGACCACCAGCCCCACCACCACTCCGACCACGAGCCCGACCAGCAACCCGGGCACCCCGACCGGTGCGTGGCCGTCCTCGGCCGGCACGGTGTCGATCTCCGCCACGGTCAACGTGTCCGGCACCTTCGACGGTGGCATGAAGACCTACTGCTGCATCGGTGACGGGTCGCAGAGCGAGTCCCAGGACCCGATGTTCAAGATCGCCAACGGTGGCACCCTCCAGAACGTCATCATCGGCTCGCCCGCCGGTGACGGCGTGCACTGCGAGGGCACCTGCACGATCAGGAACGTGTGGTGGAACGACATCGGCGAGGACGCCGCGACCTTCAAGGGAACCGGCGGCGGCACCAGCTACGTCATCGGCGGCGGCGCGAAGTCCGGCAGCGACAAGACCTTCCAGCACAACGGCAACGGCACGGTCAGCATCTCCGGCTTCTACCTGAGCGGCTCCGGCAAGCTGTACCGCGGCTGCGGCAACTGCACCAACTCGTACCAGCGTCACGTCAAGATTGACAACGTGCTGCTGAACGACATCGACATGGTTGCCGGCATCAACAGCAACTGGGGCGACACCGCCACCATCACCCGCGTCACCCTGACCAACGCCTCCAGTGCGGTGGTGTGCGGCAAGTACCAGGGCGTGGCCAAGGGCAGCGAGCCGAAGTACCTCGGCGAGGGCTGGAACGACAGCAACTGCAAGGTCACCCAGAGCGACATCACCCGTAAGTAGCCAGTGCCACGGGCGCCCACCTCACGGTGGGCGCCCGTTCTCATCACAGGGTGCCGCTCACGGTGACGAACGAGTGCGGCGGCAGGTGCGCCCGCAGCCGGCCGCCGGCCACGGACACCCCGTCGTACGGCCGTGGCGCCACCGTCGACGGCGACCGCGGCGTGTTGTGGTCTCCCGGTGCCGCCGCTGTCAGGATCAGCGCGCCCAGCTCGTGAACAGTGCCTCCGCGCAGGTCGATCTCCACGTCGGCGGGCGAGTCCGCGTCCAGGTTCGACAACGAGACCAGCAGCCGCCCGTCCCTGCGGCTGGCCGACATCGAGACGGTGGTCAGCGTCGCGTCGCCGACCGGCCGGGACGGCAGCGGGCCGCGGAGGTCGACCCGCAGCGACGTCGCGTCCTGGTGGCCGCGGTTCATCCGGAAGACGTGGTAGGTGGGGGTGAGGACCATGGCGTGCGAGTCCGGGTCGGTGAGGATCATCGCCTGGAGCACGTTGACCGTCTGCGCGATGTTCGCCATCACGAGCCGGTCGGCGTACCGGTGGAAGACGTCGAAATGGACGCTCGCCACCAGCGCGTCGCGCAGGGTGTTCTGTTGGTGGAGGAATCCGGGGTTGGTTCCGGGCTCGACGTCGAACCAGGTGCCCCACTCGTCCAGGACCAGGCCCACGTTCCGGTTCGGGTCGTAGCAGTCCATCACGGCCGCGTGCCCGGCGAGCAGTTCCTCGACACGGGCCGCCGACACCATGGTCCGGTAGTACTCCCCGGTGTCGAAGGCCGTGGCCGAGCCCTTCTCGTCCCAGCTGGGGCCGGTGATCGTGTAGTAGTGCACGGAGAGGGCGTGGTAGGCAGTGCTGGTGACCCGCCGGCAGCCGAGGTGCCCGACCTGTTTCATCAGCGTCTCGGTCCATGCGAAGTCGAAGGCGTTCGCCCCGGCGGCGATCTTGTAGAGGTCGTTGCCGCGACAGTAGGTGCCGTACCGCAGGGCCTCCGCCGCGTACTGGACGGCGGTCATGTTGCCGCCGCAGCCCCACGCCTCGTTGCCGAGCCCCCAGAACCGCACCTTCCACGGCTGTTCGCGGCCGTTGGCCTTGCGGAGGCGGGCCATCGGGGAGTCGCCGTCGCGGGTCAGGTAGTCGACCCACTCGCTCATCTCCCGGACGGTCCCGGACCCGACGTTGCCGCTGATGTACGGCTCCGCGCCGAGCAGCTCGCACAGGGCCATGAACTCGTGGGTGCCGAAGTGGTTGTTCTCCTCGACGCCACCCCAGTGCGTGTTGACCATCGTGGGACGCCCGGGGCGGGGCCCGATCCCGTCGCGCCAGTGGTACTCGTCGGCGAAACAGCCGCCCGGCCAGCGCAGATTCGGGATGTCCAGCTCCCGTAACGCCTCGACGACGTCGAGCCGGATGCCGCCCTCGTTCGGAACGCTGGAGTCCTCACCGACGTAGAACCCGCCGTAGACGCAGCGGCCCAGATGTTCGGCGAAGTGCCCGTACACATGTCGGTTGATCTTCGGGCCGTCGAGGTCCACGTTGATGACGGCTTCGATGGTCATGCGCTGCCCTCCGCGAGAGTGGCCCTCAGCTTAGGCCGTTTCCTTCGGAAGTCCAGCGAAAGTTCCGTGGGCTTCCATCCTCTCGTGCGCCATATTTGAGGCGGTAATCAGTTGATTGCCGTTACGTACGTGTGACATCGGGTCACGCCGAACGCCTTGACAGGGCTCAGCTCTCTTCTTAACTTTGGCGGCATCTTCCGGAATTTCTCCGAAACTTTCGGTCGCGAGAGACGAGGCTTTCATGACACATAAGAGGACCCTCGCGGTGGCTGCCGCGGTAGCACTGGCCGCCATGGGGCTGACCGCATGCACCGGCGACGACGACGGCGGCCCGGACTCGGGCGGTAACGTCACGATGGACTTCTGGCACAACGCCACGACCGGTCCGGGCAAGGCCTTCTGGGACAAGACGGTGGCCGACTTCCAGACCGCCCACCCGACCGTCAAGATCAAGATTCAGCAGGTGCAGAACGAGGACCTGGACGGCAAGCTCCAGACCGCGCTGAACTCCGGCTCGGCGCCCGACATCTTCCTCCAGCGTGGCGGCGGCAAGATGGCCGCGATGGTGGAGGCGGGACAGCTCAAGGACATCACCGCCGACATCACCGCCGAGACCAAGGCGGCGGTCGGCGAGGCGGCCCTGAAGACCGGGCAGGTCGACGGCAAGGCGTACGCCGTACCGGTCTCGATCCTGCCGGGGGGTCTCTGGTACAGCAAGGACGTCTTCCAGAAGGCGGGAGTCACCACCCCGCCGACCACACTCGACGAGCTCAACCAGGCTGTCACCAAGCTCAAGGCCAACGGCACGCCGATCGCCCTCGGCGCCAAGGACGCCTGGCCGGCCGCCCACTGGTACTACTTCTTCGCGCTGCGCGCCTGCACGCCGGCCGCGCTCGACGCCGCCGCCAAGGACAAGAACTTCGGCGACCCCTGCTGGACCACGGCCGGCGAGAACCTCAAGGCGTTCGCCGACACCAAACCGTTCAACGAGGGCTTCCTGACCACCTCCGCCCAGCAGGGCGCGGGCAGCTCGGCCGGCCTGGTCGCCAACTACAAGGCCAGCATGGAGCTGATGGGCGCGTGGGACCCGGGCGTGATCGCCTCCCTCACCAAGGACACCAAGCCGCTGCCCGACCTCGGCTACTTCCCGTTCCCGGCGGTCCCCGGCGGCCAGGGCGACCCGGCCGCGATCATGGGCGGTACCGACGGCTACTCGTGCTCGGCCGACGCGCCGAAGGAGTGCTCCGACTTCCTCAACTACATCCTCACCAAGGACGTGCAGGAGGGCTACTACAAGGCCTTCAACGCGCTGCCGGTCAGCAAGGACGCCCAGGGCGCGGTCACCGAGGACTACCTCAAGGCGGTTCTCGACGCCTACAACAAGGCGCCGTACGTCTCGCAGTGGCTCGACACCATCTACGGCCAGAACGTGGGCAACGCCCTGAACGTCGGCGTCGTGAACCTGCTCGCCGGCAAGGGTGACGTCGCCGGGATCATCCAGGCCGTGAACGACGCGGCCAAGAAGGGCTGATAGTGGCCGGCAGCTTCACAGTCGCCGACCGGGTCCGCGACGGGGGCGGCGTAAAGCCGGCGCCCCCGTCGCGGCCCCGCCGGCGCGGCATCGGCTGGGCCCAGCGACTCGAGATCGCGGTGCTCTCCGGCCCCGCGATCCTCATGTTCGCCGGCTTCGTCATCTTCCCGGTGCTGATGGCCGCCTACTACGGCTTCTACCGGTGGAAGGGCTTCGGGCCGCCGACCGACTTCGTCGGCCTCGACAACTACAAGACCATCCTCCAGGACACCGCGTTCCACGAGGCGCTGTTGCACAACGGCCAGATCGTCGTGCTGTCGCTGCTGTTCCAGGGCCCGATCGCCCTCGGCCTCGCCCTGCTGCTCAACCACCGGATGCGCGGCCAGTCGATCATCCGGGTGCTGATCTTCGTTCCGTACGTCATCTCCGAGGTCATCGTCGGGACAGCCTGGAGTCTCATGCTCCAGACCAACGGCGCGGTCAACGACGTCCTGCGGTCGATCGGTCTCGGCTGGCTGGCCGAGGACTGGCTCGCGAATCCGGACCTCGCCCTCTGGACCCTGATACTCATCCTCACCTGGAAGTACATCGGGTTCGCGGTGATCCTGTTCCTGGCCGGCATGCAGAACATCCCGGAGGAACTGTCCGAGGCGGCCGCGGTCGACGGGGCCACCTACTGGCAGACCCAGTGGCGGGTCACCCTGCCGTTGCTCGGCCCGACCATCCGGATCTGGGCGTTCCTGTCGATCATCGGCGCGTTGCAGCTGTTCGACCTCGTCTACATCATCTGGGGCCAGTACGTCGCGTCGACCGCCGGCACCTCGACGATGGCGACGTACATGGTCACCGAGGGCCGCAACGCCGGCAACTACGGGTACGGCAACGCCGTGGCCGTGGTCCTCTTCCTCATCTCGATGCTCATCGCCCTCGTCTACCAGCGTTTCGTTCTGCGCCGGGACACCGAGGGCGCGCTCACCGGAGGGCAGTAGGAAATGACAAACTCCCGGCAGGGCAATCCGGTCGTCTACGTCGGCGCCCTGATGCTCATCGGGCTCATGCTCGGACCCGTCCTCTACATCATCGTCGGCGGCTTCCGTACCAACTCGCAGATCACCACCGACCCGGCGGGCCTGCCCGACCCGTGGGTGTTCAGCAACTACACCGACGTGCTGGCCGGCGAGACCTTCTGGCGCCAGGTCGGCAACTCGACGATCGCGGCCGTGGTCACCACCATCGGCGTCGTCGGGCTGGGGGTGATGGCGAGCTACGTGCTGGCCCGCTACCGGTTCCGCGGCCGGGGAGCGATGTACGCCCTGTTCGCCGCGGGTCTCATGTTCCCCGCGACGGTCGCCATCACGCCGCTCTACATCCTGGTCAAGAATCTGGGCCTGGTGAACACGCTGCCCGGCGTGATCCTCCCGCAGATCGCCTTCGGGCTGCCCACCACCATCATCATCCTGGTCCCGTTCCTGCGGGCGATCCCCCGGGAGATCGAGGAGGCCGCCGCCATCGACCGGTGCAGCCGGCTCGGCTTCTTCTGGCGGATGGTCCTGCCGCTGTCGGTGCCGGGCCTGATCACCACCGGCATCCTCGCGTTCGTGAACAGCTGGAACAGCTACCTGCTGCCGCTGTTCATCCTCAACGATCAGGAGACCTTCACCCTGCCCCTGGGCGTACAGGCGTTCGCGTCGGAATATTCGGTCGACACGGCCAAGGTTCTCGCGTTCACCTCGTTGTCGATGATTCCGGCCCTGGTGTTCTTCAGCCTGTTCGAACGCCGCATCGTCGGCGGTCTCACCGGTGCGGTCAAGGGATGAGCCGGCCCAACGTGACGACAGAAAGGCAACCGACATGACATCGCTGCACGTGGCCACCACCGGATCCGACGACGGCGACGGTACGGAAGGGCGGCCGTTCCGGACCATCAACCGGGCCGCCGCCCTGGCCCGGCCCGGCGACACCGTGATCGTGCACGCCGGTGAGTACCGCGAGTGGGTCACCCCTCGGCGGGGCGGCCTCAGCGACAGCCGCCGCATCACCTATCAGGTAGCCGACGGCGAGCACGTCGTCATCAAGGGTTCGGAGCGGGTCACCGGCTGGGAGAACGACGGCGGGACGGTGTGGCGGGCGAGCGTGCCCAACACGCTTTTCGGTGACTTCAATCCGTACGCCGAGGAGCTCGCCGGCGACTGGGTGGTGCACGCCGGCAAGGAGCCCCGCAAGCACCTGGGCGACGTCTACCTCAACGGCCTCAGCTTCTACGAGGCCGGTTCCCGCGCCGAGGTGTCCGCTCCGGAGAAGCGCATCGACATGATCGACAACTGGACCGGTGTCACCGACGCCGTCCGCGACCCGGAGCAGACCCTGCTGGTCTGGTACGCGGAGGTCGGTGCCGAGGCGACGACGATCTGGGCGAACTTCCAGGGCGCCGACCCGAACACCGAGCTGGTCGAGATCAACGTACGCCGGTCGGTGTTCTATCCGTTGGTGCCGCACCTGGACTACATCACCGTGCGTGGTTTCGAGTTGGCGCAGGCGGCGACCCCGTGGACGCCGCCGACCGCCGACCAGCCGGGGCTGATCGGCCCGAACTGGGCCAAGGGCTGGATCATCGAGGACAACGTCATCCACGACGCGAAGTGCTCGGCGATCTCGATCGGCAAGGAGGCGTCGACCGGCCACAACTGGGCCACCGAACGCGGTGACAAGCCCGGCTACCAGTACCAGCTGGAGGCGGTGTTCTCGGCGCGGCAGATCGGCTGGGACCGAGAGCACATCGGGTCGCACGTGATCCGCCGCAACCACATCTACGACTGCGGGCAGAACGGCATCGTCGGTCACCTGGGCTGCGTGTTCTCCACCATCGAGGACAATCACATCCACCACATCGCGATCAGGCGTGAGTTCTACGGCTACGAGATCGGCGGCATCAAACTGCACGCCGCCATCGACGTGGAGATCCGCCACAACCGGATCCACGACTGCTCGCTCGGCACCTGGCTGGACTGGCAGACCCAGGGCACCCGGGTCTCGCGCAACGTCTACCACGACAACAACCGGGACCTGTTCATCGAGGTCAGCCACGGGCCGTACCTGGTCGACCACAACATCCTGGCGTCACCCGCGTCGCTGGAGCTGTGGAGCCAGGGCGGGGCGTTCGTCAACAACCTGCTCTGCGGCACGGTGTGGGCCGAGCCGGTGATGGACCGGGCCACGCCGTACCACCGCCCGCACAGCACCCAGGTGGCCGGCTACGCGTTCATCGTCGGCGGCGACGACCGGTGGATCGGCAATCTGTTCGTCGGCGGCGACCGGGACACGGCCTACGGGGCCATGCCCGAAGGCATGTCCCCGGCCTTCGCCGGCACCGCAGGCTACGACGCCTACCCGGCGTCGTTCGCGGAGTACCTCCAGCGCATCGACGAGCAGCCGCAAGGTGACCACCAGAAATTCCTCAACGTCAAACAGGCCGTGTACGCCCGGAGCAACGTCTACGCCGCCGGCGCCCGCCCGTTCGCCGGGGAACGCGACCCGGTGACCCTGGGCGGCGCGTCCGCCAGGGTCGTCACCGAAGGCGACGAGGTCTACCTGGTGACCGACCTGCCGGACGGCTTCGACGGTGCCGGCCTCGCCCCGATCGGCGGCCGCGACCTGGAGCGGGTCCGGTTCGCCGACGCCGAGTTCGAGGAGCGTGACGGCAGCCCCGCCGTCATCGACACCGACCTGACCGGCCTGCACAAGGAGCAGGGCCGGACGTACGCGGCGGGCCCGCTCGCCGACCTCACCGCGGGAAGCGGCCGCCTGCGCGTCTGGTGACGATCACACACCGCCCGCGCGGAGCTGGGCCGGCATCGAGAAACTCGGGGTTCTCGATGCCGGCCCAGCTCGCGTGATGCTCTGTTACCGACGGGTCACCACGGCATCCGTCCTCTGTGTATTCTCCGTGATCAATGTGCCATCGAGACGGGGGTCTGGGCGGTGAGCGGAGATCAAGAATGGCCTGACGTGGGAATTCTCGGACCGGTCGAGGTCCTGAGGCCGAACGGGGTGAAGGTCGACCTCCAGTTGCAGTGCCGCAAGGTGCTCGCGCTGCTGGTCGTGGCGGCCGGGCGGCCGGTGTCCACCGGCCAGCTCGTCCGATCGATATGGGGCGATGTCCAGCCGTCCCACGCGCCGCAGATGGTGCGCTCGCACATCCGGGTGCTGCGCGGCGCTCTGCGGCACGAGACCGAGCGGACCCTGCCGACGAGCGCGGCGGGCTACCGGATCGCACCGGACCGCTGCGCCGTCGACGCCTACCGGTTCCGCGAGCTGCTGGACGAGGCACGGCGCCGGTGGCCACGGGATTCCGCCGGCGCCGCCCGGACCGCCCGCGCGGCGCTCGATCTGTGGCGCGGCGCCGACGCCATGCCGGACGTGGCGGACGTGCATTCGCTGCGCGCCGAGGCCGCCTATCTGGAGGAGTTGCGCTTCCAGGCGGAGGAGACGCTGGTGCTGGCCAGCCTGGAGTCGGGGCAGATCGAGTTCGCCCTGCCCCGGGCCCGGCGGCTGGCCGAGCTCCATCCGAACCGCGAACGGTTCTGGTTGCAGCTCATGGTCGCCGAGGCGCTCAGCGGGCGGCTGGTGGAAGCCACCTCCATCACGTTCCGGCAGGCCCGCCACCATCTCGTGAAGGAGACCGGCCTGCACGCGCCGGGCCTCGAACGGCTCCAGCGGGAACTGCTCCGGGGCGGCCGGTCGACCGAACAGCTCCTGAACTTGATCACCCAGCGCCCGCGCAGTGTCGCCTGACGTTACTTATGCCCGGCTTGCCTCCCAACCTACGGGGCGGTCCGAGGCTCATGGGAAGGCGGAGCGACCCCGCTCCGCACGGGGAAGGGAGACAGGTTGTCTCAGACCAGTTCGACCGCGCGCCTGGTGCGCGCGGTAGCCGTCACCGGCTTGGCGTCCAGTGCCGCCCTGTTCGCGACGTCGACGCCGGCGTCCGCGAACACCAACTTCAACGGCACCTGCGAGTCCTCCGAGTCCTGCATCTGGCAGGGCGACATCTGGGAGACCGCCGGCTGGGACTACGAGGGCACCGACACGGACCTCCGAAACAACTACTACCCGCGCACCGGAGCGGTGGTCAACGACAACAGCCGAGGGCTCACGACCATGGGCACCTCGTGTACCGCCGTCTGGGGCAACAACCCCGGCACCATCGCCAACAGCACCAAGGTCGTCAGGATCACCCCCGGCTCCCCGGGGCGGAGCCTGATCGGCACCACCTACGACAGGGTCATGTCCACGCACACGTGGGCGTGCTGATCGCGGCACCTGAACGGTGACGAAGCCGGCGGGACGGCATGCGGGTCGTCTCGCCGGCGACCAGGGTGTGACAGAACGAGAGCCGACGATGGAGCGTACCGATGAAATGTGTTGTCGCCGTGGCCGTGCTCGCGGTCGGCGCCCTGGCGATGGCCGGTTGCGCCGGTGACGAAGGGGGCCAGGGCGGGTCGCCGGCGTCCGCCGCCTCGCTCCCGCCGCCCCCGGTGACCGCCACGCCGTCGGTGTCGAACCTGAACGACGTGAAGCTGCCGCTGGACCGCTACACCACCACGATCGACCAGTTGATCGACCTCGACTACGCCTCCAAGGCGGTGGCCGCCGACTGCATGAAACGGTTCGGCATCACCTGGAGGTTCGGTGAGCGCGCCGAGCTCAACGCGCTGCGGGACCGGACGAACCGCCTGGGCCTGATCGACGAGGCGGTGGCGAAGCGGGCCGGCTACCACGCCGATCCGGAGCACGCCGACGACTACACGCAGACCGACCGTGACCGTACGACGCTCACCGACGACCAGGCCCTGGTCCTGCTGGGCACCACACCGGGGAGGAAGGCGCCGGACGGCGTACCGGAAGGGGGTTGTCTCGGTGAAGGTCACCGTAGGATCGCCTGGAACCTCGACGAGGACGCCTGGCTCGAGGACCTGACGAACGAGGCGGCCGGGCGCACCTTCGCCGACGATCGCGCGCTCAGGATCGCCGCCGACTGGAGCGCCTGCATGAAGGCGTCCGGCTACCGCTACGCCAAGCCGGACGACGCGAACAACGACGCGCGCTGGTGGAAGAACGAGAAGGCGGCCGCCTCCAAAATCGAGATCAACACCGCTGTCGCGGACGTGCGCTGCAAGCGCAAGGTCGGCTACCTCGATCAGATGACCTCGATCCTGAGCGCCTACCAGCAGCAGATCGTGGAGGTCAACGCGGAGCGGCTGGAGACCGCACACCAGCACACCCAGGACGCGCTGAAGAACGCGGCGACGGTGCTGAGTGGACGGTAGCCCGGCCCCCGCCGAACCGTTGCGCGGGCGGCGCCGGTTCCTGATCGGCGTGGTCACCGGGGCGGTGGTGATGGCGATCGCCGGTCTGGGCGCCTCCACCCTGATCAAGTCGCCGCAACAGGCCGCCGCCGAGGCCGCCCCGCCCGCGCCGAGCCTGATCACGGCGACCGTGGAACGGCGGGTGCTCCAGCAGGCGGTGGTGCTGCGGGGCACCGTCGAACCGGACCGGGCGCTCGACGTCCGGCCGGTGCCCGGTGAGGGCCGGGCCGTCATCTCGCGGCGCACGGTCAAGGCGGGCGCCCGGGTCGAGGCGGGCACGGTGCTGGCCGAGATCTCCGGGCGGCCGGTCATCGCGCTCAAGGGTGTGGTGCCGCCGTACCGGGACATCCACCGCGGGATGAAGGGCTCGGACGTCGACCAGTTGCAGGCGGCGCTGAGCGGGCTGGGCTACCGCGTCACCGACCGGGACGGGGTCTTCGGCGCCTCCACCGAACGCGCGATCCGCAAGATGTACCAGGCTCGCGACTACGACCCGCCGGTCGAGGAGGCGGAACAGCCGGACACCACCACGGCGGCGCCGAGCGCGTCACCCACGACGGCTCCCAGCCGCTCCGCCTACCTGCCGATGAGCGAGGTCTACTACGTCAGGTCGCTTCCCGCCCGGGTGTCCGCGGTCAAAGCCGGGCTGGGCGCCGAGGTCCGCGACGCGATCCTCACCCTCTCGGTGGGCGACATGGTGGTCCGCGGCAGCCTCGTTCCTGCCGACCGGGAACTGGTGGAGACCGGTATGCCGGTGCAGATCCTCAACGAGACCACCGGGCGTACCGTCACCGGCGAGGTCGCGTCGATCGGCGAACTGAGGCAGGGCGACGGCGCCGAGGCCGGCCACCCGATCACGGTGAGCACCACCAAGGCGCTGCCGTCGAACTTCGCCGGCGAGGACGTACGCCTCACCGTCACCGCCGCCACCACGGGGGAGGCCGTCCTCGTCGTACCGGTCTCGGCGATCTTCTCGGCCGCGGACGGCTCGACCCAGGTGCTCCGGGTGCCGGAGGGCGACCAGCGCCGGCCGGTCACCGTCCGGACCGGCGCGTCCGCCGGCGGATTCGTCGAGGTCAGCGGCGACGGACTCACCGAAGGCGACCGGGTCGCGGTCGGCGGCATTCCGGACGGTACGGGGTGACGGCACCGCCGGTCGTCGAGTTCGCCCGGGTGACCCGCTCCTATCCGGGCCCACCCGCGGTGCTGGCGCTGCGGGAGGCCGACCTGACCGTCGCCGCGGGGGAGTACGTGTCGGTGACCGGCCCGTCCGGTTCCGGAAAGTCCACCTTCCTCAACCTGGTGGGCCTGCTCGACCGTCCGGACGGCGGCGTGTACCGCCTCGACGGCATCGACACCGCCGCCCTCGCCGACGCCGACCGGACCGCGCTGCGCGGACGGCGCATCGGCTTCGTGTTCCAGTCGTTCCACCTGCTGCGGCACCGGTCGGTGCTGGAGAACGTCAAGCTGGCCATGATCTATACGGCGGTGAGCCGGCGGGCCCGGGCCGGCCTCGCCCTGGAGACCCTCGCCCGGGTCGGTCTCACCCACCGGGCGTACGCCCGGGCCGGTCACCTGTCCGGCGGCGAGGCACAGCGGGTGGCGATCGCCCGTGCCCTGGTGAACAGCCCGTCCCTGCTGCTCTGCGACGAGCCGACCGGCAACCTGGACAGCGCCAACGCGGCGGCCGTGCTCGCGCTCATCGGCGAACTGAACGACGCCGGCCTGACGGTCCTCATGGTCACGCACGACCAGCAGGTCGCCGCGCGGGCGTACCGCTCGGTTCTGATCAAGGACGGGGTCCTGCGGTGAGCCGGGCGAAGCGGATGGTGCCGGCCACCCGGCTGAGCCCGCTGGACGTGGTCGACGAGGCCGTCGCCGGGATGCTGGCCCGGCCGGGACGGGCCGCCCTGACGGTGCTCGGCACCCTGCTCGGCGTCGCGGCGTTCGTCACCGTCCTCGGCCTGACCACCACCGTCGAGGGGCAGATCAGCAACCGCTTCACCGCGCTGGTCGCCACCGAGGTGATCGTTCAGGACACCGCCGACCGGTCCGGTGACGGACCGGCGTTCCCGGACGACGCGGAACGACGGCTGACCGCGCTGAACGGGGTGCACAGCGCCGGTGTGGTGTGGGAGGTGGCGGACGCCGGACCGCTCGCCGCTCGCCGGCCGACCGCCCAGGAACCCGGCGAGGACGTCAAGGTGCTCGCCGCCTCACCCGGATACCTGCGCGCCATCCACGCGCGCCTCGCCGCCGGCCGGATCTTCGACCCCTGGCACGACGCCGAACACCAGCGGGTCGTGGTGCTGGGCTCCGGCGCGGCCGGCCGGCTCGGAGTCACATGGATCGGCGAACAGCCGGCGGTCTTCATCGGCGGCACCCCGTTCGCCGTCATCGGCATCGTCGACGACGTCGACCGGGAGGCCGGCACGCTGCTCGGGGCAGTGGTGCCGGCCGGCACGGCGGAGGCCGTCTGGGGCGCGGGCACCGGGGCGCGGGCGATCATCGACACCGAGATCGGCGCCGCCCGGCAGGTCGGCGACGAGGCGCCGCTGGCCCTGCGGCCGGAGGATCCGGGCCGGTTCCGGACGGTCACGCCGCCCGACCCCCGCCAGTTGCGGGAGGGCGTGGACACCGACCTCGGCACCCTGTTCCTCGCCCTCGCCGCCGTCTGCCTGCTCATCGGCGCGGTCGGCATCGCCAACACCACCCTGGTGGCGGTCCTGGAACGGGTCGGCGAGATCGGCCTGCGGCGCGCCCTCGGCGCCCGCCGCCGCCACGTGGCCGCCCACTTCCTCGCCGAATCCGGCACCCTCGGCCTGATCGGCGGCCTCATCGGCACCAGTGTGGGCGTCGCCGCCGTGGTGGCCGTCGCCTTCCTCCGGGAATGGACCCCGATCCTCCAGCCCGCCACGGTCCTGCCCGCCCCACTGGTCGGCGCGCTCACCGGTCTCGTGGCCGGTCTCTACCCGGCGTGGCGGGCCACCCGGATCGAGCCCGCCGACGCCCTCCGCCGCTGACTCTACAGCTTAGCTGTGTTGTCAGACGTCGGTGGACTCGCCGGCGGGCAGGATCTCCAGGGGCAGGCCGGTGAGGCCCTTCTCGCCGAGCAGCATGCGTGCCGAGTTCTGTCCCAGCTCGCTGAGCATCAGCTCGTGCACCTGGATCATCCGGGCCGGGCGGACCGCCCGGACGAACTCGGCGGCCTCGCCGAACTTCGTCCACGGGCCGCTGGTCGGCAGCAGCAGCGTCTCGACCCGTGCCTCGGGCACCCGGTACGAGTCGCCGGGGTGGAACACCCGCCCCCCGATCAGGTAGCCGACGTTGTCGACCGGCGGAATGTCCTCGTGGATGAGGGCGTGCCGCTCGCCGTGCACCGCCACCTGGAAGCCGGCCACCTCGAGAAGATCGCCGGCCCGGACGGTCACCGCACGCCCGCCCAGCCTCTCCCGCACCGTCGCCGGGCCGTGGACGAGCAGCTCCGGCCGCCGGTCCAGCTCCGCCGCCAGCGCGGCCTCGTCGAAGTGGTCGAAGTGCTCGTGGGTCACCAGCACCGCGGTCGCCGCCGCGATCAGCTCCGCCGCGTCCGGGGTGAACGTCCCCGGATCGATGAGCAGCGTGCCGTCGCCGCCGGTGAGCGTGACGCAGGCGTGGGCGTGTTTGGTCAGCTGCATGTCGCCTCCTCAAGTTGTACAGCAACACTGTACTGTTTCGGTATGAGCGCGCACCCGGCAGAAGAACTCGCCGAACGGCTTCGGCAGTCGATCGGCCGTTTCGTACGGACCACCCGGGCGGGCGCCGACGCACTGCCCCCGACCCGCGCGGAGGCGCTCGGCGTCCTGCTGCGGGAAGGGCCGCAGACCATCGCCCAGCTGGCCGCCCGGCGCGGCGTCAGGCATCAGAGCATGAGCCGCACCGTCAGCGAGCTGGAGGCACTCGGCCTGGTCGGGCGCGCGGCCAGCCCGGATGACGGCCGGGCCGTCGTGATCACCCTGACCGGGGCCGGCGCGGCCGCGCTGGAGTCCGACCGGGTGACCCGCCGGCGGCTGATGGCCGACGCCATCGCGACCCGGCTGAGCCCCGCCGAGCGGGAGATGCTCAACGTCGTGCCGCTGCTGCTGGACCGGCTCTCGATCGCCATCGAGCGGCAGTCGGACAAGTAGTCGGCCCTTCTTGTTAGCGATATCAGAATTTTGGGAGAAACGGTTCCGGAAAACTGTTATCTGGACCCGTCTTGCCTGGTCGACGCCGTATTGATTGGCTCTGGATATTTAGCTCAGCGGTTTGGTAGCGTTCCCGGAGATTGCATTCTCTGTGGTCGTGAATTCGCCCTCACCACCCCTTTGAGGCGCGACCCCGTATCCCGAACGGCCACGGACCGGCAGTTCAGCTCGCCCGCGTCGGGTGAGCTCTCCCCGTACATCCCCGAGGTCTTTGGAGAACCGCCCATGACATCCACCCGGGCTCGCCGCAGCAGGTGGCGTGGCGCTCTGGCCGCGATGGTCCTGCTCGCCGGCGGCGGAGCCGTCGCGGTGATCGCGTCCCCAGCGTCCGCCGCGACGATCGACACCAGCGCCTCCTACGTGCTGGTCAACCGCAACAGTGGCAAGGCTCTCGACGTCTACAACCTGTCCACCGCCGACGGTGGCCGGATCACCCAGTGGACGCGCAACGACCAGGCACAGCAGCAGTGGCAGTTCGTCGACTCCGGTAGCGGCTACTACCGGCTCAAGTCGAGGCACTCCGGCAAGGTGCTCGACGTCTACAACATGTCAACCGTCGACGGCGGTTCGATCGTGCAGTGGACGGACAACAACACGACGAATCAACAGTTCAAGATTGACGATGTTGACGGCTATATCCAGTTGATCAACCGCAACAGCGGCAAGGCCGTCGAGGTGCAGGGCGCATCAACCGCGGACAGCGCCAACATCGTCCAGTACTCCGACTGGAACGGCGCCAACCAGCAGTGGCAGCTCGTCCGGGTCGGCACGTCCACGCCCACGACGACCCCGACGAGCGGCGCCTGCACTCTGCCGTCGACCTATCGCTGGTCGTCAACCGGTCAGCTCGCGACCCCCAAGTCGGGATGGGCGTCGCTCAAGGACTTCACCCATGCGCCCTACAACGGACGGCAACTGGTCTACGCGACCACCCACGACACCGGCACCACGTGGGGCTCGATGAACTTCGGTCTGTTCACCAACTGGACCGACATGGCGTCGGCCAGTCAGAACACGATGACGTCGTTCTCCGCCGTGGCGCCGTCACTGTTCTACTTCGCGCCGAAGAACGTGTGGGTGCTCGCCTACCAGTGGGGCGGGCCGGCGTTCTCCTACCGGACCTCCAGCGATCCCACCAACCCGAACGGCTGGTCGTCGGCGCAGACGCTGTTCTCCGGCAGCATCTCCGGCTCCGGCACCGGGCCGATCGACCAGACGCTCATCGGTGACGGCACGAACATGTACCTGTTCTTCGCCGGGGACAACGGCAAGATCTACCGGGCGAGCATGCCGATCGGGAACTTCCCCGGCAGCTTCGGCAGCACCTCCACGATCGTCATGAGCGACACCACGAACAACCTGTTCGAGGCGCCCCAGATCTACAAGGTCCAGGGCCAGAACCAGTACCTCATGATCGTCGAGGCGATCGGCGCCAACGGCCGCTACTTCCGGTCGTTCACGGCCACCAGCCTGGGCGGTACGTGGACGCCGCAGGCCGCCACCGAGAGCAACCCGTTCGCGGGGAAGGCCAACAGTGGCGCCACCTGGACCAACGACATCAGCCACGGTGAGCTGATCCGGACCTCCGCCGACCAGACCATGACCGTCGACCCCTGCAACCTGAGGCTGCTCTACCAGGGCCGTTCGCCCAGCTCCGGCGGCGACTACGGGCTCCTGCCGTACCGGCCGGGCCTGCTGACGCTCCAGCGCTGACAGCCGCACGGCGAGGGGCCGGCCCGCCCTTCGCCGTGCTCAGTGCTGTGCGGGCCGGTCCGTCTCTCGCCGTGTTCAGCGTTGTGCGGGCCGGTCCGTCTCTCGCCGTGTTCAGTGCTGTGCGGGCCGGTTCGTCTCGTGCCGTGTTCAGTGCTGTGCGGGCCGGTTCGTCTCTTGCCGTGTTCAGCGCTGGGACGCCGGCCGGATCAGGAAGGAGCCGTCGGCGCGGAAGGCGGCGCTGTCGTCGGACCGGTCGACCCACAGCTCGTTCTCGCGATGCCGCAGGAACCAGCCGGGGTAGTTCGACGACTCCAGCGCCACCGAACCGGGAATCGACCCGGCCCGGACACAGAACGTGGCGTCTCCGCGGAACAGGTTCGTTTCCACGTCCTTGTGGGCACGCAACTGCCACGACGAGTGCCGCAGGTAGCGGCCGTCCGCCGTACGGAAGGAGAAGCAATCCGGATCGGCCAGCCCGGCGACCGCCTGGAACGTGGCCTGCTCCCGCGCCGTGGCCAGCACGCCGGTCTCACCGGAGACGGTCACGTATCTCCCCGCGACGTTCGCCGACTCCAGGAAGACGGGACCGGTCGGCATCGCCTGCACGGCCGGCGTCGTCGCCGGCTCGCCGGGGGTGGTGAGCACGGTCGGCGTCGTCGCCTTCGGCTCGCCGGAGGTGGTGAGCGCGGCCACGGCCGTACCGATGACCAGGGCGCCCGCGACGACGGCGATGACCGTCGGGCGTAGCCGTGCGCCGAGCCACCGGGCCCGGTCCGCCGCCGCGCCGGAAGCGGAGGCCGCCGGCTGGGCGAGGCCGGCCACCACGTTCTCCGGCGTCCAGTTGGCGAGGACCGCCGCGGTCACCGTGGCCGGAACCGGGATCAGGAGGAGACCGGCCAGCAGACGGTCGGCCGGCACCAGATCGTCCGCCTCACGGCGGCAGGAACGGCACGAGTGCAGGTGCCGGGCCAGACGCTTGCGCCACAGCGGCCCGGCGACACCGTCCCAGCCGGTGGTTTCGCCGGCCAGGCCGGCGCAGATCGGCCGGGCGCCGAGGGCCGCCTCGACGCCGCGGGCCAGGTCGAGTTGCCCGCGCATCCGCTGGATCCGCACCCCGGCATGGCTCACCGTCACGCCCAGCGCCTCCGCGAGTTCCGATCGCGAGAGCCGGCCGGCGACCTCCAGCCACCACAGCGCCAGCAGCGCCCGGTCGCCGGTGTCGAGCCAGCGCGCCGCCTGTCGTACCTGACGGCGTTGATCGGACAGCTCCAGGCGCAGATGGGTGAGGCCTTCGAAGCCCGCGCCCGGCAGCCGTTCCGCCTCGTCGACGGCGGCCCTGCGCCGGGCGGCCTGCCTCGTCCGCAGCTGGTGGGTGCTGATCTGGCGTAACGCGATGGCGGCCAGCCACGGGCGGAAGCTCTCCGGGGAACGCAGCGACGGCAGTTGCCGGAGGGCGCGCACCATGACGTCCTGGACCACGTCGTCGACGTCCGGGTGCCCGTCGAGCGCCTGCGCGGTGAGCGCGTAGACCATCGGCAGGTGCGCCGACACGAGCTCCTCGAGCGCATCCCGGTCCCCGGCCCGCGCGGCGCGGACGAGCGTGGTGCCGTCCGTACGCGTGGCTGGCATCTGTCGTCACCGCCCGTGGGTGCGGGCCCGATGGCGTGCGGACGCTTTCCGGGCGGGCCTCTGACTCTGGACGACCCTGTTCACGGAGTCAATGGATGGGGTGTACCGCCCTGATCCGGAGCCGAGCCGTGAACGGCGCGATATTTCGGTTCGCACCATTCATCGAAATTGTGGGTGGGGAAAGTGTTATGCGGAGGGATTCCATGGAGTCGTAATGCCGTCTCGATGCGTTGAGCTGCGTAAATGTGCTGCCGGAGTGATTCCTTGAATGAATGGGAGCGCTCCCGTAGCATTCGGGAATCGGCTGTCGGCCCCATGTGAAGTGATCGATCCCCGCGATCGCCCAGCCGTTGTCCCCGTCAGGAGAGAAGCATGCGCGAAGTCAAAGGTGCCCGGTGGGGCGCCGCGCTGGGTGGTGTCCTGTTGGCCGGCTCGGCGGCGATCGTGGTGGCGCTCCCCGCCGCCGCGGCCGCGGGCTGTTCGGTGAACTACGCGGTGTCGTCGCAGTGGGAGGGCGGATTCGGCGCCGCCGTGACCGTGACCAATCTCGGCGACGCGATCAACGGATGGACGCTGACCTGGTCCTACAGTGCGGGCCAGCAGGTCACCCAGGCCTGGAACACGACGCTCACCCAGTCCGGCGCCGCGGTGACGGCCCGCAACGTCAGCTACAACGCGGCGATCGCCACCAACGGGAGCGTCTCGTTCGGCTTCAACGGCACATGGACCGCCGCCAACCCGGCGCCGGCGGGATTCGCTCTCAACGGGGTCGCCTGCACCGGCGGCACCACACCCACGACACCACCGTCCACGCCTCCGTCGTCCTCGCCGCCGGTGTCGTGCGCGCTGCCGTCGTCGTACCGGTGGACGTCGACCGGCTCGCTGGCCACTCCCAAGTCGGGCTGGGTGTCGCTCAAGGACTTCACCACGGCGCCGTACAACGGCCGGCAGCTCGTCTATGCGACCACCCACGACACCGGCACCACGTGGGGCTCGATGAACTTCGGTCTGTTCACCAACTGGTCCGACATGGCCTCGGCCGGCCAGAACACCATGTCGTCAAGCACGGTCGCGCCGTCGCTGTTCTATTTCGCGCCGAAGAACGTCTGGGTGCTCGCCTACCAGTGGGGCGGGCCGGCGTTCTCCTACCGCACCTCCAGTGACCCGGCCAACGCCAACGGCTGGTCAGCCCCGCAGACGCTGTTCTCCGGCAGCATCTCCGGTTCCGGGACCGGCCCCATCGACCAGGCCGTCATCGGCGATTCGACGAACATGTACCTGTTCTTCGCCGGGGACAACGGCAAGATCTACCGGGCGAGCATGCCGATCGGGAACTTCCCCGGCAGCTTCGGCAGCACCTCCACGGTGGTCATGAGCGACACCACCAACAACCTGTTCGAAGCCGTCCAGGTCTACAAGGTGGCCGGCCAGAGCCAGTACCTGATGCTCGTCGAGGCGATCGGCGCCAACGGCCGCTACTTCCGGTCGTTCACGGCCACCAGCCTGGGCGGTACGTGGACGCCGCAGGCCGCCACCGAGAGCAACCCGTTCGCGGGGAAGGCCAACAGCGGCGCCACCTGGACCAACGACATCAGCCACGGTGAGCTGATCCGGACCTCCGCCGACCAGACCATGACCATCGACCCCTGCCATCTGCAACTGCTCTACCAGGGACGATCCCCCAGCTCCGGCGGCGACTACGGCCTGCTGCCCTACCGTCCCGGCCTGCTCACCCGCAGCTCGTAGCGCCCGGCACGACCCGTTCCCCCACCCCTGGAAGGTCCCGTTCGCCATGCGAAAGCCTCGAGTCACGAGCACCGTACTGCTATCGGCCGGCGTTCTTCTCGCCTCCACGACGGTCGCCGTGGCCCTGCCCGCCGGTGCCGCCGCCGCGGGCTGCGCGGTGAAGTACACCGTCTCCTCGCAGTGGCAAGGCGGATTCGGCGCCGACGTCACCATCACCAACCTCGGCGATCCGCTCACCAGCTGGACCCTGACCTGGTCCTACAGCGCCGGGCAGACCGTCACCCAGGCGTGGAACGCGACGGTGACCCAGAACGGCGCCGCGGTCACCGCGAGGAACGTCAGCTACAACGGCGCGATCGCCACCAACGGGACCGCCTCGTTCGGCTTCAACGGTGGATGGACCGCCGCCAACCCGGCGCCGGTGGACTTCGCCGTCAACGGGGTGGCCTGCACCGGTGGCACCACTCCGACATCCTCACCGACCACGTCACCGAGCGCCCCGCCCAGCGCCACGCCGGACATCACCGTGAACACGGCGACCAGATATCAGACCGTCGACGGTTTCGGGGCCGCGGTGTCGATCTGGGGCAGCGCCTGGTCGACCGCAGAGACGCAGACCCTGGTCGGCCTGGGTGCCAACCAGTTCGGCCTGTCGATCGTGCGGACCGGCGTCTCACCGGTCTCCAGCGAATGGGCCACACAGGTCAACGCCCTGAAGACCGCGAAATCGTACGGCTCAGGCGTCAAGATCCTCGCTTCGCCCTGGACCGCCCCGGCCGCGTGGAAGACCAACAACAGCCGCACCAACGGCGGCAAACTCAAGACCGACTACTACGACGACTACGCCAACCACCTCAACAGCTACGTCCAGTACATGCGCGGCCAGGGCGTCACCGTCGACGTCACCTCGGTGCAGAACGAACCGGACTGGCACCCCGACTACGACTCGATGGACTGGAGCGGCACCGAACTGCGCGACTTCGCCCGCGACCAGGGCGCCAAGGTCCAGAACACCCGGCTGATGGTCGCCGAGGCGGTCAACCTCAACTACGGCTACACCGACCCGGCCCTCAACGACGCGGTCGCCCGCGACAACATCGGCTACATCGGCGGCCACCTCTACGGCACCGAGGCGGCCGGCCGCCTGAAGGACTACCCGCTCGCCGCGCAGAACGGCAAGCCGGTGTGGATGACCGAATGGAACCTCCACGCGGCCGACGGCAGCGGCTCCAACATCTGGGGCGACCCCGCCAACCAGACCGTCTGGAACGAAACCCTCGACGACATCATGCGTACGGTCCACCGGTCGATGGAGTCCAACTGGAGCGCCTACATCTGGTGGTACGGCAAGCGTTTCTACTCGTTCATCGGTGACGGTGAGGCCGCTTACGGCACCACGGCCGGCGTCCCGCTCAAACGTGGCTACGCGTTCTCCCAGTTCGCCAAATACGTCCGCCCCGGCTACCAGCGTGTCGCCCTGGCCAAGAGCACCAAGGCGTCGCCGCTGGAGATCACCGCCTACCAGGGCGGCGGCAAGATCACCCTGGTCGTCCTCAACCGCTCGGCCGGCGCCGTGAACGACGCCGTCATCCAGGCCCCGCAGAACATCAGCCGCGCCGACCACTACGTGACCTCGCTCAACGCGAACGCGGCGAGCCAGCCGGCCACCGTCAGCGGGGGACAGGTCACCGTGGACGTCCCCGCCCGCAGCATCTCCACCGTCGTTCTCACCCCCTGACGGCCGGCCGGATCGACCTCGGTCAGCCGAGACGGCGGATGTCGCCGTAGGCACGGTAGAACCCGCCGCGGGAGGCCTCCCGGATCCCGGTCACCACGTAGCGGGTGCCGCTCTCCCGGATGCCCTTGGGGAACTGGACCTGCCAGTCGGGGTGGTAACCGGCGGACACCACGCGAATGCGGAGGCGGCCGGACTCCTCGACGCATTCGACGACGACGCCGCCGGCCGGGTCGTGGACGATCTCGACGGTGGTGGACGGAGCCACCTCCGCCATGCGAGGCGGGGCCTTGACGTCCACCACCACGGGAACCGTGCCGTCGACGGCCGACCGGATGGCCTGCTCGCTGGCGTCGATGCAGGCCAGCGAGCCGTCGGTGGTGACGATGTAGAGGCGGTCGTCGTGGTATTGCATGGAGTAGGCGGAGCCGCAACCGGTGGCGAGTTTCCACAGACGGGTGCCGGCGGCGTCGAAGCAGTAGACCGAGGACGCGCTGTCACCGGCGAAGACATAGCGGCCGTCCTCGGCGGCGGCGCAGGAGAACACGGCGGCGTCGCACTGGTAGGTCTGGCGGTGCCTGCCGTCCTTGCCGAGCTCGGTGACCTGGCGGGCGGACGTGCCGGCGTAGACGGTGTCGCGCTCCTGCCAGCCGAACAGGACGGCGCCGCGGGTGCCGGTGTGCCACAGCTCCTGGCCGGTGCGCCAGTCGTAGCTGGTGACGCCGGCGCTGTGCCCGTGATGGACGGCGTTGTCGTCGCAGCGCACCATCCAGGCCGACGAGCCGCGGCCGGGCCGCTGCCACAGGAACTCGTCCTCGTGGTCGATGGCCGCGATGCCGCCGTTGGCGTCCGAGACACCGAGGACACCGTCGTGGATGTCCAGCCAGTAGATGTCGATCTCGGGTGCGATGCGGTACGCCAGGCGGGGCACCTTGCCGGACAGGTCGTACACGTTGCCGTCGTCGCAGCCGGCGTAGATCCAGCGGTCGTCGGCGACGATGCACTTGACGCCGTCCGGAAGCCGGAACTGCTGCTGCACCTCGGCCTGGTGGTTCAGCGTGGTGATGAGGCCGGCCTCGTTGCCGACCATGCAGACGTCGTCGTCGACGAAGACACCGAACGCGGGACTGCCGGTCTTGTAGCGCCACAGGACGGGGGCGCGCTTGGCGGTGGAGCGGGTGCTGACGATCTGCCGTCGGGTGACGGAGCGGGGCTGCCGCTGACCGATGACCGCCGGCGCGTACCCCTTACGGACCTTGTCGCCGATCTTCTTGGCCGCTTCGGTTCGGGCCTTGTCCTCGTTGGCGAACGACGACTGCTTGACCTGGCCCCGGTCACCGATCCGCCCGTAGCGGACGGTGAGATCGGTGCCGTCGACGGTCACCTCGTAGAACTTGTGGGAGCTCCCGTTGTCCTCGGAGAGCTCGAGGTACGTCGTTTCGGCCGGCATCCGGGCCACCTTTCGGCAGAGGGGGGAACGCCGATGAAGATAGCCAGGGGGTACGACATTCTCGACCCGGCGCGAAGCGAACTGCTTGGGTAGGTGAAGTGTTCCGTCGAGGAGACGAGCCGGTGGCCGGACCTGTCCAGGTCCGGCCACCGGTGGGTGTTCGACCGCTATGTCTGGTAGGTGGAGACCAGCTGCTGCAGTCCCGTCGCCATCGCGGCCAGGCTGTTCGCCGTCGCCTGTGTCTCCGACGCGCCCGACGCCGCCGAATCCGCCGCCGTCGCCACCCCCGCGATGTTTCCGGCGATCTCCCCGGTGCCCGTTGCCGCCTGCGCCACGTTCCGTACCATCTCGCTGGTCGTCGCGGTCTGCTCCTCCACCGCCGCGGCGATCGTCGACGTGTAGTCGTTGATCCGGCCGGTCACCTCCGCGATCTCCCCGATCGCCGAGATCGCCTGCGTGGTCTCGTCCTGGATCGCCGAGATCCGTGCCGCGATGTCACCGGTGGCCCGCGCCGTCTCCTGCGCCAGGTCCTTCACCTCGGTCGCGACCACCGCGAATCCCTTGCCGTGCTCACCCGCACGCGCCGCCTCGATGGTCGCGTTCAGCGCCAGCAGGTTCGTCTGCTCGGCGATCGACGTGATCAGCTGCACCACACCGGAGATCTGCGCCGAGGACTGCCCCAGCCGCGCCACGATCCTGTTGGTCCGGTCGGCCGCCTCCGCGGCCTCGGTGGCCACCTTCGCCGCCTCGCCCGCATTGCCCGCGATCTCGCCGATGGAGGCCGACATCTGCTCCGCGCCGGCCGCCACCGTCTGCACGTTCCCCGACACCCGGTCGGCGGCCGCCGAGACCGTCCCCGCCTGTGCCGACGTCTCCTCCGACGCCGCCGACAGCTGCGTCGACACCGCCGACAACTCCTCTGCGGCCGCCGCCACCTGCGTGGCGTTGTCGGTCACCTCACGCACCATCGTCGCGGTCGACCCCGTCGAGGCGTCCAGCGCGATGGCCAGCTGCGCCACCTCGTCGCGGCCGGTGATCCCGGTCCGCTGGGTGAGGTCCCCACCCTGTACCCGGGTGAGCACGCCGACGCACCGCGACAGCCGGCCGGTGATCCCGCGGGCGATGAGCCAGCTCGCGACGCCGGCCAGCAGCATCCCGAGGATGACGAACACGGTCACCGTGGTCTCGGCGCTGTCGGCGGTGGCACGCGACTCGTCGTTGCGGGTGCGCGCGGCGGCGCCTTCGATCTCGATGAGGCTGTCCATTCCACCGTTGAGGTCGGCGAGGATCGACTTGGCCTCTTTGTCGCGTATGCGGGCGAACGCTTCCCGATCGTCCGTTTCCGCGGCCGCGGCGAGCTTGGTGTCGCGCAGCTGCTGCAGGGCGGCGACGGCCTGCTCGACCTGGGCGGCCGCCTGCTCCCGGCCGGTCATGTCCGTGCCGGTGTAGGCCGCGAACGCCTGGTCGAAGACCGCGTCCTCGTCCCTGCTGGCCTGGAGGAACGAGCGCACCTGAGCGGGGTCGGTGGATACCGCGGCGTTGAGCAGGCGGTTCTGCATGAGGTCGGTCGAGTGCTGCACCCGGGTCAGATCGGTGATCGGCACGAGCGTCTGGCCGTACAGGTAGTCGGACTGGCTCTGCATCCTGCTCATGTTGACCAGCGCGACGCCTGCCACGCCGGCGGCCGCCACCGCCATCGCGCCGACGGCCATTCCGATCTTGGTGCCGACCCTCAGGTCGGTCACCAGCCGCGTCCACCGGTGGCCGCGGAATCCCTGCATCTCGTCCGACCTGCTCACTGACACCCCCGTATTCGTGACCGGCTCAGCCGGGTGTGGCCCCCACCACGTTGCGTTTCTGATCGGATGGGCGGCGGAGTCGCTGAATACTTCGGCGCAGGAAATATTCAGAGGACGATCGGTCCACAGTGGGTGCGGCGCCGGCCCTGACCGCGGAGCCGATCACCTCTGGGCAGCGCGGTTGATCCGCCCTTTCCGTAGCCGATATGCCGCTAATGTGAGGTAAACAGCCAGAGACGCGCCTCGCGATGTCGCGGAAATCGCGAAATCGACGTGAACTGGCCTTATGTGTGACACCTCCCCAGGAGTGGAGACATGCAGAGGTTGCGTCGCGTTCGTGTCGGCGCGCGGCTCAGCGCCACTTTCGGATCGGTGACGCTCCTGCTGGTCGTCATGATCGGTGCTGCCGTCTGGAACATCGTCGCGCAGCGCCGCGCGGACCAACGCGTGGCCGCGTCCGCGGCGCTGCAACGTGACGCGCTCATCGCCAAGTTCCGCGCCGCCGACCTCAACGGCTGGCAGACCGGGTACGCGTTCAACGCGATCCGGGGCGTGCCGGACGCCACCACCGACACCGTGGGTATGCGTGCGAAGTTCCTGACCTCAGCGGAGGCCCTCAGGCAGGATCTCGCCCGGATCGGAGCCCATGACCTCAGCGCGGGGGAGCGGCGGCAGCTGGTCACCGCGGAGAACGCGTTCGCCCGCTTCATGGAGATCGACGAGCGGATCGTGGCCGGGTACCGGGCCCGCACGCCCGCCATGATGGCGGCGTCCGACGACCTGGTCGCGGGTGAGGCACTGGAGTGGTTCGACCGGGCCGCCACCGCGGTCGACCAGCTCGCCGTGCAGGCGCAGGCCGAGACGGCAAGCGACGCCGCCGCGGCCCGAACGACCAGCACCAGAGGGCTGACGCTCATGGTCGTCGTCGGTCTCACCTGTCTCGTGATCGCCACGGTGCTCACCTGGACAGCGGCGCGCAACCTGGTGAACAAGGCACGGAACAAGGCGATACTGGCCGCCATCGTCGAGCAGTCCGCCGACGCCACCCTCACGCTCGCTCTCGACGGAACCATCACGACCTGGAACAGCGGCGCCGAGCGCCTCTACGGGTACACCGCCGGCGAGGCCATCGGCCGTCGCGTGGCGATGCTGCTGCAACCCGACACCGAAGCCCGGCACGCCGGAGTGCTCAAAGGTCTGGCCGACGGCATCGAGTTCCAGCTCGAGGAGACGCCACGACGGCGCAAGGACGGCACCGAGATCTTCGTGTCGACGAACGTCTGGCCGCTCCGCGACGATGACGGGAGGCTCATCGGCGGTGCGGCCACCGAGCGTGACGTCACCGCCCGCCGACGGCGGGAGGCCGAACAGAGGATCGCCGACGAACGCGCGGCCCGGGCCGCCCGCCTGGAGAGCCTCGGCCAGCTTGCCAGCGGCGTGGCACACGATTTCAACAACCTGCTCGCCATCATCCTCAACTGCATCGAGTTCATCGCCGAGGACACCGGCGACGAGGCGGCGGACGATCTGACCCGGATCCGCAACGCCGCCCATCAGGCCCAGGAACTGACCAGCCAGCTGCTGCTGTTCGCCAAACGGGAACCGACCCACGTCGAGATCGTCGACCTGAACACGGTCGTCACGGACGCCACCGACCTGTTGAGCCGGGCCATCGGCGCCGGCGTCACCCTGCGGTGCCACACCTGCTCCAGGGCCCTGCCGGTGTACGCCAACCGCAGCCGCCTCGACCAGATCCTGCTCAACCTCGTCATCAACGCCCGCGACGCGATGCCCGGCGGTGGATTCGTAGCGATCGCGACCAGCATCGTCGAGCTTTCCGAAGACCCGGCCCAGCCCTTGCCGCCCGGGCGCTACGCCCAGTTGACGGTCAGCGACAACGGCATCGGCATGAGCGCGGAGGTCAAGGACCGCCTTTTCGAGCCCTTCTTCACCACCAAGCCGGCCGACCAGGGCACCGGCCTCGGGCTCGCCACCGTCTACGGCATCGTCGGCGACGCCGGAGGCACCATCACCGTGGATTCCACGCTCGGCGCCGGCACCACCTTTCGGATCCTGCTGCCGCTGTCGCCGTTCGTCCGCCCGGAGCCGGCGCCGGAACACCGCACACGCTCGTCCTCGGGACTGCCCGGATAGCGGACGATCCCGTCGGCCCGCCTACGGCGTCGCCTCCCGAAGCCATTCCCCGGCGAGCAGGGCGTACGTGTACCCGTCCACCCAGCCCCGCTCGGCGTGCCAGGAGTCGCCGACACCGTGCTGCTCACGCCGCATGCCGACCTTTTCGAGGACCCGCACCGAGGCGAGATTGTCCGCGAAGCAGCCGGCGGTGATCCTTCGAATACCGAGCTGTTCGAACGCGTACGCCACCATCGCGGTGACCGCCTCCGTCGCGTGACCCCGGCCGCCGAAGGCCGGGTCGAAGGTGTAGCCGAGCAGGGCCTCCGTCCGCGACGGCATGCCGGGCTGACCCATGCCGTCGAGAGCCTCGAGTGAGACGGTTCCGATCACCACGCCGTCCAGCACGACCGCCTTGCTGTGGTCGTGCGGGTCCGCCGTCGCGCGCCGCCACGCCGTCCGGAAGGACTCCGGTTCCACATTCGTACGCAACAGCCAGTGGGTGACCTCCGGCAGATTGCGGTACTCCAGGATCCGGTCGATGTCCTCGTCACGCACCGGGCGAAGCTCGAGGCGTTCAGTGCGCAGAATGTCGTTCCCCATGGGGCGGGACGTTAGTGAACACCCCACAACCTCACACCCGATTATCCGCTCGCCGGCATCCGTACGTGAAACGTCTCACGCTTGGCCCGAACTGGTCGCCTCGCGTCCCCGCAGGGCCGATGAGGCACGGCGTGCCACAGACGGGCACCACGACAGACCGACCCTTCTACGAATTACCCGGGAGACCGAGTGCGTATCGCCAACGTCCGTGTGGGCCGCCGGATGACAATCGCGTTCGCCACGCTCACCGCACTCATCGTGGCATCGGCCGGGGTCGGCTGGTGGGGCCTGGAGAAGACCAGCGAGGCACAGCAGCGTCTCGACAGCCTGGTCGAGGTCCACGACCGGGTCGCGGAGGCGCGCCTGCAACTGGCCGACATCAGTGGCTGGCAGGCCCTCGTCGTGCTCGACGTGGCGGTCGACGGTTTCCGGACGGCCACCGGCCCGGACGGAGCGAACCGCAAAGGCCTGCTGGAAGCCAAGGACGCCGTCTACGACCTGCTGGAGCGGGGCACCGCCGCGGCGACGACCACGCACGAGCGGGACCTGTGGGACCAGGTCAGGTCCGGCTGGGACGACTACTTCGCCGAGGACGACGCCCTGATGCGCGCGATCGAGAAGAACGAGCGGGCGGGCACGGCCGCGGCACAGAAGAGCTTCAACACGGGTACGACCGTCGAAACCTACGAGCGCATCGCCGACCTGTCCACCGCCCTGGAGGAGGACCTGAAGGCCCGGATGGCCGACGAGCGCGCCGACGCGGCCGACCTGCGCCACACCAGCTACGTGGCCCTCGGCGCGGCCCTGCTCGCCGCGCTGGCGGTGGCCACGGCCCTCAGCATCGTCATCACCCGCTCGGTGGTGCGCCCGCTGTCCACCGTGGTCGGCGCGCTGCGCGGGCTGGCCACCGGGGATCTCACCGTCCACGCCGATGTGCCGGGCAGGGACGAACTGGCCGAGCTGGGCGCCGCGCTCAACGAGACCACCTCGGCGCTGCGCAAGACCATGGGCGAACTGTCCGGTCACGCCGAGCACATGTCCGAGGCGTCCACCGACCTGACCGAGACCGCCTCGCAGATCGCCGCGGTCGCGGCCCGGACCAGTGGTGAGGCCGAGACGGTCGCGGAGAGCGCGGAGCGGGTGTCGGCCAACGTCCACACCGTCTCCGCCGGCAGTACGCAGATGGGCGGCTCGATCAGCGAGATCGCCGTGAACGCCGCCGAGGTCGCCACCGTCGTCCTGCAGGCGGTCGCCGCCGCCAAGAAGACGACCGCGACGATGACCCGCCTCGGCGAGTCGTCCACCGAGATCGGGACGGTGGTCAGGGCGATCACCGCGATCGCCGAGCAGACCAACCTGCTCGCCCTCAACGCGACGATCGAGGCGGCCCGCGCCGGCGAGATGGGCAAGGGCTTCGCGGTCGTCGCCAGCGAGGTCAAGGATCTCGCGCAGGAGACCGCGCGGGCCACCAGCGACATCGCCGGCCGGGTCCAGGCGATCCAGGACGACACCGTCGGCGCGGTGACCGCGATCGAGGAGATCGCCGAGATCATCAGCCGGATCAGCGGCTACCAGGACGTCATCACCTCGGCCGTGGAGGAGCAGCGCGCCACGACCACCGAGATGAGCCGCAACGTGTCCGAGGCGTCGACGGCCACCGAGCAGATCGCGGCGACCATCGCCAGCGTCGCGTCGGCGGCGAACACGACCGCCGACGGGGTCGACCGCTCCCGTCAGTCCGCCGCCGAGCTGGCCGCGGTGGCCGGCGACCTGCGTACCCTGGTGTCCGCCTTCAAGCTCTAGAGATCTTTCGTGGCCGGTGCGGCGAGAGCGCCGCCTCGGCCGCGTCCAGCAGCGCCTCGGCGCTTTCCGGCCTGCCGTGGTGGGCCACGGTCAGCTCGGTGTGCCCGGGCAGCGCCGTCGCCACGATCGACAACGGGGCCGTCGGCGCGTGCGTCGGCAGGGCGAAGACCGTCGACGCCTGGAACCCGCCGGTGCTGAAATCGGCCGGATCGACGCGACCGAGGTGCGACAGGATCGCCGAGCACAGGTGCCGGTCACCGGCCACCGTCAACAACCGGGAGAGCAGACCGAGCGGCAGCCGGTACGCGGCCCGTTCCAGTGCCCCGCCGGTGACCTCGCGGCGCTCGACGAGGGCGCGCAGGATCTGTTTGTGCAGGGTCTCCCACGTCTCGTCCGGCCCCGCGGCGAGGAACACCGGCAGGCTCAGGTTGGCGGTGCTGCGCATCGCCGTGTCGTGCCGGCGCAGGTCGACCGGCACCATGAAGCGGGACCGGCCGGCACCGGTGAACGCGGCCACCGCCGCGGCGAGCTTCGCGACGAGTCCGGGATGGTTGCCGTCGATGGTCCGCCGGGCCCAGTGCCGCGCCGCCGCGGGTTCGACGGGTGAGCGCCAGCCGGCGCTCGCGCGGGGTCGCCGGCCGGGCGTGCCCAGCCGCTCGACCAGCTCGTAGTCGGTGAGCGCCGCCGGGGCGCCGAGCGGCGGCTCGCCGCGAAGCGCCCGGAACACGTCCGCGATCCAGGTCAGCGCGCCCCGCCCGTCCATCACGGTGTGCGACACCCGGAACAGCACCCCGCCCTCGGCGGCCACGACCTCACAGGTGCGTTCCAGCGGAGCGGACGCGTGATCGGTCCACCGCGAAGTGCCGTCGGCGACGGTCACCGGCGGGGCCTGCCCGGTGTCGACCCAGACGCGGCCCTGCCGGGTCAGGCGCGCCCCCGGGCAGGCGGCCGACGCCACCCGCACCGCCCGGGTCAGCGCCGCGGGGTCGAGGCGTCCCTCGCCTTCGACGACGAGCTGGACGGCGAAGGGCGGCATGGTGCGCTCAGCGGCCAGGTAGAGCCATTCGGTCGGCGACACCGGCCGCTCATAGCGGCTCACCGGACGTGCCTGGTGAACGCGTCGACGCCACCGATGCCGTCGGCCCACGCGCGCAACTGCCGGAGCCCGGTCCGCTGGTCGATCACGGGGGCGTACCCGAAGTCGCGGGTGGCGGCGCTCGTGTCGTACGTGCCCGATCGTGTCAGCAGCGCGACCGAGTACCGCGACAGCGGCGGGGAGTGCCGATGGCGCAGGTACGGGATGCGCCATACGGTCTCGACCGTTGCGACGAGCGCGTCGCGTACGGCCGGCGGCACCCGGCGCGCCGGTGGTGCCGCGTCGAACAGCCGGGCGACCCGCGCGATCAGCGCCCACACATCGGTGATCTCGGCGTCGGTCACGAAGTAGGCCCGGCCGCCGACCCGGTCCGAACCCGCGGCGAGCAGGCAGGCCCGCGCGGCGCTGGTGGCGTGGCACAGCGAGGCGTGCACGGTGCGACCGCCGGAGAGGTCGGGCAGGCGTCCGGTACGCAGCTTCGCGATCAGCCGGGGCATGAAGCCGAATCGGTCACGCGGCCCCCAGATGCCGCGCGGGCGCAGCGCGCAGGTGGTGAACCCGGGCGCGTTCGCGGCCAGCACCAGGCGTTCGGCCGCCGCCTTGGTCTCCGAGTACAGGTTCAGATATCTGGCCGGGTACGGCGTGCTCTCGTCGACGGCGACCTGATCGCCGCCGTCCATCACGGCGCTCGGGCTGCTGACGAACACGAACCGGCGTACGCCGTTGGCGCGAGCCGCCGCCAGCAGCCGTTCGGTGCCGGCGATGTTGGTGTCGTGGAACTGTGCCCGGGTGCCGTGATCGGTCACCCGGGCTGCCGAGTGGTAGACGACCTCCACCTCGCGGGTCGCCGCGTCGAGTGACGCCGGGTCGGACAGATCCCCGCTCACCGGTTCGACGCGATGCGCGCCGACATCCATGGACAGGGTCGCACCCGGGCGCAGCAGGGCGCGTACCTCGTCGCCGGCCGCGACGGCCGCCTCGGCGAGGTGCCCGCCGAGGAAGCCGGAGGCGCCGGTCACCAGGACCTTCACGGCAGACCTCGCCACCAGGTCGCGCCGAACACGACGGTCATCGCGGCGGCGCGTGCCCGGGTGATGCCGGCCCGGCGGGCCCGGGGCAGCGCGACCGGGAGCTGCATGAGGTGCACGACGATGCTCAGGAACGCGTCGATCCACCACAGTGCCCACAGCGCCGGGTGCGGCATCGGCCCGAGCAGGCCGTACCCGAGGAATGCCCAGCCGGCCAGCGGGAGGAGGCGCGGTGCGAGGTCGCGCCGGCGGCCCGGCCGCAGCCGGTGTGCCGCCCAGCGTGACAGGTACTCCCGGTTGATCTTCGCGTTGTGCCGGATGTCGACCGGGAACGACGGATGGAACAGGAACGTGTCCAGGGTCTTCGTCATCGGCTGGCTCTGCGCCAGCTCGTGCAGTTCGCGGCGCAACCGGTCGTGATCGGTGACGCCGGGGCGCGCCTCGACGCACACCACCGGACGGCCGTCGGCCTCGACCAGAGCCGTGCGGTGCACGTCCGGGTGGATGTCGAAGACCCCCTCACACTGCACGGTGTGCAGGTCACCGACCCGTTGGCTCTTGCGCCCGCAGAACCAGATCCGGCCCTGGCCGTCGATCCAGCCGAGATCACCGGTACGGTGCCAGCGCCGGTCACCGTCGGCGATCTTGGCGGCCGCGTCGGCCTCGGGCAGCCGATGGTAGGCGGGACTGACGGTGGGGCCGGCGATGGTGATCTCACCGATGTCGCCGGGCGCCGTACGCAGGTCCTCGCGCCACACCGGCATGGGCTCGTCGGTGATGCGCACGATGCGCACCTCGATGCCGTCCACCGGACGGCCGACGCACGTTCCCGCCCCGGCGCGGCTGCCGGTGCGGGTGTCGCGCAGGATCTCGCGCGCTTCGATCGAGGCGATCGGCAGCGCTTCGGTCGCGCCGTAGGTGGTGTGGAAACGCAGGTCAGGGCGGTGCAGCAGGGGGACGAGCCGATCGGGGACCGGTGCGCCACCGGAGACCAGGGTGCGCAGCGACGGCAACCGCCGCCCGGTGTCGCGCAGGTACCGGCCGAACGGGCCGAGCAGGGCCGGAGAGGCGAACATCGTGGTGACGCCGTATTCCTCGATCGTGTCGGCGATCGCCGCCGGGGCCGCGGCGCCGACACGGGCCGGGTCGATCGGGGCGAGCACGCAGGTGGAGCCGATCAGCAGGTGCAGGACGCCGAACATCGGCGAGGTGACCAGCGCGACGTCGCCGGTCGACTGGCCGTGTGCGGCGATCACCTGCTCGACCGTCGCCTCCAGGGCGCCGTGGGTGGACTCGACGCCCTTGGCCGGCCCGGTGCTGCCGGTGGTGAAGCCGATCATCAACAGGTCGCCGGCGTCCGGCGGGGCGGTCGGCGCCGGGCCCGGGTGGGTGGCGAGCGTACGCAGCGTGGTTCCGCCCCAGCCCCAGCGCCGTCCGGCGGTGACGAGGGTGCGCGTCCCGGCGAACGCGCGCCGGTTCAGCAACCGCACCACGTGCGCGGCCCCGATGCCGATGAACGCGTCGGCTCCGGTGCTGCGGTAGCAGTGCAGCATCCGGCGTACGCCCATGCCGGGGTCGACGACGACCGGCACCGCGCCGAGCTTGAGCAGCCCGAACAGCACCGGGAACAGCTGGAGCCCCGGACGCAGCATCAGGACGGTCTTGGTGCCCTTGCCGATGCCCAGCGCGTGCAGGCCGGCGGCGTACGTGTCGGATTGTTCGTCGAGTTGGCGGAAGGTCAGCCTGCCGTGGCCGGGCCGGATCACCGCGTCCCGAGTGCCGAGGTCACGCGCGTGGGCGGCCAGCCGGGCGGCGACGCCGGCCACGGTCGAGGTGGCCATCAGCGGGCGCCGCGGTAGACCGAGCAGGCCACCGACAGGCCGGCACCGGCCGCCACGAACAGTGCTTGCGGGTACGCGGCCGCCTGGCCGGTGCTGACCGCCTGGTGGTACGCGAAGGTCAGCGCGGAGGAGTGCGGGTCCGCGTCGACACCCTGCACGGTGACCACGGCCGGCGCCGCGATCCCCAGGCGCCCGGCCAGCTCGGCCGCGAACGTGGGCGTCGGTTGCGACGCGACCAGCAGGACGTCCGACAGGTCGATGCCTTCCGCGGCGGCGTACCGGGCCGCCTCGGCCGCCGCGAACTCGACCAGCCGCTCGGTGTAGTCGGCGTCCCGTTCCACCGTGACCCGCTCGCGTCCCAGCGTTCCGACCGCGTCGAGGTCGATGTAGCCGACGACGCCCGGTGTGTCGCCGGCATCGGCCGCGGTGCCGACCCGGCCGAACCCGGCGCCGGCATCGGTCGTGCGCGACAGCAGGATCGCCGCGCCGACCGAGGCATAGCCGAAGGCCGGGTCCGGCCGGCCGGACGGGTGTGCGTCGCCGGAGACGACCAGGACGAACTCGGCGTCGCCGGTGTCCAGGAACGCACCGGCCACCTGCACCGCGTTGAGTACCCCGCAGGCGCCGTTCATCAGGTCGAAGGACAGGGCCGCGCGGCCCGAGCGCAGGTAGTCCAGGTTGGTGCCGACGTTCTTCTGGATCAGCGCCGACATCGCCGGCTCGGCCATGTTCTCGTCGCGGTAGACACCGACGTTGATCAGGAGGTCCACCTGGTCGGGGCCGATGCCGGCTCGTTCGAGGCAGGCCGTGGCGGCGGCCGAGGCGTGCGCGATGGAGCCGCCGAGGTGCGGGTCGGTGCTCACGGCCGTGGACGTGATGGCGGTGGGCATGCTCAGACCTCCAGCGAGCTGATGGTGGCGGAGACGCAGCCGGTGACCACACCCGAGGCGGCCGGCACGAAAAGGTATTTCGCCCCGGCCCGGGCCCCGGTGCCGCGCAGGTGGTCGTGCAGGACCAGGAAGTGCGAGGTGGTGGAGGTGTTGCCGTACTTCTCGACCACGGACAGCGACTCGGGCATCGGCGTACCGAACGCGACCTCGCCATGGCCGTTGAAGTTCCGGATGAACTTGCTGCCGACCTGGTGGTGGATGATGTAGTCGTAGTCCTCGGCGGCGAAGTCGGACCCGCGTTTGGCCAGGAAGTCACTCTGAAACCGGGTCCACAGCCGGGAGCGTTCTTCCTTGTGCATCTGATGGTTGTCGGTGTAGAGGGCGATGCCCTGGTTGCGGTCGCTCGGTTTGCCGATGCACAGGTGGGAGTACTCCGAGCAGGTCATCAGCTCCACGTAATGGATCCGGTCGGCCTCCGACGTGGATTCGTCGACGATGACCGCCGCGCCGGAGTCGCCGACGGTCAGCGAGCCGAACTGCGGGTCGTACGCCTCGCTGATCTCCTTGACCGCGGTTTCCGCTATAGCGGTGATCCGTTCACCGCTTATGACGATTCCGTTACGAACGCTTCCTGATTTGATCATCCGGTCCAGGATCGCGACGCCGGTCATCATTCCGGCGCAGGCATTGGAGACGTCGAAGTGAATCGCCTGCCGGGCGCCGAGCGCCCGGGCGAGTTGGTGGGCGAAGGACGGCTCGAAATGGAAGTCGTCGCCGTCCTTGAACCGGGTGATCGACGTCGAAATGATCACATCGAGGTCGGCGGCGGCGTACCGCGAGCGGGACAGGCAGTCCTCGGCCGCCCGCAGGGCCAGCACGAACGAGTCCTCGAAGGTTTCCGGGCGCTTGTCGTGGACCCGTCGTTCACCGATCCCGGTGATGCTCTGAAGGTCGAACGGTGGCTGGTAGCTCATCTGCGCGACGAGGTCCCGGGTGGTGACGACGGTCGTCGGAAGGTAGGCACCGATCGATTCGAAACGGGTGTGAATCACCAGAACACCTTCGGATGTGCGGCCACCTCGGATGGCCGTGCTGAGTCCCGCGAATTGACTGCGGGCAATGCTTTCGCCAGGCATTCGTCCAATCAAGCAAATGAGAGATGTGTCATGCCGGAATTCGTGCCGGAAACCCGCACGCCGCCACCGCGACACTTGCGGGAAACCGTTTTCCGGCCGGTACCGGCGCATGCGGTCCGGGTCGGGGCTCCGCTGCCCCGGCCCGGACCGTCACGGTTGAGCGGCGCTCAGCTCAGGCTGAACCTCTGGTTGGCCTGGCCGTTGCAGTCGTAGATCTGGACCTGCTGGCCGTTGCCGGTTCCCCACACGTCGAGGCACCGTCCGGACTGCACACCGCTGATGGTGCCGTTGGAGTTGACGTTCCACTGCTGGTTGGCCTGCCCGTTGCAGGCGTAGATCTGCACGGCCGAGCCGTTGCCGGAGCCGGCGGCGTCCAGGCACCTCGTGCCGTACACCGTCAGTTGCCTGCTGGACGTGAGCGTCCAGGTCTGGTTGGCCTGGCCGTTGCAGTCGTAGAGCTGTACGCGGGTGCCGTTGGTCTGTGAAGCGCTCGGCACGTCGATGCACCGGCCGGACTGGGCGCCGAGGATCCGGTTGCCGGTGCCCGGTGTGGCCGAGGAGGACGGGGTCGGCGAGGACGGGGCCGGCGAGGACGGGTTCGGGCTCGCGCCGTTGAGAGCGTTGAGCACCGAGGTGTAGGCGGACTTCTTGTTGCCGTTGCCGTCGAACAGCAGCGGGCTCTCGCTGGAACGCCAGGAGTCGCTGTCGCGTACGCCCCACACGGTGATGCCGATGCAGCGGGGCACGTTGAGGCAGGCCTGGGTCAGGCCGGCGTACTGGCTGGTCGAGGCGTTGGTGACGTCGACCTCGGTCAGGGCGACGTCCACGCCCAGGGCCGCGAAACTCGACAGGGTGGTCTGGAAGTTGCCCGGCAGCGAGCTACCGCCGGTGAAGTGGGTCTGCAGGCCCACACAGTCGATCGGCACGCCCCGGGACTTGAAATCCCGGATCATGTTGTAGACGCCCTGCGTCTTGCCGTAGGACCAGTTCTCGATGTTGTAGTCGTTGTAGCAGAGCTTGACCGACGGGTCGGCGTTGCGCGCGGTGCGGAACGCCACCTCGATCCAGTCGTTGCCGGTGCCCTGGAGGTTGGACGAGCGGCGGCTGCCGTCCTCGTTGAAGGCCTCGTTGACGACGTCCCAGGCGGCGAGCTTTCCCTTGTAGTGGGCCATCACGCCGTTGATGTGATCGATCATGGCCTGGCGCAGAGTGCTGCCGCTGAGGCTCTGCATCCAGCCCGGCTGTTGTGCGTGCCAGGCGAGGGTGTGGCCGCGGACCTTCATGCCGCGCTGGGTCGCCCAGTTGTAGATCTGGTCGCCGGAGCTGAAGTTGAACTGGCCGCGGTTGGGCTGGGTCGCGTCCGGCTTCATCTCGTTCTCGGCGGTCACCATGTCGAACTCGCGCGCGGCGATCGTGGTGTAGGTGGAGTTGCTCAGTCGTCCGGCGGCGATCGCCGTACCGAAGTAGCGGCCCGACTGCTGGGCCGCGCTGCCCAGGGTGGCCGCTGCCGCATTGGCATCCGGCATCGCCGTCAGGGCGCCGAACGCACCGACGGCGGCGACCGTGCCGGCGATCAGCGTTCGAACCCACAACGATCGGGATCGTATCTCCACGAGAGCTTCCCTTCTCGAGCCGCCGGGCATCGCGCACGGCGGCAGACCCGGCATGCGGGCAAAAGATTCCGGTGGGTGCACGAGCCGCGTTAGTAAGACGGACTTCAATGCAAGGCCATGCTGGCACGGTAATGGAGTCGAAACAATAGATTCCGGAGAAGCTTCGTAAGTATCAGCGAGAGCGACTCCTCCTGGTGACGTTATGATCATGCTGTCTACCTGGGCATTTGCGTTGCCGATATCGCGTTGGCGCGCATCCATCCTGATGTGAACTCACGCGGCGCTCATTGGTTCTCCGAAACTTTCGGCTCTCCGACTTTCTGTGATGTCTCCGCATAACACTTTTGGGTCGACCTCTTTCATCGGCCGGAAGCCGAAATCCTGGAATGCGAGCCGCCTTTTTTAGCGTCAGACACGGCTCCAGCGCTGGTTGGCGGCGGCGGTGCAGGTCCACAGCAGTACGAGCGTGCCGTTGGCGGTCAGGTTGCGGTCGACGTCCAGGCACAGCCCGGAGGCGGCGCCGCGAACGGTGCCGTCGGTGTTGAGGGTCCACTGCTGGTTGGCGCCGCCGTTGCAGTCCCAGAGCTGGACCTTGGCGCCGGCGGTGGCGCCGATCGGCGCGTCGAGGCATTTGCCGACCGCTTGAAGGGTCTGGCCGGTGGTGGTCCAGCGCTGGTTGGCGCCGCTGTTGCAGTCCCAGATGACCGGCTGGGTGCCGTTGGCGGTGTTCCCGTTCGGTACGTCGAGGCAGCGTCCCGAGGCGGCGCTGACGAGCGTGGTGGTGGCCGGTGGTGTGCTGGTCCCGCCGCTGACCCGGTAGACCGCGGTGCCGTGGGCGGGGACGCCGGCGCTGATGCTGCCGGTGCTGGTCGTCGTCGCACCGGTCCAGGCGTCCTGCACCGTGAAGGAATTGCCGGACTTGCCGATCGCCGCGGCGGTGGTCGAGATCGTCGTGGTGGAGCCGCCCACGTTGAGCAGGGCGACGGCGACGTCACCGTTGGCCAGTCGTTTGGCCAGCACCCGGCGCGTCCCGTCGTACGAGATCTGGGTCGCCTGGAGGCCGAGCGTGTCCTGGTTGATCGCGATGAGCCGGGGGTTCTTCAGGATGGCCTGGGTGGCTGTGCTCATCGACCGTAGGTCGTTGCCGGCGATCAGCGGCGAAGCCATGATCGCCCAGAGGGCGAAGTGGCTGCGCATCTCGGTGTCGGTCATCCCGCCGCGGCCGACCTCCATCATGTCCGGGTCGTTGAACCCGCCGGGCCGGGCGTATCCGGCCAGCGGCACGGTGACGTCGACGATGTTCTTCACGCCCATCGGGTAGCCGTTGGTCTGCCCGGTGTCCCAGGCGTTGGTGATGTCCTCGGTGGTGCGCCACATGTTGGCGACGTCGCCCCAGTCACGCTGCGGGCCGGTCTTGGCGTGGATGCTGTTCGGGTTGATGCTGTAGACGATCGGCCGGCCGGTCGCCGCGAGCGCGTCACGCATCCTGGCGAACGTGGTGACCTGGTCGTTGATCGAGCCGCTCGGTGAGCACCAGTCGTACTTGAGGAAGTCGACACCCCAGGCGGCGAACTGCCGGGCGTCCTGCGCCTCGTGCCCCTGGGCCCCGGTGGCGCCGGGGTAGCTGCCGAAGTACTGAGCGCAGGTGCGGTCCAGCGGCGCCTGGTAGATGCCGAATTTGAGCCCGCGGTTGTGCAGGTGGTCGCCCAGCGCCTTCATGCCGCTGGGGAACCGGGCCGGATCGCCCTGGAGGTTGCCGGAGGCGTCGCGGTTCGGGTTCATCCAGCAGTCGTCGACGACGACGTACTGGTAGCCCAGTTCCCGCATGCCGCTGGAGACCATCGCGTCGGCCATCTGCTGGATCAACGTTTCGTTGATGTTGCAGCCGAAAGTGTTCCAGCTGTTCCAGCCCATCGGTGGGGTGCGGGCCACGTCATTGTCCAGCGCCTGGGCCGCGGAGCCGGGAAGGACGGCCGTGGCGCCGGCCAGCAGCATGGCCACGGCGAAAAGGGTCTTCAGTTTCTTCATCATCACCCTCTGTTGTTGGGGGTCCCTGTTATCGATCACACCATCTTTCAAGCAGTTGAGCGCCTGAGGTCTACTGGTCCTGGGAGCGCTAACAGCTTGACCCGGAAGATTGCCAGGATGTTTCAAGACATTCAAGAGGGACTTTTTTGTAATCCGAGAAGCGGCGTGGGGAATGGCGACTTTTGCTACGTAAAAACTATCTTCGGAAAATCTGTTATGGCGACCCGTCGCATGAAGTCGCCCCCTCTCTCGTTGAAATTTACGAAGCATCTCCGTAACATCCGAGCCACCCAGCAATTGACAGAGCTGGATGTCCGACGTCCGAGATCCGGAGGTTTCCATGGCAAAGCGAACAGCTGTCGCCGCCGCGGCGCTGTTGATCGTCGCGGTGACGGCGGTTGTCACCGGCGGGACCGCCTCGGCCGGGCAGGAGACCGCCCTGGCCGCCACCGCGGGATGCGGAAAGACGCCGACGTTGCGGGACGGGTCCTACACGATCCAGAGCGGCGGCCGGGCCCGGACGTACATCCTGCGGCTGCCCGGCAACTACACCAGCAGCCGGGCCTACCGGCTCGTCGTCGGCCTGCACTGGCTCAACGGCAGCGCGAACGACGTGGTCGGCAACGGCTTCTACGGGCTGCAGCAGCGGTCCGGCGACAGCGCGATCTTCGTGGCGCCGCAGGGCCTCGACGCCGGCTGGGCCAACACCGGCGATCGTGATGTGACCCTGGTCGACGACATCCTGCGCGTCGTCGAGGCAGACCTGTGTGTCGACACGTCGCAACGGTTCGCCCTGGGATTCAGCTACGGCGGCGCCATGAGTTACGCCCTGGCCTGTGCGCGGCCGGCCGTCTTCCGGGCCGTCGCGCCGATCGCCGGCGCCAATCTCAGCGGCTGCTCCCCGGGCACCCAGCCGGTCGCCTACTTCGGCATCCACGGCATCCGGGACAGCGTTCTCAACATCTCGATGGGCCGGTCGATCCGGGACACTTTCGTCCGGGCCGACGGCTGCACGGCGCAGAGTCCGCCCGAGCCGGCGCAGGGCAGCGGAACCCATGTCACCACCACGTACTCGGGCTGCCGTGCCGGATATCCGGTTCAGTGGGCGGCGCACGACGGTGACCACGTGCCCCTGCCGACCGACCGCAACGCCTCGACGTCCTGGGTGTCCGGCGAGGTGTGGCAGTTCTTCACCCAGTTCGGCGGCACGACCACGCCGTCGAACCCGCCTTCCAGCCCGTCGTCCAGCCCGTCGTCCAGCCCTTCGCCGGGCGGCACGGCGTGCCGTGCCACCAGCACCGTCAACGCCTGGAACAACGGCCTGACCGCCAATATCACCGTCACCAACACCGGCGCTTCCACGATCAACGGCTGGACCGTCGCCTTCGTCCTGCCCTCGGGCCAGACGATCACCAGCGGCTGGAACGCCACCTACGCGCCCGGCTCCGGCCGGGTCACGGCGGCCAACGTCGCCTACAACGCGGGCCTGGCACCCGGCGCGTCGGTCAGTTTCGGGTTCCAGGCCACCCACACCGGCGACAGCGGGGCCCCGACCGGGTACGCGCTGAACGGTTCCGCCTGCGCCGGCGGATGACTCCGGTCAAGCCCGCGCCCGCAGCGGCGGCGGTGTGGGCGTACGCATCGGATCCGGTCGCGCCGCGCCGCCGCCGACCACGACCGTCAGGCCGCCGATGATCGACAGGGCCGCGCCGGTCACGGTGATCACGGTCGGCAGCGCGGGTGGGATGTCGAGGAACGTCACGATGCCCAGGATCCGGTGCAGGCCCCACGGCAGCAGCGCCATCTGGTCGTTCCAGGCGCTGAGCGCGCGTTCCAGGCCGGCCGACCGGATCAGCGCGCCGACCGCGAGCACCGGAACGCCCGCCGCGAGCATGACGCCGCCGGTGACCCGGCGGCGCGACCAGCCGTAACGGCCGCGCAGCACCGAGCCGACGGCCACGAACAGCCAGGCGAAGGACGCGAAAGCGACGGTGACGTACGCCGTCCGCGCGACCGGATCGGTCCAGAACTGGAACCAGTAGAGGCCCGGGCCGCGAACCGCCAGCACGGCCAGCAGTAGAACCGTGCGCAGCAACGCCACCCCGCCGATCACCGTCCACAGGGCGTACGGGTCACGGCCGCGGACCAGGAGCCGGGCCACCAGCGCGAACAGAACCCAGGAGCCGAGCGTCACCAGCAGGTGTGCCGGGGCCGCGAACCAGGTGTAGATCTCGCGGCTGAGCAGCAGCGCGGCAGCCGGGAACAGGATCGCGATCCACCGTGCCGTCCGGGTCGGGGTCGATGGCGCCTTCCACGGCATGATCGCCGCCCGCCAGAGGGACCGGACCGGCCGCCACGGCACCAGGATCGAGAGGAGCAGGAGGCCGAGCAGGACGCGCGCCAGGATCGCCATCGCCGGATCCCGGTCGGACCGCTCGGTGCCGAGGTCGGCCGCGGTGAAGTTGTAGGCGGGCAGGTCGACGTCGCCACTGTACTTACCCACGTAGACGTCACGGGCCTCCCGGTACGCGATCTCCGCGGCCTTCCACTGCTCGCGCGCGGTCGCGGAGCCGGTGTCGAGCCACTGCGCCCGCCGCAGGAACATCGTGCGGTAGGCGCCGAGCGTGCCGTACAGATCCCTCTGGTACGCCAGCGAGTCCAGCAGTTGCTCCCGCAGGGCCGGGTCACGCCACGTCGCCGGGTCGGTGGCGGCCACGCCGTCGTACTGTTCGGCGGCGATCGCGACGGCCCGCTCGCCCTCGGCGATCGTCTCGTCGACGTGGCCGCGGCTGATCGCGTAGACGCTGCTCAGCACGGCGGAGTCGCCGGTGGCGATGTCCCACTCGAAGATCCACATCATCGGCGGCGGTTCGAGGCCGAGGGCCTTCACCGCGTTGTCCGCGTACGGGGTCAGGTACAGCCCCTTCGTCACGGCCGCCCGCGAACTCGCGAACATCCGGGAGATCGCGGCCACCGTCTCCGGGTCGGTGGAGAACGTCTGGCGTACCCAGTCGGCGGTGATCTCGCCCGGGTCGGCGTCCGGTTGCCGGGCCAGCCGGCCCATCGCGTACACGTTCAGGTCGTAGAGCTGCCAGAACCCGGTGCGCAGATACAGCGTCATGGGACCGGCGCGCAGCGGGCCACCCTCCTGTGTCCACAGCCAGACGCCCTCGATGTGCGGGTTGCCGGCCAGCAGCTGCCTCAATGCGGACGCGTGCAGGGCCGTCAGGTCGTTGGGCAGCGAGCCGAAACCCTCGAACTCACGGCGGCCCTGGAACTCGACGATGCGCCGCTGGCCGCCCACCGCCAGCGTGGTGTTGAGCGGCAGGTGACTGTAGAAGTCGCCGAGCGTGAACTTCGTCGAGACGATCAGGCGGGGGTCGTCGATATCGCCGAGCACCTCCTCGTACGAATCGGGGTTGGTGTGCAGGTCGCCGACGGCGCCGACGCCGACCGTCCAGGTCCGGAAGATGATGTCCCGGTCGCTCTCGGCGGCCACCGCGAGGAAGGCCTTCAGCATCGCCCGCACCTTCTCGGGCGTGGTGACCGCGATGCGGGAGAAGTAGTCCCAGCCCGGCGCGGCATAGGCGGAGCCGCCCTCGCCGATGCGGATCATCAGGCCGGACGCGAACGGCATGCTCGCGAACAGCTCACGCAGTCCGGCCTGGTAGACCGCCCACTGGTCGGGCTGCTCGGCCAGGTACGCGTCGAGCGGCCCGGACAGCGCCAGCATGTCGGTCATGAAGTAGACCCGCATGCCCATGTCCGCCGCGTACCGGAAGACCGGCTCGAACGCGGCGACCATCGCCTGCGCGCGGGCGATGTGCGGGTCCCCGGCCGGGTAGACGGCATGGCCGTCGCCGACGTTCGCGAAGGTCACGTACTCCAGGAAACCGGGCACGACGACACCGTTGTAGCCCTGCGCGGCCGAGTGGTCGACGAACTGCCGGAACTGGGCGGCGACCTTCTCCACCCCGGCCCGGTCGACCCACGGCGCCCGCGGCAGCAGCGTGCCGGTGACGATGTCGGAGTTGAGCGAGTAGTCGGTGCCTCTGCTCCAGCGCGCCGCATCGGGTTCGCGGCCGACCGAACCCACGTCGGTCAGGCGCAGACCCAGCTTCGGCGTCACCGGCCCGGTGCCGACCGGCGTGCCGGACCGGATCTGATCAGCCACCGAGTACAGGCCGGCGGCGGCGCCCGCCTCACTCGCCGCGGTCAGCGTGAGACCGGTGGCGGTCCGGTCGAGCCGGTAGTCCTCGCCGGTGCCACCCTCGCCCACGATCACCTTCAGTACGCCGTCGGCGTTCTGCCCCGCGGCGGCGTCCGTGACCGCCCGCGCCGCGACGTCCAGCCGGTGCGTGTGGCGGTCCATCGTCACCGACCCGATCGGGGAGGCGACGGCGGTCCGCTGCGGCGCGGTGCCGGACGGCTCGGCCATCACCGTGGCCGGCGTCCAGGACAGCCGCAGGGCACCGCTCAGCCCGAACGCCGTTCCGGCGCCGAGGGCGAGCAGCACGATGATGATCATGAGGCGGCGCATGCCTATTTGTAGAGTAAGAGGCCACTATTTGCTAGAGCTGACCGAGCAGACCCGACTGGTACGCGAAGACCACCAACTGGGCACGGTCCCGGGCGCCGAGCTTGATCATCGCCCGGCTGACGTGGGTCCGGGCGGTGGCCGTGCTGATCGCCAGCCGCCCGGCGATCTCGTCGTTGGCCAGCCCCTCGGCCGCGAGCACCATGATCTCGCGCTCCCGGGCGGTCAGCGTGGGCAGCAGCGGGTGCGGCGACGGGGTACGCCGGTTGAGCGTCACGAACTCGCGTACCAGGGTCCGGGTGACCGACGGCGACATCAGCGCACCTCCCTCGGCGACCACCCCGATCGCGCGGATCAGCTCGGCCGGGGTGGTGTCCTTGAGCAGGAAGCCGCTGGCCCCGTACCGCAGCGCGTCGAAGACGTACTGATCCTGCTCGAAGGTGGTCAGCACGATGATCCGGGTCGCGGCCAGCGCGGGATCCGCGGCGATCCGGCGGGTCGCCTCCAACCCGTCGATGCCGGGCATGCGGATGTCCATCAGGACGATGTCGGGACGGGTACGGACGGTCTCGGCCACCGCCGTCAGACCGTCCGCGGCCTCACCGGCACAGGCGAGGCCGTCCTCGTTGTCGATCAGGGTGCGCAGACCGAACCGGATCAGATCCTGGTCGTCCGCGATCAGGATGCGGATCATGCCGGAGCCCCGAGCGGAAGCCGGGCACTGACCTCGAAACGCCGCTCCACCGGGCCCGCGGTGACCTGCCCGCCGAGCGCCTCGACGCGGGCCCGCATGCCGGTGATGCCGGAGCCCGTACCGGGACGGGGTGTGCCGGTCAGCGGGTTGACGACGCTGATCGTGACACTGTCCGGCCGGTACCGGATGGTGAGGTCGGCCGGCCCGCCGTCGCCGTGGCGCAGGACATTGGTCAGCGACTCCTGCACGACGCGGTACGCGGCGAGGTCCACCGCGGGCGGCAGCACCCGGTCCCGCTCGCCGTCGGTGTGCAGGTGGACGTCCACCCCCGCGTCGACCATCCGCCGCAGCAGCTGGTCGAGCCCGCCGAGCCCCGCCGCCGGGGTGCCGTCGCGGGTGGTGGCCAGCGTCGAGCGCAGTTCGTCCAGGGCCTGCTGACTGCTGCGGCTGATCGCCTCCAGCGCCGGCCGGGCATGCCCGGGATTGCGGGCCATGACGTGCAGCGCGACGTCCGCCTGCATCTTGATGGCGGCCAGGCCGTGCCCGACGATGTCGTGCACCTCCTGCGAGATCCGCAGGCGCTCGTCGTCCACACTCCGGCGGATCGTCTCGGCCCGCGCCTGCCGGGCGGCGGCGGAACGCAACCGCAGCCCGTACCCGACGGTGGCCGGCACCACCACCCAGGCGATCACCGGGACCACACCCAGCCAGCCCAGCCGGCCCTCCGAGGTGAACAGGTGGATCACCAGCAGGGGCAGCGCCGCGACGGCACACCACAGCGCGGCGCGCAGCGGGGCGTGCCGGGCCGCGCTGTAGACCGCGAACATCATCAGGGCCAGGATCGGGCCGTACGGGTAACCCATGGCGAGGTAGCCGGCCGTGCACAGCGCCGCCACCACCAGGGCCACCAGCGGTTTCCGGCGCCGCACGGCCAGGGCCAGGGCCGCCACGACCACCAGGGCGTAACCGGCCGGATCCAGTGGCGCGGCGGGATGGCTCACCTCGGCGGCGCCCCTGCTGCCCACGACAGCCGTCACCGCGAGCAGAACGGCCAGCACCAGGTCAGCCCGCACCGCACCATCCTCTCAAACCAGCGGGTACGCCGCGGCTGCCGCGACGGCGGCACCGTAGACGGCCACGGCCACGGCGACGGTACGGGTACGCCGGGTCTCGTCCCAGCCGGTCCGGGACAGCAGCCAGGCCAGGGCGGGCAGCACCAGGACACCGTGCAGGCCGAGCGCGTGCACCGGTTTGAGGAAGCCGGCCACCTCGTACCCCCGCTGTTGATCGCCGCCGTTGACCGTGATCACACCTCGGGCGATCATCGCCGCACCGGAGAGCAGCCCGATCAGCAGGAACACGAAGCCCGCCCGCAACGCCAGGCGCATGCTCGGCGCCGTCCGCGCCCGGAACGCCGCCAGGACGAGCAGCCCCAGCACCACCACCAGGACACCACCGCCGACCGCGAGCACCGTCGACACCGCCGAGTCGAAGCCGGTCTCGCGGTTGAGGTGGGACGGCACATGCCGCCACGCCTGGAGGGTGATCCCGGCGACCTCGGCGCAGCAGTCCACCGCGAAGATCCCCAGCAGCCATCCGCGCCGCCGGCCGGACAACGGCAGGTACGCCGACAGCCACACCACCGTGAGCAGGGTCAGCCCGAACGACAGCCCGAACGTGATCGGCTTCCGCCACGACACCGGCCCCTGCCACGGCCCGCCGTCGACGGCGAACACCGCGAGGTGGAACAGCCCGGAGCCGATCAGCACCAGACCGATGACCCAGCAGACCCGCTCGACGCCGACCAACCGTTGCTTCGTTGTCAACCGCACCGGACCATCCTCGGGCGGCACGCCCATCGGGTCGTCCGTCACGCGGCGGCTTTCCGGGTACGCAGATCTGCGTACCCGGACCCTAGAACGCCGCCGTCACGCTGTAGGCGCCGCGGGCACAGCCACTGACCCGCCAGCCGCCCGTGACCTGCTCCGACGACAGATCGGTGACCCCCGTCGCGGTCAGGCCGGGCTTCGCGTCGCCGGGCACCCAGATGTCGACCCGGCAGTTCGCGGGATCGTCGGCGGCGGTGGCGGTGATCCGCAGCCCGCCGTCCGGATCCGAGAGGAGCGAGTCGAGCCGGCCCGGCAGCGCTCGCGGGAAGGCCCGGGACAGCGGTTGCGCGAAGCCCGCCGGCGGCGGCGTCGACGCACCGGTACGGCAGTCGACGGCGACCAGGTTCCCGGACGTCGTGGCGTCGGCGCCGGTCTCGGGCGAACCGCACCCCTGCCGCCACACCCAGAACGCACCACCGGCGCCGAGCCGGTCCTGGGCCGCCGCGAAGCGCCGCACCTTGACACCGTCCACCGCCGGGTCGCCGAACCAGCCCCATTCGCCGAACCACAGCGCGGCCCCGTACGCCCGGGCGGCACGGGCCGACGTGGCGAGGTTCCGCTCGATGGACGCGATCGTCAGGCCCAGGCCCTGGTCCATGCTGATCGACTCGCTGTACGGGTGCGGGGCGAACACCAGCTGCCGGTCGCCGGTGAACCCGGGCGCCGGGGCCGCGTCGAACCCGAGGCCGGACCACAGCACGCTCGGCTCGAAGAAGGCGAGGTGCGTGTGCCCGCCGGCGGCCTGCTCGGCCTGACGGATGGCCGTGATCGCGGCGTCGTAGTACCGGCCGAGCAGCAGCCCCGAGCTGACCGGCGGATTCGCCCCGATCCCGGGCTCGTTGAGCAGGTCGTACCCGGCGACAGCGGGCTCGCCGGCGAAGGCCTTCGCCACGAACGCCCACGTACGCACGAGTTCACTCTGGATGCCGTCACGGTCGGTGTAGAAGTTCCCGAACGCCGTCGCCACCGCCGGCGCCAGGTCGCGGGCCAGGAACTCGCAGTGCGCCGTCCCGTCGGTGATCGTCGCCCACCCGGGCGCGCCGTCCCAGCCGCGGGCCGGACTCGTCCCGCCGCCGCACCGCGCGGAGGGACGGGCGATCGCGTTGCCCCACGCGTCCTCGTGCATGTCCAGGACGGTGTAGATCCCGTGGGCCTTCGCCCCGGCCACCGCGTCCCTGATCCGCTGAAGGTAGGACTCGTCGAAGGTGCCGCGCTCAGGCTCCAGCCGCGACCACGACATGCCGAGCCGCATCACGTTGAAGCCCATCGCCGCCATCTGCTCGAAGTCGCCGTCGGTCAGCGGTTGTGTCGCCGGAACGGCCGGATCACGCAGGTAGTAGTCGATCAGCTGGTTCACGTTGACCCCACGGAGGATCACCTGCCGGCCGGTGACGTCACCGATCGTGGCGAGCCCGTCCCCGGCAGGCGCCGGAAGCACCCGGAGGTACTCCATGCCACCGGACGCCGCGACCTCCTCGGCGGCCGGCGGCCCCGCGGGAGCCGGCACTCCGATCAAAGGCACAAGAGCCAGCACGAGTACGCCGGTCGCCGCGACCGGCAGCACCCGCGATCGCAGCCGCCATCCCGCCGCGACCACGACAGCGCCGAGGAGACCGGCCATCGCACCGTAACCGATACCGGTCGCGACGCTGATCAGCGAGGTGGCAACCCACCACTGGTCCGTCGACGAGGGCAGCGCGGTGAGGACGGCATCGACGACCCCGAGGGCGAGGCCCGCCACCACCGAGGCCAGGAACACGGTCACCGACGCCACCAGCGGGCCGGCCTGCGTCAGACGCCGCCCCGCCACCCAGGCGGCCCCGGCGAACACCGCCAGGAACAGCGCCGTGCCGGCGAGGAAGCCGAGTACGCCGTCGGCCGCGCTCGATGCGGCCAGGAATCCGTCGAACGCGTACCCGACCGGTCCGCCGCGCCACCAGTGAGCTGCCGGTCCGATCGCTGCCAGGCCGGTCACCACCAGCATGACCGTGATGGGGAAGGTGACCGGGGAGGACTCGGCCTCGCGGGGCGCCGGCCGTGGCCCGAACCGGGCGGCGAGCGCCGCGCCGGCCGCGACCAGCACGCCGACCAGCAGGAACTTGATCGCCGCGAAGCCGCTCGTGCTGAGCGCGTACGTCAGGGCCGAGCCGACCGAGAGGTGCGGCCCCACCATCGGGAGCGCCGACGCGAACCCGGTCGCGGCGGTCGCCCAGGCGCCGGCGCCGGTCACCGCGAGCCACGTGGCGGCGAACACCCACCTGGCCGCCGCCTGCCCGGCGACCACGAAGGTGGGGACGGCGGTGCCCACGAGCAGGACCGGGAGACCGATCACGAGGGGCGCCCAGCGGTAGACGCCACCCGTACCCAGCAGCGGCAGCCCTCGACCGCCGATCGGCGCGAGCAGACCGGACGGATCCGCCACGGCGGCAGCCGCCAGGACGGCGACGAGGATGACGACGGCGGTCGCGGCGGCACGGATCTGTGTGATGCTGATCATGGTGGACGCGAATCATACTCGCGTTCCGCGTTTTGTCAGCCCACCCGAGAGCCTGTCAGTAGACCCAGCGCAGAGCCGCCGCCACATCCTCCGGACCGGCATCGCGGAACCGGGCCGCCTCGCCCCGCCGGACCGCCACGACCGCGTCGAACAGCGTCGACCCGAGCGCCTCCCGCAGCACCGCATCCGCCGCGAACTCGCCCACCGCCGCGTCCAGAGTCGTCGGCAACCGCGGCGCGCCCGGCAGATTCACCGGATCACCGGCAATCGGCTCCGGCAGCGGCCGCCGCCCGGCGAGCCCGTCCAGCGCCGCCGCCACCAGCGCCCCGAGCAGCAGGTACGGGTTCGCGGTCAGGTCGAAGCACTTCACCTCCAGGTTCGCCGCCCCGGCCAGACCCGCGGTCCCCGGCACGAACCGCAGGGCCGCCTCCCGGGTCTCCACACCCCAGCAGGCGAAAACCCCCGCCCAGTGCGACGGCACCAGCCGCAGATAGCTTCCCGGGGTGGGCGCGCCCACCGCCAGCAGCGCCGGAAGGTGGGCCAGGATCCCGGCCGCCGCGAACCCGCCGTCACCGGACGGGAATCCGTCGAACAGGTTGCTCCCGTCCCGCCACACCGACAGATGCACGTGGCCGCCGTTACCGACCCGATCGGCGACCACCACCGGCGCGAACGACGCCCGCAACCCGTGCCGGTGAGACACCGCGCGGATGGTCTGGCGCACCAGGACACTGTCATCGGCCGCGCCCACCGGATCGGAGGCCGCGACCGACACCTCGAACTGCCCGGCCGCGTACTCGGGATGCAACTGGTCGACCTGGACACCCTGCTCCTCCAGCGCGACCAGCACATCGCGGGCGTAGTCGCTCAACTCGACCAGGCGAGACATCCCGTACGCCGGACCGCGGCACGCGGGAACGAAGTCGTCACCGTCGCGCCCGACCGCCCACTCCACCTCGATCGCCATCCGGAACGACACGCCCTCGGCCGCCGCCAGGCCCACCATCCGCCGGGCGAAGCCACGCTGATCGGCCACCCACGGCTCGCCCTCCTGAGTGAACCGGTCGGCCGGCGCCCACGCCCAGCCCGGCTGCCCCGACAGCACCACGAGCCGGTCCAGATCCGGGCGCAGGCGCAGATCACCGTCGGGGCCACCGAGCCGGTCGGTGCTCGTGATCGAGTCGTCGGAGAGAAAGACGTCGAACACCGGCGACATGCCGACACCCCATTGGACGGCATGCTCCAGCCGGGACAGCGGCACGGTCTTGACGCGGTTGATCCCGGCCGTGTCCACGTACGAAAGAATGACGCCGCGCACACCCCGCTCGCGCAACTCAAGCACCCCGGGCATACCCATCTTCCCTTCATAGCCGGTAGACCCGCTCAGCGTTACCGGATCCGACCAGCTCTCCCACCCGGGTGGCGCCGGCCGCCGACCACCGTCCCTCCCGCACCCACGCGCCGGTCACCGCTTCGAACGCCTGCCGGAACGACAGCGCGCCGAGATGATGCAGCTCGGCCAGCCCGAACGCGTCGGAGGAATAGAGCACCTTGTGGAAAGGCGCCAGCTCCAGCGACTCGGCGACGACCGCCGGGGCGCGGGCGCCCACATGGTTGACGGCCAGCCCGACGTCGACGTACACGTGCGGGAACGCGTGCGCGAGGTAGCCGGCCCGCCGGTGGAACGGATAGCAGTGCAACAGCATGACGCTGACGTGCCGGTCCCGGGTCGCCCGCAGGAAGCCGGTCAGCAGCAGCGGGTCGCAGCGCGCCAGGTCGAGGTCCGGGTCGCCGAAGCCGACGTGGAACTGTATCGGCAGGCCACGCTCCACACCGGCCCAGATCAGGTGGCGCAGCAGCACCGGGTCGTCCAGCCGTGGCCGGCCGCGGCGCAGCCACCTTCCCGCGGCCCGGGCCACCTCCCGCCGGCTCGGCGGAAGCGGATCGAAATCCAGGCCGTACCGGTAGGCGACGATCGACTTGACACCGGCCGCGCCCGCCACGGCCAGGTCGAGTCCGGCCGCGAACGCGCCCGCGAAACCCGCCGCGGTCGTCTCCGGCAGCGCTTCGGCGACAGCTTCCAGGCGTACGATCTCGCGAACCTGCGCCCCGGAGGCCGCCGCCATCTCCGGCCCGTCCAGCAACTCACCGGGGCGGTACCCGGAGTCCACCAGGAACACGTCCATGTCGGCCGCCCGCAGCAGCCGCCGGTTCACCTCGTCCGCTCCCAGCTCGCGGCGCCGGGCCAGGTAGACGTCCGGCTCCGCGTGCGGATCCAGGTCCAGAACCGGCGCACACCAGCGCCGCACGGCGAAACCCAGCTGCGAGTCGAACATCGAGCAGCCCATCGGCGCCGCCCGGTCCGACTCGGTCAGGAGCGACTCGAACCCGGCCCGCTCGAGCGGCTCGGTCACCACACCGTGACAGTGATGGTCGATCAGGCGCACCGGTCCAGTATCGCGACCGTCCCGGATCCGGCGACCACGTTCGCCCTTCACCACCCGGTCAGGGAACGCCGGGTGCTGGACACCGCCCCGCACCTCAGCCGCGGTCGCGCTCCGCGAGCAGGGCAGCGGCTTCCGATCGCAGCGCCGCCGCCTCCTCGGCCTGCCGCACGCTGACCGCCGGCAGGGCCAGGAGGCGGCCGGCCTGCTGGTTCAGCGCTGTCGCCAGGCCGGACAGTCCCCGGACCCGGTTGGCGCCGAGAGCCTCCCGGCAGACGGCGACAGCCTCCGCGCCGAGGGCGATCGCGACCGCCGGCTGCCCCGCCTCGTCCAGCCGCCTTGCCTGCTCGCGCAGCACGAAGGCGTGGTAGGGCAGGAACCCGGCACGGTTGGCCGCGAACGACTCCCGCGCCGACTCCACGGCCTCGTGGCCCGCGTCGAGCGCCGGCCCGAGGCGGCCCACGGCGGCGAGCTGGTTGGCGTACAGATTCAACACCCGCGCCAACCAGGGCAGGTGGACGGCACGATTCTGAGCGGACAGTTCGCGGCGCAGCCGTACGGCCTCTTCGTACAGTGGCAGGTTCTCCTCGCCGGTCTCGGCGAGGAAGGCGCAGTTGGACAGCACCTCGGCCAGTTTCCCGAGGTGGGCGCCCCGGTCCGCGGCGACCAGTGCCCGGCGGATCTCGAGTGACTCGGCCATCAGGGGCCGTGCCTCCGCGATCCGGTCCGCCGCGGCCAGGCCGGTGGCGTACGACGACAGCGCCGCCGCCAGACCGGGCAGCCCCGCCACCGGGTCCGCCGTGGTGATCTCCCGCTGCAACGTCACGGCCTCCTCGGATGCCGCCAGCGACTCCTCCCAGCGGGAGACCTTGGACAAGATGACGGCCTGGTTGGTCAGGGCCATGGCCAGGTTCGGCAGCCGTCCGAGACGGTCCCGGGCGGCCAGCGCACGATGCCGGGCGACGGCTTCGGCCGCCGTCTCCGCCGCCTCCTGCCAGCGGCCCGCCTCGAACAGCCGGCCGGCGTGGTTGGCCGCCGCCCGGGCCTGTTCGACGTCCAGGGCGACGTCGGCTGTCGTGGCCTCCACCCTTCGCTGCAACGCGATCCGGTTCCGGTCGCTGACGGCCAAGGCCTCGGCGTCCTCACCAGCGGCCGCCAGAACCTGTGCAAGGGTTCCCTGGATCCAGGCGGCAGCCCCCTCCGGAAGTCGAGCGGTGGAGTCGGCGGCCGCCCGGATGTGCGGCACGGCATCAGCGGCCCGTCCCGACTTCATCAGCCAGAACGCGAGGTTTGCCCGCGTCGTCGGCAGCAACTCGGAATGCCCGGATCCGGTGGGCACCGCCTGCGCGAGTTCGAGCGCCTCTTCGGCGTCGCGCAGTGCCCCGGCGAGGTCACCCAGCGCCGCGAGCGCGATCGAATGGCGTACCAGGGCATGGGCCAGCAACGGGGCGATTTCGGTGCGGGGCACGCGCCGGATGGCGCGCAGCAAACTGACGGCCTGCTCGCTCGCGGTCGCCGCCTCGGTATGACGGTTCGTCTTGGACAGTTCCGTCGCCTCGTTCACCAGCGCGGCGGCCCGCCACCGCGCCGCCACCGGGTCCTCACCCCGTAACCGTGACAGCCAGTCCATGGGAGCACCCTATTGAGCTTTTCATGTCGAGGTAAGGCGGTGCCGGGTCGTTGGCGGCGAGGGGCCGGGCAGGGCGGGCGGTAGAAGGCCCTGGCCAGCAACGACACGGCCCCGGGCGCCGCGTGGTGACCTCCATGGAAGTGATTGTGCTTAGTATCGATGCCAGTCTCTGCCGTGATCATCCACGAGGGATCACGGTGGACGGAGCCGATCGGGCATACGTGACACGGGGAGGCAATCGTGGACTTGCGGCTGTTGGGGCCGGTGGAACTCTGGACCGAGGGGAAACCGATCAGGGTGGGGCCGCCGAAACAGCGGGCGGTCCTGGCCGCCCTGGCCTATTCGGTGGGGCAACCGGTGCCGGTCAGTGTGCTGATCGAGCGGGTCTGGTGCGACAGCCCACCCGCCGAGGCACGGACGAGCATTCAAGCCTATGTGACGCGGCTGCGGCGGCTCACGGGGCCGGAGCGGCCGATCGACATCGCCCGGGCCGGCGACGGCTACCAGCTCAACCTGCCCTGGCCGGATGTCGACGTGAACAGGGCCCGCCGTCTCGCCCAGCAGGCGCGCTCCAGTCTGGAGGCCGGCGACCACGGCGAGGCGTCCCGGCTGTCCCAGGACGCGATCAACCTGTGGCGCGGCGAACCGCTCGCCGGTGTCACCGGAACCTGGGCCGACCGGGTCCGCGCCGGCCTGCTCGGTGAGCATCTCAGTCTGCTGGCCGTACACGCCCGGGCCCTGCTCGACCTGGACCGGAAGCACGACGCGGTGGTGGTCCTGACGGAGGCGGTCGCGGAACATCCCGGTGCCGAGCAGCTGACCGGACAGCTCATGGTCGCGCTGCAACGCTGCGGCCAGGCGGTCGAGGCGCTGGCCGCCTATCGCCGACTGCATCGGCATCTGGCCGACCACCTCGGGGTCGAACCGGGGCCGGAGTTGCGCCGGCTGCACCAGGCGCTGCTGCGGCCGAAGCCGGACCCCGGCCGGCCGCTGCCGCCGGCCGCCGACGCGGCCGGGCACGTCGACGAGATCACCGAGGAGATGCGGGGCCTGATCCGTTGCTGTCACCGGCAGGGCTCCATCGCCGACGAGCATCGTGCCCGGCTGCGGCGCTCGCTGGAGCACTGCCTGGCGGCCGCCGCCCAGGCGGCCCGGCTGCTGGCATGAGTCAGCGCATGGGCCGGACCGCCACGCCCAGCAGATGCCCGGCATCCAGGTAACCGAATTCGCGGGAGTCCCGGCTCTCGGCGGGGTTGTCGCCGAGGACGACCAGTGAGCCCTCCGGCACCACGTCGCCGGCCACGTCGCGGAGTGCGGGCACCCGATCTCGGGGCACCGGGTCACCGGGCACGGCGACCACACGTTTCACGATGACGCGGTCCACCGGCAGGGTCGGCAGTGGCTCGCGGGCGACGACGATCGCACCCCGGCGCACCTGAGCCGGGGTGCACCGCCGGATCAGGAGCCGGTCCCCCGCCCGCAGGGCCGGTTCCATGCTCCGCCCGTCCACCACGGCGATCCAGTGCCGGGTCCATCTCCAGAGACCGAGCGATCTCACCCGACCGCCTCGCGGTAGCCCTCCGACTGCAGGCGGAACAGTGCGGCATAGCCGCCGCCGGCCGCCATCAGGGTGTCGTGGTCGCCCTGCTCGACGATCCTGCCGTCCGCCAGCACCACGATCAGGTCGGCCCGCCGTACCGTGTTGAGCCGGTGGGAGATCAGCAGGCTCGTCGCTCCGGCCCGGTGGTCGCGGACCCGCTCGTGCACCTCGTGCTCGGCCATCGGATCGAGCCCGGAGCTCGGTTCGTCGAGGATCATCAGGTCGCGCCGGTCGCGGACCAGTGCCCGCGCCAATGCCAGGCGCTGCCACTGCCCGCCGGACAGCACCACTCCGCTGGCGCCGGAACCGGGCTCGGCGCCCTCGAAGAACATCCTGGTCAGCAGGGTGTCATAGCCGCGGGGCAGGGTCGTCAGGGTGTCGTGGATCCCGGCCCGGCCGGCGGCGGCCCGGATCCGCGACGGGTCCTCCAGAGCGCCGATGTCGCCGAGCGCGATGTTCTCCGCGGCGGTCAGGTCGTAGTTCATGTGGTCCTGGAACACGACGCTGATCCGGTCCCGCAGCCGGGCCTGGGAAACCTCCCGCAGATCGACGCCGTCCCAGGTGATCGAACCCCGCTGCGGGTCGTAGAGCCGGCACAGCAGCTTCACCAGCGTGCTCTTGCCGGCTCCGTTCAGGCCGACCAGGGCGACCGTCGCGCCGTACGGCACGAACAGGTCCACCCCGCGCAGGATCCACGGGTGCTCGTCGCTGTACCGGAACCAGACATCACGCAGCCGCAGACCGTGCCGCAGTGCCGGCAGGGGATGGGGCCGCGCCGGTTCCGGCAGGTCCGGGCCGGCCTGCACGACCGCCCGGTAGTGGTCGAACATGAGGACACTGTGATGGGTGGTGGCCAACTCCGAGACCATGGCACGCGAGGCGCCCTGCACCCCGACCACCGCGGCGACGAACATCGACACGTCACCGACGGTGAGGATCCCGCGGGTGGCGGCCAGTACCGCCCACACCAGGCCACCGCCGGCGACCAGCGCGGCGAGCGCCGCCAGCGTCCCCTCGACCCGCAGGGTGCGCAGATCCATGAGGCGGCGGGCGGCGTCCACCGCGGATCGCTCCGCGGTCATTCGCTGCCGCAGGAAGCGGCCGGACCCGAACAGGCGAATCTCCTTCGCGGCGTCCACACTGGTCAACAGGGTGCGATAGAAGAGCTCGCGACGTTCGGCGGGACCCACCTGCCAGGCCACCGCCGCCCGGCGCCGGGACAACCGGATCTCCATCACCAGCATCGGTACGGCGGCCGCGAGCACGACTCCGGTCATGACGGGACTCAGCACCAGCAGTGAGCCGACGAACCCGATCAGGGTCAGCGACGCCCGGCCCAGGCCGAAGACGCCGGTGACGAAGTCGGGCGAGCTGTCCACGCCCTGCTGTGCCAGGCGCAGCCGGTCCAGGAATCGCGGGTCCTCGAATCGGCCGAGACCGGTGAAACGTTCGGTGGCGGCGAACAGCCGGTCCATGGCCCGCCGCCCGGCACGGCGGCCGAGTTCCGCGCGTAGGTACTCGCCGGACGACCCCGCGGCACCGGCGAGCACACCGATCACCGCCAGCCCGGCGACCAGCCACAGGACCGTGCCGGTCGGGGCCGCGCGGGTCAGACCGTCCAGGACCAGTTTGGTGAGCCAGGCCGTCGCGACGGGGACGGCCGACTCCAGCACCATCACCAGGAGATGACCGGCCACCACGGCGGGCGCGGAGCGTACCGTCAGATCGGCGGCCTGGGTGGCCGCGGCCCGGAGGTCGCGCGCCGACGGTGTGCCGCTCACCGCGCCGCGACCGGCGCCGGAAAGGAGTCCATCCGTCCGCCGCTGACCAGTACCCGCCGCTCGGCGTCGAGCAGGTAGACGGCCGGGAACGCGGTGGCCCGGAACGCCCGCGGCAACGGGGCGTCCGCGGAAGCGACGACCACCCGCGCCACTTCGGAGAGAACGCTCACGTAGTCGGCGGCAGTCTCCGGAGTGCCGGCGACCACCGCGAGCACCCGTTGCCGGCCGCCGGGCATCCGCCGGGCATAGTCGGCGAATTCCGGCAGCAGCTCGGTGCACGGCGCGCAGCCCGGCGAGAAGAAGCCCACCAGAGCGGGGAAGGCGTCCACCGGATCGCCGTCGATCGTCGTCGCCGTGAACTCGCCGACGGCCGTACCTACCGGCAGGACCGGGTCCGCGCCACCGGGGTGATGGCCCTGCGACTCCCGCAGGCGGCGGATGACCCCGACGGTGAGTACGAGATTCAGCATGCCGAGCACTCCCACCAGCACGAGGGCGGCGACAATGACAATCATCCGGATCTCCCTGGAGTAACCGCCGAACGCCGTGAAGGCTGGTCGGCGAACAGTTCGACGATGTCGTCGAAGAACACGAGCACGATCGCGCCCAGCACACCGGCCGGAATCGCCACCAGCATCCCGGCGGGCTGGGCGGATCCGGAGCCGGCGACGCCCACCGCGGCGGCCGACGTCACGACGACGAGCAGTCCGTCAGGCCGGCTACCGCCCGGGGGTTCCGGCCGGACATGCCCGGCAGCTCCCGGAGCGACGCGGCGAAGGAGTGGAAAGCCGATCGCGAGTGGAGCTTGCCCACCACCGCCCAGAGAAAGACCACACCGATCAGGCATCGACCGGCAATCGCGACGTACGCCATGACACCTCCCGTCAGGTGCGGGTCCGGACGGCACACGGTCGCCCGGACCCGCGTCCGGTCACATCAGCCGGGGGTGCAGTAGCAGTTTCCGGTGCTGCAGCAGTAGCGGGTCTTGCCGACACCGCAACTCTGGCCGGTGTTCCAGCAGGTGACCGCGGCGGCCGCCGACACGGTCGCCTTCGGCAGCACCAGACCCATCACCCGGTCTCCGAGCGCGTTGAGGAGCTTCATCGCGTCATTCCTCCCATGAGATCCCGACCGGCTGATGCCGGCCGGGCATGATCCTGACGCGAGGCGGTTGCGGTCGGCTTGGCGTGTGCTTGGCGTCCGCTTGACGGGCCTCATCCGCCGTACATCACCTCGAAATCCGCTCGTCGGCGCAGCAGGCGTCGCCGCGCCAGGCCTCGCGGCCTTCCATCACCGCGACGGCCGCGATGATCAGCCCGAGGCGTCAATGGGTCAGTGCCTCGGTGGGTGCGAGGTGGGCCGCTGCCGCCGCGGGGTAGAGGCCCGCCACCGCACCGACCGCGATGGTGGCGGCGAGGCCGCCCATGAGCGCCCAGCCGGGTATCACCGCGGGCCACGTCCGGTACCAGGCGTAGCCGGCGGTCGCGATGGAGCCGAACAGAATGCCCGCGCCGCCGCCGAGAGTGGCCAGCAGCAGCGATTCGCACAGGAACTGCAGGCGGATCTGCCCTCGGGTGGCGCCCAGGGCCCGCCGCAGGCCGATCTCGGCGCGGCGTTCGAGCACGGAGATCACCATGGTGTTGGCGACACCGACCCCACCGACGATCAGGGCGACCGCGCCCAGCCCCAGCAGCATCCCGTTGAGCGTGTCGTCGGCCACCCGGGCCGCCGACAGCGCGTCCGAGGGCCGGGAGACCTTCACCTCGTTGGGGGCCTGCGGGTTGACCGTCGCGGCGAGTACGGCGCGGACCTGCTCGACCGACGCGTCCGCGGTGCGGGTGTAGATGGTGGTCGGTGATCCGTCGAAGTCGAGCAGGCGCTGGGCCGCCGGCCAGCCGACGAGCGCCGCCGAGTCCAGTTCGGGCGCGAGCGGGATCGGCGCCAGGATGCCTACCACGCTGAACCAGCGGCCGCCCAGCCAGACCCGGGGGCCGGGTGAGTCGATGCCGAGGCGCTGCGCGGTACCGGCGCCGAGTACGACGGTCGGCCCGTCGGCCCCCTCGGTGAGCCAGCGTCCCGCGGTCAGCCGGGCGCCGACGTGTTCGAGCAGGTCCGCCTGCGCGGCCAGCACGGAGATACTGCCGTTCTGCCCCGCGGGGATGTACTCGTTGCGGTAGACCTTCGCCGCGAGCCGGCCGGTGGCGGTGACGCTCTGCACGGGACCGATGCGCCGTACCATCGCCGTTGATTCGGGTGGCAGTTCTGCCTGCGCACCGGCGAGGGTGTTGCCGGGCGCCACCGTCAGCAGGTTGGTGCCCAGGGCGCGCAGGGTGCGGTCAAGTTCGGCGCGGCTGGACGCGGAGATCCCGACGACGGCGAGCATCGCGGCGATGCCGATCGCGATGCCCAGCGCCGACAGGACGATCCGCAGCGGCCGGGTACGCAGGCCGGCGGCCCCGACCCGGACCACGTCGTCCGGGGCGAGCCGGGCGGGTACCGGTCTCGTCGGCACGCTCACGACTCACCCAGCCGGCCGTCGCGCATCGTCAGACGGCGGGGGAGTTCCGCGGCGATCTTCTGATCGTGCGTGATGACCACGACGGTGGCGCCGTCCGCGTGCAGGCCGTGCAGCAGCGCCATCACGGTGGCGCTGGCGTTCGAGTCGAGGTTGCCGGTCGGCTCGTCGGCGAGCAGCACCGCCGGGTCGCCGACGACGGCCCGGGCGATCGCCACCCGTTGCCGTTCCCCGCCGGACATCTCGTGCGGCCGGTGGCCCGCCCGGTGGTCGAGGCCCACCCGCTGAAGGGCCAGGGCCGCGCGGCGGCGCCGTTCGCGCCGCCGTACGCCGCAGTAGAGCAGCCCGTCGGCGACGTTGTCGAGCGCGGATACCCCGGGTGCGAGGTGGAACTGCTGGAAGACGAAGCCGATGGTGCGGGCCCGCAGGGCGGACAGCGACCGGTCGGGCAGGTTCGCCACGTCGTGGCCGTCGATGCGTACGGTGCCGGCGGACGGGCGGTCGAGTGCGCCGAGCAGGTGCAGCATCGTCGATTTGCCGGAGCCCGAGGGGCCGACGATGCCGACCAGTTCGCCGGCGGCCACGGTGGCCGAGACACCGGCGAGCGCGGTGACACCGCCCGGGTAGGTCTTCTCCACGTCGATCATCTGGATCACGCCGGCATCCCGACGGTCATGCCTTCGGCCAGGCCGGCGCCGCTGACCTCGGCGCGTCCCTCGGCGAACATGCCGACCTGTACGGCCACGTACCGGGATGTGCCGTTCTCGACGACCTGTAGCCCGTATCCGCCGTCCGCCAGCGCGAGCAGGGCGGGCACCGGGACGGTGAGCACGTCGTTGCGCTGCCGGCCGGTGTAGGTGACCTCCACCGGGGATTCGCGCGGGCCGCCGGCGTCCGGTCGGCCGGTCAGCGAGATGGTCACCGGCACCGTCGGATCCTCACCCTCCGCGCCGGTCGCCTTCGCGCCGACGTGGGTGACCTTGCCGGGCGCCCGTTTGCCGCCGGGCAGCGCCACGGACACCTTCACGCCGGGTGCGGCCCAGGCGGCGTCGGCGGCCGGAGCCTTGACGGTGACCACCGCGGCGGTGCCGGTGTAGGTGAGCACCGTACCGGTCCCGGGATCACCGATCCGTACCTTGAGCTCGGCGATCCGGATGCTGCCGGGCGCCACGATCGCCCAGGACGTGGTGACGGTTCCGGTTCGTGGCAGGTCGAGCCGCTCCTGCCAGCGCCGTACGGCCAGGGCGGTCGACGCGGTGTATTCGTCGTCGACGGTGAAGCCGTCGTAGCCGAGCGCGCGCAGGTTGCGCTCGAACTGCCGCACGTCGGGGCCCTCGGTGCCGGGCGCCAGCGGGCGGTACAGCGGCAGGACGCCGTTCAGCAACACCACCGGCCGGTTGTCGACGCGTACCAGGGTGCCGCCGCGTTTGATCGTGGCGCTCTCCTTCGGCAGCCACGTCACGGTGCCGGTGGCGCTCGACCTCATCGGCACCGGGTCCCCGTACCCGAGACTGCCGTTGATCTTGATTTGTTCGGCGAGGGTCTGGCGCCGCACCGTGGTGGTGGCCGCCGGGCCGTCGGCGGCAGGCTCCGGTTGCCTCTCGCGGCCGAGGATCACCGCCGCCGTGCCCGCGGCGCCGAGCGTCGCCAGCGTGACCAGCAGTATCGCCGTCGTTCGGCGGGTCATCCGTCCACCCTGATGGCCGGCATGGCGGCACCCCCGCCGAGCTGCTGGCACTTCGGCGCCGCCGCCTCCAGCTTGTCGAAAACGTCGGCCTTGTCCTTGCCGATGCTGAACTCGCCGGTCTCCGGATCGGGGTCCGGGAACTCCGGCACACCGTTCTCCCGTAGGCACTTGGCATATTCGCGGCGCTTCGCGACGTCCTCGGCCGGCATCTTCCCGGGCTCCCCGCCGTTGGGCAGGAACTCGCGGCACTTGGTCGACGCGGCCGTCAGCTTCGCCTCGTTCGCCTTGGTCACCTCGAGCCCGCGCATCATGCCGTCCGGGCCGGGATCCTCCATGTCGACGCCGTTCTCCCGCATGCACTGCGCGAATCTGCGGCCCTGCGCGGCCGCGTCCTGCGCCTGCGGCACACCGGCACTGGCCGGCGGTTTCCCGCCGGCCGACGCCACCGACGGCTCCTGCTTCTTCTCCGCGCAACCGCTGAGCACGGCCGCGAGCAGCACCGGTACGACGAACAGCCGGGTTCTGTCGGCGAATGTCATCGTGGCTCCTCCCTCGAGTCGGGAACCACCACACCAGTTCGCCCGTTAAATGATCATTAGTGCTGGCGCTAACAGCCTTCTAACGGGTTCGCGCGGCAGTATGGCCCGATGCGTGTACTGGTGGCAGAGGACGAGGTCGTGCTGGCGGACTCGATAGCCGAGGGTCTGCGGCTGCAGGCCCTCGCCGTGGACACCGCCTACGACGGCGACGCCGCACTGCGACGTCTCGCCGTCAACAGCTACGACGTCCTCGTCCTCGACCGGGACCTGCCGGTGGTGCACGGCGACGACGTGTGCCGGGCCGTGATGAACGCCGGCTGGGACGTGCGCATGCTGATGCTGACCGCCTCCGGTGGCCTCACCGACCGGGTCGCGGGCCTTTCGCTGGGCGCCGACGACTACCTGCCCAAGCCGTTCGCGTTCGCGGAGCTGGTCGCCCGGGTCCGGGCGCTGGGCCGGCGTGCCCGCCCGGCCGCCCCGCCGGTGCTGGAACGCGCCGGCATCCGGCTCGACACGTCGCGCCGTCAGGTGTACCGCGACGGCCATCACGTCGCGCTGTCCCGCAAGGAGTTCGCCGTGCTCGAGGAGTTGCTGCGCGCCGACGGCGCGGTGGTGAGCACCGAGCAGCTGCTGGAACGCGCCTGGGACGAGCACACCGACCCGTTCACCGGCGTGGTCCGGGTCACCATGCTGACGTTGCGGCGCAAGCTCGGGCCGCCGCAGGTGGTGACCACCGTGACCGGAGTGGGGTACCAGATCCCGTGACGGCGCACCGGCTGACCATCCGGGCCCGCCTGACCACCCTGTACGGCGGACTGTTCCTGCTGGTCGGTGCCGCGCTGCTCGGCATCACCTACCTGCTGCTCGCGTCCGCCCTGAGCAACCCGAGCTTCGGTCGTACCGCGGTCGTCGCGGCGATACCCGGCATCGAGATCACCGCCGTCGACGCCGGCGTGGCGCAGCCGTCGGACGACGCCGGCGTGGCGCAGCCGACCACCCCCGACCCGAACTGGACACCCGAACAGCGGCAGCAGGCCGAGAAGACCATGCGGCTCGCGGAGACGCTGCAGGAACAGTTCCGCCAGCAGACCCTCACCTCCCTGCTGCGCCAGGGCGCCCTCGCCCTGGCCGGGGTCGGCGTCATCGGCGTCTGGCTCGGCTGGCTCGCGGCCGGCCGCACCCTGCGACCACTGCAGGAGATCACCGCGACCGCCCGCCGGGTGGCCGAAAGCAACCTGCACGAACGCATCGGCCTCAGCGGACCGCAGGACGAGCTGCGGCAACTCGCCGACACCTTCGACGACATGCTCGCCCGCCTCGACGCCGCGTTCGGCGCCCAGCGCCGCTTCGTGGCGAACGCCTCCCACGAACTGCGTACCCCGCTGACCATCAACCGGACCCTGATCGAGGTCGCGCTCAGCCACCCCGACCCGCCCTCCGAGCTGCGCCGGCTCGGTACGGCCCTGCTGGCGATGAACGCCCGGCACGAGAAGCTGATCGAAGGGCTGCTGGTGCTCGCCGGCTCCGAGCAGCGGCTCACCACACGCGACCGCGTCGACCTCGCCGAGGTGACCGGCCGCCTCGTGGACGCCGCCCGGCCCGGTGCCGTCGCCGCCGGCGTCGACCTGCGGTTCTCCGCGGCACCGGCCCAGACGATCGGCGACCCGGTGCTGCTCGAACGCGCCGTGCAGAACCTGCTGCAGAACGCGATCGCCTACAACGTGCCGGCCGGAGACGTGACGGTGACCTGCGCCGGATCCGTGGTCACCGTCGCCAACACCGGGCCGGTCGTCGCCGCCGACGAGATACCCGGCCTCTTCGAACCCTTCCACCGCCTGTCCGGCCGCACCGGCTCCGTCGACGGCAGCGGGCTCGGCCTGTCGATCGTCCGGTCCGTCGTCACCGCGCACGGGGGCGAGATCACCGCCAAGCCCCGGCCCGCCGGTGGACTCCGCATCTCCCTGCGGTTCCCCGCCCCTCCGCGACCCCGGTGAGACAGCGGCCTACGGGTGGTCGTCGGCCCGGTCAGCGGCGTGCGGTGGGGCCGCGAGCCGGGCGGCTACCGCGGCGCGGCGTCCCACCCCGAGTTTGGCGTACACCCGGCCGACGTGCACCCCGACCGTGCCCGGGCTGAGGAACAGTCGCTCGGCGATCTGCCGGTTGGTCAGTCCTTCGGCGACCAGCCTGGCCACCTCTGACTCTCGTGGGGTCAGGGTGCGGTGATCGCCGGGCCGTGAGCGGCGCGCGTTCATCCGCCGTTCGTCGCGGAGGGTGGCGTCGTGCAGTAGTGGCGCTTGTGCCGTGGTGAAGCGGGAACGGGCGTCGGCGAAGCAGGCCCGTGCCTGGGCCGGGCGGCGCAGCGCGGCCAGGGCGTTCGCGGCGAGGTGGTGGGCACGTCCGGCGGCGATGAGGTCGCCCGCCTGGTCCAGGAGTGTGCCGGCGGCTCGGGCTGCCTCGAGGGCGCCGGCCGGGTCGTCGTTGAGCAGGGCGTACCCGCGTGCCATGGCCGCGTGTGCCCGGCCTCGGCGCAGACTGCTGCCGGCGGCCAGCTGACCCGCGTGTTCGGCGGCGTCCCGGGCGGCATCGGTGTCTCCCGCTGCCGCGCATGCCGCCGCCCGGACCTCCCACCAGCGGATCCGCGCCCCCGGATCGATGGTCGGCTTGTGCGGCCGGTCACCGGCCGACTCGAGGAGCCGGATCGCCGCTGCCGGGTCGTTGCCGAGCAGGTGCGCGAGAGCGAAGATCGCCATGGAGCTCCAGGACAGGGGGTGCTGCTGCGCCCGGGCGTCGGCGAGTGCCCGCTCGCCCAGGTGCAGTGCGGCCGGTAGGTCGCCACGCCACAGCGCGAGCCAGCTCTGGTGTTTGAGCGCGGTACCGCATTGGGCCGCGCTGCCGGTGAGCAGCGCGGCGTCGTACTCGTTGTCGAAACACTCGGCCGCCCGGTCGCGGTCGCCGGTCAACGCGTACGCGGTGCCCAGCTGTCCGTACAGGTCGGTGAGCACGTGTGCCGGCCGGTGCCGGTGGGCCACCGCGAGGATCCGGTTCAGGTGCCGGATGGCGTCCGGGATCCGCTCATGGGCGATCTCGGCGGCACCCACCAAGCCGACCGGTTGCAGAACTTCCACCAGGTCGTCGTCGGGTAGCCCGTCCAGGATCCGGGCCGCCTCGTCGAGCCGCGCCGCGGCGGCGGTGAACGCGCCGGTGAGGTGACCGGCCATCGCGGCCAGCGCCAAGGCTCCGGCCAGCCGGGCCGGCCGGGCGTCCCGCCTGGCGTCGCGCAGCGCCTGCCCGGTCCACCGGTCGGCCGCGGCCGGGTCGGAGCGCAACACCGCGCACGTGGCCAGGCCGGTCCGCAGTGTCACCCCGGCGGTGCCGTGCGCCTCGGGACAGGCGGCGAGTTCCGCGGCCAGCAGCGCCTCCGCCTCCATCGCGTTGCCGAGCAACCGCTCCACGGTGGCGGCGAGCACGGCCACCCGGGCGCGTTTCGCCGCGGGGTGCCGCGGCAGGAGCGACAGCAACGCATGGACGCTGTCGCGGCCTCCGGACAGGTCCCCGGCCAGAGACCGCGCCTCGGCGTGCCGCACCAGCAGGTCCCACCGGACGGCGTCGGTGGTGGCGCCGGCAGGCAGCAGGCGCAGCGCGGTAGCCAACCACCGGGCGGCCGTCGCCGGCCCCGCGGGCAGGACCGTAGCGGCGGCCTCGCTCAGCGTGGTGACGGCCGCGGCGTCCCCGACCCCGGCGCAGCGTTCCACATGGTAGGCCCGGTCCGTAGCCGCCGCGCCACGCTCGGCGAGGGCGGTCGCGGCGCGGGCGTGCGCGGCTGTCCGCCAGCCGGCCGGAGCCGACTCGTAGGTGACGGTGTGCACCACCGGATGCCGGAACGGGAACGTCGCGATCCCGGGGACGGGCCGCAGCACGTCCCGGGTCGCGAGCCGGTCGAGCGCGGCGACGACACGGGGTGCCGGGCACGCGGCGACGGTGGACAGCAGATCGATGTCGGCCGCCGGGCCGGCCACCGCGACGGCAGCCGCGACCTGCCGTTCGGTCGATGTCAACGTCGCCAGTTCGGCGGTGAGCGCCGACCAGACCGGGTCCGGCAGGCCGGCCTGACCCGGTGGGCGGTGGCCCCTGACCGGCTCGGCCGGCGCCACCTCGGCGACGGCTGACAACGCCTTGAGATAGAGCGGATTTCCGGCGCTGGCCACATGCAGCTGCTGCCGGCGCCGCGGGGACAGCCGGTCAGGCAGCAGCGCCGCGGTCTCGTCCTCGGTCAGTGGTGGCAGATCCACGCGTACGCTCGTCCCGGTCACAGCGGCGTCGGCGAAAGCGCCGCGTAACCGGCTCGCCAGCTGCCGTGGCCGGTACACCGCCAACAGCAGCACCGGTCCGGGCGGCGGATGCCTGAGCAGGTGCCCGAGCAACTCGGTCGATCCCTCGTCGGCCCAGTGCACGTCATCCAGCGCCACCACCAACGGCCCGTTCCCGGCACCGGCGGCCAGCACGGCAAGAAGATTTCGTACGGCCCGGTGCACCCGATAGCGCTGCGCCGCCGGAATCGACTCCGGTGCATCCGACGGTCCCGGCAACTGCGGCCAGACGGCACGCAGCACCGGAAGGTCGGCCTGTGCCGCCGCCAACCGTGCGGCGGGCAGCCGGCTCACCACGTCACCGAGCGCGTCGACCAGCAGGCCGTACGGGACGTGCCCGTCCGACTCGACGGCCTGCCCGGCACACACCTGAGCGCCGGCGCTGCGGGCATGTGCCAGAAACCGGGCCAGCACGCTCGACTTGCCGATGCCCGGGTCACCGGTGACCTCGGCGACGGCCCACGCGCCGGCTGACGCCTGGTCGTACGCGGCATGCAGGCGCTGCAACTCGGCGCCGCGCCCCACGAACGCCGCACCGGAGGTGTGACCGCTGCTGCCTCGGGACGGTCGCGGGTATGGCATTCGCCAGATGCTAGGCGGTCGGTACATCGACAGACTCCATTGGCGGCGGGTGTTGTGGCGCGCGGCACGCCGGGCGGCCGCAGCCAGGAGGAAATTGATGAGGGGGAGCAGTTTCTTCCCAGGTGGGGCGTACGTTCCGCCTGCCGACGGCCGCGCGGGGGGCGCGCGGCCGTCGCCGCTGCCCGGTGGCCCGCTTCTGTTCGAGAGACACCACATCGAGGAGGGAACACCCTACAGATGAACCGTCATCAAGCCAGGATCCGCACGCTGACGGGCGGCACGGCCGTCACGCTGCTCGCCACAGCCGGCCTGCTTCTCCCCACCGCCGGTGCGCAGGCTGTCGTCACCTGTGCCGGTCTCACGGCCACCATCACCGGCACCGCGGGCAACGACGTCCTCAGTGGCACCGCGAACCGCGACATCATCGCCGCGCTCGGCGGCAACGACACGGTGGAAGGGCTCGCCGGTGACGATGTCATCTGCGGTGGAGCCGGCAACGACACCCTCATCGGCGGAACCGGCAACGACACGCTCAACGGCGAGGACGGAAGCGACACCGCACGGTCGCTGAACACCGCGGACGGCGCCGACAGGTTCTCCGGCGGACCGGGATCCGACCTCGGCACCTACGCGGATCGCACCACGAACGTGAACATCAGTCTCAACGGCATCGCCGACGACGGCGTCGCCGGTGAGGGAGACAACTTCCTCACCGATGTCGAGAACGCACAGACCGGCTCGGGTGATGACCTCGTTGCCGGCAATGTCGCCGACAACCTCCTGGTCGGCGGGGTCGGCGACGACAAACTGCTCGGTGGTGGCGGCGACGACGAACTGCTCGGCGCATCCGGGGCCGACGAGCTGTTCGGCGGGCTCGGTAGCGACGAGCTCTTCGGCGGAGGCGGCAGCGACATCCTGTCGGCGGATGACGGTGTGTCCGCCAACGACACCTCCGACGGCGGCGACAGCTCCGACAAGTGCACATCAGATACCGGCGATGTGAAACGCAACTGCGAGTCCTGAGGTAGGCAACGCGGGCCGAATCCTCGGTGTCGCGTACCGACCGGCGCTGGATCTGCCTGGTCCGCCACGATCGCGGCGGACCAGGCTTCGGTGTCAGCCGCGGCCCGCGCCCGTGAGGCCTGTATGGAATCGAACAACGTCTCCTTCGCGACCGTGGCGGCTCAGCAGCGCCACATTGATGATCGTTCAGCGTGTGAGCGTGAGCGGACATTTCGGGACGATCGTCGTGGCCCGACCGTCCGGGCTCCTCGCTGCGGAGGACGCGGCCCAGGGGTATGGATTCATGCGCCGCTGGCTGCGAGAACTCTGATCGCGCCATCGCGTGAACTCGCCGGACCGGTGCTGGCCGCCTACGTCAGTGACGATCACTGCGCGGTGAAGTAGGCGTAGGAGCCGCCGCCCCACAGTTCGTGGTCGGTGAGCGTTGATTACCCAAAGAAGCCACTTGACTACTTTTGGTGTGTAAAGTCTGCGTGTGGGTCGTACGGGAGCCGGCTGGTCTGCTCGTGGACATCACTCGTTGTGCAGGCCACGCCCGATCCAGAGGTTCTCGGCGCGGCAGTTGAAGGCGGCTTGCGACCCGGGCGTGCACTGCGGGTTGCCAGTTCGACGGTCACCGCTTCGGCGGAGCGGCAGATCCGACCCCGACGTGAGAGGCACGTGTGCGTACTGCATGGGAATCCATCGTCGCGCCGACCGGGCTTGCCCGCCGCTACCGCGAGCAGGGCTGGTGGCGCGACGCGACGTTCTCGGAGGATCTGCGGGAATCCGCCGCGGAAGCGCCCGATGAGACCGCCTTCCTGACATGGCGTCAACGCGAAAAACGGCTGATCGCCCTGTCGTTCCGGGAGTTCGACGTTCGCGCGGACGCTGTGGCCGGTGCCCTGCAGCGGCTCGGGGTGGGCCGCGGAGACGTGGTCGCCTACCAGCTGCCCGCGTGGTGGGAAACCGCGGTCCTGATGATCGCCTGCCAGCGGGTCGGGGCGATCGTGGCCCCCCTGCACACGCTGTCCGGTTCCTTCGAGACGGAGCGTGTGCTGGCGGCCACCGGCGCGGTCGCCTGCGTGGTGGCGGACGAGTACGACGGCGTCGGGCAGGCGCGGCAGCTCCTGGAGCAGGCGCCCCGGCTGCCTTCCCTGCGGCACCGGATCGTCATCGGAGACGCCGCCGCCACGAACGCGGTCAGTCTCGACGACGTCTTCTACGGCCGTCATTCCACCGTCGAGCGGCCGTCCGACCTCGTTCCTTTCGGGTCTGACGAGGTGTGTGCACTCCTGATGACCTCCGGCACCACCGGCGAGAGCCAACTGGTCGCCCACAGCCTCAACACGCTGTACGCGGTACCGCGGCAGGCTCCGGCCCCCGGGCAGCTCCGGGCCCTCACCTCGGGAATGTCCTTCGTCTCGGCGTTCCGCATGACCCTCCACGCCACCTGGCGGGGCGTCCCGACGCTCTTCAGTGACAGCCGTTCCCCGGAAACCTGGCTGGACCTGATCGAGGAGGCGAAAGTCACGGAGCTGCGGACTTCGCCCCGGATGCTCCGAACCCTCGTCGAGGAACAGCGGCGCCGGGCGCGTGACGTGTCGAGCCTGGAATCCGTCTGCAGTTTCGGAGGGGTGATTCCCCCGGTGACCCTGTCGGACGTGCGGGAGCGCCTGTGTCCCGTCGTGCGGAACGTCTGGGGCATGACCGAGTGCGGCAACGTGCTGACCACCGCCGCGGAGGATCCGCCGGAGCAGGCCAGTCGGAGTCTCGGTCGAATGGGGCAGGACGGGGGAGAGGTCCGGTTGGAGCCGGCAGGCCGCGCGCACCACCGCGGTGACGTCTTCCGCCTGCACGTGCGCGGGCCGGCGGTGTGCCTGGCGACCGTCGGCCGTGACAGCGGGCAGGTCAGGTGGTCCCCGGACACCGACGACGGCTGGCTGGACACGGGTGATCTGGTGACGCCCGACGGGACGGGCGGACTGCGGTTCGTCGGCCGGGTGGCCGAACGCATCGGCGACGCCTGGCAGGTCCCGGTGACCGATGTCGAGAACGCACTGCTGACCCACTCCGGTGTCGAGGACGCGGTGCTGCTGCCCTGGCCACACACCGACGGCCGGGAAACCCCCTGCGCCGCCGTCATCTCCGCGACCCCGCTGGAACTGCGGGACCTACGCGACCACCTGGACCGGCTCGGCTTCCGCGAGCTCTGCCTGCCCACCCGGATCGAGCACGTCACCGAGTTCCCCCGCACCGAACTGGGCAAGGTGCGCCGCAAGATCCTGCTCGACCGGCTGAGGGAGCGAGCGGCGGTGACCGCGGGCTGAGGGAGCTGGACTCGATCCACTCCTGGACGTCCAGCCCCCGTGCTGCTGTTCCCGGCCCTTCCCCTCCGATGAGGCCGTTCACTCCCCGACACCCCTTGCCTACATGGCCTGTCCGAGTCCTGGCCGGACGAGGGCGACGACACCGCCGACATCTGCGAGAACGGATCTGGAGACAGGTGAGCACAACAGGACTGGTGAGGTCGGTGCAGCATCGGGACACGGGGCGGGAAACCCACGCGAGCATCGTCCTGGACGGACACGGCCTCACGGTGGAGGACGTCGTCCGCGTGGCCCTGCGGCAGAACGCCCCGGTCGAACTGGCCGAAACGGCGGCCGCCCGGATGGTGCGGTCCAGGCAGCTCAAGCTGGAGCTCCTCGACACCGGGCAGCCGGTCTACGGTGTGACGACCGGATTCGGGGCCAGTGCCGACCGGCAGATCTCGGTCGACAAAGCCGCTGAACTGCAGCGCAACATGATGCGGTTCCTGCGCAATGGCACCGGCCCTCTCGCCACACCCGAGATCTGCCGCGCGACCTTGCTGATCAGGGCAAACTGCCTGGCGCGAGGAAACTCCGGAGTCCGCCCGCTCATCGTGGAGCGCCTGCTGGACCTGTTGCGCCACGACGTGCTCCCCATGGTCCCGGAGCGGGGTTCTGTCGGCGCCAGTGGCGACCTGGTCCCCCTGGGACACCTGGCCGCACCCCTGATCGGCGAGGGGGAAACCTTGTACCGGGGCTCGGTGCGCCCCGCGTCCGAGGTCCTGGCCGAACTCGGGCTGGGCCCGGTCGAACTGGAGGCGAAGGACAGCCTCGCGCTCGTGAACGGCACATCGTTCTCCGCCGCGTTCGCGGCGCTGGCGGTCGTCCGGGCCGCGGAACTGGCCGAGTTCGCGGAGACGGCAACAGCCCTGGCGTGCGAGGCCCTCGAGGGCAACCGCGGCCACTTCGCGGCCTTCCTGCACGAGAGCAAGCCGCATCCCGGCCAGGTGGCAAGCGCGCGTCGCATCACCGAGTTGCTCTCCGGTTCACAACTGGCCCTGGAACACGGCCAAGTCGTGGGGCTCAGCACCGCCCTGGGCGAGCGGGGCTACCAGCGGCTGAACCGCAGCGTGCAGGACCGCTACTCGGTCCGCTGCGCACCGCACGTGATCGGCGTGCTGAGGGACACCGTCGACTGGGCACGCCACTGGATCGAGACCGAGATCAACTCATCGAACGACAACCCGCTCTTCGACACCGAGACCGGTACGGTGCACAGCGGCGGCAACTTCTACGGCGGTCACCTCGCTTTGGCGATGGACGCGTTGAAGGTCGCGGTGGCGAACGTCGCCGATCTGCTGGACCGGCAACTGGCCCTGCTGGTCGACGACAAGTTCAACAACGGTCTGACGGCCGGCCTGGTCGCGCCGGTCGGTGCGGACGACTGGGCGGCGGGTCTGCACCACGGCTTCAAAGGCATGCAGCTGGCCTGCTCGGCCGCCACCGCCGAGGCCCTCAAGACCTCCACACCGGCCGGCGTCTTCTCCCGCTCCACCGGGGCGCACAACCAGGACAAGGTGAGCATGTCGCCGATCGCGGCGAGGGACGCCTGCACCGTGGTCGACCTGACCCGGGAGGTCACCGCGATCCACCTCCTGGCGGCCTGCCAGGCGGTCGACCTGCGTGGGACCGAGCTGATGGGGCCACACACCCGCCGGGTGCACGAACTGGTCCGCACACTCGCCCCCTTCACCGCCATCGATCGGCCCATGGACGGCGACATCAGGGCTCTGCTCGGCGCGATGCGCGACGGCTCACTACTGCGGGCAGGCGCGACGAGCGCACGGCCTGCCACGGTTCACATGACCTCTGACCTCTGACTTCCAGCATCTGAGCGAAACGAAGGGAAGTCCCGCTGTGGCGGATGTGATGCCCACGCGGATGCGGGCGGTCGTCAAACGCGGCACCTCGGTGACGGTCAGCCAGGTCCCGGTACCTCGACCGGCTCATGGAGAGGTCCTGATCGGAGTCGAGCTCGCCGGAGTGTGCCGCACCGACATCTACGCCGCCAAGGGGCTGCTGCCCTGCGCCGATCCGCTGATCCTCGGCCACGAGTTCGCCGGAGTCGTCGTCGCCCTCGGCCCGGAGGTACACCGGTTCTCCCCGGGGGACCGGGTCGCGGTCATGCCCGTGATCCCCTGCGGCCTGTGCCGACGGTGCGCGGCGGACGAACCGGAGTGCTGCCCGCACCACGACTTCCTGGGAGTCGGGCGCCACGGCGCGTTCGCCGAGTACGTCGCCGTACCCGCGAACGTGGTGCACCCCTTGCCGGACCACCTGTCCTTCCGGGAAGGCGCGTACGCCGAGCCGGTCTGCGCGGCGATGGCGGTCCGGAAGACCGCCATCCACCCGCGGGAGCGCGGTCTGGTCTACGGCGACAACCGGATCGCCGAGCTGACCAAACGCGTCCTGCACTCGGCCGGTTTCGACATCGTGGACACCTACGCGGAGGACTCCGCGACGCCGTTGGAGACGGACGCGTACGACTACGTCATCGAGACCCGGCCGACCGGGCCGGCATTCGACGAGATGATCCGGGCGGTCCGCCCAGGCGGCCGGATCATTCTGAAGAGCCGCCCAGCCGCCCCGGTCCCGATCGGCCTGAGGGCCGTCCTGCGCAAGGAACTCGTTCTCGAGTCGGCGTCCTACGCGCCCTTCGCCGAAGCACTGGCCTTCCTGGCGAAGCACGACGTCACGGATCTGCTCGGCGACACCTACGCACTGGAGGACTTCACCGACGCATTCACCGCCGACGGCGCCGGCGAGGAACGGAAGACCTTCCTGTCCTGCCGCCCACGGTGACCAAACCTCCAGCCTGCTCGGCATCCCGCTGAACCAGGCCACGCCGTGCCCGAACCACAACCGCCGGGTACGCCCGTCACGTTCCAGCCATCGGCACACCGCTGCCGCCGCGGCCTGCTCCGGCTCCAGCGACGCCACCCTGGCGGCCCGAGATGCGCAGCGAGTTCCGCGAGTTCGGGCACCGGCCCGGATTCCGCGTTGATCCACGCCACCAGATCGAACCCGTGCGCCAGACACCACCGCGCGTACCCGGCGGCCAGCTGGGATTTGCCCGCCCTCGCACTCCCGGCAACGCCACCAACGCCGCCGCGTCCCGACGGCCCAGCACCTTCCGCAACTGCCGCTGCTCCCGGGGCCGAGGCTGCGATGACGTCGTCAACGACACCTTCATCATCCTGATGACGAAGTGGGACACGATCCGGCTGCCCGAGCGCTACATGTTCACCGTGGCCCGCCGCATCATCGCGAAGGCAGCCCGCGAGGGCGGCCGGTTCACCGGCGCGCCACGCAACCTCGACCACGGCGAGCGAGACCCCGGCGAGGCCGACCAGGTCGAGGGATGCGACCAGCTCCCGACCGCCTGGGCGCCCGCCCACCGAACAGCACGCCATCAACCGGCTGCTCGTCGACCAGCTGACCGACGGACTCCCGCTGAATCAGCGCCAGGCCGTGATGCTGGTCAACGGCTTGGGGCTACACGTACAAACAGGCCGGCGCCGCCATGGGCGGCAAAGCCGACGGCACGGTGACCAGCCACCGGCACCGGGCCATGCTGCGGATCCGCAAGACCGCGATGTTCCTCGGCCTGACCGCTGGGATCGTGTTCCTGATCGGCGGCATCGCCTGGATCATTCGCTCCTGGGCCCCGGAACACGACGACCGCACCCTGCTGGCGTTCCTGGACGACCTGCCGCCCGGAGGGGCCGCGGCGATGCTCTTGGCCTGGGAGGTCATCCAGGTGTTGTTTGCGGCTTTCGCGGCGTTCTGGAGCCGGTCGCCGAGCCGTCGGAGCCCCGCGCGGCCTCTTCTTCTCCTTCTTCTTCTCCGCCTCCGCCGCTCCGGCGACCGCGACCGCGAGGCGCAGCCCGCCGATTCCGGCCAGGCGGAGCAGCCGCACCGGCGTAGGTCTCGGCGCGGGCCCGGGCCACGATCGTCGGGATCGAGCGCCAGGCCCCGTGCCGGCCGCCGATCCGTTCGACGTCGGCGAGCTGCTCACCCGCGAGCAGCGGCTCGACGGTCTCAAGGCCAGGTTCGAGCAGCACGCCGACGACGCCGGCGTCCCGGTGCTCGGCGAGGAGGAACTGATCGTGGTGGCCGAGCTGCTCGGCGAGCTCAACGCCCGCGCCAACCCCGGCCCGGGCGCCGACACCGACGGCTGGGGCCGGCTGGCCGCCCAGATGGCCTCCCGCATCTACAGCAGGCTCGGCATCTGACCTGACGGAAGGTGCCCTCGATCATGACCGAACCGAAGTCCGACCTGCGCAGCTACCTGGCCCCGCGCCTGGCGTGATCCCAGGTGAGGTCACCCGGAGGTGAGATTCCCCCGGGTGACCCGACCAGAGCTATTCGTCCTCGACGGCGCGGGTGATCAGGTGGCGTAGCAGTCTGGTGGCCACGTCCCGGTCCCGGCTGAACCGGTAGGTGTAGAAGTCCTCGCTGTCCGGGACAGCCGTGGCGACCAGGGCTGCGGCGGTAGACGGGGTGATCATGGCGATGGCGGTGTGGTTGAACAGCGGGTTGTTGTTCGACAGGGCCGCCATGTGCACGCGTCGGATCGGTCGCAGATCCGCGTCGGGGGCGAGCAGGACGGTCATCGCGCTGTTACGGGCGAGCTGGTTTGCGGTGGCCAGCGGTGCCCCGGAGGGGAACCGGCCGTTCGGGCAGACGATGGCCATCGCAGCGGGGATGTCACTGTTTGTGGCGGTGCTTTCCAAACGCGCGGCGAGTTCCCGCACCAGGGCTCCCGGCGCGATGATCTCCTCGCCGGGCAGCACGAGCGGGTCGGAGTCGTCGTCATCGGCCGTGACCATTCTCGGCAGGGTGATGCGGTCGACGCCTTCGCTGGATAGCTGGGGGACCGTCGCGGCTGCCCCGAACAGGTAGCCCTGCCCGAGCCGGGCGCCCAGGCTGGTGGCGACCGGAAGTTGATGGTCGTATTCGACGCCTTGGGCGACGACGAGCGCGCCGGTGGCCTGGCGGTAGCCGGCCACAGCGTCCAGCACCATCGCGGTGTGCGCGTTGGGGGCATTGGCCAGCAGAGCCATGTCGAGTTTGATCACGTCAGGTGCCAGGATCGGAAGTAACGCGAGCGCGTCGGTGCTCGCGCCGAAGTTGTCGATGGCCACCCGGACGCCGAGGGCACGGACCCGTTCGGCTGCGGCCAGCGCGGTGAGCGGGTCGCCGGTGAGCACCGCATCGTCGATCTCGGCGACGACCGTGTGCCGGTCGACAGCCTCGCGCAGCTGGGCGGCGAACTCGTCGGGGGTTTCGGCGAGCAGCCCCTGGGGCAGCGCGTTGACGAACAGCAGCGTCTTGTCGGGCAGGGCCACCTTCAGGACGGCGTCCGCGGCGACCGTCCGAGCGAGCATGTCGAGTTCGGCGAGCAGGTTCGTGGCCGCCGCAGCGGTAAACATCGCGGCGGGGGAGGCGAACGGGGTGTTCACCGGGCCCCGGGCGAAGGCCTCGAAGCCGACCACGTGTCGGTTGTCCAGGCTGAGCACCGGCTGGAACTCAGTGGTCAACAGCCGCTGCTCCACGATCTTCTCGATCGTCGTGCTTTCGGTCGGCCGTGGTGTCCTCAACCGCCCGGCCACCGTAACCACCGAGGTGGGCAGTGGCGTCTCGCGCAGGAACAGCATCGTCATACGGTCTCGCCCTTTTCTACAGATCACGGAGCCGCCCGGCCCTCTGCTAGCGCCCTTCTATCGGCGGCATACCCCGACTCGCCTTACGACACCGACGTGTGACGTAGGGCACCGCACACTGCCGGCCGGCTGCTTTGGCATCGACATCAGCGGCGCCACCGCATGGCGCCGTCATTGACTTTTTCAACCTGTACCGCAGCCCGCCAGGGGAACACCAGATCGGCCAACGGAGGGGTGTGGCCCCAACCCGGCAGCGCCGCGGGCGAGGGTGACGGCCGACATAGAAGAGGCCGGATAGGCGGGGCCGTCCTCTGCAACCACATCCCCCGGGGGCCCGATGCGCCGGCCGCGAGATCTGGATGGAGGATGTCGTGCTCGGCGGGTCGGTCGGCGGGAGTCGATCGCGGTAGGTGGGCGTGCGGTGCGGTCGTGTGGGTTGAGAGACACCGCTACGTTCCGCTATGCACAACTCCTGTGAGCTGTAGCCGCCCGGAACGTCGGCACCGACCGCGGCCCAGAAGGATTTCGAGTCGGGCATGTGCCCACTGGCGGCGTACCAGGTGGTCACTTCGGGATGCTCGGCGCGAAGAGCTTGAAAGCCGGCGGCGGCCAGTCCGCCGCGTTATCGGCGTCCGACTCGATCACCAGCTGACGTGCGTCGTCGCCTGCTCACGCAGTTGTCGCAACTCGCTCTCAAGATCGGCATCCATGCCAGCCCGGCCCCCTGCGCTCAATGGATTCATGTTCCGTGAAGTTCGGCTTGCCAGCGCGCTATCGTCGTCAGATTGCCGGAGCAACGGTGAGGCGATCTCACGAGGGCTACAGGCGGTCGGCATGACGACGCCTTCGCGGGCAACGGCATGTTCGACCCGGTCGAGCCGGGTCGCAGCGATAGCGTCGGCGGGCAGGTCGAGCCGGTGTCGGCCAGGTTGTCGAGGTCATGGCGGACCCTGCTGCGGGTTCGCAGTGCGCGTACAGCAGTAACAGCGCCGGTAGAAGTAAAGCTCAGGCGGTCAGCAGCGGCAGGGTGAGCGCGTACGCGCCGAGCAGCACCAGCCCGTCGGCGCGGCTGAGCCGCAGGCCCCGGTGTAGCAGTGCCCATGCGATCAGCGCCGTGAACGCCATCGCTACGAGCAGTGGCAGCCCGGCGCGGGCTGGGTGGTCCATGCCGGATGCGAAGCCGACCATCGCGCCACCGGCGAGGCCGTTGAACAGGTTGCTGCCGAACAGGTTGCCCACGACCAGGTCGGTCTCACCGCGGCGCTGGGCCTGGATCGTGGTCACCAGCTCCGGAAGCGACGTGCCCAGCGCGACGAGGGTGAACCCGATGACCAGTTGCGGTACGCCGAGCGCGGTGGCGATCGTGGCGGCGTTGACGACCAGCAGTTGCGCCCCGGCGAGTACTCCGGCCAGGCCCAGCGCGGTGCGTACCGGCTCGAACCATGCCGGCGGCCGCGAGACAGGTCCCACCATGACGGCACGGCCGGCGGCGTTGAATTCAGCTACCTCGGCGGTCAGTTCCTGATTGCCGCTGGAGCGGGCCCACCGGACCAGCATGTACAACGCGCCCGCTGCCGCCAGGGCCGCCACGAGTGCGGTCATCGGAGACAGACCCCACCACGCCAGCACGGCGAACACCGCGACCGACGCCACCGCGAGCGGTACCTCTCGGCGGATCAACGTCGAGTCCACTGTGAACGGGGCGATCAGTGCGGCGATCCCGAGGATCAGTGTCAGGTTGAGGATGTTGGACCCGACCAGGTTGCCGACCGCGATACCGGTGTCGCCGCGGCTGGCGGCGAGCGCCGACACCAGGAACTCCGGCGTGCTGGTGCCCACCCCGATCACGACGACGCCGACCACCACCGGACTGATGCGCAAGCGGGTGGCCAGGTGGGAGGAGCCCAGCACAAGGTGGTCGGCAGCAAAGGTCAGCAGGGCCAAACCGGCCAGGACAAGCAGGATCTGAACGAGCATCGTGTGGTGCTCCAGGGCGTGCAGGGATAGAGGGGTTGCTCGCCGACCAGGCTTCCCGGCACACCGGTCCACACCGTAGCGCATCCGCGCCCGTCCAGTCCGGTCCCGGCAGCGTGCGGGAAGGGCTAGAAGAATCGCAGGTAGAGGTAGGGGACGCAGATCGCGACGGTGATGGCGGTGACGATCAGGCCGTACTTGGTGAATTGCCAGAACGTGATCGGCCGGCCGGCGCGTTCGGCGATGCCGAGTACGACGACGTTGGCTGACGCTCCGATGGCGGTGGCGTTGCCGCCCAGGTCCGCGCCGAGCGCCAGGGCCCACCACAGGACGTTGCCTTGTGCGGTGCCGTCGGCGTGGACGAGGTCGGCCACGATCGGGCTCATCGTCGCGACGTAGGGGATGTTGTCGACGATCGCCGACAGGCCGGTCGAGACCCACAGCAGCAGCAGGGTCGTGCCCCACAGTTCGCCTTCGGTGGCCTGGGCGGCGGCCTGGGACAGATGTCCGATGGCGCCGGTGTTGACCAGCGCGCCGACCATGATGAACAGGCCGACGAAGAACAGCAGCGTGTGCCACTCGACGTCCCTGGCGACCTCGTCGGGATCCAGGCGGGACGCCGCCAGCAGCAGCAGACCACCCACGATCGCGACGACCGCGGGCTCGACGTGCAGCACCGAATGAAGCACGAACCCGGCCAGGACCAGGGCCAGGACCGCGAGGCTGACCACGAGCAGGCGTGGGTTGCGCACCGCGTCACGTTCACGCATCGCCATCACGGCGCTGACTTTGGCGCTGTCGTGGCGAAACGCGTCACGGAACAGCCACCGGCACAGCAACAGGAACACCACGAGCAGGATCGCCACGATCGGCGCGAGGACGTTGAGGAAGTCGTTGAACGTCAGACCGGACTTGCTGGCGATGATGATGTTGGGCGGATCGCCGATCAGGGTGGCCGTACCGCCGATGTTGGACGCCATCACCTCGGCGATCAGGAACGGGGCGGCGGGCAGGCCGAGCCGGTCGCAGACGAACAGGGTCACCGGCGCGACGAGCAGCACCGTGGTCACGTTGTCCAGTCCGGCGGAGGCGACCGCGGTGATGACCACGAGCAGGACCATGACCGGGTACGGCCGGCCGCGGGCACGTTTGACCGCCCAGATCGCCAGGTATTCGAACAGGCCGGTGCGGCGCAGCACCCCGACGATGAGCATCATGCCGATCAGCAGCACGATGACGTTCCAGTCCACCCCTGATTCGGGGGAGAAGAACGCGTGCTGAGCGTCGGTCGCGCCGATCAGCAGCATCGCGACCGCTCCGGCCAGCGCCGCGGCGACCCGATGTACCCGTTCGGTCGCGATCAGCACGTAGGCGATCACGAACACGGCCACGGCAAGCCACGCCTGAAGGGTCATTGCGGTACGACCCGGTCGAGCAGCCCGTGCAGGGTGACCGCGCCCTGCAGGATGCCGCCGTCGACGACCGCTACCAGAGGGCTGCGGGTGCGTGCCATCAACGCGGCGATCTCGAACACGGTGACTTGCGGGGACACCACCGGCAGCTCGTGCGGCTGCGGCGGCAGGCACTCGCGCACCGTACGCCCGTCCAGCTCGCGCATGAACACGTCGGCCGCGGCCTCGTCGACCAGTTGCGCGAGGGTCGGGTCGTCCTGGCAGTACGACGGGACCGCGAGGCGCAGCACCTGCGTCCCGGGCAGTACCGCGAACGGCGCGCCGTTGTCGTCGACGACGATCAGACCGGGCAGGTCGGCGTCGGCGAGGATCCGAGCCGCTTCGATCGCCGGTGTAGCGAGAGTGACGGTCGGCCAGGGCACGACGAGATCGGAGGCACGCAAATCGGAAACTTCCTGTTCTGATCGTCGCTGAACACGATGCCGACCAGACTTCCCGGCGCTCCTCACCCCACCCTAACGGATCACTGGTGACGCCGTCACCGCCAGGTGCACGTGGACCGTCCGGGCCGACGTCGGGTGTGGGTAGGCGTCCGCCCCTGTCGGCAGATTCCACCTCGACCGCTACAGCCTCGCTCATGTAGATCGGTTCGGTCCCAAGATCGGCGTACCCGATGGGGGTGTATGCCTAGCGGCCGCGGGCGCTGATGAGCTACCCCTTAGGTAAGCCCGGTTCCTGCCGCGTGCTTGTCGATGAAGAAGCTGATAGACACGCCGGGCCGGCGTCGCGTCGCCTGGCTTGTGCTCGCCGCCGGGACGGCTGGTACGTCTTCGACGACGGCCGACACGTCGACGTCGGCGCGCTCAAGGGCGACAAGGGCAGCCAGAACTACCCTATACCGGACGACCTGGACCTCACCGTGTACCGCAGCGTCTCGATCCGGTGCGAGCGGTTCCACGTGTCCTTCGGCGCCGCACAGCTCACCGACTGAGGAGACCGACACCTATGACCGAGACCCGCTACGACGACCTGCGCGCCCTGTTCGTCAACTGCACGCTCAAGCGTTCCCCCGAACTGACCCACACCGGCGGGCTGATCGACGTGAGCGCCGGCATCATGCGCAAACAGGGCGTCGCCGTCGACGTGATCCGGGCGATCGACCACGACATCGCCACCGGCGTCTGGCCGGACATGACCGAACACGGCTGGGCGACCGACGAGTGGCCCGCGATCTACCGCGACCTGGTCAAGCCCGCCGACATCCTCGTCATCGCGGGACCGATCTGGCTCGGCGACAACTCCTCGGTCACGAAGCGGATCATCGAACGGCTCTACGCCTGTTCGAGCGAGCTGAACGACGCCGGGCAGTACGCGTACTACGGCCGGGTCGGCGGCTGCCTCATCACCGGTAACGAGGACGGCGTCAAGCACTGCGCCCAGAACGTCCTCTACAGCCTTCAGCACATCGGGTACACGATCCCGCCACAGGCCGACGCCGGCTGGATCGGCGAGGCCGGCCCCGGCCCGTCCTACCTGGACCCGGGCTCGGGCGGTCCCGACAACGACTTCACCAACCGCAACACCACGTTCATGACCTGGAACCTGCTACACCTCGCGCGGATGCTGAAGGACGCCGGTGGCATCCCCGCACACGGCAACCAGCGCAGCGAGTGGGACGCCGGTTGCCGTTTCGACTTCGCCAACCCCGAATACCGATGACCTGCCAGGCCTGACCGTTCAGAAGAACATCGTTGGGTAGGCGCTCGGGGACCAGAACCCGGGCAGTGTGACGGACCGGTGTCAGCGGTTGCGGCTTTGAAGCGGCTACGGACCGGAGTCGCGTTGCGCGGGAGCTGTGCGTTCAGCGGCTGAGGGTTTCAGGTGGATCCGGGTGGGAGTACGGTGAGCCCAGGTGTGCCGGGAAGCCTGGTCGGCGGTCATCGATTCATGTCGACCGAAGGGCTTCCCGATGTCTGAGCCTGCACTGCGCGCTGTCGAGCTGACGAAACGATACGGTCGTCTCACCGCCCTGGACACCCTGACCCTGGACGTACGGCCGGGCGAAGTGTTCGGCTTCCTCGGGCCGAACGGGGCCGGTAAATCCACCACCATCCGCCTGCTGCTCGGCTTGGCCCGGCCCACCGTAGGGCGGGCCGAGGTGTTCGGCGTCGACGCTGCCGACGTCGCCCGCGCGCACGCCTCGCTGGCTTATGTCCCGGCCGATGTGGCGTTGTGGCCGCAGCTGACCGGCGCTGAGATCCTGCACCTCCAGGCCCAGACCGGTCCCGGTACCGATCTGGCCTATCGTGATGAACTCGTCGAACAATTTCAGCTCGACCTGTCGAAGCCGGCCCGCACCTATTCGACCGGCAATCGGCAGAAGGTGGCGCTGATCGCCGCATTCGCCACCCGGGCGCCGCTGCTGGTGCTCGACGAGCCGACCAGTGGTCTGGACCCGTTCATGGAACGCGAGTTTCGTACCGCCGTCGGTCAGGCACGCGACCGCGGGCAGACCGTCTTCCTGAGTTCGCATCAGCTCGCCGAGGTCGAGGCCGTCTGCGACCGGGTCGGCATCCTGCGCGCGGGACGGCTCGCCGAGGTCGCCACCATCGGCCGGCTCCGTGGCCTGCACCGCTGCGAGGTCAGTGTCGCCTACCGCGGCGCCGTGCCGTCGCTGTCGACCGTCCCAGGTGTGGGAACGGTCGAGGCGGTCGGCGAGGGGCAGTTGCGATTCACTTTGACCGGGCCGCCGGCGCCTGCCTTGCGGGCGCTGGCTGATGCTGACATCACCGCCCTTTCGGTACGGGAACCGAGTCTCGAGGAGATCTTTCTCGACTACTACGGGACGCGGGCGGGCCGATGAGCACCGACATCCTGCCTGCCCCGGGGCGTGCCGTCACCCGCCTGGCGATCCGGCAGGTCCGTCGTAGCGGTTCCATCGTCGTCGTGCTGATCACCGGCATGACGGCACTGGTCACCTCCACTTACGCCCAGGTGATGGCGGACCCGGCCGCGGCGGGCAGCCTGGAAGCGCTCGCCGGGAACCCGGCCATCCGCACGCTCTTCGGCGAACCGGTCGGTCTGGACACCGCGGGCGGGTTCACGGTGTGGCGGGTCGGCACGGTCACCGCGGTGCTGCTCGGAGCCTGGGCGATTATGGCGACCACCCGAATCACCCGCGGCGAGGAGGACTCCGGCCGGTGGGACATTCTGCTGGCGGGGCGGGTCGCGCTGCGGGAGGTCGTGCTCCGTCACCTCGCCGCGGTCATGATCGTTCCGGCTGTCACCGGCTGTCTGCTGGCCGCAGTGCTGATCGCAGCGGGCACTCCGGTGTCCGGGGCCGTGCTGCACGGTGCCGGAACCGGCCTGCTCGGCATGGTCTTCGTTGCGGTGGCCGCGCTCGCCGCGCAGATCTTTCCCGCCCGGGCGGCGGCCACCGGCACGGCCGTGGCGGTGCTCGGTGTGACCCTGCTGCTCCGGATGATCGGCGACGGTGTCACCGCACTGGGCTGGCTCCGCTGGCTGTCACCGTCCGGGCTGCTGGGGCTGAGCGGACCGTACGTACACAATCGAACCTTGCCGTTGTTGATCATGCTCGTCGTGGCGGCAGCGATCACCGTGGCGGCCCTGGCCGCCGCAGGTCGGCGGGAGATCCGTGGCGGGCTGGTCCCGGCGGTTGCCGGCCGCCGTCCCCGGCTGGGGCTACTCGGCAGCGCGGAAGCGTTCGCGGTGCGGCGAGTGCTGCGGCCGCTGACCGGCTGGGCGATCGGGATCGGCGCCTACTATTTGCTGATCGGCCTGACCGCGGTGTCGGTGACCGGTTTCCTCACCGACAATCCGGCGATGGCCGACCAGGCCGCCGCCGCCGGATTCGACGCACTCGGTGACGTCGCCGGCTTCGCCGCCGTCCTGTTCGCGATCCTCGGCCTGCCCGTCGGCGGGTTCACCGCCGTGCGGATGAGCGCGTTCGTGGCCGCCGAGGCCGATCGGCGCCTGACCCTGCTGGCGGCCCAGCCGATCCGGCGGACACGCCTGCTCGGCGCGGAGCTGACCGCGACCGCGGGCGCCGCCACCGTGCTGGTCACCCTCGCCGGCCTGACCACCTGGCTCGGAGTGACCATCATCGGCGGGGACTTCGAGCTCGCCGCGGCTATGCGCGGGGTGTGGAACACGCTGCCGGTCGTCTGGCTCAGTCTCGGCGCCGCGGTGTTCGCCACCGGCTGGGCACCACGATGGGTGGGTGTCATCGGCGCTTTGCCGGCCACCGGCGGCTTCCTGCTGCTCGTCATCGCCGAGAGCATCGCCGCACCGAACTGGGTGCGGAACCTGTCGCCGTTCACACATCTGGCACCCGTACCGCTGACCCCTGTCGACTGGACCGCCTCAGCCACGATGACGGGGCTCGCCGCAATCCTGACCGTCGCCGGCGGCGTCGGTTACCGCAGGCGGGATCTACGGTCGTGAACTACTTGCTGCGGGCGATCAGGCTGCGGGTAGGCGTACCTCGAACTGGCAGCCGGGGCCGGTGTTGCGTACGCCGACTCGGCCGCCGTGGGCCTCGACGAGGCCGCGCACGATCGCGAGGCCGAGCCCGCCGCCGCCGGATCCGTCGGTTCCCGGTGTGCGGGCGCGTTCGCCGCGGAACGCGACGTCGAAGACCCGGCCCAGGTCGCTGTCGGGGATGCCACCGCAGGTGTCGGAGACGGCCAGCCACACACTGCCGTGCTCGTGGCCGGCGGCGATGTGCACGGTCCCGTCCGCAGGCGTGTACCGGACCGAGTTGATCAGCAGGTTGCTGACGATACGGGTGAGTTCGCGTTCCCCGGCCCGCACGAGCGGCCAGCCGCTGTCCGCCGCGACCAGCCGGATGCGCCGGCTCGCGGCGAGCGGGGCGACACCGGCGATGGCGTCGGACACGATCTCGCTCAGCGGCACCGTGGTGGGTACCAGGTGCAGCGCGCCGGCGTTGATCCGGGAGAGTTCGAACAGGTCGTCGACGAGCTGGGTCATGCGGTCGGTCTCGATGCGGATCCGCCGGTGGTATTCGTCGACGGTGGCTGGGTCCTGGATGACGCGGTCCTCGAGGGCTTCGGCCATCGCCCGCAGCCCGGCCAGCGGGGTGCGCAGGTCGTGCGACACCCAGGCGACCAGTTCGCGGCGCCCGGCCTCCAGGTGCCGTTCGCGGTCCCGGGCCGCTTGCGCCCAGACCGCGGAGGCGGCCAGCCGCCTGCCGAAGACGGCTCCGACGGCCAGGCTGATCACCGCGGAGGCGGTGACGGTGACGAGGACGACCCACAGGTCGTGCGCGGACAGGAACATGGCCTGGGCGACCGTGGCGACGCCGGCGACCACGGCGAGCACCGTGACGGCGAGCAGGACCAGGATGTGGACGAGGATGGAGCGGCCGCGCAGTAAACGCAGCACCCCAGCGCCGACCAGGCCGACGATCCCTCCGGCGGTGAGGGCGTAGAGCCCGATGAGCATCGTGTCGTTCACCGGTGGTGTCCCTCGTCGAGTGGCTCGTAGCTGTATCCGACGCCCCAGACGGTGCGGATGCGGGCCGGCTCGGCCGGGTTGTTCTCGATCTTCTCGCGGAGCCGGCGGACGTGGACGGTGACGGTCGACTGGTCACCGAACTGCCATCCCCAGACCTTGTCCAGCAGATCGGCGCGTGACCAGGCCCGGCCGGGATGGCGCATGAGGAAGACCAGCAGGTCGAACTCCCGGACGGTCAGTGACAGCGGAGCGCCGTGGCGTTCGGCGACACGGCGTGCGATGTCGACGGTCAGGTCCGCCTCACGCAGCGTCGAGGCAGTGCCGGGGCCCACCGCCTGTGTGCCGGTGCGCCGCAGCACCGACTGGATTCGCAGGACCAGCTCACGAGGGGAGAACGGTTTGGTCACGTAGTCGTCGGCGCCGACCTCCAGCCCGAGGACGCGGTCGGCCTCCTCACCGAGCGCGGTGAGCATGATGACCGGCAGGCCGGGCAGTTGCCGGCGGATCCGGCGGCACACCTCCAGGCCGTCGATGCCGGGCATCATCAGGTCGAGGACGACGAGGTCGGGGCATTGGGCGGCGATCGCCGCGAGGCCGTCGGCGCCGTCGGCGGCCAGCCGGACCTCACAGCCGGCCTGCTCCAGGTAGCGCCGTACGACGTCACTGACCGTGGCGTCGTCGTCGACCACCAGCACCCGATGTCCCATCCGGCCACGCTACCCATCACCGGCTCCCGGAACGTCCTTCCCAGGCCTTTCGGAATTCTTACGGCCCCCCGCCCGCCGGCGCCGCGGCAACGCGGCGACAGCGACGATGAAAAGTACGACAACCAGGTTCCGGCCGTACGCCGATGGCAGCGCCGAAGGGTTGTCCGCCGGGCGCCCGAACCCGAGAACCAGCGGCAGCGCCACGATCGTGATCGCGGCGGCGCAGATCGTCGCGGCGATGACCGCCGGGCGACGCCGTCGCGGGACCAGGCGGGTGATCACGGCGCCCACCGCGAGCAGGGCCGGCATCCAGATGACGTCGTGGACGACCAGCACCCCGGCCAGGAACGTCAGCACACCGGAGGGGGCCAGATCCGGGTCGTGGAGGGCGCCGGCAACGGCGTACCCCATGATCAGAATTCCGGTGAGGGCCAGGACGGTCCGCGTTGTCATCGTGGCTCCAGCACGGTGATCCGGCCGATCCATTTGGTCTGCAGCACGCCGGGCCGGTTCGGGGCGATCAGCCGCGCCGGGTAGCCGTGATCCAGGTGCAGGGGTTCGCCGCCAAGCCGCAGCGCGACCAGGGTGAGCGGGTCACGGGTGTGCTCGGCCGGCACGGTCGTGGACCGGTACCGGCCGCCTGTCTGCAGCGACTCCACCAGCACAGCCACCCGGTCCGGGTCGTCCCCGGTCAGCGCCACCAGATCACGTAACCGGACGCCGGTCCACTGCCCGGAGGCGCTCCAGCCCTCCACGCAGGCGATCGGCAGGTCCGCGGTGTGCTGGGGGAGCGCGGCGAGGGCGGCGAGGTCCAGGCTCAGCTGCCGGCGTGTGCCGGTGACCACCAGCCGGTACGACGGATCCACGACCAGGGAGGCGACCCCAGCGCCGACAGCGGTCGCGTTGACCGGCAACCCCTGCGGGCCCACAGGCGGGACGCGGGGCGCGAGGACCGCGAGGCCGGACAGCGGCCGGACGGTCTGGCCGACCGTGGTCAGGGTGATCAGCCCGGCGGCGGCGCCGACCGCGCCGAGCAGCCCGCGCCGGCTCAGCCCGTCCCGGTCCGCCTCGGCGACAGGGCGCGCGGCGAGGGCGGTGCGCACGGCCGGCAGTTGTACGCCGATGTGCACCAGGATCGCGCCGACCACCAACCAGGCCACCCAGTAGTGCCCGGAAGTGAAGAAGAACGGCATCGGCGCATACCAGCGGGCGACGTTCAGGATGCCGCTGACCACCTGGAACAGGGCGGCGGCGACCAGCACGCCGACGCTCGCGCGTTCGGCCGCGTGGGCGATCGACCGGATCGGCGGCCAGGTGAACAGATGTGGATAGACCGACCACAGTTTGGCGCCGAGCAACGGCACCGTGGCAAGCCCGGTCGCCACGTGCAGGCCCTGTGTGAACCGGTAGAGCCCGACGGGCCGCGACGGCCACCAGAACCACCCTGGCGGGTGCTGAACCAGATGACTGATCAGGCCGGTGACGAAACAGACGGCGAACGTCACCGCGAGCGCCATGCCGAGCTGACTGGTGAGGCGGGTCGATCGCGACGACGTCCTGAACCGGCCGGGGCGCAGCGGACCTCGCCGCAGTACTTCCGGCGGCGCCGGCAAAGGTGCCTGCAACCATCGGCTCAACGAAGTGTCAGCGTGGCGAACCATCGACCCGCCTCCGTCCTGGTGTCGAGGATGCGCATGGCGGCAGCCGACGCCAGGGCGGAAAGTCCGTCGACGGGAACGCAGGCCCAGCGCAGTGGACTGCCCTGGCCGGCCGGGGTCTGCACCGTCGCGATGCCGGACCAGGCGGGGGTGCCGGGCGGCGCCAGCTCGGCGTGCAGGAACCCGGCAGGTCCCAGCAGCTCACGGCACCGGCGCAGGAGCCGGTGCGGGTTGCCGCCGATGCCGATGTTGCCGTCGGCCAGCAGGAGATGCTGCCAGCGGCCGGTGCCGGGCACCGGGTCGAAGACGTCGCGTTGCAGCGCGATCGCGCCGCGGCGGCGGGCCAGGCGGATCGCCGCGGCGCTGACGTCGATGCCGAGGGCCGGCCGGCCGGAGCCGGTCAACGCGCCGGTGAGCCGGCCGGGTCCGCAGCCGACGTCGAGGGTCGGGCCGGTGCAGCGGTCGAGCAGTGCCTCGTCTCCGGCGATGGCGTCCTGGCACCAGGCGATCGGGTCGAACCGGAGCAGGCTGCCGCTGGCGTGCCGGGCGGTGAACGCGGCGGGGATGCCGGCCGCGGCCCGGTTGATGGCGGCGTCGAAGACCGCGACGGCGTTCATCCGGCGACCGCCGTGGGTGATGGCACCTCGGCGGTGACAGCACGAGCGAAACGGCTGTCCGTCGGGCACATGACGGCCACCGCGTGCGCGTCGGCCGCGGTGTCCACGTCGCGCAGGTGAGGCAGCAGCTGTACGCGCAGGCCGTGGCGGCGTAGTGCGGTCAGCGTCTGCCGCCCGGTGGTCGGCGTGGACGTGGGGATGGTGCGCAAGATCTCGGCGTGGCCGGGGTCGCGCAGGCCCAGCGCCCACCAGCCGCCGTCGTCCGCCGGCCCCAGCACCGCGTCCACATCGGCGAGCAGCCGCAGGGCCTTGTCGAGGTGATCGGCGGCGGTGAGTTGTGGGGTGTCCATGCCGATCAGGACGGTGGCGGTGCCCGGTGCCCGGTTGTCGGCGAACGCGTTGGCGAGGCGGTCGCCGAGCGGGCCGCCCCGCTGAGGGGCCACCGTCCAGCCCGGCGGCGCCGGGTAGTCGCCGTCGACGACCAGGACGCGGGAACCGGCCGCGGCCATGGCGACCGCGTCGAGGGTGTCGGCCAGCGCGGCGGCGGCGACCCGGGCTGCCTGGCCGGGAGCGCAGGGTGGGCACAGCCGCGTCTTGACCCGGCCCGCAACCGGCGCCTTGGCCATCACCAGGATCTGGGGAGCGCTCATCGGGCCAGCACCGCACTCATGTCACGGACCGCCCGGAGGGTGCCGAGGACGGTGCCGGTCACCTTGGAGCGGGTGCCGGCGGCCCGCGGGTGGTAGTCGACGTCGACCTCGATCACCCGCCACCCGGCCCGCCCGGCTGCGATCAGCAGTTCCAGCGGATAGCCGAACCGACGGTCGCGCAACCGCAGCGCGAGCAGGTCGTCGCGGCGTACGGCCCGGATCGGGCCGATGTCGTGCACGTCGAGACCGGTCGTCCGGCGCAGTCGGCGGGCGAGAACGGCGTTGGCGGCCCGCGCGTGCAGCGGCCACACCCCACGCGCTGCCGGACGCCGCCGGCCGGTGCCCAACTCGGCCGCACCGGAGAGCACCGGCCCGGCCAGCCGGGGCAGCTGTGCCGGGTCGAAGGAGCCGTCGGCGTCCATCACGCACACCACCCCGTCGTCCGGGTCGGCGGCCAGCACACCGGCGTGCACGGCCGCCCCGTACCCGGGCTCGGCCACGCTGATCACCTCGGCGCCGTGAGCGCGGGCCACCGCGGCCGACCCGTCGGTCGAGCCGTTGTCCACCACGATCGGCCGGTAGCCGGCCGGCATCCGGGCCAGCAGGCCGGGCAGGGCCGCAGCCTCGTCCCGGCAGGGAAGCACCACATCGGTCATGCTGCGGACGCTAGGACGTGATCGGCCCGGATTTCCTTACGTGGCGATGACGAGGTCTTACGGAACGATGACGTGGCCCGGGAGTCCTTACGATCCGCTGACGGCTCGCCGCGATCGGGACCCGATGCCTCGTTCCGGCCCTACCGTCGGCGCCGTGACTCACGTACTCGTGACCGGTGGAGCCGGTTTCATCGGAACCCACGTCGTAACCGCCCTGCACGGCGCCGGCCATCAGGTGACCGTCGTCGACGCAGGCCATCCCGGCGCGCACCGCGCGCCGCTGCCGGACACCGTGGAGGGGGCCCCGCTGCGCCGGATCGACCTGCGTGACCAGGCGGCGGTCGCGGGCGTCCTTGCCGGTGTCGACGTCGTGGTTCATCAAGCCGCGATGGTGGGACTCGGCGTGGACCTCGACGACCTGCCCGAGTACGTCGGCTGCAACGACCTCGGCACCGCGGTCCTGCTGACCGAGATGGCTCGCGCCGGCATCCATCGGCTCGTGCTGGCCAGCTCCATGGTCGTCTACGGCGAAGGCGCCTACACCTGCCCGCGACACGGCCCGGCACGCCCCGGGCCGCGGACGGTCGCGGATCTGGCCGCCGGCCGGTTCGAGCCGCCCTGCGCCGTCTGCGGCACCCCACTGGAGCCGGGCCTGGTCGACGAGCAGGCGCCGCTGGATCCGCGCAGCGTGTACGCCGCGACCAAGGTCGCCCAGGAACATCTGACCGCGGCGTGGTCGCGACAGACCGGCGGCACCGTCGTGGCGTTGCGCTACCACAATGTGTACGGGCCGGGCATGCCCCGCGACACCCCGTACAGCGGCGTCGCGGCGATCTTCCGGTCCGCGCTGGAGGCCGGCCGGGCGCCGCGTGTGTTCGAGGACGGCGGCCAGCGGCGCGACTTCGTGCACGTCCGCGACGTGGCGGCCGCCAACCTCGCCGCCCTGAACGCGACCGGCACGCGCACCGGCTGGCGTGCCTACAACATCGCCTCCGGCCGTCCGGCCACCATCGGGCAGATGGCCGCCGAGCTCGCGCGAGCCGCTGGCGGCCCCTCTCCCGTCGTCACGGGCGAGTTCCGGCTCGGCGACGTGCGGCACGTGGTCGCCGCGCCGGCCCGGGCACGGACCGAACTGGGTTTCCGGGCGACCGTGGACCTCGCCGACGGGATCGCCGAGTTCGCCTCCGCACCGCTGCGCGGATGAGCGCCCGCCTTGGGAACCGGCCGCCACGTGCCGACCTGATCGCCGCCGGCATCGCTGTCGGGTTGTTCGCGGTGGCCGCGGTCACCGGCGGTGTGCTGTACCTGCTGGGGCGGCCGGTGCACGCCAGCACCCCGCCCCTGTTCGCGCAATGGCTGCCGCACGTCGGGCCCGGCACACCGCTCGCCGTCCTGGTAGCCGTACTGGTCTGGTGGCGAGGGCCGGCGCTCGCGGCCCGGATGCCCTGGCGGCCGCTACTGGCTCTGTCCTATGTCACCACCGTGGGCTGGACGCTGTCACTCGCGCTGATCGACGGCTGGCGACGCGGCATCGCCGACCGGCTGACCACCGAGCACGAATACCTGCACGAGGTCCCCGGCATCACCGACATCCCCGCCACGCTCGCCGGATTCACCACACGGATCCTCGACTTCCAGCCGGACTCCTGGACCACCCACGTGTCCGCTCATCCGCCGGGGGCGCTGCTGGTGTTCGTCTGGCTCGACCGGGCCGGGCTGAGCGGCGGCGCCTGGGCCGGGGTGGCGTGCATCCTGGTGGCGGCGCTGGTGGGAGTGGCGGTGCCGCAGACGGTGCGGCTGCTCGGCACCGACGATGCGGCCCGCGCCGTGCTGCCGTTCGTGGTGTTGTTCCCGGGCGCGGTCTGGTTCGGGGTGTCGGCTGACGGGCTGTTCGCCGGTGTGACCGCCGGCGGCATCGCCCTGTTGGCATTCGGCGTGACCCGCGGGCGTCCTGCGGGTGCGTTCGCCGGTGGCGTCCTTCTGGCCTTCGGCTGCTACCTGTCGTATGGGCTGCTGCTGATGGCCGTGATCGCGTTGGCGGTCATCGTTGCGGCCGGCCGACACCGGCGCGTCGCAGTCTGGGCGTTTGCCGGCGCGGCGCCGGTCGTGGCCGCTTTCACGGCGGCCGGCTTCTCCTGGCTCACCGGCTATCACCTGCTCATCGAGCGCTACTACCAGGGCATCGCCAGCGATCGCGCCTACGGCTACTGGGTCTGGGCCAACCTCGCGCTCATGGTCGTCTGCGCCGGCCCCGCAGCCGCGGTGATCCTCCGCCGGGCGGTGACAGTCGCGCGACCGCGTGCTCGCGACGCCGTCTGGATTCTGCCGCTCGCCGCTGCGGTGGCGATCGTCGCCGCGGACCTGTCGGGCTACAGCAAGGCCGAGGTGGAACGCATCTGGCTGCCCTTCGCGGTGTGGCTGATGGCCGGTGCGGCCCTGATTCCACCCGCCGACCGCCGGACCTGGCTCGCCGTCCAGGCAGCGGTGGCCCTGACGGTCAACCACCTGGTCCTGACGGTCTGGTAGCCGTTCCGCGAGTTCTTACCAAATGATGACGTACCCGGTGAATATTCATCTTTCGCCGCCCAGGGGTCCGTATCCGCTCACGTCGACACATCACCGGATCCGGCCTTCACCGCATCAAGGAGATCCCCATGAAACGCAGACAGACCTGGTCCCCGGCCCTGAAGTCACGGCCCGCCAGGATCGCCATGGCCGCAGTGGTGCTGGCGGCCACCGGCGCCCTCACCGCCACCTTCGTCTCCAGCGGCGGCAAGGGCACCGCGGACGCCGCCACCAGCCTGGCGCAGTTCGTGCCGATCCAGAACGTACGGCCCAACGTGCGCGACCCTCGGCCCACCGCGGCCGCCTCGACAGGCCGGTTCACGGTGAACTGCGGCACGAACGGCAACGGCAAGTTCAGCCCGGACAACCCGGTGGCCCAGCCCGGCATCAAGAACGGCGCCGAACATGTCCACGACTTCGTCGGCAACCTGGCGATCACCGCGGACTCCTCGAATGCCGACCTCGAGGCGTCCGGCACCACCTGCCGCAACGGCGACAAATCGTCGTACTTCTGGCCTGTCGTACGCATCGACAAGTCCGTCCGCAGCGGTAACCAGGTCCAGCAGGCCCTCTCCCAGACTCAGCCGGCGGTCGTGTGCCCCTCGGTCCGGGACCGGCTGCCCGCCGTCCCCGCTCGAACCCGCGCCCGCGTCGACCGCCTCCTGACCGAACTGGACCGCCTGACAGCCGACGCCAACGAACGGATGACCGCCAGCCGCGGACGCATCGACCCCGCCGTCAACAAGCAGGTCCTCGACTCGCTACGCACCCGTCGCGCGGCTCTGATCAAGGACATCAGCGCCACCGTCGGCAACGCCGTCGGCAACCGGCCGGGCATGGTCTCGCTGGTCGACTGTGACATCAGCTATGACGGCATGCACGCCGCGATGCACGGGACCGCCCACGCCGCGAGCACCAAAGCCGGCCAGGTCGCCAACCCGCAGGTCCAGTGCCCCACCGTCCGCGACAAACTGCCCGGCGTACCCGACCAGGCCCTCGCCGAAGTCAACCGCAACCTCGACGAACTCGACCGGCAGATCTCCGAGGCCAACGAACGCCTCGTCACCACGCGCGGTCAGGGCGGCGCCGCCTTCGTCGACAACGCCGTCCTCGGGCCGCTGCGTGCCAAACGAATCGCCGTACTCGACCGGATCGCCACCGCCATCGGCCGGCAGGCGACCCGCCCGCAGGGCCTCGAGGTACTCGCCGCCTGCACACTGAACCAGGCCCCCGCCGCCCCCAGCGCTCCGGCCACACCCAGTGGCGCACCCACCAGCGCCGCCGCACTGCCCGAGCCGCAAGGACCCGACTTCGAACTACCCGGCAACACCGGCGGCATCGTCCGCCCCGCGAAAGTGCTCATCGAATACCGCGGCAACCCGGTCAGCGAGGTCGTGCCGATGCCCAAGTTCCTCCGGACCCTCACCGGCGACGCCAAACCCACCAGCCGCGGACCGGCCAACGCCCGCGCCACCTGGACCTGCTCCGGATTCACCGACCGGCTCTCCGACAAATATCCGATCTGCCCCGCCGGCCGGCAGGTCCAGCGCGTCCAGGACTTCCCCGGCTGCTGGGACGGCAAGAACATCGACAGCGACAACCACCGCAAACACGTCGCGTTCGCGGACAAGACCACCGGCGCTTGCCCGCAAGGCTTCCGCGCCATCCCGCAACTACGGATCACCATCTCCTACAACATCCCCCGTAGCGTCCAGGTCAAGGGCCAATACGCCCTCGACTCCTTCCCCGAGGAGAACCACAACCCCTTCTCCGACCACAACGACTTCATCAACGTCAACTCCACCCGCGCCATGCAAGGCATCACCACCTGCATAAACACCGGCAAACGGTGTTCATGACACCCTCCAGGCCGTGACGATCGTGAGTGTCCCGCCGGCGCCGTCACGGCCCGGCGGGACACTCAATCCGCTCGACAACCCGTGCGGCCCTGGTTCCGGCCAGCAGCTGCCGCTGACGTCCCACATACGTCGCTGGCCGCTCCCACGCATGGTCAGCGGCGGCGAGGGCCCGGAGCGCACGCATCGTCCGGCGATCTTGGGATTGCAGGCGTTCATCGAACCGTGACGATGACGGCAGTCCAAACGCCGCACATCTACGCCTGCCGAAAATCGGCCTGGATTCGGCGCCTGCTCAAGCGCTGGTACCAGCGGGATCGGTGCCTGTCACCTTTGAGGGTGGTGCCGGGCCTGCTGTGAGCGTTGCCAGGGTGAATGGTTCCGATGCCCATATGTCTTTCAGGGAATTGCAGATGCTATCGATAGATAAGGGGCTCGTTCCTCTCCATCGAGGTGGTTTGCGATTCCGACTCCTTGCCTTCTCCTTCGCCGCCAACGGCTGATGCTGTCGATGCATGGCGGCAGAGCGGCCCGCCGACAGCGAGCCAGTGGAGGAGCCGAAGCCGGAGGAGGAACAGGATGACGAGAACGCTGCTGGCGAGGAGACGTCCCGGACAGAGCAGCGATCGCCGCACCGTCGGCTGCCATCACGACGGGTGTGGGCGGTGAAGAGGGCCTGGATAGCACAAAACCCCACCAGGCATCACGTGAAACGTGAATGACCTGCGTGGGGTTTATCGTGTCCGAGGCCCAACACTTGGGACACACACACGGCCATCCTTCGGCGTGACATTAAGCTCCAGCGGTAGGCATCCTCAAGAACGACCAGGCAATCAGAAGGAACATGGAAAGATCTTATGTCCGGCCTGAATTGGCCTTCGTGTGAACCTCGAAGTTGAGGGCGTTGTAAGGACCTGCCGGCCGAGCTGCATCAAGAGTAGCAATTGACCAACTATCGATGTTCGCTATCGCTTCCTGCATTGATGAGATGATCGCTACTTGCGCATGCTCCGCAGCGGTCTCAAGTCGATCTAGAGTCGATCCGACAGCCCTACTGTCGACGAATCGCCCAAATAGTCCATCGACTAAGAGAAAAGTAGGTTCCACTCTAGCGTGATGTCGGGCATGGGCAGTTGCCAATTCGACTAGAACTGCAGCACTCACAGAACCTTGAAGGCGATCTAGATTTTCCTCTCGAACAACCCGCTGCCCGATTGCCAATGTCCATTCAATACGGTTACCGTTAACTTGTACATCTTTGACTATGCCATTTGTTTCCGGCAGCGATTTTATGAGCGCCTTCATTCCCGTTACACTCAGGTCGAACATTGCGGCAAGCTGCGCCACACCTCCTTTGTATTGGAAGCAGTCTAGCGAGAGGAGGATGGTCTTATAGGGGCGTGCGACATAGGGAACTTCCCGACCATCAAGTACATGCCTTACTTCGCCGGATCGGCCTCTTGTTGACACATCATGAGTTCGCGGATCGAACCACTTGACTGCGATGTCAACATCAACTCTTTGAGAAAGATCGGCAACGTAGTCAGGATAAGCCACGCTAGCAATAAGCCGAGCTAGCACAGACTTTCCGCTTGCGTTGGGGCCGGTGATTATATTACGCATACCTAGGTCGAATGTTCTTCCGGCTAGTGTGCCCGGAGCGGCAGCTACCTTGATTGACTCAACGAGCCCGTACGCATCGGATGCGATTCCCGTAAGCTCCGCCCCTTTTCTAGCTTCGTGCAGACGTTTCCAGGCTTTCAACTGTGAGGCAGAGTAGAAGCTTCCGGATTCGGAGTCGATGGCTTTACCGTGCGTATAGCAGCACCAAATTCCGTTTTCTGGTTCGCCCCTCTCGGCGGAGGAAAGGCCACCATCGCCTCGTGGCCCCCCAGGGGAGGCTGAATATATATGAGCAGCCATTCCAGTCCGTATGACGCCTTTTCCGTCCGGGGCGGGCCCGATGGTGGTGCGACCACAATTGAGGACGGAACATTGGTATCCAGCCCTCTCGGCTAGAACCTTCCGTACCGCTGACAAAAATTCAGCTCGCATTCTCATCCAAACACATCGGCAATCCGGGAAGAAAACGTAATCAGATATATGATGATCCGCTAGGTCAGCATCCATTAAACGTTGAAAGTATGCCGAACTGCTACTAGCAATCGACCAGATTGCTTATGCGAATAAGGCTGATATCCGCCTGTTCTGATTTACTTCAAGCTAAGAGTATGCCCGGCTAAATACACTCAGGACGATTCCGGTTAAGCACCCACAGAGCAAGTTCCAATCGATGGATTCTACGTCGACTCGCCGTCCGCCCGGACGGAAATGTACAATTCGATTCCGAAGAACGTAGATTGCTTTTCCGGCTGAAGCTAGCAAATCATTACCGACCTCCACGCCGAGGCAGTCACACACGGTCTCCAGATCCTTTTGGACAGCATATTGGAGAATGAGATTCAGGCTTGACGATTCTTGTGGACGCCACCCCATGGAATCCTCAAGCGCTGCAGCCATCTCTTGCCAGGAAACGCTTAACCCGAGTTTTTCTACTAGCTTGCGAGACGACTCGTATGCATATGTAGCTTCAATGCATCTATACAACGCCATAAAAAGGCTTTGTGGATCAGCATCAAAGACTGACCTGCAAATTGCATAGTAAGGGAGATGGGGAACGTTCAGGTCAGTAAGGGTAAGTAACTCCTCAGCGAGTGCTTCATCGATCCAAGATCCACCTTGGCGGCATTCTTCAATGCAAGCCATTAAGTACATTCTCCATATGGATTCATCGTCCGGAGCTTCCTGCCATGTAAAAACCTGAATTCTCGGAAACAGTCGTGCTATCTCCACACCCTCGTGACCGCGATAGTCCGGATCCTGTTCTCTGCTGGATGCCTCTATGATGTTCTTGATTTGCAATGGACCTTCGGTTGGAAATGGCTTGACTTCGCTCAATAGGCAAACAATTATTCCTGCGTTCAGCTCTATTGCAGTCACTTGCGTAGGAAGGTTCGGCTCAAAGTCGAATCCAACTAGACCGATATAGCTACTATCTCCCTTTGTTAGATGTGAAAGGGACCGATGGTTTCCAAATCTGAGGGTTGACGCTACGACTAGGTGCTGCAGGAAGTCGCGTTCCGCCTCCAGTAGTTCCCCATCCTCTATCCCCGCGAAGCGCACCCAGCGTGTGTTGCCGCTTGAAGCTATCTCGACGTCACGTCGCTTGCAATAATCTTCCAGGTGTAGAAATAAGGCTTGATTCGCGAGCTTCATGTTGCGGTTCATTAGTTCGCCCGCCAGCAAGGCTCTAGGCTGTCGAGCGCGAATTTTTCCTCTACTAAGACCTTGAAGGCTTCCGCAAAGACCGCGCGTTCATAGCGTCCTACTTGCCCAACGCGGCGATCCAGTACTTCCCTTAGCACGTCAAGCCGGATAAATTCTGCGAGATCAGCTTCATTCAGTCCATCCAGCTTTTCAATAAGAGAATTCTGCGCTTCTTTAAGGGCCGTCAACCGGGTTCCTCGTTGCTCGGCAAGGCGATTTGCGCCTGGGCGCCCAAGTACCGCAGTTGCGATCGCAACTATAAAGCCAATGCGTGCCGGCTGGCCGCCAAAGATGTCACGACCCCTCGTGTACCGTGTAGACTCTTTTGGCTCGTACCTGGAGAAGGATTTGTCGAGTCGAGCAAGTAGACCAAGTGCCTCATAGAACTGAGCCTGGAACTCAGTGTCTGACAAGTTGTCCACGAAGTCCAAGCGTGAGAACTCGTCCGAAACAGCCTCTTTCGCATCGACTGCGGTTTTCCGGAGAGAGAATGCGATATAAAGTTCCACAATGTCGTCGCTCGCGTATTGGCCTCCACCGACGCGCCGTCCGCGGTCGTCAGGAGTCGAAAGCTTAGCAAGGTCCGGCACATTCCGTTGGATTTCTTCAAGCAGGGGTGAGAACACAACAGTCAGTTGTCGACTGATTGTCCATGGTACCTGTCCGGTATTCAGAACAAGCATTCTATAGATCATGGCACGAACGGTAGTAGCTAGCCAGAATTCAATGCGTAGGCGGCGATTAGATACGGTTGGATCGTCGCGCTGTGCCTCGAGCATCGCAGCAGTACGCTGCATTCCGTCAATGATTGAAAGGCTGCTCAGGTCCGAATCGCCTAGCACTTCATTTACGGAGTCGGCTTCGTCTATCGGGAGAGTGTTGAAAACGTCATCCTCGATAACGGCGCCAATCACGACGGGAGGTAGAACGGCACCGAGCTTAATATCGGCCACCATGCGGGCGCGGATTCTTTTCGCCGTTGTGGTAGTCAGCACATCTCGCTGTCCGGATAAAGCGCCACGCGTTTGATGCGCATCGTTAATCAAGTCGACGTATTCGCCGATGGTCATGGTCGTCTGGAGTGACCAGCATTGCGTGCGCTCATCGTAGAGCCAGTCCATATTATTCACTCCGTGGTCCTAATGGATGAGAACCTGCAATGGGCCACTATAGCGCACGTCCGCGTCGAAGGGAAAGGTTAACGCCAGCGCCAAGCGGTGGCTGCACGATTGCCAACCTGGACTTCAAGGAATCTGGCTAAATGTGACCTTTCGAATCGATTACTTCGGTATGGTTTTCGTATAGTAGCGAAATTCGGAATGTTCGACGTCTGGCATCTCTGTTCGTGAGGCTTCCAGTCGCCCGCCATCTGAAGGTGGTGGAAAACTGCTCCCTCTCTGGCTTAGCTAAGCCCCAGACTCGCTCGGATTGACCCCGATGAGTTATTGGGCTTCTTCTTGGCTTGCACTGAACGACTTCACGCGCCCACGCGCCGTCTGTTCAGGCTAAATTGTGGCGTAATTTCCATCATCGATCGCCTAGGGACGGGATGGGACGCCAAGAAGGACGGAGACGTCTCGGATCCTGGGGTTCACGCGACATCTCAGTATCCACACTCTTAGTTCGTATCCGGTAGTCGGAACACTGAATCCTAGAGCTGCCGGTGTGATAGGGCCTGACCATTCATGGGTTGCGCCGGGCGGATGGATTATCACCGATGCTGAGGATGGGCGATGGGTATGGGATCACTGCAATCAGGATCCGGGGAGCTTGAGTGGCTGGGACTGCCTGAGTTTGTTGGTACGGCTGAGATTCAGAGAATCTTGAAGGTTGGCCGGCGGCGGGTTTATCAGATCATTGGGCGGAGTGGCTTTCCTGAGCCGGCTGCTGTGCTTGCCAGCGGTAAGGTCTGGATCACGGCCGAGGTCATAGCCTGGATCCGGGTCAATCGGCCTGCGGATCTGCCGTGAGTGCTGGTCTCTACCTTGCTCAGGCTGCGCAGGACCGGCTGGTGCTCGCGGATGCGAAGTTGAATCAGCACCTGGCGGGGACTCCGGGTGGGCTCTGCGCTGTGTGTCTGGAGCCGGAACCCTGTCGTGCTCGCTATGAGGCGCTTCGAGTCTTTGATCAGTACGGCGTTCTCCCGCGTCGGCGGCCTGGTCTTGCTGGTGCTTCGGCTGTTCGGGGTCAGAGTTTTGATGGCTTTGCTGAGCCCCAGACTCGTTCGAATGACTCCGTGTGAGTGGCGACCATGCCGGCGTCGCTGGTGCTCTTGAGGTGGAGTACCGGTGCGTGGGCGGCTGGGCGGCCGTAGATGTGGGAGTTGACCAGCATTTCGTCGTCGGCGCGGCATAGCGAGTTGTAGAGCACCGTGTCGTGTAGGCGGAGCATGATTCCCGGCTCTGCGGCGAGCGGTTGGAGGCTGACCAGCGCGGTTCGAATGCGGACGCTCATGCCGGCGCCCACGCGTTCCTCGTCGCCTCGGCTTGCGACTTGGGCGCCGTCCGGGTCACCGAGCGCTATGCGGACGCGGACGCCGCTGCGTGCCTTCTTGCGGAGCAGAGCCGGGACTGAGACATCCTCGGCGAGGAACAGAGCGCTATAGGCCAAGACGTCGATCTCGTGTTCTGCGCGGCTGAGCAGGCGCGCCCACACGTCGGTGGGTACGGCGGACCGGTGTGGGTAGACGATCCGGACCTCGTCGGCGATGGCCGACTGCTCAGTCGGACGGGGCAAGGTCGGCCACAGGTCGTGGGGCTGCCATCCGGTGATTCTGACCAGGGCTGCACGGTGGCGGGGGTAGGGCATGCGGCCGGTCATCCATCGCTGGACGGTCTTCGGGTCGACATCGAGGCGGGCTGCTACGTCGATGATGCCGACCCCGGCGCTGTGCAGGGCTCGGGCAAGTGGACTGTTCACGCAACGACTCCCATCGCTGGCAATCGGCGTCATCGTAGCTAAGAAGTCCCTAGACGTCCTAGCCCTGCGGTTCACGCTGGGTCACCTGATCGGCAGACTCGGCATCGATGGGACGCGCTGGACGAGCGGATGGGCTGCGATGCCGAGAGATGACCAGGCCGAGGTTGAAACGGCGCGTAGGGCCACCGATCGGCTGGCGCTGGTTCTGGAAGACCTCGGGTTCGATGTCGGCCAGGAGTTCCCCGGCTTGCATGACGTCATCGACCGGCGAGGTGTGGCGGTTGTACGGCTCGGGGACGTGATGCCGGCGATCGCGGAGCGGCTTGCCGAGGTGCTTTCAGGACTCCGGGGGTAGGCCGGACTGGGGGAGGTAGTACGAGGCGGCAAGGGCCAAGGGGGTATAGGGGCGTTCGCTAATCTGCCGGTGTGGCGGAGATTGAGCGTGCCCGTGACCTCACACGGCTGGTGCTGGCTGAGTCGATCCCGCGCCGGTGGGCGCACAGCCAAGGTGTCGGGCGTAAGGCTGAGTCGGTCGCGCACCTTCTCGACGACGAGGCTTCCGCGCTGGTCTGCGCTGCCTGGTTGCATGACGTCGGCTACGCGCCCGATCTGGTCGTCACCGGTATGCACCAGCTCGACGGCGCCCGCTACCTGCGCGACGTCGCCGGCTTGGATGACCTGATCTGCCGGTTGGTCGCTCATCACTCGTGCGCGTTCATCGAGGGCCGCAATCGAGGGCTGGCCGACGAGCTTGCGAGTGAGTTTCCTCCGGTCGGGGGCCTGGCGTCGCATGCGATCACTTATGCCGACATGACCACTACCCCCGACGGCGATCCGGTCGAGGTGGAGCAGCGGCTTGCCGAGATTCTTTCCCGGTACGGGGATGGCCACCTCGTTGCCGAGTCGATCCGTGAGGCTAGCCCTCTGATCATCGACTCGGTGCAGGTGATCAACACAGCGCTGGCTGAGCGCTGAGGTCATTCCGAGCGGGAGAGTGTTCCCTGTTCGTCGCGGCTCCAGCGGCGGCCGGCGCTGTCCAGGAACTCGATCTGTACCGGTTCCGGTTCGACGTAGGACCGCAGCCACTCGGTAGGGGCGGGGCGTTGGATGGTCTGGCCGGGTGGGATCAGGCCGACGAACTCGACGTGCGGTTCCTCGTCGCCACGGGCGGGTAGCGGTAGTTCCACCTCGTAGATCGGCATCGGGCTGGCGTTGTGGATGTGAAAGGTGAGGTCGCACTTGCCGTCGCGCTTGTGGACCAGTTCGATCCACGCGCTGATCCGTTCGGCCTGAGCGCGTCTTTCGTCTTCTGCTCGGTCGGCTTCGCGGCGGTGCTCGCGTCGTAGGAGGCGGAACCCGACCAGGAACGCGCCGATGGTGCCGACCGCTGAGAACGAGTCGGCGATGGCGCCGAGCGCGTCGCTATCCAAGGTGCACATCCTGCGGATGGGCGAGGAAGTACTCGATCCGCATGCGCATTGAGGGGTCCATCGGCAGTGAACGGCATTCGGCCTCGGATGCCCATCGGACCTCAGTTGTCTCCACGCTGGTTGCCAGCGTTCCGCCTACCGGCTCGGCAGTGAAGACGATAGAGAACTCCTGACGTACCTCGCCGTTGCTCGTGTAGAGGATGACGTGCCGCGGGTCGGTGAAGATGCCGACCAGTCCGGTGATGACGACGTCGATGCCGGTTTCCTCGGCCGTCTCCCGGACCGCCGTCTGGGGCAATGACTCGCCGAGGTCCATGGCGCCGCCGGGTAACGCCCAGTTGCCGTTGTCAGAGCGACGGATCAGCAGGATCTCTCCGCCGTCGTTCACCACCAGGGCGTTGGCCGAGGGCACCAGAGAGGTAGCGGCGGGTGCGGCAGGGTCATCGAAGTAGTCAATCCGCTGTCCCACGCTGCACTCACTCCAACGGTGTCGCCTGATCCCACACGTGCTCGAAGCTTTCCAGATACGTCGTCACCATGCCCCCGCCAGCCGCTCGCCGCAGGTGCAGAACCGGGGCCTGAGCTGCTGTGAAACTGTAGATGTGAGTGTTGACCAGTAGCTGATCGTCGGCGCGGTAGATCGAGTTGTAGAGCACCGTCCGGTGCAGCCGGAACTCGATGCCCTCGACATCACGCAACGGCCGGTACATGACCAGGGCATTGCGGATCTTCGCAGCCTGGACGTCGTCGACACCCTCATCGGCTCCGCGTTGCGCGACCACATCGCTTTCCGGGTCGCCGAGCAGGATCCGTACCCTCGCTCCTGCCTCTGCCCTTTCTCTGAAGATCTTTTGGATGCCGGCGTCCTCAGAGATGAACAGGCCGCTGTAGACCAGGACGCCGATCTCCTCCTCGGCGCTGGCGAAGACGTTGCGCCACAGGTCGGACGGGACCGTCCACCGGTGCGGGTAGATCGAGATGATCTCGCTTTCGCTGGCACTCGCGACCTGGTCGGGGCTCAGCGCGTCCGGCCACAGGTAGACCTCGTCCACGCCGAGTTGGGCTGCTACCGCGTACCGGTGTCGGCGATAAGGCGTTCGTCCGCTGATCCATCGCTCGACGCTTTTGGGATCGACCTTCAGTGATGTCGCCAGGTCGGCTGGCGTGATCCCGTTTTCCAACATGGCGGTACGTAGTCGCTCGTTCGGCATCGGCTTCCCGTCAAGACGTCCGGCGGCCCGACCAGGCTAGAGGAGACGTCTTCGATACGTCCAGCCATGACCTGATCACGTCCCGTTGATTGATCGCACTCTCGATGGCACGCCGATGCACTCCGCATCGCCGGTCCGAGAGGAGATCAACCGTGAACATCCACATCACGCGGGACCTGACCCCGACCTGCCCGTGCGGCGCTCAGCTCGCCGCCGGGAACCCCGTCCTCTGCCGCAAGTGCACCAACCGACTCCGGTGGGCTCGCCGGCACCAGCCGCGCGGCAGCCACACCGGCGGCGACCGGGGCATCCGGACTCGCCGCAACCGGCGCCGTGGCGGTGACGCGTGACGATCGCTGTCTCCGCCGTCCTGTTGCTCGGCGTCCTCGTCTATCTGCTCTGGCGGTACGCCCGACTGCCGCTGTGGCAGGCCGCCGTCTGCGCGGCCTTCGGCTACTTCCTCGCCTCGTCGTCCATCGGCCCGGAGATCGGCAACGGGCTGCGCGCCCTGGCCCGATTCGTCGGCGGACTGGACCTCTGAACATGAGCCCACACCGACCGGAAGGAGACCAGAACCCCCACATGGCCAACGAACAGCACATCCCACGCCCCACCCTGGACCAGGAGGCCGTCCACACCCATCTGCACGCCGCCCGCCAGAGCCCTACGCCCGTCACCGTATGGACCGCCATCGGCGATATCCCGGTCCTGCTCGCCGAAGTCGACCGGCTCGCACGGCTACTCACCCGCACCCGATGGGACTTCGCCGACCTGCTCGCCGCCGCCCGCGCGACCCTCTCCGCCGACCACGACGGCGAGTCCGATCCGCTGACCTACCTGCGGAACGCGGTCGCCGAGCACCGGACCTGGCTCCCGCCCGACGACGGCGAACTCGCCGAATGAGGGCCTACGGACGCAGGCACCGACGGTGGAGCCGCCGCAACCCGCAACCGTTGCTACTCGTACCCGATGAGCCTCTGACCCTCGTCGTTCTGGCTGCCATCGGCCGGACTCTGTTCCGGTACCGCTCGGAACTCGCTCCCGTCTTCCTCGCCCTGGTCCTCATCGTCACCGGGTCGGTCCTGCACCACACCCGACCCGATGCGTGGCCGCTGGTTGCTGTCGTGACCGTGCTGGCGGGAACGGTTGTGGCGGTGCGCGGGTGGCCCTGGGGACTGACCCGCACCGCCGAGCGTGCGTACGCCGCCATAACGACCGCCTTCTCCGGCGGATGGCTCACGACCGTAACCGCGCTCGGGCCGACCCGATCGCCCCTACCGACGATCCTCTTCCTGGCCGTGATCGCGCTCGGCGTGCCGTGGTGGGCTCACCGACGACGGCGAGCCCGCGTACGGGTGGATCGGGTCATCAACGCATGGCCCAACCTCGCGGAGATGATCGGGCTGGCAGGCTCACGGATCATGTCGGCCGTCGTCGACACCTGGGGATGGCGAGCCCGCATCAAGCTGAGACCCGGTCAGAGCGTCACCGACCTGGTGGCCCGCGTACCGGCCATCGAGTCGGCCCTCGGGACACGGCCCGGTGCCGTCCGCATCGAGCAAGACCCCGCGCACGCCGGCCGGTGCACGATGCGTGTGCTGGCCATGGATCCGCACGCCGGCGCTATCCCGTGGCCCGGCCCGACCGCCCGCACCCTCGCCGACCCCATCGAACTCGGTGTCTTCGAGGACGCCACACCCGTTCAAGTGGCCATGCTCCGCCGGCATGCTCTCATCGGCGGCACCACCGACTCGGGCAAGAGCGGCGTGCTCAACGTGATCCTCGGCAACCTCGCCGCCTGCACCGACGTCGTGCTCTGGGGCATCGATCTCAAAGGCGGCATGGAACTCCGGCCCTGGGCGTCATGCCTGGCCCGGCTCGCCACCACACCCGATGAGGCAACCGATCTGCTCGCCGACGCCGTCGCCATCTTGGACGCCCGCGCTCACGCCTCCAGCCACGACAACACCCGCGTCTGGGAGCCCACACCGAAAGCACCGGCCCTGGTCATCGTGATCGACGAGTACGCCGAACTCGCCGACACCGCCCCGGACGCCGTCGGACACGCCGAATCGGTTGCCCGACGAGGCCGCGCCGTCGCCGTCGACCTGCTCGCCGCCACCCAACGACCTACCCAGAAAGCCATGGGTGGGGGAGCGCTGCGTTCGCAGATGAGCATCCGCGTCTGTCTACGTGTGCGGGAACGCCGCGACGTCGATCTCATCCTGGACAAGGGCATGCTCGCCGACGGCTGGCACGCCTACACCCTCGACGCACCCGGCAAGTTCTACGTCCTGGCCGACGGCCACAACCAACCACGCCGCGCCCGCGCCTACCTTGTCACCGACGACCTGGTGCATCAGACCGCCGCGCGCTACGCCGACCAACGGCCGGACCTCGACCCGCTGTCCCGCGCGGCCATCGACAACCAACTCAAGCCGATCGAACCGCCGCGACCGACCGCCGACGACCCGGAACAGACACTGCTGACGGCGCTTGATCAAGCGCCCGCCGACGGTCTGACCGTTCCGGAACTCATCGACCTCACCGGCATGCGACGCACCTGGATCTACGACCGACTCCAAGCCCACGCCACCGCCGGCCGAGCCCGGCAAGTCACTCGCGGACGCTGGCGAGCCTGACTCAATCGTCCGCGCGGACGTCCGTCCGCTCGCGCGCGTCTGCGCATCTTCGGGCGCGGACGGACAACGGACGGACGACCGCGCGGACACCCGGCCCCGACCCGAAAGGAGGCCCGACGGTCACCACCGACGACCAGACCACTGAAGGGAGAAATTGCAGCATACGAAGCTGCAAGACACTGATTCTCGAAGATTCGCAGCTCAAGACGTCCCTAGACGTCCCACTGTCCGATGCCGCCGCAGATGCACTGTGGCGCATCATCGACCGAGCCCGTAAGACTCGCCAACCATGAGGTTCGCGTTCTACGGACGAGTGTCGACCGAAGACCAACAAGACCCGCAGGCATCCAAAGCGTGGCAGCTATCCCGCGCCCGCAGCTTGATCGAACCGGCCGGTGGTGAAGTCGTCGCCGAGTTCTTCGACATCGGGCTGTCCCGCGCCCTGCCGTGGAAGCGGCGACCGGAAGCGACGCGCCTGCTCGAAGCGATCAAGAGCGCTGGCCGCGACTTCGAAGCCGTCGTCATCGGAGAGCCGCAGCGCGCGTTCTACGGCAGCCAGTTCGGCATGACGTTCCCGGTCTTCGTGCACTACGGCGTCGGCCTGTGGGTGCCCGAGGTCGGAGGCGCGATCGATCCGGGATCCGACGCGCACGATCTCGTGATGGCTCTCTACGGTGGCATGAGCAAAGGCGAACGCAACCGCATCAAGATCCGCGTCCACTCCGCCATGAAGGCACAGACCGAACTCGAAGGCCGCTACCTCGGCGGACGCCCGCCCTACGGCTACCGTCTCGCTGACGCCGGACCGCACCCCAACCCCGGCAAAGCCGCTGAGGGTAAGCGTCTGCACCAACTCGACCCCGACCCGGTCACCGCACCGATCGTGAAGCGGATCTTCGCCGAGTACACCGCCGGACGCGGGATGACCTCGATCGCGCGCGGCCTCACCCAGGACGGCATCGCGTGTCCGTCGGCCTATGACCGGGCACGCAACCCGCATCGCAAGACCCAGGTCTGGGAGACCACCGCCGTGCGCGCCATCTTGCAGAACCCGCGTTACACCGGTCACCAGGTCTGGAACCGGGCACGCACCGACGAGGTCCTGATCGATGTCGACGACGTTGCGCTCGGCCACGAGAACCGGCACCGGTGGAACGACCCCAGCAAGTGGATCTGGTCGCGCACCGAGTCACACACGCCGCTGATCAGCACCGACCTCTACGAACAAGCCCAGCGCACCATCAAGAAGCGGGGCACCAACGGCGATGGCGGCAAGGCTCCCCGCCACACCGGCCACCCTTACCTGTTCCGGGGCCTGATCACCTGTGGCATCTGCGACCGCAAGATGGTCGGCAACCCCAACCACGGGCGGCTCTACTACCGCTGCACCGCGAGTCGTGACTTCGTCCGCCAACACCAGATCAGCCACCCGCCGGCCCTCTACCTGCGTGAGGACCAGATCACCGCACCCATCGACCGGTTCCTCCGCGAGGAACTCACCGGCACAGCATTGACCGACAACATCCGTCGCGTGGCCGAAGCGCAGTACCGCGCCGCGCTCGCCGCCCACGACACCGCCGGCGAGATCCAGCAACTACGGCAGGCCATCGCCGACGCGGATGCCAAGATCAGCCGCTACCGGGCGACTCTCGATGCCGGCGGCGACCCGGCACTGATCGCGAACTGGATCAGCGAGACCACGACGATCAAGAAAGCCGCGCAGGCCCGACTCGGCCTCACCGAGGCGCCGCCTCAACGGATGAGCACCGACCAGATCGACGCCATCGCTGAAGCGTTCGATGACCTGTTCCGGCTACTGCGCGACGCCGACCCACGCGACAAGGCCGAGCTGTACAGCCGCATCGGCCTGCGGATGATCTACCGACCTGGCCTAGAAACACTGATCGCCGAGGTTTCCACCCCGGCGAGTTCTCGTGTCTTTGATTGGTGTCCGAGGGGGGACTTGAACCCCCACGCCCGTTAAGGGCACTAGCACCTCAAGCTAGCGCGTCTGCCATTCCGCCACCCGGACTTGCTCTTGCTCTGTACAGCTTACCGGGGCCGTCGCCGTGGCTTTCACCTGGGTTTCGGCTGCCCAGCGGGCCGCACAGGTCAGAACTATATACGGCTCCCGGGCGGGGTCGAAGTGGGGGTCGGGACCGTCACTGGGATCGGATGTGGCGTTGGGCGGGATGAGCGGGCAGCATGGCGGACGTGTCGCAGCCGTCCCCTCTCACTCCGGCCCTCGAGCGGGCCCGTGGTCTGATCGCCGCGGGCAACCTCGACGCGGCCCAGGTGCTGCTTGAACGGGCTGTCGAGCTCGGGCGGGAGAAGCTCGGGGAGGACGAACCGGACGTGCTCACCGCTCAGCGGGAGCTCGCCGGGGTCTATCTGCGGGTCGACGATCCGATGGGCGCCCGCCGGGTGCTGGAGGACGCCTACGCGTCCGGGCAGTGGCGGCTCGGTGACGCTGATCCGCTCATGCTGCACATCTCCCATGATCTGGGCGTCGTCGCTCAAGAGCTCGGGAACCGGCATGAAGCACGCAAATCGTTCGGGCGTGTCGCCGAGCACGGGCCGGCGGCTCTCGGCGCGGGGGACCAGCTGGTCGCCCGGGCGCAGGCCTATCTCGCCGAAGACCCTCCAACCGCGGCGGTACGGAGGACAGCGCCGCCCGCCCCGGCGCCCGGACCTACGCCGGCCGTAGCCCCAGGCCCTACCCCCGGACCGGTCCATGGCCAGGGGTCCTCGCCCGTGCCCAGCCCGGGTCCAGTACCTGGCCCGGTCCACGGCCAAGGGCAGCCTCCCGTGCCCGGCCCGATGCATGGCCAGGGGCCTGCTCCGGTGCCCAGCCCGGCCCCAGCGCCCGGCCCGATTCACGGCCAGGGGACGTCTCCGGCCCCCGTTCCTGCTTCGGCGCCGATTTCTGGGCCTCAACCGTCTTCCCCGCCGGATCTGCAAGGGGCGATGGAGCGGCCGACCGAGATGTTGCCGCTGGTTCGTCCGGAGCCGGTGGCCCCCGCGCGGCCTGACCCGGTCACGTCTCAGCCGGAGGTGCCGCCCGCAGGACCGTGGATCGGTGCTTCCGCGCCCGGCGTCGACGCCCGCGGCGGGCACCCTGGGGATGCGACGGCGAGCCCTGCCGTCCCGCCCGTGTCCCAACCGGGCTATCCGGCGAACTGGGCCGGTCACCCGGCACCCCAGCAGGGGTATCCGGGTCCGGGGACGTACGGGAGTCAGCCGCCCGCCGGCTATGCGGGTCCGCAAGCGGGTCACCCGAACGGCGGCGCCGCGAGCCAGATGCCGGCCGCGTACCGGGGGCCGGTGCAAGGGGGCCATCCGGGGTATGCGGCGGGGCAGCCTGGAGTGTGGCAGCAGCTGCCCGGGGGAGTTCAGCCCGCGGCGGGTGTGCTCAGCCCGTACCCCATCGAAGGAAACAAGAGCGGGAGCCGCGGGATCGCGGTGGCTCTCACCGTGCTCGCGACGCTTTTCGCCGTCATCGCTGTCGGGGCGCTCGTCGTGGTGCTCGCGGACCGGTCGCAGGAGCCGGTGGCTCAGGAGACCGAGGCGCCCGTCGCGCCGAGCGTGCCCGTTCTCGGTGGGGCTCCGCCTACCGGGCTGGAGCTCGACGACCGCGGGACCAATGTGGGGCTGACCTGGGGGGATCCGGCGAAGGGCAAAGCGCCGTTCATCATCACGATGGCGAAGCGGGGCGAGCAGCTGAGGACGGTCGCGCACGTCGATCCGGGGACGGAGGAGTTCGTGGAGCGGGGGCTCAACGCTGACCTCGACTACTGCTTCGCAGTGGTGGCCATCTATTCGACCAAGCAGGTCTCCAGCTCTGTCCAAGTGTGCACGAACCGGGGGACCGCTCGTCCACAGCGATGAGACACGGGTACCCGCGGGCGAGCGGCTTTCCCTATGATGGCCTGCGTCCTTGAGGCGGATTGACCGGAATCGACAGGAGGACAGCCGCGGTGACCAGCGCAGAGGCGGTACGGAGGCGACGCCTGCCCAGCCGGGGGCAACTGGTCACGATGGCGACGGTCCTCGTGCTGGTGGCCGGACTCGGGTTGACGGTCCGTGGGCTCGGCACCGCAGACAAGGCGCTGGCCAGCTTCGACGCCGCATCCTGGGTGTGGAGCAAGGGCAAGGGCGAGCTGGCCCGGATCAACGGCACGGCCGCCCGCATCGACACCCGCGCCGACGTCAATCAGGCTCGCGGGCACGCGTTGCAGGTCAGCCAGAGTGACCGGTTCATCCTGTTGCGCGACGTCAACACCGGCGCGATCGCCTCGATGGACCTCACCGATCTCATGGCGTACTGGAATCAGCAGTCCCAGCCGGGCATCGGTGTGAGCGTGGCCCTGCACGACGACAGCGCCTTCATCGTCGACGCTGTTCAGGGCAAGGTTCAGCAGGTCGATCCGGCCTCGTTGCAGCCGGTGGGGGAGGCGCTCCAGTTCCCGCCGGGCATCAGCGGTGGCATCTTCGACGGCGCCGGCCGGCTGTGGATCGCCGCGCCCAGCGAGGGCACCGTCACCGCGATCGACCCGGGTGCGGCCGCCCCGGCGCTGGTCCGCACCGACTCGGTGGCCGCCGCCAGCCACGACCTGGACGTCTCCGCCCTGGACAAGGGCATCGTCGTGCTCGACCGCACCACCAACGCGCTCACCGTGATCGGTGAGAACGGGCCGGGCCGGCCGACCACGCTGCCGCTGACCGGGCCGGGTGAGCTGCCCGAGCGCACCGAGGGTGACGTCATCGCGATCACCGTGCCGGACGAGCGGCGCGTCTACACCGTCGGCACCGACGGGCAGGGGGTGCGTGACGTCACCGTCCCGGACGACGGCGGCGATCTCGGGCCGGCCGTGCCGTACGAGGGTTATCTGTATGTGCCGGAGGACGACGGCACGGTGCACGTCATCAACCAGGACGGCCAGCCCGAGCAGCCGATCGACTTCGAGCGGCCGGGCGGCGACCTGGAGCTGGAGGTGCGTGAGGAGCACCTGTTCATCAACGCGCCCGGTTCCACCACGGCCCGCGTCGTCGACGGCAACCACACGGTCCGCCCGGTCAACAAGGAGCGCGACGACGTCGTCGGCGGTGACCCGCCCAAGGTGAAGACGCCGCCCGCCCCGCCGAAGCAGGAGAAGCCGAAGAAGCCGGTCGCCGCCGAGCCGGGCGCGCCCCGCGGTGTCCGTGCCGCCGCCGGCAACGCCGAGGTCCGCGTGTCGTGGCAGTCGGCGGCGGACAACGGCGCCCCGATCACCCGGTACGTGGTGGCCGGCGCCGGGCGCACCTTCCCGGTCGGCGCCGACCAGCGGTCGCTCGTGATCGACGGGCTGACGAACGGGCAGACGTATCGGTTCGAGGTGCACGCCGTGAACCGCAAGGGCGACGGGCCGGGCCGGATGAGCAACGCGGTCATGCCGACGGCCGAGGTGCCGGACCCGCCGGGCACACCGGTCGCCGAGGCGAAGGGCGACGGCACGGTCGGCGTCACCTGGCCGGCCGCCAACGGCCAGGGTCGCAAGATCCAGCGGTACGCGGTGACCGCCATCTCGGAGGGCGTCAGCTCCCCGATCGGCGAGTCGACCACCACCACCCTCGCGGTGGACGCCGGTCAGCTCGAGTTCGGCAAGCAGTACGCGTTCACCGTCGTCGCGGTCAACGACAAGGGCGCCGGCTCGAAGGCGTCCGCGGTCAGCAACACGATCGTGCCGTTCAGCAAGCCGGCCAAGCCGGAGAACGTCGAGGCCGCCACGGTCGCCGCGCAGGCCGGCGCGATCAGCGTCACCTGGACGGCGCCGGCCGACAACGGTCGCCCCATCACCGAGTACGTGGTGAAGGCCGGCGGCAAGGAGACGAAGGTCGCCGAGACCTCGGTCACCCTGACCGGGCTCGGCACCGGCGCCACCGTGCAGGTCGAGGTGACCGCGGTGAACGAGGCCGGCCCGAGCGACGTGGCGACCGCGACCGCCCGCACGGTGGCCGTGCCGACGGTCACGATGACCGGCGTCGACCCGACCTTCAACACGGCGAAGGTGTCGTTCACGGTGAACAACGGCGGCGGCACGGCCACGTGCACGCTCACCGTCTCCGGCGGCGGCAAGGGCTCCAGCGGCAGCTGCACCAGTCTCGGCGCCAGCGGGCTGAAGCCGAGCACCGCCTACACGTTCACGGTCACCGCCAACAACGCGGCCGGCAGCGCGGCGAAGAACATGGCCAAGACCACCGACGCCCTGTACGGCACGGCGACCTGCATCAACGGTGACACCGGCGACCAGAAGACGTACTGCAACTCCGACGTGTCCGGCCGCAACGGCAACGAGATCTTCAAGGTCACCCGGCAGGACGACGACCAGCAGGCGGGCTGGGTCAAGAACGGGGTCCGGCTTCAGGCGTACTGCAAGAAGACCGGTGAAGAGGTCTACGCGTACGTGTACAACGACAACAAGAGAAGCACGTGGTGGATCCAGGTGAATTACGAGGGCAAGACCTACATTCCGTGGGCGTGGTTCAACCTCGACGGCGGGGACGACCTGGCGGACCTGCCGACGTGCTGACGCCCGCACACGTACAGGGATTCTCCGAGGTCGCCGGGGAACTGGCCGCCCGGATCGGCACCGTCGTCCTCGGCAAGCCCGAGGTGGTCCGGCTCGCCCTCACCGCGCTGTTCGCGCAGGGGCACGTCCTGCTCGAGGACGTGCCCGGCGTCGGCAAGACCACCCTGGCCCGCGCCCTGGCCGCGTCCATCCGCGGGCAGTGGCGGCGCATCCAGTTCACCCCCGACCTGCTGCCCTCCGACGTCTCCGGCGTCACCGTGTTCAACCAGGCCAGCCGCGGGTTCGAGTTTCATCCCGGGCCGGTCTTCGCGAACCTGGTGATCGCCGACGAGATCAACCGGGCCTCGCCGAAGACCCAGTCGGCGCTGCTCGAGGTGATGGAGGAACGCCGGGTCACCGTCGACGGCGTGCCGCACCCGGTGCCGCAGCCGTTCCTCGTCGTCGCCACCCAGAACCCGGTCGAGATGGACGGCACCTACCGGCTGCCCGAGGCCCAGCTCGACCGCTTCCTGGTCAAACTGTCCGTCGGCTACCCCGACGAGGACGTCGAGATCGAGGTGCTGCGCGGGGCGGCCGTCCGGTCCCCGGACACCCTCGAACCGGTCACCGACACCACCATGATCGGCGAGATGGCGCGGATGGTCGCGGCCGTCCACATCGCCGACCCCCTTTATGCGTACGCCGTGCGCCTCGCCGCCGCCACCAGGAACCATCCACAGGTCCGCGTCGGCGTCAGCCCCCGTGGGGTGATCGCGCTGACCCGTGCCGCCAGCGCCTATGCGCTGATCAACGGCCGGTCGTACGTGCTGCCCGAGGACTTCAAGGACCTGATCGAGCCGGTCTTCGCCCACCGGGTGCTGCTGTCCGCCGACGCCCAGCTGCGCGGGGTGACCGCGGCCGACGTGCTCGCCGACGCGCTGCGGTCGGTGAACGTCCCGCTGCCCGACCACCAGCATTCCCCGGCCTGATCCGTTGCGCGGCCCTCACGACCCGAAACGTCAGCGCAGCGGGATGACCGCCCGCGGCATCGCGCTCGCGGCCGCCGCCGTGATCCTGCTCGGCACCGGCTTCCGCTACGGCTACCCCGACCTGGCGCTTCTGGGGGCGGCCGCCGGGATCGCGGTCGTCACGGCGCTGGTCTTCGCGTTCTGGCGGCCCCGCCTCGGCGTCGCCCGCGTCGCCGAACCCGACCGGGTGGCCCGCGGCGAACCCGCCGACGTCACCCTCACCATCAGCAACACCAGTAAGGTACGGGCGGCCAGCCTGATCGCCACCGACCGCTGCGGCGCCGCGACCGTCGACGTGCCGCTGCTGCGCCTGCGGGCCGGGCACGACACCGTCGAGAGCTATCCGGTGCCGACCCATCGGCGCGGGCTCGTACCGATCGGGCCGCTGCACGTCACCCGCCGTGACCCGCTCGGGCTGATCACCCTGAACCGGGCGTACGGCGGCACCACGATCGTCCGCGTCTACCCGCGCGTGCATCCGATGCGTGCGGTCCCGGCCGGTCTCACCCGCAGCCTCGACGGCCGCGTCGACAAGGTGCCGCAGGGCACGATCACCTTCGACACGCTGCGGGAGTACGTGCCCGGCGACGAACTGCGGCGGGTCCACTGGCGCAGCAGCGCCAAGGTCGGCGAGCTCATGGTCCGCGAACAGCTCGACACCTCCGAGCCGCAGATCGTCGTCCTGCTCGACGACCGGGCCACCGCCCACCGCGGGGACAGCTTCGAGGACGCCTGCGAGGCGGCCGCGTCGATCGTCGTCGCCGCGGTGCGCGAGGACCTGCCGGTCACCCTGCATCTGGTCGCCGCCACACTCACCGGACCGCACCTCGACGTGCTCACCGAGGCGACCCTCGGCGACGGGGACCTCGACGCCACCCTGCGTCACCTGCGGGCGCAGAAACTCGGCGACACACTGATCTTCCTGACCGGGCCGGGCGGGCGCGACGATCTCGGTGCGCTCAGTGGACTGCGCTCGGCGTACCCCATCGCTCTGGCCGGAATCCTCGGCGACCGCGACTCCTCGCCAGCCGCGCCCACCGACCGCCTGTTGGTGATCGAGGCCGCCGACGGCGCCGAGTTCGCCGCCGCCTGGGACGGGGTCCGCGGATGGTGACCCGCGTGCTGCGGCGTGCCGTCGTGCCGGTCGCGCTGGCCGGAATGCTCATGCTGGCCGGGGCGGCGCTCGGCGGGATCTATGCCGACAGCCTGCTGTTCCGGCTGGTGGCGGGCGCGGCGATCGGCTCGGTGGCGGTCGGGGTCGCGGCCCGGCGGCTGCCCTCGTGGACGGTGGCGCCGATCTCGGCCGCGCTCCTTGGCGGGTATGCGGCGCTCGCCCTGTATCTGGCCGCCGGGGATGGCGGGCTGACGTTCACGGTCGCCCGGGACGCGCTCGCCAACGGGATTCCGCGCCTGCTCACCGCCATGATCCCGATCGAGGCGACGCCGGACACGGTGATCATCGCGGTGGGCGCGGTGTGGGTGGCCGGTCTCGCCGCCACCGAGATCGCGGTACGCGGCGGGCGCGTGCTGCTCGGCTGTCTGCCGCCGGCGCTGGTCTACGCGGGTGCGCTCTACGTGGTCGGGCCCAACGCCTCGGCGGCGACGGCATACACGCTGACCTTCGCGGGGCTGGTCGTGGCCGCTCTCGCCAGCACCTCGGTCACCGGGGCTAAGACGCACGCGGCCGTGCGGGCGCGGGCGCTCGGTGGCGCGGCCGCCGGGCTGGCGGTCGTTCTCGGCCTGATCGCGGCCACCGGTCCGTGGGTCGCCGGCCGGGTCACCGCGACACCGGTCGACCCACGACGGTACGTGCAGCCGCCCCGCGTCGACAGCCTGGACGAGAGTCCGCTCAACCGGATCTCGGGGTGGGCGCTCGACCCGACGCAGCAGTTGCTGGAGTTCCGGCCGGGCTTCGTGCCGGCGGCCGCTCCCTCGGCTCCCTCGAAGAAGCCCGCGCAACCTGAGGTGCGGCTACGGCTCGCGGTCCTCTCCGACTACGACGGGGTCACCTGGCGGGTCGGCGGCATCTACCGCAACGCCGGGCGCGTGCTGCCCGTGCCCACCACGCCGGCCGGTGCCCAGGTCAGCGAGTCGCAGCAGCAGATCACGATCACCGGGCTGACCGGGCGGCTGCTTCCGGCCGTGCCGACGCCGACCCGGATCACCGGGGCGCGGGTCGCCTACGACGCGGCGACCGGCACCCTGATCCGGCCGGAAGGGCTGAGCGACGGGCTGCGCTACACGGCCATCTCCCAGACGCAGACGCCCGACCTGAATCTGCTGCCGATCGCCGAGGTGCCGTCCGGGGACGCCTGGGTCCGCTACCTGAAGGTCGGCCAGAACACGCCCAAGCAGATCGAAGGGCTCGCCGAGCATCTCGCCGAGGGGTACAGCGCCGCCTACGACCGGGCCGTGGTGATCGAGCAGTTCCTGGCCGAGCACTACCGGCACGTGGCCGACGCGCCGAGCGGGCACGCCTATCCCAACCTGGCCCACTTCCTCTTCGGGCGCCGCGATCTCGGTGGCCAGAAAGGCACCTCGGAGCAGTTCGCGGCCGCCTACGCGCTGCTCGCTCGCCTCACTGGACTGCCCAGCCGGGTGGTCGTCGGGTTCACGGCGCCGGCCGCCGGTGGGGCGGTCACCGCCGGTGACGCGCTCGCCTGGCCGGAGGTGTATTTCGACGGGGTCGGGTGGGTGGCCTTCGACCCGATGCCGAAGAGCGACACCGTACGGCCGGTCGAGGAGGACTACACCCCGCCGAAGCCCACCCCGCCGCCGTCACCGTCGGACACCCCGGCGCCCACCGCTGAGGAGTCGTCGGCTCCGCCGTCCGCGGCCGTGGCCGCGCCGGCCACGGGTGGGGCGTCCACCGTGCTGGTCGCTTCCGGCGCCTCCGGTGGTGTGGTGTTCGTGCTGGTGGGGGTGGCTTTCGCGGTGGTCGCGCTGCGGTCGGCCCAACGGCGGCGGCGGCTCACCTTCGGGGATCCGGCACAGCGGATCACCGGGGCGTGGCTGGAGTTCACCGACGCGCTGCGGCTGGCCGGGCATCCGGTTCCGTCGCATCTGTCGGCCACCGAGGCGGCGGGGCACGCGTCGGTGCTGCCACCGCCACCGAAACGAACCGGGCTGCTGCGCCGGGCCGTCCCGGTCACGCCACCCGCTCCGCCGACCGGCCCGCTGACACCGGTCGCCGCGGCACCGGATCCGGCACCGGATCCGGCACCGGATCCGGCACCGGATCCGGCACCGCTGCCCCCACTGGATGCGCTGGTGGACGCGATCAACACGGCCGGGTTCGCGCCGGAGGCCGCCGACGCGGGGCAGGCGGACCGGGCGGGGGAGCAGGTGGTCACCTACTCCAGCGCGCTGCGGGCACGCGGCAACTGGTGGCAACGGATGCTGTGGAACGTACGCCCAGGGCCGTTGCGGTGGAATCGCGCGCCCGGCGGCAAATCGCCCCGCTGAGCGCGCGGAGACGGTGAGGGCCGGCACGCGATCGCGTGCCGGCCCTCTATCAGCCCGATCAGGCCGGATCCTTGACCCGCCACGCGTCGAGGTCGAAGTCCTTGCGGATGAACTTCTGCTCGACCAGGAACTGCTTGGTCCCGGCTAGCAGCGTCAGCCCTTCCTGCGAGAACGGCTCCTCCACCCACTGCTCCGGCTTCAGCGACTGCTCCAGCACCGTCTTCGGGAAGCCCTGAATGCTCACCGAATAGTCGACGAACCCCGGCCAGTCAGCCTTGGCCGCCTTGACCGCCGCGGTGTGCGCGCCCTGCCACGCGTCGACGATGCCCGGCTTCGCGGCCAGGAACTTCTCGGTGACCACCACCGAACTGGTGCCCAGATACTTGGCGTGGGTCTCCGACGCCAGGTCGACCACCGGGTAGCCCTTGCCCTTGAGGGCGATGAAGTTGGCGATCGGCACCGCGGCCGCGTCCACATCGCCACGTTCGAGGGCCGCCTCCACGTCGGAGCTGTAGATGTGCACGACCTCGGCCGGTTTCGCGTTGGCGTCGGCGAGCGCGCCCAGCAGGTAGCGGTGGATGTAGGAGCCGGTCTGCACCGCCACCTTCTTACCGGCCAGGTCGGCGACCGACGCCGGGCCGCCGGACTTCTTGGCCAGAATGCCGGCGTCCAGGTTGATCTGCGACTGGGCGATCAGCCGGGTCGGCTGGCCGGCGCCCTTGGCGACCAGCGCCGGGGTGTCGCCGTACAGGGCCAGGTCGAGTTCGTCGGCGACCAGGGCCTGGTTGAGGTCCGGGCCGTTCGGGAAGGTGACCACTTTCAGGTCGGTGACCCCGAGCGACGCCAGCGCCGGAACCAGTTTGCCCTGCTTGTGCCAGTAGCCGATCGGCCCGCTGATGGCGTTGGAGTTGCCGATCGCGCCGACCCGCAGCACGAAGCTGTCACCCGGCCCGGCGGCCTCGGAGTCGTTGCCGCACGCCCCGGCGGCCAGGAGGAGAAGCAGGACCATCACACGTCGGACCATGGTGCCGTCTCCCATCAGGTCAAGGCCGGGGTGATGCGGGCCGGGCCGAGTTCGGGGCCGACCGCCAGGCGGGCGCCCGGTTTCCGGCCACGGCCCCAGCCGAGTTCGCGGCGGTAGCTGCCGAGCAGCCCGGCGCCGGCCAGGTGCTTCTCGTCGCGCAGCGGGGAGTCCTCCGGCACCGGATGTGTGTGCGGGGCGACGAACAGGGCGTCCGCCGGGCAGTGCGCCTCGCACATGAAGCAGGTCTGGCAGTCGCTCTGCCGGGCGATCACCGGGATCCCGCCAGGGCCGGCCTCGAACACGTTGGTGGGGCACACCGCGATGCAGACGTCGCAGCTCACGCAGCGTTCGGTGGAGAGGACCTCGATCACGACGCCACCGCCAGCTCCCGGCCGGTGACCGCCTCGGGTCGGGTCCACAGCCGGTCCAGGCCGCCGACCGTGAGCCGGTGGTACTGGTTCGGGTCCAGCTGCGGGAACTCCTCGCGACGTGCCATGCCACGGCTCTCGGTACGGGCGAGCGCACTCGTGTACATCCACCGCGCGTGCGCCACCATGGCCGCCGCCTGCCGCACTCCGGGCAGGTCGCCACCGGTCACGACGGCGCCGCCACGCCGGCCGTCCCAGACCGCGTCGAGGTGGGCGAGGGCCGGTTCCAGGCGGGAGGCCGTACGCAGGTAGTTCTTGTCGTAGGGGTGCACCTCACGCCGGATGACGTCGAGCGCATCGGCCCTGTCGAAATGCCGCTGGATACCGGCTTCCCCGACCCCGGTGAGCTTCCGCCGGTTCGCGGCCGCCCCCAGCGCGGTCGCGAACGCGGCGGCACCCCGCCCGGCGAACGTGCCGGACGACATGGCCCACGCCGAGTTGTGGCTGCCACCACCGGTGAAGGCGCCGCACACCAGCTCCCGGGTGGCGGCGTCACCGGCCGCGTACAGGCCGGGCACCGTGGTGGCGCAGTCGTCGGCGACGATCCGGATCCCGCCGGTGCCCCGGACCGTGCCCTCCAGCAGCAGCGTGACCGGGAACTTCTCGGTGAACGGGTTGATCCCGAGCCGGTCGAAGGTGAGGAAGAAGTTCGGCTGCCCGAGCCGCATCTGCCGCTGCTGTTCCGGGGTGGTCTGGTCGATCTGGCACAGCACGATCCCGGTGCGCAGCAGCTCCTTCGCGATCACCGAGCGGCCGCCCTGACTGCCGGCCCCCGCGAGCTGTGTCCCGTCGCCGCGGAAGAACGTCGCGAACCCGTAGTAGGCGGTCTTGGTGACCGAGGTGAAGGCGGGCGCGATGGCGTACGCCGTGGAGAACTCCATCCCGGACATCTCCGCCCCCGCCTCGGCCGCGAACAGCGCACCGTCGCCGGTCGCGACGTCGCAGCCGAGCGCCTTGCTCAGGAACGCGCACCCGCCGGTCGCCAGCACCACCGCCTTGGCCCGGACCCGGTAGTCGGTGCCGTGCTGCCGCCGGTGCCCGCGTATCCCGGCGACCGTGCCGGTGCCGTCGACAAGCAGTTCGGTGGCCGGGCTGTGGTCGAGGATCCGCACTCCGGCCCGCTTGATCCAGGACCGCATCCGGCGCATGTACTCGGGCCCCTGCACACCCCGCTTGTGCGGCATGCCGTCGACGATCGGGAACGGGTAGCGGGCCTCGGCCTCGAGACGGTTCATGTTCTCGTACGTCTGGTCCAGCACCCGCGCCATCCATCGCCGGTCCTGGAGGAAGCCGCCGAGCTTCTCCCGGCTGGCCATCGCCTTCTCCCGTTGTTCCGGGTCGGGTTGCACGTACCAGACGCCGGTGCCGCCGGAGGCGGTCGGCCCGCTGGTGCCGCAGTAGCCCTTGTCCAGCAGCAGCACGTCGGCGCCGGCCTCGGCGGCGGTCAGCGCGGCCCACGTGCCGGCCGGGCCGCCACCGACCACGACCACGTCGGCGGTCAGATCCAGGTTGATCATCGGGGGTCCTCCGGTTCGGTCGCGACGCCCAGCCCGGCCAGCAGTTCGCGGCGCAGGGTGAGCAGTCGTGGATGGTCGATCAGGCGGGGCCGGGGAACGTCGACGATGAACTCCTCGGCGATCCGCCCGTCGCGCAGCAGCAGCGCCCGGTCGGCGAGCAGCAGCGCCTCCTCGACGTCGTGGGTGACCAGCAGCACCGCCGGCCGATGTTCGGCCCAGAGCCGCGCGACCAGGCCCTGCGCCTTGAGCCGGGTGAGCGCGTCGAGCGCCCCGAACGGCTCGTCCAACAACAGAAGATCAGGGGTACGGACGAGCGCCCGCGCCAGTGCGACCCGCTGGGACTCGCCGCCGGACAGGGTGCGCGGCCACGCGTCGGCGCGTGCTTCGAGACCGACCTCGGTCAGCGCGTCGATCGCCCGTTTCCGCAGGCCGGTGCCGTCCAGCCCGAGGGTGACGTTGCGCCACACCCGGCTCCACGGCATGAGCCGGTGCTCCTGGAAGACGACCGCCCGTTTGTCCGGGACACCGAAGTCGCCGGTGGCGCCCCGGTCGAGCCCGGCCAGCGCCCGCAGCAGGGTGCTCTTGCCGGATCCGCTGGCGCCGAGCAGCGCCACGAACTCACCCGGCGCGATGGTGAGATCGACCCCGTCCAGCACGACCCGCCCGTCGAACTCCCGCCGGGCGTCTTCGACAACGACCGCGCTCACCTACTCACCCGCGAATCCGCGGCGCCACGCCAGCGCGCGCCGCTCGATCAGCCGGACGAACTGGTCGGTGGCCAGCCCGAGCAGCGCGTACAGGACCAGCACCACGAAGATGACGTCGGTGCGCAGGAACTCGCGGGCGTCGTTCATCAGGAAGCCGACGCCGCTGGTGGTGGCGGTCTGCTCGGCGACGACCAGGCTCAGCCAGCCGATGCCGAGGGCCTGGCGCAGCCCGACCAGGATCTGCGGCAGCGCGCCGGGCAGGATGACGCGCCGGATCAGCCCGAACCGGCCCACCCCGCAGGAGCGCGCCGACTCGACGAGCCGCTCGTCGACGCCCCGGATGCCGTGCAGGACGTTGAGATACAGCGGGAAGATCGGCCCGATCGCGATCAGCGCGACCTTCGCGGATTCGCCGATGCCGAACCAGATGATGAAGATCGGTACGAGCGCCAGGTGCGGCAGCATGCGCAGCGCCTGGATCGGGGCGTCGACGACGTCCTCGGCGAGCCGGAGCAGCCCGGCCGCGAGACCGAGCAGCAGCCCCGCCGACAGCCCGATGGCCAGGCCCTTCGCCACCCGGGTCAGCGATACCCCGAGGTGGTGGGCCAGCTCACCGGAGCCGATCAGCTCCTTGGCGGCGGCGAACACCTCGGCCGGGGTGGGTGTGGTGCTGCCGAGCCATCCGGAGGTGGAGCCGATCTGCCACAGGGCCAGGACGACGATGAGCCCGGTGAGGCGGCGGGCCGGGGTGAGGGCGGCGGCGATCCGGCGCCACGGCGGCGGTGCCGTGGGACCGGTGCCGCGGGGTGCGGCGGCCGGGACGACCGGTGAACTGCGCCGGTCGAGCACGGATGACGACATGGCGGCTCCTTCGCATTCCTACGGAAGCAGGAGGAATACGTAGAGCCTTAGCCTCTAAATCCCATCTGTCAACTAGGGAATCGAGGGGTGGGAACTCGCCGGGGCGACCGCGAAGCGGCTGGGGACGGCCGCCCCGGCGAGCGTCTACGGGCCGGTCACCCCGGTCGCGACACAGGCCGTACCGTCCGGGCCCTCGCCGATCTTGGTCGGCTCGTCGCCGGTGTCGTTGCCCTCGAACAGGTCGCACAGGCTGATCTCGTCACCGACCAGGGTCACGCCGTCGATCGTCAGCCGGTCGCCCAGATTGACGTTGATGCCGGCCAGGGTGTCCCCCGGCGCGGTCGCCGTGATGTCCTGCATGGTCACCGTCCGCGCCGCCTGCGTGGAGCAGTTGCCGCACGACCGGTAGAGCTTGCCGAAGTCGGAGACCTCGAAGTTCCGGATCGTCACCGAGCCGCCCGCGCCCCGGTTGTCCTGGAACACCTTGTCGTCGGCGTTCGCCGCGCTGCCGTTCTCGATCACCACGGTCGCGCCGGTTCCCCGGAAGGTGGCCGCGTCCTCGCCGACGTCCTCCCAGTGCACCCCGCTCAGCGTGCAACTGCCGGCGCAGTGCACGCCGTCGGCCGCCGGGCTGCCCAGGATCACGTTGCGCAGGGTCGCGCCGTCGGCCAGCTGGAACAGCGGATCCTGGCCCTCGTCCTGGCCGCCGTCACCGAGCGCGCCACCGCCGATGAACCTCTTGTTCTCGCCGTCGAACACACCGCTGACCTCGATCGTCTCGGTCACCACCTGCTCGCCGGTGGCTTCCGGGACCGCGGCCGAGGCGAAGTTCGTGAAGACGACCGCGGCGCCCAGCCCGAGAGCGACGACCGCCGCCCCGATCACTCTGCTTCTGACATGCCGTAATTGCGCCATCACGTGCCTTTCGGTAGCAGGGGCGGGTTTCACTCCATAGGCACGGATCCTGGCGGAAAGCGGTTTCCTCAAGGTCGCAGAGTTAAGGATCAATTAAGGTACGCTGCGGAAACGCCGTTTCCAAAAGCAGGGGAGTGCGGGATGCGATATGTGATCGTGGGCTGCGGCAACGTCGGCATGGAACTCGCCGCCCGCTGGACCCGGGCCGGCCACCACGTCACCGGCACCACCACCACACCCGGCCGCGTGGACGAGATCGCCGCCGTCTGCACCGACGTCGCCGTACTCCGCGGCAGCGACCACGACGCCCTCGCCGCCACCACCGCGACCGCCGACGCCGTGGTCCTCACCGTCAGCCCCCGGATCAGCCGATCCTTCGACGCCGGGGCCCGCGTCGCCGAATACGCCGACACGCTCACCGCCACCGCCCGTACCGCCGCGGCCGCCCACCCCCGGGTGATCTTCACCAGCTCGATCTCCGTCTACGGCCGCGGAACCGCCTCTCCGGTGACCGAGACCAGCCGCCTCACCGACGACCCCGACGCCTCACCCCGCAACTTCATCGCCGCCGAACAGGCCGTCCTGGCCACCCCGCGCGGCGCGGTCGTGCGCATCCCCGACGTCTACGGCCACCCCCGCGACATCGACTACCCCGCCCGGGTCAAGATGGCCCACGACCTGCTCGGCGGCAGCGTCCCCTTCGACGGCGACGCCCTGCTGCACCGCATCGACTACCGCGACGCGGCCGCCGCCCTCGACTTCGTCGTCACCCACGACCTGACCGGCGCCTACAACGCCGTCCCCGACACGGACATCCCGCCCACCAACCGCGACTTCTTCGCCCGCATCAGCACCGAACACGGCTGGCCCGCCCTGACCTACCGGGCCGAGATCACCACCCCGCTGCTGCCGGTCAGCTCAGCGAAACTCCGCGCCGCGGGCTTCCACTTCGCCCACTGACGCCCGATAGGCCCCGGCCGCCAACGCCACCGCCAGCACGACGACGGCCACGTCACTGACGACCGCCAGCACGGTGGACGTCGGCACATAGGCCGGTGCGAAGGCGGCTCCGACCGCGGCCGCGACCAACCCGGCCGACCAGCCGGCAACCACATGACGAGGCGCCCACGCGGCCCGCCGGGACCACACCGACACCAGAACGACGGCGGACACGATCACGGCCACCCGTACGACGACGCCGGTCCAACCGGTGGCCAACCACAGGCCGAGATGGACGGCCAGCACCAGCGTCCCGAACAGCAGCGGATGCGGCACCCACCCGGCACCCGGTCGCGGCGCGCGCCGCCACCGAGGTAGCAACGCCGAGCCGACCAGCACCACGATCACCGTCACCGCGAGCCCCGACTGCGCCGGGGACAGCAGGAAACCCTTCCGGCCGCCCTCGTCATCCGCGAAGATCAGCAAACTGCCCAGCAGGTAGAGGACGCCGACGCCGGCCAGACCACGATTGCCCAGCCAGGGACGACGGTCCCGGAAGAACGCCTCCACCAGCATGATCGGCGCACAGATGCTCAGCAGAACGTGATTGCCGACGTAGTCGAGCGCCCTCTCGGCGAACCCCGGAGCCGCCCCCGCGAACTCGGTGTCGTCCAGAAACCCCGGATTGAACAGCGACTGATCCACCAGCCCCGCCTGCACCACCCCGAACGCCGCCGCGAGCAGCACGATCACCGGCCAGCCGCCCCCACTACGACGAGCGGCCTCCCGAATGAGCACCGCCGCACCGCCGTAGAGCGGCCCCAGAAACAGAACCAGAAGCGGATACCAGGTGACCGGAAAGCCGCCCCACGACGCCTCCGCCGCCCACGGTGCCAGCACCAGCAGCGCCACCACCGGCACCCAGCGCGCACGCCCCATCCCGTCGCCTCCCGTCCAGCCCGCGAGACCTCAACTCTCGCGAACCGCCCGGAAGCCCAGAACCGACCAAAGTCGATGAGGACGTCAACCGACGTACATGTAGCTGTAGAGCACCGCGAACAACCCCGCCGCCGGAAGCAGGCTCAGCGCCCACCCCGAAGCCGCCGCGATCTTCGCTCCCCGGAACCGGTACAGCATCGCCCCCAGGAACAACGCCAGAAGAACCGCCCAGGTCAGAGCAGTCCCGATGACAGAACCGGTCCCGTTGTCGCTGAGCCCCTCCATCCACGCCACCTCGGCCCCCGCGGCCAGGTAGAAGAACGGAATCGCCCCCGCGATCACCCACAACGTCCTGCCGAACACCGACGCGGTAACCCGCAGACCCCGCTCTTCCCCGATCATGGCGACATTCTCACCCATCAGATCAACCCCCATTCCCGGTACGGGCTACGCGAACCCGCCGTACCAGACCCGCGAGCCGCTGCCCACTCGCGCCTTTGCCGCGCCCGCCGGGCTGAGCTGCCCACTCACCCCGCCATATACGATCCGCCGATGTCGTCCATCGCCTCGCTGCACATCGTGAAGATCGGTGATCTGCCGGCCATCGCCAGCGCCGCCGGCCGGGAACGTGCGTGGGAGGCGATCCAGCAGTCAGGCAGGGAACCCGGCGAGGAATACGGCTGGTCCGGCTACGTCATGATGAACGTCCTGGACAATCTGGACAATCTGGACGTAACGCTGGAGAACCCCGACCTCCATGAAGCGGCCGAGGCGATCAGCGCGGAATTCGGCTACACCACGCTGATCACCAGCGACGCCAAGGAATTCCTCGACCGGCTCGACCCGGCCGCCTACGAGATCGACGACCTGCTCGACGGCCCCGTCGACCTGCAACTCGACGCCGAAGAATCCCGCCACGCGATGGAGGACACGCTGTCGCTATTGCGCAAGGCAATCGCCGACCTCGCCGACGACGAGATACTCCTGCTCACCATCGGCTGACCGAAGCCATTTCCGCGGCCCGTAGGATCGCCCGATGCGTGAGAACCTCCATCCGGTCCGCAGGGTCGCAGTCGGTGACGTGAGCGCCGACATCGACGAAGAACTCGCTCCGATCATCGAGGTCATCTGGCGTCTCGGCTGGACGACATGGACCTGCTGCCAGAACGCCGGCGAAAGCAACGCCGGCTGGCCGAAGAAGCTGCCGCACATGGCGCCCGTGGTCGCCGCGCAGCTGGGGTGGGCGTACATCGACTTCCCCGTCGACGACGGCGTGGCATTCCTGACGGCGCTCGCTCAAGCCGGACCCCGCGATGCCTTCTACCTCCGCATGACGCACTGGGCGGCACCCGACGCCTGGCATGTGAACGCCAAACCGAAGGACCGTGCGGCGTTCGACCAGTCGCAGGAGTCGCAGTTCGGGTTCCACCTGCTCCTGGTTCGTTTCCCCAGTTACGACCGCCCGGAGATCCTGCGCCGCCTGCTCGCCTACGAAGCAGGCCAGTTGATCGATCCGGGACCGATCGACCGGTCGAGCATGAATCCCGTCCAACCCTGATCACTGCGCTGGTAGGTCGCTCACCGGTGGGCGCGATGTTCACCGTGGAGGAACGCGACTTCGTACGGGGAGCGGCTGCTGATCGCGGCCGAAGCCGAAGCCGATACCGCCGTCGTCGCCGCGGTTCACCACTGGGACCTACCGGCCGGCCCGGCGATCCACCGTGGCCGGCCGAGCGCTGGATCAGCGCGTTACGCGGCCAGATCCTGGCGCTGGCATGCTTGCGTCTCGGCCATCCCACCGACTACGCAAAGGGCGCCCACCTGCTTCCCGCGGAAGTAGCCGCACCGCTGACCCCCGCGCTGGTCCGCATGCTCGACGAAGCCGAAGTCGCCCGCGCTCCCAGGCGCCCTGATCACCGAACTCTCGCTCGTCGATCCCGCTCTCGCGCACCGGCTGGCCCCCATCCCCACCGCCCCGCCGGCCGCCGACGATCCTGGTCACCCGGCCATGGGCGTCCTCCCGCCCTGACGGCCTTTCAACACCAGCAGGATCGCCCACCCGAATTGCGGCAGATCCGGACGTGCCCGATGGATTCGATGCTCGATCGGCGGGTATGCCGATCTTCCGAGACGGCGGGTCATGACCTTGCCGAATCGCCGCATTCTCCGCGGCGCCGGGGAGGGCCGGATTCTCCCCGTGCTCGGCAGCGTGGCCATTCGTGATCGTGTTCTACAGTCACGCCATGATCGGTGAGTCGCCCTGGTGGCATTACGTCGTGACAGCCCTCGTCGTGGGCGTTCCGGCCCTGGTGGGCACCGGGTTGATCTTCGCCGCGGCGAGGCGCTGGACCAAACTGCGTACCCTCACCGCCTCGGGTCGGCAGACGACCGCCCGGGTGGTCGACAACCAGTTGGAATCCTGGTCCGACGGGCGGACAAGTTTCCGGCCCGTGGTCACTTTCCAAACCGATTCGGGCCAGGAAGTAACGACTGCACTCGATGACCTGGACGGATTCCGATCCCACATCATCGGCACCGAAGTCCCCGTGATTTACGACCCTCTGAAGCCTTCCGACGCGACACCGGCGCACAAAAACGGCGGCCGGCTTGTCACCACGGTGGTGTTCGGCGTGCTCTTCCTGGCGTTCGCCATAGGCGCATACTCGGTGGTCAGCACCGTACTTGACGGGTTCGGCGACTTCGGCAGCTCCGTCGATTCGGTTGACGTCTCAGACCCCGGCTTCGACTTCGGCGACCTCGAGACACCGTAGTGCCAGGCCATGACCTGATGGCGGTCAACGGCCTGGAGTGCATACTCCAGGCGGCATGATTGATAATTTCCCGCACGTTTACGGCGCGCCGTCATTGGGATCGCCATCGTAGTTCCATTTATTTCCGGGCGTCGGATTAAAATGGGATGGCATGATCATCCGCTTACACTTCGCGATCGGAGTGCGGAAGAATTCATTCATGAGGCAGGGATCGCTGTTCAGTAGGGCGCACATCGCGGAGATGCGCGACCCGGCGAAGGCGCGTAACCATTCTCCCGAGCGGGAGGAGTTTCGTCGCGCGCAACAGCGGCGTCGCGTTTTCGGTCTAGAGCGCCGCCACGCCGAGAAGCTCCGCCGTCTCCGCCGCGACGGCGCCACCGCACCGGCGCCGACCGGCCCGGGCTGCCCCGCCACGCCTGTTGCGTCGCCGGTCGCGCCTGTTGCGCCGCTGGTCGCGCCTGTTGCGCCGCTGGTCGCGCCCACTACGCCGCCGGTCGCGCCCACTGCGTCGCCGGTCGCGCCTGTTGCGCCGCTGGTCGCGCCTGTTGCGTCGCCGGTCGCGCCCACTACGCCGCCGGTCGGGCCTGCTGCGCCGTTGGTCGTTGCCGCTCCGCGGACACGGCCTGCCACACGGTGCGTACCGGACAACCGGAGGCCACCCACCGCAACCGAGTCCATCCGCGCGACCGCAACCGCATCGCCCGCACCCCGCACGGCAGAAGCGCCCAACACGCCGTACCCCGCGAACCCGTCGGAGCGCCCGACAGTGGATCCGTCCGCGCAGGTCAGGCAACCGCGCCTGGTGTCGCCGCCTCGCCGGGCATGCCGGCCGCCAGCCTCCGTTCCCCAAGCTTCACCGGCGCGACCTCATCGCGGCGGCCATCGAAACCCGCGACACTTGGCCCGCAGCCCGCAGCCCGCAGCCCGCAGCCCGCAGCCCGCAGCCCGCAGCCCGCAGCGGCGATGCTGTTCCCCTTTCCGGGATCCCCCACCATGGCTCGCCGGCCGCCGACACTTCCAGCCGCAAACCGGCAACCCGATTCCGGGTACGGCCATCGAAGTCGTCCCGGCGACCCATTGTTCGAGGTGGCATCGTCACGAAATGAGCCCGGTCAGCACCGATCACGGCCCCAGCGGCGCCCCGCGCTCCGCCGTTGTCGCATTCACCTCAGCCCGCCACACAAAAACGAACGGAAGAACCACCGAATACAACCGGTCCCCGATCAACTCTTGAACGGACCCAAAGAGCCGGGAGATGTTCGAAAGAAGTCGTTCGCCGCCCGGCTCGTGGGTGACTGGCGCTCAGCGACGTTGTGCGCACACATCCGCACGACAGGACGCGGTGGGAATACTCGGCCATCGCGCGTGACGGCGGTTCCGGCCTGCGGCAGATCGGCGGCCGAGACAGATCTGCGGTGGTAAGGCATCATTGCCGGGCCGCACCCCGGAGCGGCACAGGGGTAAGGCATCATTGCCACGCCGTACCCCAGAGCGGCACAGCGGGAAGGCCGGGATGTCATCGATGCTTGAGAAGGTCGCTGCGACGAGAACCGACGTCCAGCCATGGCGGCCGCGGCGAGGGCTGACCGTGCTGGTTGCCGCCGCGCTCGTTCTCCTCGCCGGCGCCGCCGTCGTGTGGTGGGGGAACCCTCGACTCGCCCCGGGCAGTCTTGTCAGCCTGGGGAACGGCATGACCTGGGCGAACGACGGGGTCAAGGACACCCGGATGCTCGTCCGGGGGCGACCCGTCGCCACCGTCACCGCCACCTTCAGCATCCGCAACGACGGCCGTCTGCCTCTCACGGTGCGTGGATTGGACCTCGCCGACGCGGAGCCCTGGCTCGCCCAGCAGCGGGTCACATTCCTGCCCGGGCTCTCCGCCGAGGACGGGAACGCGACACCGGCCCGCGAGGTGACGCTGAGCGCCGGGGACGAGGCACGGGTCTTCTGGTCGCTCGACATGGCCTGCCTGCCGGCGATGTCGGAAGGCAGTTCTCGGGAGATCGCCTCCCTGCCGTTCCAGGTCAGCTGGTGGGGCTTCGCCGCCACCCGTGAACTGGCCCTGGACCAGCCCATCACCTTCCTCGGCGACGACATCGGCCGCCCACCGGTCCCGAGCGACTGCCACACCGACTGATCGAACACCCGTGCTCGGTGGGTCAGCGCGATGAACCCATCGGGTAGCGCCGTATCGCCGCGCGGCGGCCTGAACATCCGCGAGACCGCGGCAGGCCGGGCGCGTCGACGGTCACGTGAGGGCGACGAACTTCAGGCCCTTGGCCTGGAGGGCCGGGATGACGGTCTTCAGGGAGGCGAGCGTCTGGGAGCGGTCGCCGCCGCCGTCGTGGCAGAGCAGGATCTGGCCGGGTTTGGCGGCGAGCAGACGCTTGGTGATGTGGGCGACGCCGGGGCGGGCCCAGTCGCGTGGGTCGGTGGTCCAGTCCATCGGGATCATGCCGGTCTTGGAGACCGATTCCGATAGCCCTTTGGACCAGGCGCCGCCGGGGGCGCGGAACAGGCTCGGGGCGTACCCGGTGGTGCTGTAGATCTTGTCTTGGGCCCGGTGGAGCTCCTTGAGCGTCACGTGGGACGGCAGCTTGGCCAGTTTGAGCGGGTGGCTCCAGGTGTGGTTGGCGATCTGGTGGCCGTCGGCGGCGACGTCGCGGGCGGTGGGTTCGTGGCCGAGCACCTGATTGCCGATCATGCAGAACAGCGCCGGAACGTGGTGCTTCTCCAGCAGGCGCAGGATCTGGGGCGTCCAGACCGGGTGCGGCCCGTCGTCGATGGTGAGCGCGATGGCGTCGGTGGGGAACGGGTCGCCCGGGACCAGTTTGCGGAAGTCCTTCAGCGTGTGCACCGGAACCTTGATGACCGGGGTCGTCGGCTTGGGCGTGGTGGGCGCCGGGGTCGGGCTCTGCGAGGGGGCGGGCTCACTGACGACCAGGTTGGGGGCTTTGGTGGCTTTGGCCGCTTCCGGCTCGCCGCGACCGGCCAGGGCGGCGACCGTGCCACCGACCAGGGCGGTGCCGGCGGCGGCCGGGATCGCCCAGAGCAGACGGCGGCGGGTGACGGGCTTCGCCGGCGACGGTACGACGGTAGGGGCCGGCAGGGCGATCGTCGGTTCGGCGGGCGGCGGGGTGACGGTCGGTGCGGACCGAGGGGCCGGCACGGACGGCAGGGTGACCGTCGACTCCGGCGTGGTCTGGGGAGCCTGCTTGGGCGGGATCGGCAGGGCGATCGTCGGCTCCGGGGCGGGCGAGGACTCCCGGCTGACCGGCAGTGCCACCGTCGATTCCGGTGAGCTCCGGGGCTTGGGCAGCGCGATCGTCGGCTCCGACCCGGCGGAGACCACTATGGTCGGCTCGGACTCACCCACTGCGGACGCGGCGGCAACTGCCGCGGCCACCTCCCCTGCCGAGAGGGCGATGGTCTCTTCGGCCGCTTCCTCTACCGGGAGGGCGATGGTCTCTTCGGCCGCTTCCTCTACCGGGAGGGCGACGGTCTCTTCGGCCACCTCCTTTGCCGAGAGGGCGACCGCCGCGTCGGTAATCTCGGCCGCCAACAAGGTCACTGTCGGCTCGGACTCGGTCCCTTCCGAGACGGAATTCACGGCCGGAGGGACCGCTGACAGATCAGCCGTCGGTTCGGACCCAGCCGAAGACGACAAGCCAACTGTCGTCTCGGAGATCTCCGCGGCCGGCAACGCGACCGTCAGCTCACCGTCACCGAGTTCGCCGGGTTCCTTCAAGGCGACCGTGGGTTCAGCCGACTCATCGACCTTGGCAGGTTCAGCGGACATGCTGTCCTGGGACGCCGCGGCGGGCTTATCGGTGTTCATCGGTGGGATTGTCGCGCGCGCGGTCAAATCGGTCTTCGTCTGTGTCTTGGCTGTGAACCACCCGCACTGGCAGGATCCGCGTGCCCCCCTCGGTCGCTGACCTGCGACAGAAACGACAGGTGATCATGCGATCACAGCCCGGCGGGAGCGGGGCCCGGAATCCGCCACTCCGGTGACGTACACCACATTCAAGATCGACGTCTCGATCATGACGGGCGGCCGGGAACGGATGAGGATGCCCGCAAGGGCCTATCGCCGTTGACGGCGAATGCGATCGACACGGTCTTCGACCGTGTCAGGCTTCTGCATGCCCACACGCGCTCGTCGTCGCAGCTTGGATGCGACAACATCCCCCAACGGCGCGTCGGGACACTTACGCCACCGCTTGGTGAACCACATCGACTTCTTGGCCGACAACCGGTCTTCGGCCCGCTCGGCCACCGGCCCGGTTGCTCCGGCAAGGAGTTGATGCTCGCGATGTCGGTCGGCGCGGTTGGGGACCCGCTTGTTGCGGCGGATGTTCCTGCGAGAACTCTTGTCGTTCTCGCCGTAGCTGTTTCGCCGGTCTTTGGCGTAGCTCATCGCCTTTTTCTCTTGCGGACTCCTACGTCTTGCCACGTCCACCCATCCGGTCGATCCTCCGCCGATCCTCATGGGCCTGACGCCTGCCGGTCAACCGAGATCGGAAACCGCTGGTATGGCGGAGCACGGGGCCGCGACCAGCGTCCCCGGGTCACCCGGTGGCAGTGGAGCGCCGAGCGGCTCGCGCGGCAACGGCGGTGCGGATCGGCCGCTACCGGGCGATGAATCCGTGCAGGTGGACGAGATCGGGCCGGATGACGCCGTTCTGTCCGCGACTGGTGCCGATGAGGCATCGATGACCGGAACGGCGGCGCCCTGCTGTCGTGATCCAGGTCACATCTCTGTGTCGTTTGTGGTGATCTGGCGGATTGACGTGATCTTGGGCTTCCCTCCTGGCGCTATGGTGCCGTTCGAAAATTCGGGGAGGAAGACATGAATCTGCTGTTCACGATCGCCAAGAACCGCTGGGCCGCGCTGATCATCGGCCTTGTACTGATCCCGCTGGGGCTGCTCAATGCGACCTCGACGGACCAGGTCACCTGCGGTGGCCAGGTGATGCAGGAGGGCGACATCTGCGAGACGAGCAGGCGGGGCTCCACGACGGAGCGCTCCTACGACGAGCAGAAGGAGAACGACGTCACCGGCAGCTACATCCTCGCCGGGGTCGGCGGCGTGCTGGTGCTCGTCGGCGCGACCCAGTTCGTGCTGCGTGCCCGCCGCCGTTCCGCCGACGACGCGCCCGCCGCCGAGGCGCCCGCTACCACCGCCTGACAGCGCGCTCCGGGTAGGCGCCCGGCGCCTACCCGGGAAACGTGGCAGCGCCCCCGATCAGCGGATGCGGTTCTCCTGGCGTGAGCGTGTCGGGGTGGTCAGTTGGACCAGGTCGTCGCGCTGGATCGGCGGGGTGGCCAGGAACAGGCCGGTGGGGGCCGGCCCGGGCAGGTCGGCGATGTTGAGAACCCACTTCTGGTAGCGCCAGTCGCTGTCCTCCTCCCACAGCCGGAAGTTGAGGCGCCAGCGGCCCCATGTGCCGGGCGGCAGATCGAGGACGACACGCTCGGGGCGGCGCGGGAAGACCATGACGCACCGGCACCACACGTCGGTGGCGCTGGTGACCGTGAGGTGGCCGTCGGGCGAGTGGGACAGGCGTATCCCCGACCGGACGGGGATGATGTCATCGGCCGTCGAGGCCGGGGTGAAATCGTCCTTCTCGTACGCCGTGACCTGGTGGAACACGACTGCCGGCGGAAGCGGGAAGGCCTCCGGGACGGCGTTGCGGCGGACCGCGCCCGGCGCGCCCCGGGAGCGTTTCGTCCACTCGGTGAGGACGCGCTGTACGACGATCACCTGGTCACCGTGGCGCAACGGATGGTCATGCGGCAACCGGAATACCCGGCCCACCGGGAAGGCTTGGCAGGGTTATGAGCGCTGATCAGTTCGATCCTCGTGAATTGCTGGCCGCGAGCCGGCTCGGTGTGCTGGCGACGATCAAGGCCAACGGCCTGCCGCAGTTGTCGCCGGTGACGCCCTACTACGACCGGGACGCCGACACGATCTACGTGTCCGTCGTCGAGGGGCGGGCCAAGACCGCCAACCTGCGCCGTGATCCACGGGCCGCCCTCGAGGTGACCAGCGCGGACGGCTGGTCGTGGGCGACGGCCGAGGGGCCGGTGACGCTCACCGGGCCGGGCGCCGATCCGTACGGGCCGGAGGTCGAGGCCCTGGTCGGCTACTACCGCAGTGCGGCCGGCGAGCACCCGGACTGGGAGGAGTACCGGCAGGCCATGGTCGCCGACCGGCGCGTGCTGCTGGCGCTCCGGGTGAACCGCGTCTACGGCGCGAAACTTCGCTGAACAGTGGCAGGATCAGGGTCGTGCGACTGGAGATCGAGGACAGCACGACCCTGACCTTCGACGACGGCTCACCGGTGCGGTCCGCGTCGGCGATCGCGCCGTTCGGCGACGGCTGGCTGGTGGTGCAGGACGACGCCACCCACGCCGCCTGGTGGCGACCGGATTCGATCACCCCGGTCCGTGTCGTCGACCCGATCGACGGGCTGGAGGTGTTCAGCGAGGCGGCCGGCACCAAACACTTGAAACCGGACTTCGAGGCGGCCTGTGCCCTGGCCGGCGGGCAGGTGCTGCTGCTCGGCTCCGGCTCCTCGCCGAACCGGATGCGCGCCTCCCTGGTCGGCCCGTCCGGCTACACGGTCGCCGATCTGCGGCCGGTCTACCTCGCGGTCGCCGCCGCCCTCGGCATCACCGAGGAGCAGCTCAACCTGGAGGGCGCCTGCCTGGTGGGGGACCGGCTGCGCTGGTTCCAGCGCGGCAACCTGACGGTCGGCGCACCGACGGCCTCCGCCGACGTGGACGCGGCCGCCCTGCTCGCCGCGGTCCGCGGTGAGGCCCCGGCCGACCTGGTCCGGGTCGGCGAGGTCCGGGTGTACGACCTCGGCGATGTCGACGGTGTGGCCTTCGCGGTGACCGACGCGGTCACCCTGCCGGACGGGCGGGTGCTGGTCAGCGCCGCCGCCGAGGACACCCCGAACGCGGTCGACGACGGCCCGGTCCTGGCTTCCGGGCTGGCCCTGCTCGACGGCGGGTTCGTGGAGATCCCCGGTGCCGAGAAGGTGGAGGGGCTGACGATCCGGGAGGTCACCGACGACGGCGTACGCCTCCACGCGGTGGTCGACGCCGACGACCACGAGGCGCCGTCACGGCGGCTGGCGCTGCGGCTGATATTGCGTTGAACGTACCGCCGGGGGTTTGCCATGCTCGATGCGGCCCCGGCGGCTTCAGAAGAAAGCGCCTAAGCAGCGTGCGCACTGGCGATGAAACCACGCTTGTTCGCTGCCATCCTCCGCGACCGATCCTTCACATCGGAACCGCTACGGGGCCACCCTTTCTCGTAGAAGTACAGAGGTGTGCCCATGTCCAGTGAGGTGATCATCCGTAGCGGTTTCCGTGGCCTGCGCTACGTCGACGGCCGGTTCGACCAGGTTCTCGAGCCCGGCCGGTACGACGTGCCGGTCAGCCGGTTCGGCCGCCGGGCGCCGAAGGTCGAGATCCTCATCGTCGACCTGCGCGAGCGTGAGCTCAACATCAAGGGCCAGGAGATCCTGACCGTCGACAAGGTGGCGGTCCGCGTCAACATCATCACCCACTTCCGGGTCGTCGATCCGGTCGCCGCGGTGGAGCGGGTGGCCGACTACGGCGACCGCGTCTACAGCGACGTCCAGCTCGCCGCCCGGCGTTCGCTGGCGTCCATGACGCTCGAGGGCATCCTCACCAACCGCAACCAGCTCAGTGAGGACATCCTGCGCGACGTCGAGGGCGTCTCGGCCGGTTACGGCGTCGAGATCATCCGTGCCGACGTGAAGGACCTGATCTTCCCGGGCAACCTCCAGGACGTCATGAACCGGGTGCTCACCGCTCAGCGGCTCGCCGAGGCGCAGATGATCGAGGCGCGTACCAAGGCGGACCGGGAGCGGCTCGCCGCGGAGGCCGACGCCGAGGCGAAGCGGATCCGCGCCGACGCGGAGGTCGACGCGCTGCGCCGGCTCGCCGACGCGGCCCAGGCGTACGCCGAGCATCCGGCCCTGCTGCGGCTGCGTGAGCTGGAGACGCTCGGCGCGCTCGGCGCCAACGCGGCGGCCCGTCTGTACATCGGCTTCGACAAGCACAGTGATCATTTGAACGACTAGACCTCCTCAAGCCGGTGACGGCGCGACCGATCTGAGACGTCGCGCCATCACTCGGACCCCGGAGGTCATCTGTCATGCGTCTCGTACCACCCCTGCTACGCCGGCCCTGGGCCGCGCTGGCAGCCGGTGCCGTCGCCCTGGTCGCGGCCGTCACGGCGGCGGCACTGCTGTTCAACGGCGGCCCGGCGGCGGCCACCTGGAAGAGCCTGTCCGGCACCCCGACCTGCGACTGTGTGATCAAGGACAGCGGCAGCGGGAAGTACCGGGCGGTCTTCGGCTACGTCAGCAAAGCCTCCGTCGACGGCACCATCGCGGGCGGCAACAACAACAGGCTCGAGCTGACCGGTGGCGCCACGTCCATCGACGCCAAGGTCACCACCGTCTTCCAGCCGGGCACCCACCAGGCGTCCTTCGCCACCGGCTGGGTCACCAAGGAGACCAGCGTCACCTGGAAGGTCGGCGGCAAGGAGGTCACCGCCAACTGGAAGCGCCCCACCTGCGGCAAGGACGTCAGCCTGCCCGCCGGCGGCAACGGCCTCGGCCCGATCGTGGTGTTCGTGGCGGCCGGTGTCGTCGCCGGCGCAATGACCGCGGCCGGTGTCGTCGTCGGCACGGTGACGGTGTGGCACAGGCGCCGGAGGGCCCGGGTCTCGTGACGCGCAGCGTGCTGGCGGTCGGGGCGCACCCCGACGACATCGAGCTCGGCTGCGGTGGAGCCCTGGCGGCCCACCGGGCCGCCGGGGACGCGGTGACGATGCTGGTGGTCACCGGTGGCCAGAGCGGCCCCGGCGCCACGGCCGGCCGGCGCGCCGAGGCGGAGGCCGCCGCGTGCAGCCTCGACTGCCTGCTCATCTGGGGGAACCTGGTGGACTGCGCGGTCAACGCCGACGCCGCCACCATCGCCCTCATCGAGCGGGCCCTGGAGCAGACCAGGGCCGACGTCGTCTACGTGCACGCGCCCGACGACTCGCACCAGGACCACCGGGCGGTCGCCGCGGCGACCGTCTCGGCGGCCCGGCACGTCCGCCGGGTGCTGCACTACCGCAGCCCGTCCACCACGAGGTTCGAGCCGTCGGTGTACGTCGACATCGCCACCCACCTGGACCGCAAGCTCGACGCACTGTCGTGTCATCGCAGCCAGGTGGAGAGCTCCGCCATGGTCGACCCCGAGGTGGTGGCCGCGTCGGCCCGCCACTTCGGGGCGCAGGCCCGCGTACGGTACGCCGAGGCGTTCGTCCCGGGCCGGTTCGTCTGGGATCTGGCCCCGCTGCCGGTCCTCCCCGACGACCTGGTGGGGGCCGGCGACTACCTGATGACCAGGACAGCGGCATGACCGGGCGGGGGCGCCGCCGGGCGGTGTCCCCGCACCACCGCCTCGGGCTGCTCGCCCACCTGGCCGTATTCGCGGTCACCGTCGCGGTCCTCGGGCTGGACTCCACGCTCGGCTGGATCGCGACCGTACTCAACGTGGTCTTCCTGCTCTTCTTCTTCCGGCACCTCGGGTTCGCGGTCGCCGCCGCCCGCTGGACCGAACGCGACCTGGACGCCCCGCTGGTGGGCGCCGAGTCGTTCACCCCGCCGGTGGCCGTGCTGGTCGCCTGCAAGGACGAGGAACTCGTCGTCGACGGCATGGTCGCGGCCCTGCTGGCGCTCGACTACCCGCATTCGGCGCTGACCGTGGTGGTCGTCGACGACGCCTCCACCGACGGCACCGGCGCCCGCCTGGACGCGCTCGCGGCCGCCGACCAGCGGCTGCGCGTGCTGCACCGGCAGCCGGGCTCGGGCGGCGGCAAGTCGGGTGCGCTCAACGACGCCCTCGCCCTCGTCGACGGCGCCCAGATCGCGGTCATCTTCGACGCCGACCACCAGCCCGAACCGGACGTGCTGCGCAGGCTGGTACGCCACTTCCGCGACCCCAAGGTCGGTGCCGTGATGGGCCGGTGCGTGGTGCGCAACGGCGTCGAGTCGTCGCTGGCCTCCACCATCTTCATCGACTACCTGTCCGGCTACCTGGTCAACGAGTACGGCCGGCAGGCGCTCTTCGAACTCCCGGCGTACGGCGGGGCGAACTGTGCCGTGCGGACCGACCTGATCCGGGCGCTCGGCGGCTGGAACCCGCACACCGTCACCGAGGACACCGACCTCACCCTGCGGCTGCTGCTCGACGGCCGGCGGGTCCGCTACGACCCGTCGGCGGTCGACTTCGAGGAGGCGGTGCTGTCCTCGCGGCGGTTCTGGAAGCAGCGCTACCGGTGGGCGCGCGGCCATCAGAAGTGCCTGCGCGACTACTGGCGGCCGATCCTCACGACCCGTCATCTGTCGCCGATGGAGAAGCTCGAGACGATGCTTTTCCTCTGGGTCTACCACGTACCGGTGCTGTGTGGTCTTGGTCTTCTCCTCATCGTCCTGCGCGCCTTCGGGATCGGCGACCAGTCGGCGGTCTCCACGGTGTCGCTGTCGGCGCTGCTCTTCGCCGGCCCGTTCACCGAGCTGGCGGTCGGGCTGGTGCTGGGCCGGGTGGAACGGAGGGCGGTGTGGATGCTGATCGGGTTCATCCCGGCGTTCGGGATGTCCATCCTGACCGCCACCAAGGCCTACCTCGACGGCATGTGGGGCACCCTCTACACCTGGTCGAAGACGGCCCGGTCGGGTGTCACATGAGACACCTGATCGAAGACGGCCCGGCCGGGCGTCGCGTGAGCCGCGTCGAGGATCGCCTCAACCGCACGCTCGCCAGGCGGGAACGCCGCTGGAAGCCCGCCGCCACACCGCTGCGCCGCCAGCTCGTGCTGCTCGAGATGATCGGCGCGGTGGCCGGCTGTGTGGGCGGCTACCTGCTCTTCATCGACCCGGTACGCCGCTTCGAGGTCACCCTGGCCTCCCGGATCATCGACCTGCTCGGCGTCGACCGGGTCTCCGGCGCCCTCGGTGACGGCTTCGTCGTCTTCGGACCGAACCTGGAACCGGTGGTCGCCGAGATGACCGGATCCTGCTCGATCCTGAGCAGTGTCCTGGCCCTGGCCGCCCTGGCCGTGGTCGCCCTCCGGAAGCGCCCGCAGGCCCTTACCGGCTTCCTGGCGGCCGCCGTCTTCGTCCTCGCCGCGAACCAGGTCCGGCTGCTCGGCTCCCTGCTGGCCGGCCGCTACCTCGCCGTCGACGCGCTGGTCTTCTTCCACGACTGGGTCGGCGCGGTCCTCAACTTCGGCTACACCCTGATCGGACTCCTCATCATGATCGGACTGACGATGTACGACGCCCAGCGTGCCGAGCAGGACCGTACCGGCCGCCACACCGCCGACCGTCCGGCCGCCTGGGCCCGCCCCGGACTCGGCCACCGCGTGCCCGTCGAGGACACCCGCGAGCCCGGTCTGCAGATCGCCGCCGTGGTCCACCGGCGGATCCTGCCCAAGGCGGTGTCGCGCCGCCTGGCCCGCCGCCGTGAACAGCGCCGCATCGACTACCGGGTCGGTCACGAGACCCCGGCCCGCCGCGCCGAGATCATCCGCGAGCTGGCCGGCAAGGGCCTCGGCGTGCACACCGCCACCCTGCTGGCGGTCGCCTCGTACGAAACGGATCCTCTGGTCCTGGACACCCTGGCCGGTGTGATCGCCGCCCGTCAGTGGGAGCCGATCGCCGGCGGCGACGTCGTCGCGCTGCGCCTGTGGGCCCGCGCCTGGCTGATGCGCGCCCCCAGGCAGCGGTCCGTCGCCGAGACCGGCCGCCTCGTCGCCGTCACCGGAGCGGGCGGCCCGGCCGGTGTCGCCGTCGTCAAGGCCCTCCAGGCGGCCGGCGACCACGTGCTCGCCCTCGACGCCAACCCCGACGCGGCCGGGATGCGCCTGGCCGGCCGCAGCGCCGTACTGCCCTGCGCCGGCCACCCCGGCTTCGCGGAAGCCCTGCTCGCCGTCCTCGACGAGCACCGGCCGGCCGCGCTGGTCTGCACGGTCGCCGAGGAGTACGCCGCACTCGCCCCGCTCATCCCCGCCATGGACGAGCTGGGCGTGAAGACCTGGCTGCCCGACCCGGCCTCCGCGGAACGCTGCATCGACAAGATCGCCTTCGCGCGGACCATGCACGCCGCCGGTGTGCCGCACCCGGCGACCGCCTGGACCCCGGCCACCGTCGGCCTCATCCCCGGTCCCTGGATCGTCAAGCCGGCCCGCGGCCGCGGCAGCCGCGGCGTGCTCCTGGTCGACGACCCGGCCGAACTCGTCCGCGCCTTCGCCTCGCTGCCCGGCGCCATCGTGCAGACCCGCGTCACCGGCCGCGAATTCACCGCGGACGCCCTGGTCGGGCCGGACGGCACACTGCTCGCCTGCGTACCGCGCTGGCGTGACGAGACCCGCGGCGGCGTCTCCGTGCGCGGCACCACGTTCACCTCGGTCGCGGTCACCGAGATCGTCGCCGCCACCCTGCGCGCGGTCGGGCACACCGGGCCCGCCAACGTGCAGGGATTCGTCGCCGGCTCCGGGGACGTCACCGTCGTCGAGGTGAACCCGCGCTTCTCCGGCGGCCTGCCGCTCACCCTCGCGGCCGGGGCCGACGTCGTCGGCACCTACCTGACCGGGATCCTCGACCCGTCGGCGCCGCTGCCCACGCTCGGTTTCCGGCCGGGCGTGCGGATGGCCCGCCACTTCGCCGAGGTCTACTACACGGCCGACGGCACGCCGGTCCCCGACCCGCTCGACCCGGTCACCTGCTCGGTTCCCGGCTTCGGAGCGGCCACGCCGATCGCCCACTCACCCTCCGAGCCCACGTCCTTTCAAACCCCTTCTTCGGTACGCGCGGAGCACGCTCCCGCGATCGGCCAGGGCATGTTCGTGGCGGTGGGCTGATGAGGACGCGTCACGTGCTGGTGCCCTTCGGCACCCGGCCCGAGGTCATCAAGCTCGCCCCGGTCGTGCACGCGCTCCGCGCCGCCGGGCACCGGGTCACCGCGGTCGACACCGGCCAGCACCAGGACGCCGTGATGAGCGGCGACATCCAGCGCACTCTCGGCCTCGCCCCGGACCTGCGCCTGCCGAAACCGGGCGGCCTGGGCGGCCTGGTCACCGCGGCCGCCGCGGTGCTCGCCGATCAGGCCGCCGACCTGGTGCTGGCGCTCGGTGACACGCACACTGTGCCCGCCTACGCCCTCGCCGCCCGAGGGGCCGGCATCCCGTTCGCGCATCTCGAAGCCGGCCTGCGCAGCTTCAACCCGCGCAGCCTCGAGGAGGTCAACCGCCGGGTCGCGGCGGCCACCGCCCACCTCCACTTCGCACCCACGGACCGGGCCGCCGCGTTTCTGCGCGCGGAGGGCGTACCCGTGGAAAGGATCTTCGTGGTCGGCAACCCGGTGATCGACACCCTGCGTGCGAAGGGCGTCCGGCCGGTGCCGCCCGCCGACCGCACCGGAGTGCTGGTCACCGCCCACCGCGCGTCCAACGTCGACGACCCGGCCCGGCTGGCCCGCCTCGTCGACGTCGTCGGCCGCGTCGCCGCGATCGGCCCGGTCCGCTTCCCGGTTCACCCGCGCACCCGCGCCCGCCTGCACGAACACGGCCTGGCCGGCCGTCTGGCCGCACTACCCGGCGTGACCCGCGAGGACCCGCTGCCCTATGACGACCTGCTGACCGCCCTGGCCCATGCCCGCGTGGTGGTCACCGACTCGGGCGGCCTCCAGGAGGAGGCGGCCTACCTGGGCGTGCCCGTCGTGGTGCTGCGCCGCTCCACGCCACGCTGGGAGGGTGTCGAGGCCGGAACCGCCGTCCTCACCGGAATCACCAGCGACGACGAGGCCGACCGTGCGGTGGCCGCGGCCCACCACCTGAGCACCCCGGCCGAACTGTCCCGGGTGGCCGCCCTGCCCTGCCCGTACGGTGACGGCCACACCGGCGCCCGCGTCGCCGCCCTGCTGGCGGACCCGGCCCTGGACCCGCTGCTCACCCTCGACGAACCCGACCACACCGACGGCACTCTCCCCTGGGAACTAGCGTTATGACCTTCTTCGAGAAGCCCCCGCTGGCCGTGGTCATCGACCTCGACGACACCCTCTACCCGCAGTCCAGCTACCTGTACGGGGCCTCCCGCGCGGTGGGCCGGGCCGGCGCCGCCGCCGGCCTCGACCAGGTCCGCCTCAGCCGTGCGGTCCGCCGCCAGCTCATCGCGGGTTCGGACCGGGGCGGCACCATCGACCGGGCCCTGGCCGCCTACGGCATCGGCCCCGACCTGGCCGCCGACCTGATTCCCACGCTGGTCGCGGCGTTCACCGCCTACCGCCCCCGCCGCCTGCCGAGCTACCCCGGCGCCCGGGACGCGCTGGCCGCGATCAGCGCCCGCTACCCGGTAGCCTGCCTCACCGACGGCAACCCGGTGATCCAGCGCGCCAAACTCGCCGCCACCGGCCTGGCGGACGCCTTCGCCACCATCGTCATCACCGACGAGCTGGGCGGCCGCACGTTGCGCAAACCCCACCCCGAGGGCCTGCGCCAGGTGGCCGAGACGCTCGGCGTACACCCGTCGGACCTGGTCGTGATCGGCGACCGCCCCGGCAAGGACATGGCCGTGGCAGTGGCCCTGGGCGCCCGCTCCATCCGCGTCCGCACCGGCGAATACGCCGACGCCCCCGACGCGCCTCCCGCCACCGCCTGCGTCTCCGACCTCACCGCCGCCGCCGCCCTCCTGGGAGCCTGACGGCACGCCGCGGACTGTCACACCGGCGACGACAGTTCGCCCTGCTCGGCACCGGAGTCTCCCGATGCCCCGAAAAGCGTCCCCAGCGAAAAGATCATCGATGTTAAGCTCCGTCGCCCCCGCGCGCAGAGAGCCGGGGGCGACGGGGAGAAATCATGCGTCACACTTTTCGGGCGTTGCTGTCCGCGGCCGTCGCCGCGCTGAGCGCCACCACCGTCCTGGCCGGACTTCCGGCCACCCCCGCGCAGGCCGCGACCTACGACAGCCTCCCGTTGAGCGCCTGGTCCTACACCGACCGGGCGCAACCGACCACACCGAGCCCGAACCCGGCCGGCGACTTCCTCATCGGTAGCAGCGAGGAGCACACCGGCCGCGCCTACTTCACCTTCGACCTGACCCCGCTCAAAGGACAGGTCCTGCACCGGGTCACCTTCTACACCAGCGAGCGGACGGTGAACGACTGCTCCCGGGTCGCACCCATCGAGGTGTGGCGCACCCGGAAGGTCACCGAGACGACGACCTGGCAGAACCCGCCGAAGGAGTTGGAACTGCTCGCCGAGCGCTCCTACGGCAAGGGCGTCATCTGCCCCGGGGCGTACCTCGGGATCGACATGATCCCCGCGATCCAGGCGGCCTTCGCCCGCGGCGAGAAGAAGCTCACCATCGAGGTGCGCATCAACGCCACCGCCGAGGGCGACACCGGCGTCGGCCGGACGATGACCCAGGCGAAGATGAGCTACGCCGCCAACCACGCGCCCCGGGTCAGCGAGCTGAAGCTGAAGTACCCGGACGCGGGCTGCGGAAAGCCCGAGAAGCACCCGACGGCCGGCAACTGGATGCGGGTCCAGGCCACGGTCACCGACGCCGACCCCAACGACCACCCCCAGATCGTGTACGCGTACTGGCCCGTCAACCGCCCGGACCAGCGCAAGGAATCCTCGTCGCCGAGCCTGGGCCTGAGCGGGGTCGAGGACGGCACCGTCGTCGCCTGGACGGCACAGGGACGGGACTACGACGACGCCGGACCGTGGGGGCGGACCTGCTACTTCACCGTCGACACCGTCGCGCCGGCAACCAGCCCGGTCGTGTCGTCGAAGAAGTACCCCAGCGAGGACTACCCCGGCACCGGAGGCCCGGGCGTGCCCGGCACCTTCGTGTTCGACGCGGCGGGCGATGTCGACACCGTCGGTTTCGACTGGACCCTGATGGACAACAGCCTCCTCCAGAGCGTCACCCCGAACCACCCCGGTGGCCGGGCCAAGGTCACTATCACGCCCGCTACGTGGGGCCCAGGGCGTCTCAAGGTCGCCGCCCGTGACGCGGCCGGCAACCGGGGACCGTGGGTCGAGTACCGGTACCAGGTCCGCAACACCGCCCCGTTCGCCGAGATCGAGATGAACGGCGTCGGCCTGACCAGCCACATCACGCTCACCTCCCAGGCCGCCGACGTCACCGCTTTCGGGTACACCGTGGACGGCGGCCCGGAGACCCGGGTGCCCGCGGTCGACCGCCAGGGCAAGGGTGACCTGGTGTTCACCAGCACCGGCTACAAGACCGTGCTGTCGCGCGCCTACGCGGGCAACCGGATGATCGGCTCGAACAGCGTCCAGCTGTACGTCACCGACGCCCCGAAGGTCACCTCCGCCGAGTTCGACTGGCCGAGCGACCCCGTCGAGGGCGTTGCCGGATCGTTCACCTTCACCCCGCGCACCACCGGCGTCGTGTCGTACCTGTACGACTTCGGCGACGGCGTGCAGCACAGCATCGACGCCGGCCCGGACGGCACGGCCGTGCCCGCGTGGACGCCTCCGAAGAGTGGCTACATCACCATCACCGTGTACTCGGTGGACGGATCGGGCAACCGGTCGCTGCCTGCCCGGAAGTCGTTCTCCGTCATCAGCGCGCGGCCCACGGTGAACGTGAACGCCATCGGCGCCCACGTCGGTGACCCGATCAGCGTGATGGTCTGGTCCTACCGGCCGAACGCGGTCGGCATCGTGTACAGCTTCGACGGCGGGCCACAGCAGACGATCGACGGCTCGCAGGCGTACTTCGACGTGGTGGCGACCCACCCCGGGGACAGTGTCCTCACGGTGTGGGCGAAGCTGGACGACGGCACCCTGTCGCCGCCGGCCGAGGAGATCATCCACCTCGATGACGCTCCGAAGGTCACCGCGCAGGGACCGTTCGGTGCGGAAGCCGTGTTCGGGCGGCCGGTGTCGTTCACCTTCACGGCGATCCAGGCGGGCGCGACCACCTTCCGGTACACCGTGGGAAGCGTCTATGACGGTGCCGAGCACCTCCAGCGGACCGTCCCGGTCGGCCCGGACGGTACCGCGACCATCAGCTACGACGTGCCCGACGGCTGGGGCGACGGCACGGTCGACGTGGCCAGCCTGGCCGCCGACGGCACGGTCTCGGACACCGGCGCCTTCTCGGTGCCGGCGCGCAACCCGAACGTGGAGGTCTTCAACCCGTGGCCGGCCGACCTGCCGCCGGGCGACGCGATGGGCGGCCCCGGTATTCCCGGCCAGTTCGGCTTCTTCGCATGGGACCTCAACGAGGTGACCACGAAGTTCCTGTGGTCGGTCGACGACGGCCCGGTCCAGGAGGTGCTGTACGACCCGTGGTCGTGGGAGACCGTGGCGTCGTACACCCCCGATCGCGCCGGTGACCACACGCTGCACGTGCAGCGCGAGTTCACCGACGGTTCCCGGTCGCCGCTGGTCGCCGTGCCGTTCCGGGTCGGGAACGAGGTGGCCCCCGCGTGATCGGCCCGGCGGCGGCCCGGTCCCCGGGGACCGGGCCGCCGCCGTCAGGCGACCGCGAACCGTAGCGGCAACCGGTCCGGCCCGTGCGTGCCGATCGGGGGCCGCCAGCTCACCTCACCGGCGACGATCGGTGGCCCGAAACGGCGGGTCAGGACCGGGAGGGCCTCCCGCAACTGGGCGTGGGCGAGCGCGTACCCCAGGCAGTAGTGCGGACCGGCGCCGAACTGGAGCAGCGGCGCCTCGCGGACGGCCGTGATGTCGAAGGACCGTCCGCCGGGATAGGCGCGTGGGTCCCGCTGGGCGGTCGGTACGGCGATGGTCATGAAGGTCCCCGTGGTGACGGGCAGCCCGTGGAAGGTGAAGTCCTCGGTCGCGCGGCGGAACACGCTCGCCGCCGACGGCCGCCAGCGCATCGTCTCGATGACGGCGCGGTCGGCCAGTTCGGGCCGGTCGCGCAGCAGCGTCCACTGGCCGGGGTGGTCGGTGAAGCAGACCATCGCGTTGGAGAACTGGTGGCTCGTGTTGTCGTGGGCGCCGAAGATCAGGGTGACCAGCAGGTTGCGCAGTTCTTCCCGGGTGACCGTCGCGTCGACCTGCCAGGCGGTGACCATTCGGGAGATGAGGTCGTCGGCCGGCTGCTTCGACCTCTCGTCGATCAGCGTGTCGATGTAGCCGCTCAGCCCCACGACGGCCCGTTCGACGCGCGCCGCCGTGTCCCCGCCGGCGGCCAGGGCGAAGATCAGGCCGATGTCGGCGGACCAGGTGCTGAAGACGTCGTGGTCGGCGGCGGGCACACCGAGCAGTTCGCTCATCACCGCCAGCGGCAGCCGATCGGCGAACGCGCCGGCGAATTCGGTCTCCCCGGCCTCGGCGATCTCGTCGGCCAGCGCCTCGGCCGTCGCCCGGATGAACGGCCGCAGCCCGTCGACGGTGCGGGGTGTGAAGGCCCGGCCGACCAGGCCGCGCAATCTGCGGTGGTCGGCGCCGTCGTGGTTGACGACCATCGGCACCCACCAGTCGTAGATCGGCCCGGAGGTGATGCCGTCGCGCCGCAGGAAGCCGTCCCCGCCGTGGTCGAGGCGCCGGTCCCGGAGTATCTCCTGCGCCTCCGCGTGACGCAGCACGATCGGCCCGAGTGGACTGTCGGCATACCAGCCGGCGTCCTGCGCGGCCAGCACCTCCGGTGCGGCGAAGTCGAACCCCGGATCGACGACATTGAGGAACGGCATGCGAGACCCCTTCGCCGGGCAGACAGATGTCACCGAGTGTGCCCTGTCGATTACCAAGAGCGGAATGGTCGAGTCGTTGGACCGGCTTCGGCATACTCGTACCCCGTGACCGGCCGCTGTTCGCGGCCGGGCGGTGATGACTGGTGGGGGCACGGGTGGAGATTCGCGACATCGAGATCTTCCTGACCCTTGCCGAGGAGTTGCATTTCGGGCGGACCGCGCAGCGGCTACACGTGTCGCAGGCGCGGGTCAGTCAGGCGATCAAGGCGCAAGAGCGGCGGATCGGGGCGGTGCTGTTCGAGCGTACGAGCCGGGTGGTGACGCTGACGCCGGTCGGGGAGCGGCTGCGTGACGACCTGCGGGCCGGCTACGACGCGATCCAGCGGGGGATCGCGGTCGCCGCGGAGTCGGCCCGTGGGGTCAGCGGCACGGTGCGGTTCGGGGTCATGGGCGCCCTCGCGTACGAGATCCGGGATCTGATCGACCGGTTCCGCAGCGACCACCCCGGGTGTGAGGTGGCGCTTCGGGAGATCCAGTTCGCGGACCCGTTCACCCCGTTACGGGCCCGCGAGGTGGACCTGGCGCTGGTGTGGCGGCCGGTACGCGAGCCCGACCTCGTCGAGGGCCCGATCGTGTACACCGAGGGCCTGCTGCTGGCGGTCGCCGAGGGGCATGAGCTCGCGGGCCGGGAGTCGGTGACGCTGGAGGACTTCGGCGGCCGGCTCTTTCTCGATCCGGGCGATCGTGCGCCGGGCTACTGGATGGAATCGGTGCTGCCCACCCGTACGCCGCGCGGCACCCCCATTCCGCGCGGCCCCGTGGTCTCCACCTTTCACGAGCTGATGCATGAGGTCGCCGCCGGCCGCGCCATCGCCCCGGTGCACACCCACTACCTGCACTATTACGCCCACCCGGGCATCGTCCTGCTGCCGGTGACCGACGCGCCGGCCGCGGAGTGGGTGCTGGTGTGGCGCGACGGAGACATCAACCCGGCCATCCGCCGGTTCGCCGACGAGGCCGCCCGCCGCGGCCCACGCGCTTTCGGGCCGATCGATCACCCGAAAGGCTCGTAGGTAGGCGACGGCTGTCAGGCGTCGATGGCCTGGTAGATGGTGGTCCAGAAATCGTGGAAGGCGTGGGCCGACGACGGGTTCGAGGCGCCCACCTGGGTGAGCAGCACGCCGACCAGGCCGTGCTGCGGGTCGGCGTAGGTGGAGGTGCCCGAACCGCCGTCCCAGCCGAACTGGCCGACCGGGGCGTAGTCGCCGCGGTAGGTGCGGACCGCCATGCCGAAGCCCCAGCCGCCGTGCTGGCCCTGTCCGAAGGAGATGTGCACGTTGTCGCGGGCCATCGCGGTACGGGCGGCGTTCTGTTCGGCCGTGAGCCGCGGGGTGGTCATCAGTTCGACCGCCGGGCGGGACAGGATGCCGTCGCCGCCGTTGAGCAGCATCCGGAAGTAGGCGAGGTAGTCGTCGGCGGTCGACACCAGGCCACCGCCGCCGCCGGTGAAGGTCGGCGGGGACGACCAGCGGCCTCCCTTCGACTCGTCCCAGACCAGGAATTCGCCGGTCTGCGGGTCGGGGGCGTAGAGGGTGGGCAGCCGGTCGATGTCCTCGGCGGGCACGTGGAAGCCGGTGTCGGTCATGCCGAGCGGGCCGAAGACCCGATCCCGCAGGAACGACTCGAACGACTGGCCGGTGACCCGGGCGACGAGGACCCCGAGCAGGTCGCTGGCGATGTGGTACTGCCAGCGCTCGCCGGGCTGGTGCATCAGCGGCAGTTCACCGAGGCGGCGCATCCACTCGTCGGGGCCGGGCATCGGCGTCGGCAGGTTCGGGGTGAGGCCCTGCTCGAAGATCGCGTTCATGATCGGGGTGCCGAGCGTGGTCATGTCCATGCCGAGGCCGAAGGTGGAGGTCAGCACGTCGCGTACGGTGATCGGCCGCCGCGCCGGCACGGTGTCGTCCAGCGGGGCGTCGATGCGGCTCAGCACCCGCCGGCCGGCGAGCTCGGGCAGCCACGGGTCCACCGGGTCGTCGAGTCGCAGCCGGCACTCGTCCAGCAGGATCATCCCGGCCGCCACGGTGACCGGCTTGGAGGTGGACGCCATCCGGAAGACGGTGTCCCGCTGGATCGCCGCGCCACCGTCGTGACGCAGGGTGCCGAGCGCCTCCACGTGGGTCTCGTCGCCCCGGCTGACCAGTGCGACGAGCCCGGGGATCCGGCCGGAGTCGACATGCCGTGCGAGCACGTCACGCCACCGTTGTAGTCCGGCCGGGGAAAATTGCGCCATCGGAAGTCTCCCTCGTGGATGTGTCCTAAGTGTTCTCAGGATCCGCGAGCGTGCTGGTGGAGATCAATAGCGGACATCGCAACGACCCATAACACCGCCGTTATCGCCCGCTCAGTCCCGTACCGCCGAAGGGGTGAGATCGAGCAGGCCGGCGGCCAGGGCGCGCGCCGGGGAGAGGGAGGCGGCGTCGAGGTCGCGGAAGAGCTTCTGGGCGCGGACGGCGGGCCAGCCGACCGGCAGGTGCTCGACCGGCAGGCGGGGGTCGCGGCGGATCGCGCCGAGCCATTCGGCGATCAGGCTGAGCCGCGCGGCCAGCGGGTCGGAGTACGGCGCGGGACCCTCCCACCGGTCCAGGAACTCCTGGTAGCGGGCGGCCAGCCCGGCCAGGTCGTACGCGTCGCTGACCATCTGTCCGATGTCGGTCAGGTCCGCCGCCCGGGCGTGGAAGACGCGTGCGTGGGCGGACAGTCCCAGACCGTCCACGATGTCCTGCGCCGGGACGACTCCGGGCGCGATCCACAGCCCGCCCTGCAACGGCCCGAACCCGGACCACGCGAGCTGTGAGCGCAGGTCGTGGCGTTGCCGCTGCCAGGATTCGGGCAGTGAGAAGCAGAGCAGCGTCCACGTTCCGTCCCAGCGGTCGTTGACGGCGCCGGTCTCCCAGATGCGGGCGCGGCCGTCGCGCAGGATCTCGGCGGCGCGCGGGGTGAGACCGAAATACATCTTGCGGCCGTCGCGCTGCCGGCGCAGCAGACCGCGGTTGACCATGCGGGTGAGTGTGGACCGGGTGGCGTGCGAGGAGATGCCGAGCCGGTCCAGCACGTCGATCACGCTGCCGGAGAAGACGCATACGTCCCGGTCCAGCACGAAATCGCCGAGCAGCATGAGCATCAGCGTCTGTGGATTCGACGGCATGGGCTAGATGTTAGGCACATTCTTGACGGCCGTGTAGAGAAAGCCTAACTTCGATGTCCTGTAACGCACCGGTAACCCCTGGAGGTCATCGTGCGCAGAATCGGACCCCTCCTCCTGACACTCACCCTCGCCACCGCCGCCTGCGGCGGCGGAACCGGCGACGAGAGCAACGACGCGATCAAGGTCGGTCAGATCGTCTCGCTGACCGGCAACTACTCCCCGCTCGGCAGCGAGAACCAGAAATCCGTGGCCCTCGCGGTCGAGAAGATCAACGCGGCCGGCGGCATCGGCGGCCGGAAGATCGAACTCACCGTCCGTGACGACAAGAGCCTGCCCGACCAGGCCGTCCTCGCCTTCAACGAACTCAAGGACGGCTCCGACGCGATCATCGGCTCGCCGTTCAGCAACTCGGCGCTGGCCACCATCCCGCTCGTCGACCGCGAAGAGATCCCCTACATCTCGCTCACCCCGGCGGACGAGCAGGTCAACCCGGTTCACCCGTACGTCTTCGTCGTCCCCGCCCTGTCCGGCACCTACGCCGAAGCCGCCCTGGAGTACTTCCAGGAGAAGAAACTCACCAGGATCGCCGTCGCCTACGACACCAAGAGCAGCTATGCGGTCGCCGGATTCAAAGGCCTTCAATCAAAGGCCTCCCGGTACGGCGTGACGCTCGGCCCGATCGAGGAGTTCCAGACCACCGCCACCGAGTTCGGCGCCATCTTCACCCACGTGCGGTCGTCCGACGCCCAGGCCCTGATGCTGTGGGCCACCGGCGCGCCGGCCGTCGCCATCACCAAGCAGTACGCCGCCTCCGGCCTCACCATCCCCCTCGTCCTGACCGGCTCGCAGGCCAGCAAACTCTTCCTGGAACCGGCCGGCCCGGCCGCCGAGGGCGCCACCATCGCCAGCAGTGTCGGCGTCGTCGGCGAACACCTCCCGGCCGGCGAACTGAAAACCGCCGTCGACGAGCTGACCAGCGCGTTCACCACCAAGTACGGCTACCCGCCGCCGCAGTTCGCCCAGGACGGCTACAGCGGCGTCAAACTGCTCGCGGCCGCCATCGAGAAGGCCGGCGGCACCGACCCGAAGAAGGTCCGCGACGCTCTCGAAGGCCTCACCCTCACCACCCCCAACGGCACCTACCACTACTCGGCCACCGACCACTCCGGCCTGACCACCGAGTTCATCTCGATCAACACGATCGAGGGCGGCAAGTTCGTCCCCACCGACTTCTCCAAGGGACGATTCCAGTGAGACTGACCGTCGACGGGGTCTCCCGCGCGTTCGGCGGCGTCTACGCCGTCCGCGACGTGAGCCTCACGGTCGAACCGGGCGAGCTGCGCGCCGTCATCGGACCGAACGGCGCCGGAAAATCGACGCTGTTCGCCCTGATCGGCGGCCAGCTCGCCCCCGACACCGGCAGCGTGGCGCTCGACGGCGAACCCGTCGAGCGCCTCCCCGCCCACCGCCGCGCCACCCGCGGCGTCGGCATCGTCTTCCAGGCCGCCCGCACCTTCCACGGCATGACCGCCCTCGAGAACGTCATGGTCGGCGCACACGCCACCACCCGCTCCGGCTTCCTCGCCGCAGCCCTGCGCCTGCCCGGCCACCACCGCGAGGAACGCCACATCCGGGACCGCGCGCTCGCCTGCCTCGACCGCACCGGCCTCAGCGCCTGGGCACACCGCCCCGCCGAGGAACTCCCGCTCGGCCAGCAGCGCGCCCTGCAACTCGCCCGCGCCCTCTGCGGCGAGCCCCGCCTGCTGCTGCTCGACGAACCCGCCTCCGGACTGCGCGCCGCCGAACGCGAACACCTCGCCACCCTCATCGCCGGCCTGCGCGCCGAAGGCCTCACCATCCTCCTGGTCGAACACGACGTCGCCTTCGTGATGCGCCTCGCCGACCGGATCACCGTCCTCGACCTCGGCCGGGTCATCGCCGAAGGCGCCCCCGCCGAGATCCGCGCCGACGCCGGCGTCATCGCCGCCTACCTGGGCCCCACCGCGGAAGGTGTCCACCCGTGACCGCCGTCGTCGAGACCCGTGCCCTGACCGTCCGGTACTCCGGCGCCACCGCCCTCGACGGCGTCGACCTGACCGTCCACGAACACGAGATGGTCGCCCTCATCGGCGCCAACGGGGCCGGCAAGTCCACCCTGGTCAAAGCCCTCTCCGGGCTGCTCCGGCCGGACTCCGGCACGATCACCGTCAACGGCCGCCTCGCCCAGGTCCCCGAGGGCCGCGAGATGTTCGGCGACCTCACCGTCGACGACAACCTGCGCCTCGGCGGCTGGCGCAACGGTCGCGGCGGGCGCGACACCACCGGCGTCTACGAACTGCTGCCCGAACTGGCCGGCATCCGCACCCGCAGGGCCGGGGCGCTCTCCGGCGGACAGCAGCAGATGGTCGCCATCGGCCGCGCCCTGATGGCCCGCCCCGACATCCTCGTCATCGACGAACTCAGCCTCGGCCTCGCCCCACTGATCATCACCACCCTCGTCGGCCATCTGCGCGCCCTCAACACCGAGCGTGGCCTCGCCGTCCTGCTCATCGAACAGAACGCCCGCCTCGCCCTCGGCCTGTGCGACCGCGCGTACGTCCTGGAAGCCGGCCGGATCGCCCTGCACGGCCGCGCCGCCGACCTGGCCCGCGACCCCCGCGTCGCCGCCGCCTACCTGGGCGGCCACATCGAGGTGAGTTCATGAGCGAGCTTGCGAGCGAATCATCAGGCTCAGTCTTGAACTCATGGCGACGCCGGAGCGAAGCGGAGGTGGCGCCATGAGCGATCTCATCGGATACCTGGTCACCGGGCTCGGCATCGGGGCCGGGTTCGCGCTGGTCGCCAGCGGGCTCGTGGCGATCTACCGGGTCACCCGGGTGGTCAACTTCGCCCAGGGCGCGTTCGCCGTGCTCGCCGCCATGCTGGCCGCCTCCCTGCTCGGCGCCGGCGTCCCGCACGGCCTCGCCGAACTCGGCGGCGTCACGCTCGGCGCACTCACCGGCCTCATCGTCGGCGCCGTCGCCATCGGGCGCCCCGGCACCAGCCCCGGAACCTCGCTCATCGTCACCCTCGGACTGGGCGTGCTGGCGTACGCCGTCGAGATCCTGATCTGGGGAGACCAGCCACGCTCCTACCCGGGCGTGCCCGGCGTGGCCGACCTGGCCGGCGCCCGGCTCCAGGCCCACTACCTGCTGATCATCGCGGTCACCGTGCCGGTCTTCGCCCTGATGGCGTGGTTCTTCACCCGCACCGACCTGGGCCGGGCGCTGTCCGCCTGCGCCTCCAACCGCTACGCCGCCCAGGTCGTCGGCATCGACGTACGCCGGATGGGCCTGCTCGCCTTCACCATCGGCGGCGCCCTCGGCGGCCTCGCCGGAGTCCTCACCACACCGGTGCAGCAGGTCACGTTCGACAGTGACGTCGCCCTGATCGTCAACGGCTTCGCCGCCGCCGTCCTCGGCGGCCTCACCCGGCCGGTGATCGCCCTCGCCGGCGGGCTCCTGCTCGGCGTGGCACAGACCCTGGCCGCCGGCTACGGCGGCGGCGCCTACCAGGTGGAGGTGGCCCTCGTGCTGATGCTCACCGTCATGATCGTCCAGGCGGCCCGCACCGGGCCGGTCGTGGAGACCGCCCGATGAAACGCTGGATCCCGGCCGGGCTGCTGCTCGCGGTGCTCACCCTGCTGCCGCCGCTCCTTCCGGAACGGCATCTCGCGACGTTCGTGCTGCTCGCCCTCGCCGCGACGGTCACCGTCGGCGTCTCCCTCCTGATGGGGTACGCGGGACAGGTCTCGCTGGGACAGGCCTCCTTCTACGCGATCGGGGCGTACGCGGCCGGCCTGCTCGCCGTCCACGGTGTCCCGCCCCTGCTCGGCCTGCTCGCCGCCCCGGTGATCGCGGCGGTCGCGGCCACCCTGCTCGGGGCGCCACTGCTCCGGCTACGCGGCCACCACCTGGCCTTCGCCACCCTGGCGGTACAGCTCATCCTGCTGTCACTGCTCGCCCAGGCCGACTGGGCGGGCGGCGCGATCGGCCTCCAGGGCATCCCACGGTTCTCGATCGGCGGTTTCGAACTGCGTGAAGACCTCGGATACGCGTACGCCGCAGGCTTTGTCCTGATGATCGCCGTGCTGATCGCGCGCAACGTGATCGAGTCCCGCGCGGGCCGCGGCATGCGCGCCGCCGCCACGAGCGAGACAGCCGCCGCGGCCAGCGGTGTGGCGATCGGCCGCTACCGGCTGGCCGTGTTCGCCCTGTCCGCCGCCTTCGCCGGCCTGGCCGGTGGCGTCTACGCCTTCTACCTGGGATATCTGGCGCCCGGCTCGTTCCCGGTGCTGCTCTCCATCGAGTTCGTGGTGATGGCGGTGGTCGGCGGGTTGGGCACGATCGCCGGCCCACTGGTCGGCGCCACCGTTGTCGTCCTGCTGGTGCAGGTGCTCAACACCCTGGGTACCCAGCCGGGCATGCCCGGCTACGCCCCGGCCGTCCTCTCCTACGCCGTCTACGCCGTCGTCCTGATCATCTGCGTCCTCTACCTACCCCGAGGCCTGGTCCCGGCCATCCGAACCGCCAGCACCCGCCTGACCGGCACCCGCAGACCGCCGACCCACCCGGCCGCCCTTCCACCACTCACCCAGCCGTGACCATCACTTTCCGGCGGCTGTCCAGCCACGGCCGGACTCAGCCGAATCCGCGATCCCTCGCCAGCAGGACGCGTTGCCCGGAGAGATCTTGGCCGATTTGCCACCGTTGCGGGTGGCAAGTCGTTCAAGATCGCACAACACGACATTCGGGCGCAGTCGCACGACGGCGACGACGAGGCCCTGGCGAAGGAGCGCGCGCTGACCGAAGCGTGCCACCTCGCTGAGGAGAAGCAGGGTCCCGAGCCGACGTGAACGAGGTCGCCACGCTCAACGGTGACGACCTCCAGCAGGTTTCTTGATCAGGAACGGTCGAGGGTTCCGCGGAGAGTGGCGGCGAATGAGTCCGGGTCGCCGTGCTGGCCGAATTCGCCGCCCAGGAAGCCGGCGTGGTTACCCGGGAAGACGGTCGGTTCGAGGTCGAGGCGGCCGGCGACCGCGAGGCCGGCCCGATGGGCCAGTTCGTCGGTGGACTCGGCGCCCACCCCGACCACGATGCGGGTCGAAGCGGCGCGCAGGGCGTCGAAGTCCGGCTCGTAGAGGCAGCAGGTCACCAGGTTCTGGCCGAGCAGCACGTCGTCGCGGGAGCCGTCGTCGTCGGCGGGCAGGCCGAAGGTGGCCGGGGCGGGGCCGGGACGCGAGACGAAGTCGGCCGGGACCGGGCCCTTCAACGAGACGATCTCGATGAACTTGACCATCGCCGGGCCCAGGCCGGACTTCTGGTACAGCTCGCGGATCCCGTTGACCGCGGCCACCGCGGTCTCGTGGTCGTCCAGCAGCCGCGTGGTCGGCGGCTCGTGGGCGGCCAGCACCCGGACCAGGCCGGGATAGGCGGCCACCAGGGCCAGCGCGTTGACCGCGCCGCCGCTGCTGGCGAACAGGTCGACCGGGCCGCCGCCGACCGCCTCGATCACCCGGCGTACGTCGTCGGCGTGCTGCTCCGGCGTCGACTCCGGCGCCGGATCGGTGCGAACGCTGCGGCCGGTGCCGCGCGGGTCGTAGGTGATGACTGTCCGGTCGGTGAAGTGGCCGGCCAGGGTGACGAAGCCGCTCGCGTCCATCGGCGAGCCGATCAGCAGGAGCGGGGGAGCGGTGGCCGGCGTGGCCGGCTCACGGACGTCGTAGCGCAGAACCGCGCCGGGAACCTCGAGGGTGTGCGTCACGGGTTCGGTCATAGCCCGACACTATCCGCCGTAACCGGGCGACCACGGCTCCGCCGCGATCTGCTCGGCATGTCCGTCGGCCAGGCGCCGCAACAGCGTGAACGACTCCGCTCGGGTCACCCCCGTACGGTGGAACGGCCCCCGGCCCTGCTCGTCGTTCTCCAACACGACCAGATGGCTGTCACCGGCGAAGACCCCGAGTGACCAGCCGGAGGAGCCGTCCGACAGCCACACGTCGCCGTGCTCCACATCGTCCTCGTCCAGTTCGGCGAGCAGTTCGGTGAGCGCCTCGTCGGGCACCCGGTCGTCGTAGCCGGTGCCCGTCCCGTACCGCCAATTGATCGTGAAACCCACGCCGACGATTATCGCCACCGTCAGCCGCCGCTGGGAAACATCGCCGGCTCCTGCCCGGGCGTCAGCGCGGTGGGGCCGAAGAGCCAGTCGATGTACGTGTAGTCGTACACGTCCCGGTCGCGCAGTGTCCGGTTGCGCCACACACGCTTCTCGCCGTCGTGGTGCCAGAACCCACCCCACGCCCGGGCGGTGGTGAGGACGCGGCGGCAGTGCTCGGGGCGTACGGCGTCGTAGGCGGCCAGCGCGGCATCCCAGTCCCCGGCATAGCTGGACGCCAGCACCCAGGCGTCCTCGATCGCCATCACCGCGCCCTGTGCCAGGTACTGCAACGGCGGGTGGGCGGCGTCCCCGGTCAGGGCGATCCGCCCCTGAACCCAGTTCATCAACGGCTCGCGGTCGTACATCCGCCACCACCGGTCCCGCCACATCAGTGGCAGACCGGCCCGCACCCGCGCGCACGTGCCGTCGAAAGCGGCGTCCAGCCCGTCCGGCGCCCCGGGCGACCGGAAGACGGCGACCTGGTTGAACATGTCGCCGCCGCGCAGCGGGTACTGCACCAGGTGGCAGGCCGGGCCGACGTACACCACGACGTCCTTGAGGTGCACGTCGAGTTCGGCCACCTTCTCGATCGGCACGGCGCCCCGGTACGCCACGTACGCCGAATCGACCGGCTCGTCGTCGCTGAACAGTCTCCGGGCGGTCGAGTGCAGCCCGTCGGCGGCGATCACCACCCGGCCGAAGTGCCCGGCCGCGACCGCGCCGCCCGGCACCTGCCCGAACGAGTCCACCCGTACGTCGGTGAGCAGCTCCACCCCGGCCCGCTCGCAGGCCCGCAGCAGGGTGCCGTGCAGGTCACTGCGGTGGATCACCAGGTACGGGAACCCGTACCGGCGTTCCACATCGTGCAGATCGAGCCGGGTCAGCACGGCCGCGTCGACGGCGTCCTTCATGACGATGTTCTCCGGCAGCACGCCGAGCGACTTCACCTCGTCGAGCAGCCCCCACTCGTGCAGGATGCGGGTGCAGTTCGGGGCGATCTGCATGCCCGCCCCGACCTCGCCGAACCTCGGCGCCTGCTCCAGCACCCGGACCCGCAGCCCGCTACGGCTCAGCGCCAGGGCGGTGGCCAGCCCACCGATGCCCCCGCCCACCACGACCACATCGGCAGTCATCTCCGCCGCCAATCCTCGTCACATCGTCCGGTGTCCGATCGAACCATGTAACGACAGCGATGTAGGTTACGGGCGCTGAGTCGATCAGAGGGGGAGCGATCGTGACAACATCCGTGGAACGGGCAGTGCCGGTGGAAACGCCCACCGTGACATTCAGTGCGCGCGAACGGTGGATCCTGCTGGTCGCCAGCGCATGGCTGGTCATCGGGCTGCAACTGGACGCGTACGCCCACGCCACCACCCCGGAGCTGGAGACCTTCTGGACGCCGTGGCACGGCGTGCTCTACTCCGGCATCGCGGCCTCCGGCTTCACCCTGCTGTGGATCATGCGTTCCCGACTGCCCGGCATCCCCACGTACCAGAGTGTTCTGGCCCTGCCCAACGCGCTGCGCATCCCGCTCGCCGGCATGGCGTTCCTCCTGGTCGGCGGCGGTGTCGACACGCTCTGGCACAACATCTGGGGCATCGAGCAGGGCATGGAGATCTTCGTGAGCCCCAGCCACGAGTTCATCATCCTCGGCATGGTCCTGGTCGCCATGGGCCCGACGCTGATGCTCGCCGCCAACCCGGGCGACCGGCTCGGCCTCTCCGGCGGCTTCCTCGTCGGCATCTCCACCCTGTTCGCGGCCCTGCCGGTGCACATCTACTCGCTGCACGCCACCGCTCTCGGCTTCCGCCACCTGGGCACCGACCTCGACCCGGTTCCGGTCTACTCGCCGGACGCGCAACTCGTGCACGGCTACCTGTTCAGCACCATCCTGCTGCTCGTGCCGTTCCTCGCCATCGGCCGCCGCTGGCCGCTGCCGCTCGGGCTGCCGGCCGCGCTGGTCAGCCTGATCGCCGTGTTCATGCACCTGATGTTCGACTCGCAGCGTGCCTGGTGGCCGGCCCTGACCGTGGCCGCCGCCGCGATCGCCCTGGAGATCGTGCTGCGCGCCGTGAACCCGCTGGTCAGGCTCGGCGCCAACGCCCGCTGGATCCTCTTCGGCCTGATCACACCGCCGGCCGTGTGGGGCGCCGTCCTGCTCGTCGGCAAGATCCAGACCGGCACCACCGGCTTCAACATCCACATCGTGAGCGGGCTGATGGTCCTGACCGCCTTCACCGGGGTGGGCACCGTGCTCGTCGCCCGCAGCATCCACCGTCTCGCCGAGTGAGGCGGATCGTTGTCGCCCTGGTCACCATCGGCTGCACGCTGGTGGTGACCGGCGGGCCGGCCGCCGCGCACGCCGGTGGCCTCACCGCCACCGACTCCCGCGGCCACGTCGTCTCCATCACCCCCGCCCTGCCCGGGCTGGAAGTGGTCGCCATCGAGGACGGTGCCCGGCTCCGCCTGCGCAACGGCACCGGCGGACCGGTGACGATCCCGGCCGGGGCCACGGTCGCGCCCGGCGCCGAGCACACCTGGACCGACGAACGCGCCACCCCCGACGGCCGCACCGTCGCGGCGGGCCGGACCGTCCCCTGGACGATCACCCTGGACGCCGACGGCACCCCGGTAACGGTCGACGGCGTACTGGTCGGGGAAGAACGCCCACCCGCGGCCCCGTGGTGGGCCGCCGCCGCGCTCACCGGCACCGCGCTCGTGCTCCTCGCCCGTAGGCTGCGCCGCGCCGACCTGCTGCTGGCCGCCGCGGGCGGTGTCGCCGCACTGTCCTCGATCGTCCACGTGACCGGATCCACCCTGGCCGTCGAATCCGCGCCACTCGCCGGAACCTTCCTGAGCGCCGCCGGGATCAACCTCCTCGCCTGGCCGCTGATCATCGGCGGCGCGGTGACCGCCCTGCGCGGCCGTGCCACCGGGATCCTCGCGGTCTGCGGGGGAGCGGCCCTGACCGCGGTGTTCGTCCTGCCCGACGTGACCTCGTTCCATCGTGCGGTCCTGCCGTTCGCGGGTCCCGCCGACCTCGAACGCATCCTGGTCGTCCTGGCCCTCGGCCTCGGCGCGGGCGTCGCGGTGGCCGGCGCCGGCGTGCTGCGCGACCTGGCCCGCAAAGCCGAGGAAACAGTGTGACCCCAAGCTTGGGGGACTCCGCGAAACCGCCGGCCGGGCACAGCATCGCGGCCTTCGCGGACCTGCCGCTCGCGCACGGTGTGGGGGAGTCCGCGGACCTGCCGCTTCCCCTCGACCTGGTGTTGCAGGCCGGAGCCGCGACCCTTGTACTGTCCTTCCTGATCGCCGGCCTCTGGTGGCGGGAACCACGCCTCAGACCGTCCACGCCACACACCCTCGGCATCGGCCACTTTCTGCGCTACCCGGTTCTCCTGCTGGCCCTCTACGTCACCGGCTACGCCGTCGCCGGCCCGCGCGGCCCGGAGAACCCGGCCCCGCACGCCCTGTTCGTCCTGCTCTGGGTGGGCCTGGTGCCGGTCAGTATGATCGCCGGCCCGGTCTGGCGGACGGTCAACCCGCTGCGCACCCTCTTCACCCTGCTCGGCCTCCCACGTCGCGGGCTGCGCCCGCTTCCGCCCGGCGCCTCCGCCTCCGTCTGGCCGGCGGCCGCATTCCTGCTGGCGTTCGTCTGGTTCGAACTGGTGGTGCCCCATCACGGCGATCCGGTCGCGGTCGGTCTCTTCCTTCTGGCGTACGCCGTGAGCCAACTCCTTCTGGCCACCCTCCGCGGTGAGGAGTGGTTCGCCCGCGGCGACAGCTTCGAGGTCTACTCCGACCTGGCCGGCCGCCTGAGCCCATTCCGCTGGCGCCCACTCCTCTCCGGACTGGCCGGCCCCGTGACCAACGAGCCGACATCGGCCGCTCCCGCGATTCCGGCCCCGACATCACCCCAGCCTCCGGCCGAGGCGCCAAGCCCTGCCTTGGCCGCGGCCCCGAGTCCAGCCCAGGCCGAGGCGCCGAGCTCAGCCCTGGCCGAGGCGCCGAGCTCAGCCCTGGCCGAGGCGCCGAGCTCAGCCCTGGCCGAGGCGCCGAGCTCAGCCCAGGCCGAGGCGCCGAGCTCAGCCCAGGCCGAGGCGCCGAGCTCAGCCCAGGCCGAGGCGCCGAGTCCAGCCCAGGCCGAGGCGCCGAGCTCAGCCCAGGCCGAGGCGCCGAGCTCAGCCCAGGCCGAGGCGCCGAGCTCAGCCCTGGCCGAGGCGCCGAGCTCAGCCCTGGCCGAGGCGCCGAGTCCAGCCCAGGCCGAGGCGCCGAGTCCAGCCCAGGCCGAGGCGCCGAGTCCAGCCCAGGCCGAGGCGCCGAGCTCAGCCCTGGCCGAGGCGCCGAGCTCAGCCCTGGCCGAGGCGCCGAGCCCAGCCCTGGCCGAGGCGCCGAGTCCAGCCCAGGCCGCGGCCCCGAGTCCAGCCCAGGCCGGGGTTCCGAGCCCAGCCCAGGCCGCGGCCCCCAGTCCAGCCCAGGCCGGGGTTCCGAGCCCAGCCCAGGCCGGGGTCGCCGTCTGGACGCGGGCCCGGCGATCGCTGGCCAGCGCAGGCCTGGCCGCCTTCATCGCCGTCTGGTGGGGCTCGACCGTCTTCGACAGCGCCTCAAGTTCCCCGGCCTGGACCACGCTGACCCGGCACCTCGGCTCCCCGTTGTTCTCGGGGACCGCGGGCCTCGTACTCCTCTGCTCCTCGGTCTTCCTGGCGGTCCGCTGGACCGCGGGCCGCCTGGACGTGACCATGTCGCTGATCCCGATCGCAGCCGGCTACACCCTCGCCCACTACCTGTCCCTGCTGATCACCGAGGGCCCGCGCGGCCTGCTCCTACTGGTCGGTTCGGGCACCACCGCGACGATCACCCCGTCCCCGCAACTGATCTCCTCCGTACAGATCGCTCTGATCCTGATCGGACACGCCGTAGGCGTGATCGTGGCCCACGACCGTGCCCTTGCCGAACACCCCGGCCGCCCGCTGCTCGCCGTCCTGGCCGACGAGTTCCCGATGGTCCTCTTCATGATCGGTTGCACCTGGGCCGGCCTGTTCCTGCTCTTCGTCCGTTAGAGATCGTTCGTGGTCGAGGTCCGCGTTGCCCTACGCGTGACCTCGTCCCGCCTTCTCGTGATCGTCCCGTCCGGTCCGCGCGTGTTCGCTGCCTGCTCCGGCCCGCGATCTTGGACGATTGACCACTTCTCGAGGTGGCAGAACGTCCAAGACCGCGGGGTGGTGGGTGGCTTTGCGGGAGTCGCCGTCTCGTCCGGAGCAATCTTGGGGGATCGGCCACCTGTGAGGGTGGGGAAACGTCCAAGATCGCGGTTGGGGCGAGGGCGAGCCTGGGGCGCGGGTGGGCGCGGGTGGGCGCGGGTGGGCGCTGGTGGGCGCTGGTGGGCGCGGGTGGGCGCGGGGTTAGCGAGGGCGTCCAAGGTCGCGGTCGGGGTGAGGCGGGCACGGGCGGGCACGGGCGGGCACGGGCGGCGCCAGGCTGGGGTTTCCGGTGCAAGCGCCTTCTCGGCTGCCTACGTGCGATCTGGACGATTGACTACCTCTTGCGGTGGCGAAACGTCCAAGATCGCGGGGCGGCGGGGTGCTTCACGAGAGTCGTCATCACGCCAGGCGCGATCTTGGGGGATTGGCCACCTGTGGGGGTGGGGAAACGTCCAAGATCGCCGTTGGGGGCAAGGGGGCAAGGGGGCGAGAGGTGAGAGGTGAGAGGTGAGAGGTGGGGCGTCATGCCGATCGCGTCCCTCGGCGCGGGCGTCCTGCTCACCGCCGTCGGCCCGGTCGGCGCGATCGCGGCACTCTCCGCGATCATGCTGACCACAGCGATTGCCGCGACGATCAGCCCGGCCATCCGAAGATCAAACCCTTTCCCCGGTACGCTCGACGCCGCCCCCGACCACACTCCGCCCGCTCCGCCGGCGCCACGCGACCGATTGCCACTCGATCCCGCGACGCGCCCGCCGGGCTGAGATCGGTGGTCCGGCTGACGGTCAGACGATGGCGGGGCCGAAGGTGTCGGACATGGCGGCCACGCCGAGGCAGAGCAGGGGGAAGGCGCCGAGGCCGGGCGCGTCGTCGACGTCGGCGAGGTCGTGCCACAGGCGTACCACCGGGTCGGAGGAGTAGCGCCGCAGTGCCCGCGGGCCCGGCTCGGGCACGTGGTGGCCGGTCGAGCGGAGCATCCCGGCGATACTGTCGAGCTGCCGCCGGACGGCGGCGGCCACCGCTCCCGGCCCGGCGTCCGGGCCGGGCAGGACGTGCTCGGCGACCCACGCGGCGAGTTCGAATCCGGTCACCACGTGGCCGGGGGTGCCGGCCGTCCGGGTGCGGCCGTAGACCACCAGGGCGGTCGTCTGCACGAGTACCTGGTGCACCGGCATGCGGTACGGCAGCGAGATCACCGGATGTGTCGGTGCGAGCAGGATGGCGGCCCGCCGGGTCGCGGCCTGCCAGAGGCCGGTGTCGCCCGCCGCGACCTGGTCCGCGTACTCCCAGATGGTCGGCATCGGAGAATCTTCACGGGCGGTGGGATGATCGGCATCGGTCATCGGGCCGGGCCGAACGTCCCCCGAACGGGCGGAAACCGGTCACGGTTCGTACATCTGATCTAATCATGGGGTAAGGTGCGGCAATGAGCATCGACAGCGGTGCAGATCAGCCCCCGATCAATCCCGGGCAGCCGCCACTGACCACCCGGCAGCTGCGCATTCTCGCGGTGATCCGCGATTCGGTTCGCGAGCGTGGCTACCCACCCACCGTCCGCGAGATCGGCGCGGCCGTCGGCCTGGTCTCCCCGTCCTCGGTGTCCTACCAGCTCGGGGTCCTGGAGAAGCACGGCCTGATCCGTCGCCAGCCCAACAACTCCCGGGCGGTCGAGCTGCGCCCCGCCGCGGACACCCGACCCGCCGAGCACGTGGTGACCGTCCCGGTGCTGGGCGCCATCGCCGCCGGCGCCCCGATCCTGGCCGAGGAGCACGTCGAGGACTATCTGACCGTCTCGGCCGGCATGGTCGGCGGCGGCACCCTGTTCGCCCTGAACGTCAAGGGCGACTCCATGGTCGATGCCGCGATCTGCGACGGTGACGTGGTCGTGGTCCGTAAGCAGCCGGTCGCCGAGAACGGCGAGATCGTCGCGGCCATGCTCGACGGCGAGGCAACCGTCAAGGTCTTCCACCACACCGGTGAGCACGCCGAGCTCCTGCCCCGGAACCCGGCCTACGCCCCCATCCCCGCCGACAGCGCGGTGATCCTGGGCAAGGTCGTCTGCGTCCTCCGCCGCCTGTAGGGTGCAGGCGTGATCCCGGTCGAGGCCATTGCCGCCGCCTACGCGCGGTGGATCACGCCTGACCTGCCGCTCTACGGAAACGATCACGACCGGGCCGACTTCGCTCCCTGATCGGCGCCGGACCGTCCGACGGTCCCGCCAGCGCCCATCACCCCTCGGATTCCGGGAGCGATCCGTCATGTCCTCTGCCGTCTCCGCGCCGTCCGGTCTGCGGACCGTTCTGCGCGCCCCGTTCGTACGCCGGCTTCTGGTTTTCAGTCAGACCGGCCGCCTGCCGATGGCCGCCGCGCCGCTGGCCCTGCTGCTCTTCGCCCGTGAGGAGCACGGGCTGACGCTCGCCGGCCTGGTCGTGGCCGCCTACACGGCCGGGATGGCGGTGAGCGCGCCGCTGCTGGCCCGGATCGTCGACCGGTGGCGGCAGCCGCCGGTGCTGTGGGGGTCGGCGGTGCTGTCCGGCGCCGGTTTCGTGGTGGTCGCCGCCAGCGGGCACAGCGTGCCGGTGATGCTGGCCGGCGCGGTCGGCGCCGGTTTCGGGACGCCGCCGCTGGAGGCCTGCCTGCGGGCCCTCTGGCCGAACCTGGTTCCGGCGGAGAACGTGGCCGCCGCCTACTCGCTGGACCTCGCGGTGCAGGAGGTCATCTACGTGACCGGGCCGCTGGTGACGCTCGCCGCGGTCGGGTTCGCCGGGCCGCCCGCGGGGCTGCTCGCCGCCGGGGTGCTGCAACTCGCCGGGGTGGCCGGGTTCGCGCTGACCCCGGTGGTGCGGACCTGGCGGGGCGAGGCGGGGGCCCGGCACTGGGCGGGGCCTCTGCGCGTACCCCGGTTCGTCGTGATCGTGGCCGGGGTGATCTGTGCGGGAGCGGCGGTCGGAAGCCTGCCCGTCGTCGTCACCGGCTATGCCGAGGCGGCCGGGAGCCGTGCGCTGAGCGGCTGGCTGCTGGCCGCGCAGGCGGCCGGCGCGCTGGCCGGCGGCCTGCTCTACACGCGGGCCACGCCGGGTGGGCCGGGGCGGCTGCCGCTGACCACGGCGGCGCTCGCGGCCGGTTTCGTACCGTTGCTGCTGGTTCCCGGTCCCGCGCTGATGGCGGTGCTGCTCGCGGTGTCCGGGGTGTCGCTGCCGCCGCTGCTGACCGCGGTCTTCCTCGCGGCCGACCGGCTCACGCCGGCCGGCACCGCGGTCGAGGCCTTCGCGTGGATCATCACCGCGTTCACGGTGGGCAGCGCGGCGGGTGCCGCGATCACCGGCCCGTTGGTCTCCGACGGGATCCGGTACGGCTTCGCGTTCGCCCCGATCGCCGGCCTCCTGGCCGTGGCCGCCATGTCCGCGGCGACCCTGGGCGCCCGCGACCGCTGACGCGACCGGTTTGACCTGGAGCGCGCTCCAGGTCATAGCGTCGTCCACATGAGCGCAACGAGAATCGCCACGGTCGAACTGGGACGGACCGGAGAGCAGGTCAGCAGCGTCGCCCTCGGGGCCATGCAGATGGGCAACGCCACCGGCGAGGCGTCGTCGGTGCGGATTCTCGACCGGTACCGGGAACTGGGTGGGTCGTTCGTCGACACGGCGGACTGCTACGAGTGGTGGTCGCGGCGGGGCAGCCGGGGCGGGGAGAGCGAGGAGCTGCTGGGGCGCTGGATGCGTGACCGCGGCAACCGGGACGAGATCTTCCTGGCCACGAAGGGCAGCGCGCTGCCGGCCTACTCGCCCGGCCTGTGGCAGGCGGACGGCACCGCGGACTGGGAGCTGGCCCGGCGGACCTTCGCGGGCGCCGGGGCGGACACGCTGCGGCACGCGCTGGACGGCAGCCTGAAGCGGCTCGGCACCGACCACGTCGACCTCTACTACGTGCACGTCGACGACCGGGCGACGCCGCTGGAGGAGACCCTGGAGGCGCTGGCCGGGCTGGTCGCCGCCGGCAAGGTGCGCTACCTGGGCTGGTCGAACGTACGGACGTGGCGGCTGGAGCGGATCCGGCAGCTGTGCGACCGGTACGGCTGGCCCGCCCCGGTGGCCGTGCAGCAGCAGCACACCTACCTGCGGCGGCGGGCCGGCCTGGAGAACGCGTCGATCGTCGACGACGAGCAGTGGGACTACCTGACCGAGCACCGTGACCTGGGCCTGGTCGCCTACTCGCCGATCCTCAAGGGCGTCTACGACGACGCCGCCCGCCGGGCCGGGCACTGGACGATGGCGTCCTACACCGGCCCGGACAGCCAGGCCCGGCTGGCGGCGCTGGCCGAGGTGGCCGACGAGGTCGGGGCGACCCCCAACCAGACGGTGCTGGCGTGGCACCTGCACCAGGCGGCGCCGACGGTGGTGCCGCTGATCGGGCCGCGGACGCCGGAGCAGTTCGAGAATCTGGTGCCCGCGCTCGACGTCAAGCTGGATTCCGGTCAGCTGGCCCGGCTGGACGCGGCCGGCGCCTGACCGGCGAATTCTGTCGTCTGCGCGGTCACCATCTCCATGATCCCGGTGGCGTCGACCGGGTGTGCCAGCAGATAGCCCTGCGCGTACTCGCAGCCCAACTCGGCGAGCACGGCCAGGTCGGCCTCGTGGTCCACGCCCTCGGCCAGCGACGTCATCCCGAGCGCGTGGGTCATCCCGATCATCGCGTCGGCCAGTGCGCGGCGGGACGGGTCGGTGGCGATCCCGTTCACGAACGTGTGGTCGATCTTGACGATGTCCCAGGCGTGGTCGGCGACCCGCGCCATCGACGAGAATCCGGTGCCGAAGTCGTCGACGGCGATCCGCACCCCGGCCCTGCGCAGTGAGCCGAGCGCGGCCTCGACCGTCTCCGGCAGGGCCAGGCCCGACTCGGTCAGCTCGAGGGTCAGCGCGGCCGCCGGGGTGCCGGTGCGCTCGAGCGCGGCGAGCACCACGTCGGCGGTGCCGGCTTCGAGCTGGCGGTGCGACAGGTTGACCGAGAGCGGCACCCAGTGGCCGGTGCGGTTGTACCAGGCGCGTTGCTCGTACAGGGACTGGCCGAGGACCAGGGCGAAGAGTTGACCGACCGTGCCGGTCGTCTCGGCGACCGGCACGAACGTGCTGGGCGGCAGGATCCCGTCGGTGGGGTGCTGCCATCGGGCCAGGGCCTCCACCGAACTGAGGCTGCCGTCCTCGACCCGGAAGACCGGCTGGTAGACGCAGAACAGTTCGCCCGGACGGGTGAGCGCCCGGCGGAAGTCGGTCTCGCGCCGCAGCCGCAGCGTGGCCTCGGTACGGCTGTGCGTGTCGAACCGGATCACCTGTCCCCGGCCGGCCGCCTTGGCCTGGTACATGGCGGCGTCGGCGTCCTGGAGCAGGGTCTCCGGGTCGGCGTTGAGCTGGTCGGTGGTGCGCAGCCCGATCGACAGGGAGGCGAAGAAGTCGCTGCCGTCGGTGAGCCGCACGGGCTTGCCCAGGTCCCCGGCGACCCGGTCGGCGACGGCGTCGGCCTCCTGGTCGGTGACCGCCGGCATCAGGATGACGAACTCGTCCCCGCCGAGCCGGCAGACCACGTCCCCGGAACGTACGGCGCCGCGCAGCCGACCGGCGATGGTGACCAGCAGTTGGTCGCCGGCGTCGTGTCCCAGGCTGTCGTTGACGTTCTTGAAGTGGTCGAGGTCGCAGAAGAGCAGGCCGACCCGGGCCGAACCGTCGGTGGGCAGGGCGGCCAGGGCCAGGGCCAGCCGGTCCATCAGCAGGGCACGGTTGGCCAGCCCGGTGAGCGCGTCGTAGCCGACCCGGCGGGCCAGGTCGTGGATCGGGGCGAGCAACCGCAGCGCCACCAGCGCGACCGACACCCAGGTGCCGACCACCAGTGGCAGTTCGAACTCGGGTTCCCAGAACAGTTGCAGGGTGGGCAGCAGCAGGGCCGCGCCGAAGAGGGTGAGTGTGCGGGTCACGGTGAGTGTGCGGACGCCGGCGCGGCGGGGCGTGGTGTGGACCATCGACGGGTGCAGGCCGGCCGTGGCGATCAGGATCGGCATGGCCATCCAGCCCAGGTCGATCAGATGGCCTTCGACGTACGTGCCGGTGAGGCTCTGGTGCGTGTAGAGCGAGTCCGACACGAACCAGGCGATCAGGCCGGCGAGCAGCCACCGGACGCCCGGGGCCCGCAGTTCCACGCCGAGTGCCAGGGCCAGCGCGCAGTAGAGCACGATCAGTGTCGAAACCGGCGCCGCGACCGCGACGAACTGGGCGATGGGGGTTCCGCCCTCGGTGACCAGCGGGTCGACCACGAGGAGCCAGGCGATGCCGGCGAACGGCGCCAGGATGACCGCCGAGTCGAGGAAGGCGGTCCGGCCGGAGCGTGTCGCGAGCAGTGCCGTGCCGGCCGCGATGGCCAGGTGGGAGAGCAGGTAGAGCCCGTCCGCGGCGGACGGGAACGGCGCCTCCAGGCCGCGTGAGGTGTAGCTCGCGAAGATGATGTCGCCGGCGCCGGACAGGATCAGGCCGGCCACGATGACCTGCCAGCCGCCGCGGCGCCGGGGTGCGTTGCGGGTGAGGCCGACCCAGGTGGCGATCGGCGCCGTGCAGTTCACGAGCACGTACACCCAGCGGCTGGCGTCGTTGAACGGGACGACCACGTACGCCAGCGCCGTGGTGGCCGCCAGCGCCAGGTAGATCCACCACAGGTGGCGGAGGAACCCGCTCATACGCATGGCGGAGGTATCGGCGGGCGGGGCGTCGACAGAAGGAAACCGTGCCGTTTCAGGTCAGCGACTGCCAGGACACGATGAGCGACTGGCGGAAGTCGGCGGCCTGCTCGTCGGTGAGTTTCGCGCGCATGCGCGTTTCGAGCGCGCGGACGTCGGCGGCGACCGCGGCGAGCAGCGCGCGGCCCTCGCCGGTGAGTCGGATGAGCAGTTCGCGACGGTTTCCGGTGTTGCGTTCGCGGCGGATCAGGCCGCGGGTCTCGAGGGTGCGGACCATGTCGGCCATCGACTGGGCGGTGACGAACGAGTCGCGGGCGAGCTGGGCCGCGGAGAGGCCGTCGTGGCGTTCCAGCACGGTGAGGGCCGTGTATTGCAGGGCGGTGACGCCGGCCGGGCGGACCAGATCGTCGAGGTTCGCGCGGACCGCGAGTTCGAGCTGTTTGACCAGGTAGAGCAGGGATGGGCCGGTCGTCATGGCGGGTTCCTCTCGCAGGTGCCGCCAGATTACCCCATTGACAGGAAACCTGATCGTCATCAAAACTCGAGATCAACAGGAATCCTGTTGATTGTGCGTGCCCTGATGTTCGTGAGAGGTTGAAGAGCATGGATCTGAGCGGCAAGGTCGCGATCGTGACCGGCAGCGGGCGAGGGCTCGGTCTCGCCTATGCCAGAGCGCTCGCCGCGGCCGGCGCCTCGGTCGTGGTCAACGACGTGGACCAGGAGGTAGTGGACGCGGCGGTCGCCGGGATCGGCGGCGACACGGTTGGTGTGGCGGCCGCGGTCGGCGACACCGCGAGCGCCGAGAAGCTGGTCGCCACCGCGGTCGAGACGTTCGGCCGGCTCGACGTGCTGATCACCAACGCCGGCATCCTGCGCGACCGGGTCCTCTGGAAGATGACCGACGAGGACTTCGACGCGGTCGTCGACGTCCACCTGCGCGGCACCTTCACCTGCGCCCGCGCCGCCGCGATCCGGATGCGCGAGCAGGCAGGAGGCGGCCGCATCATCCTGATCGGCTCCCCGGCCGGGCAGCGCGGCAACTTCGGCCAGACCAACTACGCGGCCGCCAAGGCCGGCATCGCCGCGATGGCCCGCACCTGGGCCCTCGAACTGGCCCGCAGCGAGATCACCGTCAACGCCGTCATCCCGATCGCCGCCACCGAGATGACCAAGACGATCCCGGCGTTCGGGCCGGCCATCGAGGAGGCCGAGCGGACCGGGCAGCCGTTCCCGGCCTGGATGCGCCACGACGAGGGCCTCGGCACCGTCGAGGACGTCACCGGCCTGATCACCTTCCTCGCCTCGGACGCCTCACAAGGCATCACCGGCCAGGCGATCGGCATCGGCGGCGACAAACTCGCCCTCTGGGCGCACCCCAGCGAGAAGAGCATCGTGTACGCCGAGGGCGGCTGGACGGCCGACGCCATCGCCGCGGGGTGGGACTTCCCGCTGGAGACCTACGGCATCCCGGCGCCGAAGAGATGAACCTCGACGAGCTCACCGCCATCGACGTGCACACGCACGCCGAGGTGGGCCGCGACGGCCGCACCTCGCTGAGCCCCACCCTGCTCGGGGCGTCCGCCGACTACTTCAAGGCGCACGGTCACCGGCAGCCCACCATCGACGAGACGGCCGCCTACTACCGTGAGCGGAGGATGGCCGCGGTCGTCTTCACGGTCGACGCCGAACACGCCACCGGGCATCCGGCCATCCCGAACGAGGAGATCGCCGAGGACTGCGCGGCCCACCCGGACGTGCTCATCCCGTTCGCCAGCATCGACCCGTACAAGGGGAGGGCCGGTGCCCGCGAGGCCCGCCGCCTGGTCGAGCACTACGGCGTCCGTGGTTTCAAGTTCCACCCCAGCATCCAGGGTTTCGCGCCGGACGACCCGATCGCCTACCCGCTCTACGAGACGATCCAGGAACTCGGGGCGGTCGCCCTGTTCCACACCGGGCAGACCGGCATCGGCGCCCGGGTCCGTGGCGGCGGCGGGATCCGTCTCAGATACTCCAACCCGATGCTGGTCGACGACGTGGCCGTGGACTTCCCGGACCTGCGGATCATCCTGGCGCACCCGTCGTTCCCGTGGCAGGACGAGGCCCTCGCGGTCGCCACCCACAAGGAGCACGTCCACATCGACCTGTCCGGCTGGTCACCCAAGTACTTCCCGCCGCAGCTGGTCCGGTACGCGAACAGCCTGCTCCAGGACAAGGTGCTGTTCGGCTCCGACTACCCGGTGATCACCCCGGACCGGTGGCTCGCCGACTTCGAGAAGCTCGACCTCAAGGACACGGTCCGCCCCAAGATTCTCAAGACCAACGCAGCCCGCCTACTCTTCCGGGAGAACCCATGACCACCACCGTGAACGGTCTCGACGGCCTCAAGTCCCTGGCCGGCAAGGACCTCGGCCGCAGCGACTGGCTGGAGATCACCCAGGAGCGGGTGAACACGTTCGCCGACGCCACCGGCGACCACCAGTGGATCCACGTCGACGTGGAGAAGGCGAAGCAGGGCCCGTTCGGCGCGCCGATCGCCCACGGCTACCTCACGCTGTCCCTGGTCATCCCGCTCTTCGGCGAACTGCTCGTGGTCGAGGGCATCACGATGGGCGTCAACTACGGCCTGGAGAAGGTGCGCTTCCCCAGCCCGGTCAAGGTCGGCTCCCGGATCCGGTTGGCCGCGACCGTGGTCAGCGTCGACGACGTGGCCGGCAACGGCGTGCAGAGCGTCTTCGACTTCACCGTCGAGGTCGAGGGCCAGGACAAGCCCGCCTGCGTCGCCCGCCCCGTCTACCGCCACTACGCCTAGAGGACCGGACATGCGCAACGCGGGGCTGGGGTCCTGGCCGGTACGCCGGGCGGCCATGTCGCCCGGCAGCACCGCCCTGATCTTCGAGGAGCGGCGTACGACGTACGCCCAACTGCATGAACGCACCTCGCGCCTGGCCGCGGCCCTGCGTGCCGCCGGGGTCCGGCCCGGGGACCGGGTCGCCTACCTCGGCCCGAACCATCCGTCCTTCGTCGAGACGATGTTCGCGACCTGGGCGCTCGGCGCGGTCTTCGTGCCGATGAACTTCCGGCTGACCGAGCCGGAGATCGAGTACCAGCTCCGGCACAGCGGGGCGGTGGCGCTGATCCACGCCCTGCCGGTTTCCGCGGCGGCCTCGATCAAGATCGACATCGCCGAGTACGAATCCTGGCTGGCGGAACCCGCGGAGTTCGACGAGCCGGTCACGCTCGACGACGTGGCCTGCATCCTCTACACGTCCGGCACCACCGGCCACCCCAAGGGCGCCATGCTCACCCACGGCAACCTGGTGTGGAACTGCTACAACCTGCTCGTCTGCGCCGACATCGCCGGCGACGAGGTCACCCTGGTCAGCGCCCCGCTCTTCCACGTGGCGGCGCTCAACCAGTGCCTGCTGCCCACGTTCCTCAAGGGCGGCACCTCGGTGATCATGCCCGGCTGGGACGTCGATGGCTGCTTCGACGCCATCACCCGGTACGGCGTGACCTGGATGTTCGGCGTCTCCACCATGTTCGCCGCCCTCTCCCGATCACCGCGCTGGCCGACCGCCGATCTGTCCTCGGTGCGCTGCCTCATGACCGGCGGCGCCGCCGTGCCGGAGGCGCTGATCCGCACCTACCAGGACCGGGGGCTCGCGTTCTGCCAGGGCTACGGGATGACCGAGACCGCACCCGGCGCCACCTTCCTGGAAGCGCGGGAGAGCCGCGACCACGTCGGATCGGCCGGCCTGCCGGTCTTCTTCGCCGACGTCCGCTGCGTGCGGCCCGACCTCACCCCCGCCCCACCCGGTGAACCCGGCGAGGTGCTGGTCCGCGGCCCGAACGTGACCCCCGGCTACTGGAACGACCCGGCCGCCACCGCCGCCGCCTTCACCGACGGCTGGTTCCGCTCCGGCGACCTGGCCGTCGTCGGCACGGACGGCCACTTCCGCATCGTCGACCGCACCAAGGACATGTACATCTCCGGCGGCGAGAACGTCTACCCGGCAGAGGTGGAGGCCGCCATCTTCGAACATCCGGCGGTCGCCGAGGCCGCCGTCGTCGGCGTCCCCGACGAGAAGTGGGGCGAGGTCGGCCGGGCCTTCGTGGTCCCGGTCCCCGGCGCCACCCTCAACCCCGGCGACATCCCGGCCTACCTGGCCGGGCGCCTGGCCAGATACAAGATCCCGGTGTACGTCGACATCGTCACCGACCTGCCGAGAACCGGCTCCGGCAAGGTCCGCAAGGACCCCCTCCGCGACCTACCCCTGCCTCAGCCCGCTCGATAGAGGGTGGCCAGATCGATCAGGACCCCGCGTTGGGCCACGCGGCGTTGACGAGGGCCGGGAGGACGGTGGCGGCGGTGCCGTGCAGGTTGATGCCGGCGACCGCGTCCAGCGGGGTGGGCTGCGGGTTCACCTGGATCACGGTGGCGCCGAACATGGCCGCCACCTTCGGGATCTCGGCCGCCGGGTAGACCAGGCCGGACGTGCCGATCGTCAGGAGCACGTCGCAGTCGGTCGCCTCCTGGACCGCCGTCTCCAGGATCTGCTCCGGCAGGGCCTCGCCGAACCACACCACGCCCGGGCGCACCGGGCCGGAACAGTGCTCGCAGCGCGGCGGGGCCAGCCGCCGGCCCTCCGAGGGCTCCTCGCCGCCGGGCACCGGGGCGGACCGGGCGCACGACGCGCAGCGCGGCTCGAACAGGCTGCCGTGCAGGTGCAGCGGGTCCGCCGATCCGGCGCGTTCGTGCAGGTCGTCCACGTTCTGGGTGATCACGACACTGCGCGGGGTGCGCGCCTCGATGGCGGCGACCGCCTCGTGCCCGGGGTTCGGGTGGACCCGGCGGATCACGGTGCGGCGCCACTCGTACCAGCCCCAGACCAGGTCCGGGTCGTCCTCGAAGGCCTGTGGGGTGGCCAGTGCGGATGCGTCGAACCGCTCCCAGAGGCCGGTCAGCGCGTCCCGGAAGGTGGGCACGCCGCTCTCCGCCGAGATCCCCGCGCCGGTGAACACCACCACCCGCCGCGCCTGAGAGAGGACCTTCGCGGCCTCGCGCACCTCAACCATTCGATCCCCCACCGCTGTCCGAACGTATCACCAGCACGAACGAGTGTCGCATCACCGGGGGAGCGGATGGGTCGTTGACTCTCGGAGAGCGCGCGGAGGTGGTCGTCGAATGTCCGAAGTGGGATGCCGTTGAGTGACGAGCCCACCGAACCGCCGAACGCCCCGGACCGCACCCGCCGCCTGCGTGCGGCCGGTGACCGTCTGCTCACCGTCGTCGGGGAGTGGACCGCGCCGGGCCCGGAGCGTACGGAGTGGTCGGAGTCGAGCATGAGCGTGCTGGTCGGTGCGGTCACCGCGGCCGCCGGGTTCCTCTTCCTGGCCGCCATGATGGTCATCTGGGTCGCCCGCTCCTGAACGCGAGCGCCACCGTACAAGGAATCGCCCGCCTGCCGGAAGTGGCAGGCGGGCGAGTCACCCGATCAGAGTGAGACGGCCTTGCCGCCGAGGGTGATGGCCAGGCGGCCGTCCGAGGCGAACGACCAGGCCAGCGCGCCGGTGAAGTTGGCGCAGCGGGCGCCGTTCGTGCCGGACCAGAACTGGTTGGTGCTGTCCGCGGTGCCGATGATGCGGTCGTTCGTGCCACTGGAGCTGCGGCACGAGGTGTTGTTGGTGAAGACCGACGTGCCGGCGTCGAAGTTGAAGTTGCGCTCGGTGTTGTCGATGCTCAGGTTGTTGGCGATCGTCATCGAACCCGGGTTGCTGTTGTAGGTGAACCCGTGCTTGCCGTTCTTGTACGCCACGGTCCGCTTCACGATGTGGTTGACCCCGATGTCCTCGCCGCCGAGCTTGAAGCCGTTGCGGTCACCGTTGCCGGCCTGCGAACCGTCGCTGAGCGTGCCGTTGTTGTAGGCCAGCGAGTCCTCGATGGTCACCACGCCGATCGGCCCGGTGTCGGTCTTGGTGTAGAGGTCCCAGCCGTCGTCGATGTTGTTGTGCGAGACCGCGTACCGGAAGACGTTGCCCGATCCGACGGTCAGCTTGGCCGCGAAGCCGTCCGCGTCCTCACCGTCCGAGTCGGCGTTGTCGTGCGACTCGGCGCTGAGGATCAGGTTGTTCGCCGGCCACTGGGCGGCCGGGGTGTCCGATGCGATCCGGGACAGCTGGAGACCGGTGTCCCGGTTGAACCGGGTGATCGTGCGCTCCAGGACGTTGTTGCTGCCGCCCACGAAGATGCCGTTGTCACCGGCGCGCTCGACGACGATGCCGTAGATCCGCCAGTAGTTGCCGTTGACCGCGAGACCACGGGCCGCGGTGTCCTCGGCCTGCGCCGAGAAGTTCAGGACCGGCACTTCACCGGGGTACGCGGAAATCGTCTTCACAGCGCCGGACGACCCGTTGTTGCCGGGCGCGATGGTGACCGTCGACGCGTGCGCGTAGGTGCCGCCGCGCAGGTAGATCGTGCCGCCCGCGGCGATCCGGGTGATCGCCGAGGTGAGCGTGGTCGGGGCGGACACGGTGCCGGCCGCGCTGTCGGTGCCGTTCGGAGCCACGTAGAGGGCGCTGCTCGACGGCGGCGGGGAGGAACTGGCCGACGGTGAGACCGATGTCGAGGGGGAGGTGGACGGCGAGGACGTGGGGGACGAGGTCGGCGTCGACACGCCGTCATCGACCAGGACGTCGTCGAAACGGCCCGCCGCGTACTCGGTGAGCAGCCCGATCCGGCCCGCCGTGATGGTGCTGTCGGTGGCCGACCCGACGCTCGTGCCGTTGACCGACCCGCTGATCGTGGTGCCGCTGACGGTCAGCTTCAGCGTGTAGAACGTGCTCGCCGAGATCGTCTGGCTCAGGCTGCCCAGCACCGTGACGCTGCTGCCGTTCATGGTCTCCAACTGGACCTTGTTGGCGCCGGTCAGCGACAGCCGGTACATCTTCGTCGCCCCGGAGGCGCGGGCGGTCAGTGCCACCACGCCGGAGGTCGAGCTGAACGCGGTCGCCTTCACCTTCGCCTGGACCGAGTAGTTGGTCCACGAGGTCGTTCCGGCGAATTGCCGGGCCCTGGTGTTGGTGCTGTCCGACTGCTGGAACACCTGGGAGCCGTCGCTCACCACCGACCAGGTGCCGCCCGATTTCGACCACTCGCTGGTGCTGCCGGACTCGAAGTCGGCGGAGAACAGGGTGGCCGCCTCGGCGGTGCCGATCGTGACGAAGACACCGGCCGCGACCAGGCCGGCGAGTCCGGCGGCGCCGAGTGGACGGCGCAGTCCGCGGGCCCGTGAATGGGATGACATGGGGGGATTCTCCTTGTCGCAAATGGATCCCCGCCGGGCGCGGTGCAGCCGTCCGCGAACGCATTTGATTACGGCGGACGTGCAGCGTGGGGGATGTTCCGGCGGGGGCACCGTTGGGGACGGATTCCGAGTTGGAATCTGCCACCGGGCATTACCGCCCGTCAACGGAATCCATTTGCAGGTTTGTTGCAGTAATGCGTTCAGACGTTGGCGGCGAGGAACTCGTCGAGGCAGCGCTCGGCGTTCGCGGTGACCGTCAGGGCCGGGTTCGCGAGGCACGCGGAGCCGGGCAGCAGGGCGCTGTCCACGCAGTACAGGTTCTGGTATCCGGCCACCTTTCCGGTGAAGTCGGTGGCCTTACCCATCACCAGACCGCCGAGCGGGTGGTAGGTGTTGCGCGACCCCAGGCCCATGCCGGTGTTCCGGTCGTAGGACGGCAGCCCGGTCAGCAGCGAACCCTTCGAGCCCTCGGTGCGCCACCACAACCGGGTGGCCAGATCCCGGCCGGCCTTGTCACCGGCGGTCTCCATCTCGGCGTACGGCCAGTAGACCTTCCCGGCGCCGGTGGCCGCGTCGTACCGGATCTCGCCACGCTCCGGGATCAGGGTGGTGATCAGGTGCGCGGTGGTCGCCGGCAGCCAGGACGGGATCGGCGCCGCCTCCCAGGCCATGGCGGTCCGCGCGTACGGGTTCGCGTCGTCGAAGAACCGCACGTTGCCCGGCCCGCCCTGCGCGTGCCCGACCGCCTTGCGCAGGTTGAGCCGGGCGATCAGGAAGTCGCCGTTGTTGCCCCAGCCCTTGCCCACCTCGGTGCTGGTCAGCCGGGGGAGACGGCCGCGCGCCCGGGAGGTGAGCAGCAGTGACGTGCTGTTCAGCGAGCCGGCCGCCAGGAAGACGAACTCGGCCGTGAACGTCTTGTTCGCGAGCACCCCACCGCGCTCGTCGATCTGCCGTGCGGCCGCCTCCATCATGGAAGATCCGGAGACCTCGCGAAGTTCGGTCACCTCATGCAGCGGATATATAGTGACATGTCCGGTTTGCTGGGCCCAGGCCAGATAGTTGTGGTCGACGCTGTTCTTCGCGCCCGAGTTGCTGCCGAACGGCCCCTCACCGATCGTGTGACAGGCTCGCACCCGCCCGGCCAGCTCATCCCGGATCACGTTCCAGTCGACCCCGAACGGCACCGGTACGGGCGTGCGGCCGAACTCCGCGATGTACTCCAGCCACGCGCGCGCTCCCGCGTACGAAGCATGGTTTTGAATGTCGGCGGGAATCGGCGCGGCACCCAGACTCTGCCGGGCGCGCGGCCAGTAGACGTCCTCGAACGCGGTGTACGACAGCTCGGCCGGATAGACCGACTCCCAGTCGGCGCGGCGCGGCTGCGGCAGGTACATGCCGATGACCAGCGACCCGCCGCCCACCCCGGCCCCGCACATCACCTGGATGCCGTCGCCCACGTGTTTCTGGATGAGCCCGGCGCCCCGCTCGATGGTCTTGCTGACGTCGAGGCCGAGTGGCGGTTTGTCGGCGAACCACGCGCATCGCCAGTCCGGGTCGCTGATCGTGCAGAACGTGTTCCCGGAGCCGTCCAGATCCCAGCGCCGGCCCCGTTCCAGGACGGTCACCTCCATCCCGGCCTGGGCCAGCCGGTACGCGGCCACCGCACCGGAGAACCCGCTGCCGATCACCAGGGCGGTCCGGCCCTGGAGGTTGCGCCGGGCCAGGCCGGGCAGGAACAGCCCGGCGGCGCCCGCTTGCAGAAGAGTCCGGCGTTTCATGGCTGCCTCCCGACCACCCACATGGAGAAGAACTGCGACCCGCCCCCGTACGCGTGCCCGAGCGCTGTCGCCGCGCCCGGCACCTGGTGCTCCCCGGCCCGCCCCATCACCTGCATGGCCGCCTCGGCGAACCGCAGCAGGCCGGACGCGCCGATCGGGTTGGAGCAGAGAACCCCGCCGGACGGGTTGACCGGCAGCGCTCCGCCGATCCGGGTCTCACCGGATTCGACGAGCTTCCATCCTTGCCCCTGACCGACAAATCCAACATTTTCGAGCCACATGGGCTCGAACCATGAAAAAGGAACGTAAAGTTCGGCGACGTCGATCTCGTCGAGCGGTTGCTTGATTCCGGCGGCGGACCACAGCGCGGCGGCGGCGAGTGCGCCCGCCCGTGGATTGACGTGATCCTTACCCGCGTAGAACGTCGGCTCGGTCCGCATGGCGGTCGCCCTGATCCAGGCAACCTGCCGCGACGAGGCCTCAGCGGCTGCCTGATCGCCGATCACCAGGGCGCACGCGCCGTCCGAGGAGGGGCACGTCTCGTCGTACCGGATCGGATCCCACAGCATGGGGGATCTCTGCACTGATTCGAGCGTGATGTCCGGCTGCCGCAGATGCGCGTAGGGGTTCAGGGCCCCGTTGCGACGGTCCTTCACGGCCACCAGCGCGCCGATGTGGTCCGGAGCAGCATATTTCCGGATATATGAGCGTAGATGCGGTGCGAAGTACCCGCCCGCCCCCGCCGTGATCGGCGCGCTGAACGGCGGCTGGATCGACAATGCCCACATCGCGTTCGACTCCGACTGCTTCTCGAACGCCACCGCCAGCACCCGCCGGTGCACCCCGGCCCGGATCAGGCTGGTCGCCACGATCCCCGTCGCCCCGCCCACCGACCCGGCCGTGTGCACCCGCAGCAGCGGCTTCCCGGCCGCCCCGATCGCGTCGGCGAGGAACAGCTCGGGCATCATCACGCCCTCGAACAGGTCCGGCGCCTTACCCAGCACCACCGCGTCGATCTGATCCCATCCGGTCCCCGCGTCGGCCAGCGCCCGGTCGATCGCCTCCCGGCACAGCCCGGCCATCGACACGTCGGTGCGCCGGGTGCGGTGCTCCGTCTGCCCGGTTCCGAGTACAGCGGCCCTGCGCATCACGCCTCCAGCACACAGACGAGGTTCTGCTGCAACGCGGGCCCGCTCGTGGCGTGCCCCACCGCGGTCCGCGCCCGGCCGGACATCACCTCGCCGGCCGCCGACCCGATCCGCGACAGCCCGGCCGAGAACATCGCGTTCGCGCCGAACGGCAGGTAGGAGCCGGCCCGGACGACCTCGCGCAGCAGCAGCTCCTGATGGGTGAACGGGGCGTGCAGCGCGGCCACGTCCACCGTGCCGTCAAGGCCGGCGTCCCGGGCCGCCGCGACCGCCGACGGCACCGTGGTCAGATCCCGCTCACCGAGGCCCTGCGGATCCACGCGATGCGCGAAACCGGAGATCCGGGCGGGGCGCTCCCGCAACCGCCGGGCACGATCACTCGCGGCCAGGACGACCGCCGCGGCACCATCGGCGACGCGCGCCACGTCGTGTTCCCGCAACGGACAGGAGAGGTACGGTCCTTCCGCGCGCCGCCCCACCACCCGGGCCATGTCGTCCTCGGTGAACAGTCCCGCGTCCAGTGCCAGCCGGGCCTGCAACGCCGCGATGCCCACCGCGCCCGGCCACAGCGGCGCCACCGTGTACGGGTCCAGCTGCAACGACAGCACCCGGTCCAGGTCGCCGGCCGTGCCCTTGCCGAACCCGTACACCAGCGCGGTCTCCGCCTCCCCGGCCAGGATCTTGAGGTACGCCTCGTACAGTGCCCACGCCGCGTCCATCTCGACGTGCGACTCGGCGATCGGCGGCACCGCCCCGATCGCGTCCACCGCGCTGACGAACGAGAACGCCCGCCCGGCCAGGTAGTCCGACGACCCGGAACACCAGAAGTCGACCTCGCGGCGGCCCAGCCCGGCGTCCTCCAGAGCGGCCGTGATGACCGGGACCAGCGTCTCCACCCCGCTCGTGGTGAGCGAGGTGCCCGCACTGGAGAAACCGACGACCGCGACGGTGTTCATGCCGCCGCCTCCGCTTCGCTCCGGCGTCGCCATGAATTGAGCACTGAGCTCGATGATTCGCTCGCAAGCTCGCTCATAGGTGCTCCCCGTACGACTCGTAGGGGGCGTCCGGCTCTCCGGTCGGCTCGAAGTGGTCGATGTTCTCCGGCGTGGTGGACCATCGCGACCGGTCCCGCCAGACCGCGGCCACCCGCATCCCCATCCGCACGTCCGCGGCCTCGACACCGAGGATCAGGTGCGAGATCGGGATGTCGGCACCGTCCAGCAGCACCTGCGCCACCACGTACGGCGGGGTCAGCCGCTGCCCCGCGAACGGCACGTTGACCACGCAGAACGTGGTGACCATGCCGCGGTCGGCCACCTCCACCACCTCGTCCGGCGCCACCCCGTCGGCGGGGCAGACGCGCGGGGGGACGTACACCTTCCGGCAGGCCGGGCAGCGCTGGCCGATGATCCGCCCCTGTTCCAGGGCCCGCAGGTAGCGGTCCTCCTCGGCGGACGTGGTGTGCTGGTAGTGCAGCCGGATCGGGGTGGTCATGATCTCCACCGGCTCGAACTCTTCCGATATTTCGGAAATGTCGGATTCTCCGGGCTCGAAGCATGCGATGTCCCGGATGTGGCCGGTTCTTTGCGCAGACCAGCGAATTCGCACCCGCATCCCGGTGTTCAGGTCCTCCGCGTCCACCGCGTGCAACAGCGGCGTGTCCGCGCCGTCCAGCCGGATCAGCGCCCACCCGAACGGCCGGTCCAGCGGCTGCCCCTCGACCGGCCGCGGGTTCCACGTCCAGCTCACCACGGTCCCGGTGGGCGACACCTCGACCAGGTCGGTGACCGGCTCGTGGGTGACCGGGTCGTACTCCAGCGGCGGCACGTGCACCCGCCCGTCCGAGGTCCGCGCACCCAGCACCCGCCGCTCCCGCAGCCCCGCCATGAACCGGCCCAGCACCGGCCCGAGCGAGCGCGTGTAGTCGAAGGCGATGGTCAGCGGTGCCGCGAGGGTATCCACGTCGATGAGTGAAACACGTTCCAATCTCAGCGGGCAAGGACCGTGTACAGACGCTTTCTCATCGATGGAACCAGTTATAGAGTCGGGCCATGACGGGCATCGGGATGTGGACCATCGCGGCCGAGCGGCCGCAGCTCGCGGCCATCGTGGACCCGGACGGCCGCACCCTCACCTACGGCGAACTCGCCACCGGGGCCGACCGGATCGGGCGCGGCCTGCGCGACGCCGGGCTGGAAGCCGGCGACACCATCGCACTGCTGCTGCCCAACGGCGCCGACATCCTCACCGCCTACTTCGCGGCCGCCCAGATCGGGCTCCACGTCGTACCGTTGAACTGGCATCTCACCGCCGCCGAGATCGGCTACATCCTGCGCGACTGCGGCGCCCGCGCCTTCATCGCGCACGAGCGTTTCGCCGAGGCGGCGCGCGAGGCCGGCTCCTCCGTGCCCTCCCGCTTCGCGGTCGGCGACATCCCGGGCTTCGTGCCCCTGTCCACCCTGGGCACGGGCGGATCAGGCAGACCCTTCCCTCGTACGCTCGGCGCGCTCATGGTCTACACGTCCGGCACGTCCGGGCGGCCCAAAGGGGTACGCCGACCGCTGCTCGGCCTCGACCCCGACCAGGTGCCGCCGGTGTCGCTGTGGTTCTTCGGCCTGTTCGGCCTGCGCCCGTTCGACGATCACGTCCATCTGTGCTGCTCACCGCTCTACCACACGGCCGTCATGAACTTCGCCGTCATCTCACTCCAGTTCGGGCACACGGTCGTGGTGATGGACCACTGGGACGCCGAGGAATTCCTCCGGCTGGTGAGCACGCACCGGGGCACCCACAGCCACATGGTGCCCACCCAGTTCCGGCGGCTGCTCGCCCTGCCCGCACACACCCGCCGGCGGTACGACGTGTCCTCGATGCGCGCCATGATCCACGGGGCCGCGCCCTGCCCGCAGCCGGTGAAACGGGACATGCTCGACTGGTTCGGGCCGGTCGTGATCGAGTACTACGCGGCCTCCGAGGGCGGCGGCACCCTGATCACCGCCGCCGAATGGCTCCAGCGGCCCGGCTCGGTCGGCCGCGCCTGGCCCGGCTCCCGCGTCCGGGTCCTCGACGACGACGGCAAGGACCGGCAGCCCGGCGAACCCGGCACCGTCTACCTCCAGATGGGCGACGCCACCTTCGAATACCACGGTGACGCCGAGAAGACCCGGGCCTCCTGGCGGGACCGCATGTTCACCGTCGGCGACATCGGCTACCTCGACGACGACGGCTACCTGTTCCTCTGCGACCGGGCCAGCGACGTGATCATCACCGGGGGCGTCAACGTCTACCCCGCCGAGATCGAGAACGAACTGGCCGTCCACCCGGCGGTCGCCGACGCCGCGGTCTTCGGCATCCCGCACGACGAGTGGGGCGAGGAGATCAAAGCCGTGGTCCAGCCCCACCCCGGCATCACCCCCGGCCCCGCCCTCACCACCGAACTGCTCGCCTTCCTGGCCGGCCGGGTGGCCCGCTTCAAACTGCCCCGCACCGTCGACTACGTCGCCGAACTGCCCCGCGACCCGAACGGCAAGCTCTACAAACGCCTCCTCCGCGACCCGTACTGGTCCGGCCGCGACCGCGCGATCTAGAGACCGTCGAGGTCCGCGTTTCACTTCCGGATCTTCCCCGGTACGCGTGACGTCGTCCCGCCTCATCCGTCCCCGTCCCGTCCGTGCGGCGCCGGCTTGCGTCGTGGTCCGGCCTGTGCCGCGCCCGCCGGGCTGAGATCGGTCGGATACCCCCGCATGCGCTACCGGTCGCGCCGGGTGGGTGGTTGGGGTGGTGATCGCTAGGCATGCGGGGTGCTGCTTGCGGCCGTGACGCCGGTTGCGCTGGGTGGGTGGTTGGGGTGGTGATCGCCAGGCATGCGGGGTGCTGCTCGCGGCCGTGACGCCGGTTGCGCTGGGTGGGTGGTTGGGGTGGTGATCGCTAGGCATGCGGGGTGCTGCTTGCGGCCGTGACGCCGGTTGCGCTGGGTGGGTGGTTGGGGTGGTGATCGCCAGGCATGCGGGGTGCTGCTCGCGGCCGTCACGCCGGTTGCGCCAGGGGGTGGTGGCGTTTGACGGCGGTCGTGCCATCGCGCTAGGTGGAAATGGGGCTTTCGCCGGAAACAGGCGCCCGTTTCGCCCGCTTTGCACGCCGCTGTTGTGCGATCTTGAACGATTTGCCACCCGAGGCGGTGGTAAATCGTTCAAGATCGCTCCGGGTGACGCGTCCTGCTGGCGAGGGATTGCGGATTCGGCCGTGGGCAGCCAAGAAGAACACTCTCCGACGACCTCTATTTGCCACAAGGGCCGGTGAGTGGGCTCCCTTGCTCACACGGAGTTCTGGCCGGTCGGGGTTCGGGGTGAGTGCGCAGGAAAGCCACCGATGGGGTGACCGGCGCAACGGCTGAGAGCGGGCAACCCGGGTGCCTGGCGGGCAAGACCGTGACCAGCCGCCCAGCGTGACCGGTCGCCGAGGGGCGGGGGCCGGCGTCCCGGCCGTGAGGGGGCCGGCGTCCCGGCCGTGAGGGAGCCGGCGTCTCGGCCGTGAGGGGGCCGGCGTCTCGGCCGTGAGGGAGCCGGCGCCCCGGCCGTGACCGGCGGCAGGCAGGGGTGGTGGCGATCGGGGTGGCCTGCCCGGTCACCGATCTACGCCCGGCGGGCGCGTCGCGGGCTTGACCCGGCAGTGGCTCGCGGGGGTGCCGCGGGACGGGGTGGTTTGGCGGGAACGGCCACGTCCGTACGATCAAACGCCTTTGAAGTGGGGTTTTCGTTTTTCGATGAAGGCGCGCGGGCCCTCCTTGGCGTCCTCGGACATGAAGACGCGCGTGCCGATGCGGGATTCGAGGGCGAACGCCTCGTTCTCGGGCAGGCCCTCGGTCTCGCGGATGGTGCGGAGGATGGCCTGTACGGCGAGGGGGCCGTTCGCGGCGATCGTCTCGGCGATTTTCAAGGCATGCGCCAGGGCTTCGCCATCGGGGACGACGTGGCCGATCAGGCCGGCGTCGCGGGCCTCGAAAGCGGTCAGATGGCGGCCGGTGAGCAGCAGGTCGGCGGCGACCGTGTAGGGCAGCTGGCGCGGCAGCCGGACCGCCGAACCGCCGAGCGGGAACAGCCCCCACCGGGCCTCGGAGACACCGAAGCGGGCGCTCTCGCCGGCCACCCGCACGTCGGTGGCCTGGAGGATCTCGGTGCCGCCGGCGACGGCCGGACCCTCCACGGCCGCGATCAGCGGCTTGGTGAGGCGGCGGCCTTTGAGCAGCGCGTCGATGCGGGACAGGTCGGTGCCGTTGGACCGGAACCCGTCGCCGGGGTGCTCGGCGGTCATGGCGCGCAGGTCGGCGCCCGCACAGAACGCGCCACCCGCGCCGGTCAGGATCGCCACCCGGATCGACGGGTCGGTGTCGACCCGGTCCCAGGCGTCGCGCATCACCGCCATCATCGCGGGGGAGAGCGCGTTGCGGACCTCCGGCCGGTTCATGGTGACGATCAGGATCGGTCCGCGCTGTTCGACGAGAGCGTCCACCCGGTTTCCCTCCCAGTGCCAAACTCTTGCTCCGGAACGATAACAGGTTCTACTTTGCGTTGATGGCGGCCAATATTGCGGACCTGTTCGAGCACGCGGTCGACGCCTTCGCCGATCGCGTCGCGGTGGCCTGCGGCGAGCGTGAGACCACCTACGCGGAGCTGGAGGAGAGCGCCAACCGTTTGGCCCATTTCCTGCGAAGTCGAGGAGTGGGCAAGGGCGCCCACGTCGGGCTGTACGCGGGCAACTCGATCGAGGCCGTGGTGGCCATGATCGCCGTGTACAAACTGCGCGCCGTGGTCGTCAACGTCAACTACCGATATGTAGAGAACGAGTTACAGTACCTGTTCGAGGACGCCTCGCTGACCGCGCTGATCCACGACCGCGGATTCTCGGCGAAGGTCCGGGCCGTGGGCGGCGGCCTGCACACCACGGTCGCCCTGCCGGACGGGACCGATGCCGACATCCCGGGCGTCTCCTATGCGGACGCCGTCGCCGCCGGCAAACCCGACCGTGACTTCGAGCCCCGTGAGGGCGACGACATCTACCTGCTCTACACCGGCGGCACCACCGGCTATCCGAAGGGCGTCATCTGGCGGCACGAGGACGTGTGGCGGGTTCTCGGCGGTGGCATCGATTTCATGTCGGGCATCCCCCTCGAGGACGAGTGGGCCCAGTCCCGGCGCGGCGCCGAGATGCCGCCGATGGCCCGGTTCTGCCTCGCCCCGCTCATCCACGGCAACGCCCAGTGGGCCGCCCTCGCGGCGCTGTTCGGCGGCGACACCGTGGTGTTCCTGCCCCACTTCGACCCGGACGAGGTGTGGCAGGTGATCGAGCGCCGCCAGGTCAACGTGGTGGTCCTGATCGGCGACGCGATGGCCCGGCCGATCATCGAGGCCTACCTGGCCGGCAACTACGACGGATCCTCCCTGGTGGCGATTTCGTCCAGTGCCGCCCTGTTCTCGCCGTCGGTGAAGCGGCAGTACCTGGAGGCGCTGCCGAACGTGATGGTCACCGACGCGATCGGCTCGTCGGAGACTGGGTTCGCCGGCATCGGCATCGTCGCCGACGTGCAGGGCGGCGCCGTCGACGGGCCGCGGGTGATGCCCGGTCCGGACACCATCGTCATCGACGAGTACGGCCAGAAGGCCCCACCCGGCGTCGTCGGCCGACTGGCCCGCGGCGGGCACGTGCCGCTCGGCTACTACAAGGACCCGGAGAAGACCGCGGCGCTGCTCACCGAAGTGGACGGGGTCCGCTACGCGATACCCGGTGACCTGGCCCGGATCGAGGAGGACGGCACCCTCACCCTGCTCGGCCGTGGCAACACGTGCGTCAACACCGGTGGCGAGAAGGTCTTCCCCGAAGAGGTCGAAGGCGCCCTGAAAGCCCATCCCGACGTGTTCGACGCCCTCGTCATCGGAACGCCCGACGACCGGCTCGGCCAGAAGGTGGTGGCCCTCGTCCAGGCGCGCCCCGGCGCCGATCTCGACCTGGACGAACTGGACACCCACGTGCGCCATCGCATCGCCGGCTACAAGGTGCCGCGCCGGATCTGGGTGGTCGACGGGATCCAGCGCACCATCAGCGGCAAGGCCGACTACCGGTGGGCGCACTCCTACGCGAGGGAGCACCATGCGGACTGACCTCTGCGACCTGCTCGGCGTCGACCATCCGATCGTCGGGTTCAGCCCGTCCGAGCACGTCGTCGCGGCCATCAGCCGGGCCGGCGGGCTCGGCGTGCTCGGCTGCGTCCGGTTCAACGACGCCGCCGAACTGGACACCGTCCTCACCTGGCTGGACCAGGCGACCGAGGGCCGCCCCTACGGCGTCGACGTGGTGATGCCCGGCAAAGTGCCCACCGAAGGTCTGCCCGCCGACCTCGGTGAACTGATCCCTCCCGGACACCGCGACTTCGTCGAACGGACTCTGCAACGCCTCGGCGTACCCCCGCTCGGTGCCGCCTCGGACCGGCCCGGCGTCCTCGGCTGGCTGCATTCGGTCGCTCGCAGTCACGTCGAGGTAGCCCTCCAGCACCCGGTCCGGCTGATCGCCAACGCGCTCGGCCCGCCGCCGCCGGACGTCATCGCACACGCCCACGAGCGCGGCCTGCTGGTCGCCGCGCTCGCCGGGCGGGCCGACCACGCCCGCGGCCACGTGGCGGCCGGGGTCGACATCGTGGTCGCCCAGGGCTACGAGGCCGGCGGGCACACCGGGGAGATCGCCAGCATGGTGTTGGTCCCGGAGGTCGTCGACGCGGTCGGCGTACCGGTCCTGGCGGCCGGCGGCATCGGCAGCGGACGCCAGATCGCCGCCGCCCTCGCCCTCGGCGCGCGCGGCGTGTGGATGGGCTCGGTCTGGCTCGGCTCCAGCGAATACCGCAGCGGCCCGGCGCTGCGCGACGCCCTCCTCCAGGCCGGCTCCAGCGACACCGTGCGTAGCCGCATCTACTCCGGCAAACCGGCCCGCCTGCTGCGCAACCGCTGGACCGAGGCATGGTCCGAATCGGACGCGCCCGCCCCGCTCCCGATGCCGTTGCAGAACCTGCTCGTCTCCGGGGCCCACGACCGCCTGATGGCCTCCGGCGACCCGACCGTCGTCCCGATGCCGGTCGGCCAGATCGTCGGCCGGATGAACGAGGTCCGCCCGGTATCCGCCATCCTCACCGAACTGGTCACCGAAGCCGACGAAACCCTCTCCCAAATCCACAAACTTCTCTGATCGTACGAGGTGGACCGTCCCGCCGAATCGTGACAGCCCCGGGACGCCACGCGAACCTGACCGGGCGGCTGGCGCCGCACGGTCCGACCCGGGCGGCTGGCGCCGCACGGGTCACCGGGTCAGGCTGGCTCAAAACCCCTCCAGACATTTCTCAACCGGGTTGAGACAGCGCTGGTGGCCAGCCGGGTTCGGGGTCAGGCCGGGTCGCGGCCGATGAAGCCGATCAGGCGGGTCACCGGGTCGGCGTCGGCGGGGACGGGGACCTTGGGGCCGTACTGGCCGGAGGCCCGGAGCATCTCGTCCATCGGTTCCATGCCGGACAGCAGGAGGGCGGCGTAGGCCGGGTCCAGGGACTCGTCCTGGCCGGTGGCGCGGGCCAGGTCCCAGGTGTGCATGAAGACGTCGGTCGTGTAGAAGCGGTCGATCGCCTGATCCAGGGGGAGCTCGCCGAGGTGCGGGTTGGTCAGGGTGCGGTCGGCGGTCTTCGGGTCGTCCAGAACAGCCTGGACCGCGGTGTGGTGCGCCTGCCAGGCGGCGACCGGGTCTGCGTCCACCGACGGGACCGGCGGCAGGGTGACCTCCGAGCCGGACGCCAGGAAGCCGGGAAGCCACTCGACCAGGTGGCGGACCACGTCGCGGGCGGTCCAGCCGGCGACCGGGGCCGGGGCGTCCCAGTCCTGCGCGCCGGTCACGCGGGCGGTGAAGCCGGCGGCGATCTCGCGGTGCCGTTCGGCGGGCGACAGTTCGGCGAGTGTCATCCTGGGCGTCCTCTCTCGATCTGGCTGCGTGGTTCCGGATCAGGCTCGTGGGCCTGTGATCCGGCTGCGTGGTTCCGGGTCAGGGTCGTGGGCCTGTGATCCGGCTGCGTGGGTTGGATCGGGCTCGTGGGTTCGTGATTCGGCTGTGTGGTTTGGATCGGGCTCGTGGGTTCGCGCTCTGGCTGTGTGGTTTCGATCCGGCTCGTGGGCTCGGGATCTGGCCGTGCTTTTCAACCTAGCAGTTGAAACGTCCTCGTGGGGGTGAGGCCGGCCGGCCCGGCAGATCCGCTCGGCGGTTGCGGTTCGCCTGGTAGTCGCGCTTCCGCCTGGTGGTTGCGGTTTGCCTGGTGGTTGCGCTTCCGCCTGGTGGTCGCGGTTTGCAGGGTGGTCGCGGTTTGCAGGGTGGTCGCGCTTCGCCTGGTGGTCGCGCTTCCGCCTGGCGGTTGCGGTTTGCCTGGCGGTCGCGCTTCCGAACGGGTGAGTGGGCGCACACGATGGCGGTGTCGTGATCGCCCACGTGGCAGATAGCCGCGAGGACCGCACACACGGCGACTTCCGTGTGCGGCCACCGCGACCGGCGCTTCGGCTGGGAGCGGGCACCGGATCGCCGGGCCTCCGCCGGTGGGGTGAGTTTTCGGTCGTGGCGGGCGGAAAGACCGCTGACGCCGGCGGCCCAGCGGATGATGAGAAGCGGTAACCGTCGTCGCTCGTTGGAGCTGACATGCAGACCATTCGGAGATCGTTCGCCCTGTTCGCGGCCGTTGTGTGCGTCACCACTCTGTCGGGTGTGCCGGCATCGGCCCGGCCCGCCGGGTTCGGGGAAGGCGCTCCGGTCGAAGCCCCACCGGGCCTGGTCGCCGTGCAGCGGCCGGCGGACGACGGGCCCGCCGACATTCCCGACTGGATGACCCGCGAAGCGCGATGGCGGCAGGCCGCCCGGATCCGCGCCCAGTCCGGCTCAGCATCAGGGATGGGCGGGCACGGCAGCGCGACCGGCCCGGTGGCCAGCGGCGCCGCGGGTCACAGGTCTGTGCCCGATCCCGACGGTGGTCGCGGGTCCGTGCCCGATCCCGACGGTGGTCGCGGGTCTGCGTCCGGTCCCGGCGGGGTGACGGGGCCTATTCCGGACGGGGCCATGCTCGGGCCCGACGATCTGGGCGGTGTCGCTCCTCTCGAGGTGGACCGGGACAGCTGGGTCCGGCTGCGGCCACCTCAGCCGTGCGAGGGTGACTACCCCGAGGCCAAAGCCGAGCGTGCCGTCACCGCGGTGATCGACGTGAACCGGGCGCCGAACGCCGTGATGGAGTACGTCGGCGTCCACCGCTCCGGTGAGGCCCGCCGCTACCTGCGCGAACTCCGTTCCGTTCTCAAGGTCTGCGAGGGCACCGCCTGGCGGATCGAGGCCACCGGTGTCGCCGGCCCGGACTCGCTGCTGCTGCGCTACAGCGACACCTTCGAGCACGTCGACAAGTGGATCACCCACCACACCTACCTCGTGGTCGCCCGTAAAGGCCGGGCCGTGGTGCTGGTCGCCGACGCCGGCTGGGAGACCGACAGCGGCGACCCGGCACTGGCCCGCAAGCTGATCACCCCCGCGCTACGGCGGGCGGCGGTCCTTCGCTGAACTGGGTCCGGTACAGCTGCTCGTAACGCCCACGGGCGGCGAGCAGCTCCGGATGGGTGCCCCGCTCGACGACCCGGCCGTCCTCGACGACCAGGATCTGGTCGGCCGCCCGGACCGTGGACAGCCGGTGGGCGATCACCACCGCCGTGCGCCCGGACAGCGCCTCCCCGAGCGCCGCCTGCACCGCCGCCTCGGATGTCGAGTCCAGATGGGCGGTCGCCTCGTCGAGCACCACCACCCGCGGCCGGGCCAGCAGCAGCCGGGCGATGGTCAGCCGCTGCCGCTCCCCGCCGGAGAGCCGGTAGCCGCGCTCGCCGATGACCGTGTCCAGCCCGTCCGGCAGCGACTCGATCAGGTCGGCGATGTGGGCGCGGCGCAACACGTCCCACAGGTCCTCCTCGGTGGCCGACGGCCGGGCCAGCATCAGGTTGGCCCGCACCGACTCGTGGAACAGGTGACCGTCCTGCGTGACCATGCCGAGTGTCTGCCGCAGCGAGGTGGCGCTCAGGTCACGCACGTCGACCCCGCCGAGCCGGACCGCACCGGAACCGGCGTCGTACAGCCGGGGCAGCAGGCTCGCCATCGTCGACTTGCCGGCCCCGGACGACCCGACCAGCGCCACCATCTGCCCCGGCTCGGCGTGGAACGAGATGCCGTGCAGCACCTCCTCGCCGCCGCGGGTGTCCAGCGTGGCCACCTCCTCCAGCGAGGCCAGCGACACCTTGTCGGCCGACGGGTACGCGAACCGCACGTCGTCGAACTCCACCGCCACCGGCCCGTCCGGCACCGGGCGCGCGTCCGGCTTCTCCTCGATCAGCGGTTTCAGGTCGAGCACCTCGAAGACCCGCTCGAAGCTGACCAGCGCGCTCATCACCTCGACACGGGCACTGGCCAGTGAGGTGAGAGGGGCGTACATCCGGGTGAGCAGGATGGCCAGCGCCACCACGGCGCCCGGGTCGAGGGAGCCGCGCAGCGCGTAGAGGCCGCCCAGCCCGTAGACCAGCGCGATGGCCACCGCCGACACCGAGGTGAGCGCGGTCAGGAACGTCCACTGGGCCATCGCCGTACGCACGCCGATGTCCCGCACCCGGCGGGCCCGCGCCGCGAACTCGGCCGACTCGGCCGACGGGTTGCCGTAGAGCTTGACCAGCGTCGCCCCGGGCGCCGAGAAGCGCTCGGTCATCTGCGTGTTCATCGCCGCGTTGTGCTCGGCGGCCTCCCGCTCCAGGCCGGCCAGCCGCCCGCCGACCCGCCGGGCCGGCAGCACGAACACCGGCAGCAGCAGCAACGACAGCAGGGTGATCTGCCAGGACAGCCCGACCATGACGACCAGCGTGAGGGCCAGCCCCACCAGGTTGCCGACCACACCGGACAGCGTGTCGCTGAACGCGTGCTGCGCCCCGATCACGTCGTTGTTGAGCCGGCTGACCAGCGCCCCCGTCCGGGTGCGGGTGAAGAACGCCACCGGCATCCGCTGCACGTGGTCGAACACCAGGGTCCGCAGATCGAGGATCAGCCCCTCGCCGATCCGTGCGGAGAACCACCGCTGCACCAGACCGAGAGCCGCCTCCAGCAGCGCGATCACCGCGATCGCCACGGCCAGGGCGAGGACCAGCCGATACTCCCGGCCCTCCACGATGGCGTCGACCACCTGCCCGGCGAGCACCGGGACGGCCACCGCGAGGACCGCCGTCACCACGCTGAGCAGCAGGAAGCCGGCGAGTTTGCGCCGGTGTGGCCGGGCCAGAGCCAGGATGCGCCGTAAGGTGGCGCGGGAGAATGGGCGCTTGTCCTCCCGCTGGTTCATCTGGTGGTACATCGCATTCCAGGCCGCGAAATCCATGCTCATGAAGTGAACCTCCCACCTAACCTGAGGTTGAGGTCAACCCGGTTTCCGTCGATGATGCGCCGGGGGTACGACAAGATTTCGGAGTGATCTTCATGCGGCAGGCCGACCCGGTGGCGCGGCGGCAGAGCGAACTGCGGCTGCGGGTCGGTGAGCATCTGGACGCGGGCGAGACGCTCCACGCCGCGCTGTGGGTCGCCCGGGAGTCCGGTCTGTCGACGATCGCCAAGATCACTCGGTGGGAAGGCGCGCCGGAGGGGCTGCTCGGCTTCGGCGGCGCCGGTCCGGCGGCGAGCCCACCCCGCGCGTTGCAGGGAACGGCCGCCGAACTGGACCGGCACCTGCCCGAACCCGCCGCCGCGGCGGCGCTGGCGCTGACCGAGGCCCGCCTGCTGCTGTTCGCCGCGGTCGCCGGGTCACCGGAGGCCCGTCCGCCGGGGCTGCGCGACCGTCTGCGGCTGGCCGGCCGCCGGATGCTGGGCCGGGTCGAGCCCGCTCCGCTGCCGCGGCTGGAGTTGCTCTGGCAGTGCCCGCGGACCGCCCTGGCCGCGGTCGGTGTCAGCGACCCGGAGGGCGCGCTCGCCCTGGGCTTCGTGGACGGGTCGAGCCTCTCCGTGGTCGCGCCCGCGATGCTGGCGGTGCCATTCGCGGAGGCGGCGCGTCGGTGATCTCGCTGGAAGATGACCGGCGCGATACGACAGACTGCGCCTCGTGACGGACGAGATCACGCGGCTCATCGGGTTGTTGGACGACGATTCCACCATGATCGCTGAGGATGCGAAGGCCGCGCTGATGTCGATCGGCGGCGAGGTCGTCGCGCCTTTGATGGCCGCCGTGAAGACGCTGGACCACTACGGGCAACTGTCCGCGATCGAGGTGTTCGAGCACTTCGGCGATCGCGCTGCGGGGCCGCTGCTGATCGACCTGCTCAGCAGCGAGGCCGGAACCGTACGCGAATGGGCTGCGGTGGCGATCGGTGAGCTGGGCGTACTGGAGGCGGTCCCCGCACTGCGGGACGCCTACCGGCGGCAGCGTGCCAGCGGCGACGAACTCGACTTCACGGAAGCCGTTGCTCTCCGCAGTGCGTTGACAGTGCTCGACGCTCGGCAGGACGTCCTGCCGCCATTGGCGGCTGCCCTCGCCGTGTCGACTGACAGCTTGGATCGGGCCTGGCCATCCGCATGCCTTGCGGACGTCATCAATGACCTGGCTGACCACGATCAAGCAGTGCTGTACTTCCAGTTGTGGGCGACGGTCGATGGTCGAACCTATGCGAATGGTCATGAAAGCCTCGACGAGTCGTTAAATATCGGCAGGCCATGGCCGTACGTCGTAGAGGCAGCGCGAGAGGCTGCGTTGATCGAGGCGGCTCTTGTCGTCCCGCGCAGCAATCTGTTCGCCACCATCGAGTGGGTTGATCGTGCAGACCTCTGAAGACAACGAGGCGAGGCGAAGCGTTGATTCGGTCGCATTGTCGGCGCTGTGGGACGAGCGGTGGCCCGGCTGTTCGAAGCCGTCGCCGGGCATTGATTGGCATTCCTGGAATCTTGACCGTGTGTAGTGATGCGACCACGATGGGAAGCGCGCAACACGTCGCAACCCACGAGACAGGGAGTTGGCAGTGCGCCTAACCTTCGTAGCCAAGGACCCGAACTCCAACCCGACGAACTCGCCGACCCTCTACCGGACAGATCGGGGTAGTTGGCTGGTGCAGGGCTTCGTGGTGACCGATCCTGAAGCGCTGGCGGAGATGGACATACCGGAGGGAGAGTCCGTGGTTGAGATTCCTGACAGGATGATCCGGTTCTTTACCGAGGAGGGTCGTGGCGTCGCTGGATGAGGCGGAGTTTGATCGCTTGCTCCGTACCTTCGAGAGGTCGTCAGACCACCTGGAGACGCGTGACGCCTACGGGACCGAGGTTGAGATTCCGTTCATGGCCAAGCGGGCGGCTCAGGAACCGGATGATCTGAGCTGGCTCGATGACTGGTGCGGCACGTTGCGAAGCCATGTCGCTGTGGGCAAGAGCGTTCGTCGGGCTCGGGTGGTCTCGGAGCCGCTGAGCGACTATCAGCGTTGGAGCCTCAGCATCGCCCATCCGATGGTCGAGGCCGGCGAGGACATCCGGTGGATTCCCCGTTCGCGCGTGTCGTCGCTGGCTCTACCAGGCAACGACTTCTACCTGTTCGATGACCGGCTCGTGGTCTTCCTGCTCTACACCGGGAACGGATTGAACGCCGGTATGGAGGCCTCGACCGATCCAGCAGACCTCAATCTCTGCCGATCCGCCTTTGACGCGGTGTGGAAGCTAGCGATCCCGCATCGTGACTACGAACCCAAGTAGCTCCGCCAAACAGGCGCAAAAAGCGCTCGGCGCCCGGCTCCGTGAGATCCGCAGATACGCCGGACTCACGGGGCGGGCGCTGGCTGCTGCCACGGGGCAGCATTACACCAGGGTGAGCAAGCTGGAGAACGGTGTCCAGCAGCCGACCTCCGGCGACATCCGGGACTGGTGTCGAGTGTGTGGGGCGGACGCTGAGGTTCCTGACCTTCTCGCCACGCTGCGGGCTGTTGAGTCGGCGTATGTGGAGTTCCGTCGGCTGGCGCGGGCTGGTATGAAGCGGGTGTTGGGCATCCGTGCCCCCACCCTCTATGGCGAGACGAACCTCTTCCGGATTTACGAGCACAACGTGATCCCCGGCCTCTTCCAGACTCCTGACTACTGCGCCGCCATGCTTTCGTTCTGGAGCCGGTTCCTTGACGCTCCCAACGATCTGGAGGAAGCGGTTGCCGTCAGGATGGAGCGTCAAAGGATCCTGTACCAGCGGGGGAAACGGTTCGCCGTCGTCCTGGAGGAGCAGGCGTTGAGGACCTGGTTCGGCGACGCCGACACCCAGGCCAACCAGCTCGACCGCCTGCTGACCGTCATGTCGCTCCCGACCGTGGCGCTCGGTGTGATTCCGTTGATGGTCGAGCGAGGAGCCGTGCCGTCGGCAGGGTTCTGGATGTTCGATAACCAGCTCGTGGCTTTGGAGACGCCTACGGCGAGCATCGAGGTCACTCAGCCCAGCGAGGTCGAGCTGTATGGGCGGATGTTCGAGAACCTGCACCAGGTCGCTCTGTACGGAAAGCCGGCCAGGGACCTGATCACCCGAGTTGCCAGCGAGCTGAGCTGACGCAACTATTCGCAACATCGTGGACCCGTGAGATCTCTCTTACCTAGCGTCTATCCCTGTTGCCAATGAGGGATGTGACCCATGGTGCTGATAGTCGCAGTGGCCTCGCTGGTCGTCGGGTTCGTCGGCGGCGTGTTCAGCTTGACGGCCAAGAACAAATGGTGCCCCGATTGCGGGACGAGCCTTGCCTGCCTCACCTGCGAGGAGGTGAACAGTGGAACGTAGCGTCCTACCCGCGAAGCGTGAGATCCTGCCCGGCGTCATCCTCAAGGTGAGTGTCATGGGCGGATACTCCGTCGAGCGAGAGGATGACTACATCGGCTGGATACATGCTGGCATCGGCGACCGATGGAGCGCCTACGTGAGACGGCCCGGAACCAGCGGCGAGCTCCTCGGCCGGTATACCCAGGACGAGGCCGTGAAGGCCATCGTGTCCGCCTGGGAGGCGGGCGCGGTCCTCCCGAACGGATGCCGAGCGTGACGGAGAAGCGGGAGTATCCGCCGGCCGTACTCGTGCACTCCGAATCCTGCCCCGATGTGGCGACTCTGCGCGGGCGCGGCGCGACCCTGATCCCGATGATCACGTCGGCCATTGCCCGCACCTACCCGAACGGCAGGATGCACAACTGCTACCACTTCACGTTGCAGAGACGCGGCGTGGTGGAGACGGTGCAGTATCCACCACACCAGTACGAAGAATCGACGGTGGTGTACGACGACGCGATGATGCCGCTGTGCGCGGTATGTATGGGAACGCATGGCGTTCTCGACCGCCTGGTACTGCCGCCGGGCGTACGTTGACCGACAAAGGATGCATAGCCCCAATTATTCGAGGACTATGACGGCGCGGCCGGTGAGTGCGCCGGTGGCCAGTTTCGTGTAGGCCTCGTCGATCTCGGTGAATGCGAATTCCTCCACCTGGTTGCGGATCAGGCCGGCCCCGGCGAGGGCGATCACGTCCTGGGCGTCGGCGATCGTCGAGCCCTGGAAGGTGAACACCTCGCCGTCGCGGGGCAGCGACGAGAACCACGGGCCGGTGTGCCGGCCGCCCGCCGAGCCGATCAGGCCGAAGGCGCCGCCGGTCCGCACCGCGGCGATCCCGGCGGTGATCGTCTCGTCGGTGCCGACGAAGTCCAGCACGACGTCTGTATCCGACAAACCGGATAGATCGGCGTAGGCGGAGTGGGCGCCGATGGACGAGGCATAGGAACGGCGGGCCGGGGACGAGTCGACCGCCACCACCGAGGCCGCCGTGAGGATCCGCAGGAACTGCACCGCGAAAGCCCCCAGCCCACCCGTGCCCACCACCACCGCCGTACCGCCCGGCCCGATCCGGGGCAGCGCCCGCCGCACCGCGTGATAGGCCGTCGCCCCCGCGTCGGTGAGCGGCCCGGCCTGCCGCGGATCCAGCGACCCCAGCGGCAGGAGCGCCCGCGGATCGTCGACCAGCACGTATTCGGCCAGCCCGCCGTCCCGGCCGTAGCCGCGCCCGGCCAGCCCGTACGGGCATCCGCTCTCCTGCCCGCGCACGCAGTACCGGCATGTTCCGCACGACGACGGCGACACGAGCGCCACCGGCTCCCCGGTGTCCACCCGCCACCCGGCCGTCTCGTGCCCGAGCGTGAACGGCATCCGCCAGCCCAGCGCCGCGCCCGCGGCCGCCGGGATCCGCCGCATGGTGAGGTCGGAGCGGCACAGCCCGCACCCGGCGACCCGGACCAGCACCTCGCCGGGCCGGGGTGCGGGGTCCGGCACGGTGACGGCCCGGGGAGGGGTGCCCCATTCGGTCATCCGGTACGCGCGCATGCCGTCCAGCGTGGAGCCTCCGGAAGCGCGGAGTCAATCCGTGATTGACCAAAAACTAGAACGAGTTCTATCGTCGACCCTGTGCTGACAACACCGTTCGCGGAAGCGATCCAGGAGGCCGAGAGGGTCATCACCACGGCCCCGCACGTCCGCGACGAGCAGGATCTCGTCGAGGGCTACGACTACCTGGCCGGCAGCATCCGCGCCTCGGTGCAGATGGCCTGGGCCTACCAGCGCGACTTTCCCTACTTCGTCCGCTCCACCGGGCCGTACACGAAGATGGGCCTGGACAACCCGGACACCCTCTACTTCCACGCCTGGCTGCGCGACGACGCCGAGTACGTGGTCACCGGCCGGCGCGGCACCACCGTCGACCTGAGCTTCCAGATCCTCGACGGCGCCTACTCACCGATCGCCGTGCCGGGCAGCACCGCCGCCTTCGACGACCGGGAGATCCGCACCGAACCGGACGGTTCCTTCCGGCTGTTCCTCGGGCCCGGCCTGCCCGGCGCCGGGATGCTGGTGGTCCGCGAGGTCTTCAGCGACTGGGCCGGCGAGCGGCCCGGGATGCTGCGCATCCAGCGTGCCGACCGGATCGGTGCGGCCCCACCACCGCCCACGATGGATGCGCTCACCAAGCGGTACGGCGTGGCCGGCAAGATCCTGATCAGCCGCCTGCGTACCTTCCTCGCGTTCGCCGAGCGGTTCTACCTGAACCTGCCGGTCAACACGCTCACCCCGCCCCGCTCCACACCCGGCGGCCTGACCACCCAGTTCTCCTCGGCCGGCCACTACGAGCTGGACGACGACCAGGCCATGGTGATCACCGTCCCGGCCAGCGACGCCCCCTACCAGGGCATTCAGCTCGGCAGCATGTGGTACGTCTCGCTCGACTACATCAACCACCAGACCAGCCTCACCCGCGACCAGGCCAGAATCGACCCGGACGGCATGATCCGGTACGTGGTGAGCGAACGGAACCCGGGCGTCGCCAACTGGCTGGAACGCCTCGGCCACCGCCGTGGCTACGTGCAACTGCGCTGGCAGCGGCTGTCCCGCGAGCTCACCGGCGAGGACGGCCCCCGGGTCGACATCATGGCCGTCGACGACCTGCCCAAACAGCTGCCGCACTACCGTCCGATCGGGCCCGGGGCGTGGCGCGAACGGATCGCCGCCCGGCAGGCCGCCACCGCGGCGCGGATGCTGGGCTGAGCCGATGCTCCTCGACGGCCGGGTGGTGCTCGTCGCCGGTGTCGGCCCCGGCCTAGGCCAGGCGGTCGCGCTGCGCGCCGCTGAGCAGGGCGCCGACGTCGTGCTCGCGGCCCGCACCGAGACGACGCTGAACGAGGTGACCGCCAAGATCGGCGGCCGCGCGCTGGCCGTGCCCACCGACCTCACCGACGACACGGCTGTCCAGAATCTGGTCGACCGGGCGGTGAGCGAATTCGGCCGGATCGACGTGCTGGTGCACAACGCTTTCGTGATGCCGCCGATGCGCAGCCTCCGCAAAGTCGATCTGGAGGAGACCGGCCAGAGCTTCGAGATCAACGTCCTGGCCGCGATCCGGACGATTCGCCTGGTCGCGCCCGCGTTGATCGAGACACACGGCTCCATAGTGGTCGTCAATTCGGCGGTGCTACGACATTCGCGACGGCCGTTCGGGCCCTACCGGCTCACCAAAGCCGCCCTACTCGCGGCGGCGCAGAACCTGGCCAGCGAACTCGGCCCCCACGGGGTGCGGGTCAACTCGGTCGCCCCCGGCTGGATCTGGGCGGACACGCTGCGCGCCTGGTTCGAGTTCCAGGCCGCCCAGCGCGGCGTCCCGGCCCGGCAGATCTACGACGAGGTCGCGGCCGGCACCGACCTGCGCCGCCTGCCGGAACCCGACGAGGTCGCCGACGCGATCCTGTTCCTCGCCTCCGATCTGGCCCGCGGCGTCACCGGAGCGTGCCTCGACGTCAACTGCGGGGAGTTCCACTGGTGAACATCAGTGAACGCACCGACGTCGGCACCGTTGACGACCTGCACGCCTCGGCGACCAGAATGACCGGGCTCGACGACTTCGGCGCTGGCGACGATCATCGGTCCGCGCTGTCGGTGCTGCTCACCGCGTACGCCGAAGAGGCATGCCTGACCCCCGCCGGCAGCAAGCGGACCCGCGGCCTGTTGCGCGCCTCGCTGATCTCCCGCCTGCTGGCGGAAGCCGCGTGGCGGCGATTTCCCGAGCATGCCGGCGTGAAACTGCCAAACCCGGTCTTCGTCACCGGACTACCGCGCACCGGCACCACCGCGCTGCACCGGATGCTCGCCGCCGACCCCGCCCACCAGGGCCCGGAGCTGTGGCTCACCGAGGTCCCGCAGCCGCGCCCGCCCCGCGAGACCTGGCCCGACGACCCGATCTTCATCACCCTGCGTGAGGCCTATCGGGCCGCGGGGCTGGACGGCGTCCACCTCATGCGCCCCGAGCAGGTGGAGGAGTGCTGGCGGCTGCTCTGCCAGTCGATGACGTCGGTGTCCTTCGAGTGCACCGCCTACATTCCGTCCTACTCGCGGTGGCTGTCCGAAAACGACTGGACGCCGGCCTATCGCAGGCACCGCCGTAACCTCCAGCTGATCGGACTCAACGACCCCGGCCGGCGCTGGGTGCTGAAGAACCCCAGCCACCTGTTCGCACTGGACGCCCTGCTCAGCGTCTATCCGGACGCCACGATCATCCAGACCCACCGGGATCCGCGAACCGCGATCGCCTCGGTGTGCAGCCTCAACACCCGCGCCTCGGCCGGCTGGTCCACGGTCTTCGAAGGCGCGGTGGCCGGAAAAGCACAGCTGGAACTCTGGTCGCGCGGACTGCGCCGATTCCGCGCCGACCGGGCCCGGCACGATCCCGGGCGCTTCATCGACGTGCGCTACGAGGACTTCGTCGCGTCCCCGCAGCGCACCGTCGAGTCGATCTACGATCGCCTGGGGGTCCGGCTCACCGGTCCGGCGCGCGCCGCGATGGCCTCCTTCCAGGAGCAGACCATGCGGGGTACGGGTAAGCCCGCGCACACCTACCAGTTGTCCGACTTCGGCCTGACCCCCGGCGACGTCGACCGTGCGTTCGCCTAGCTAGGCGGGCTCCACCGGCATCCACAGTTCACAGGTGGCGGTGCTGAAATCTGCCGCCAGCTCCAGAATGGCCACGATCGACGGGCCCGGCCGCAGCCGCCACGGGTTCGACGGGAACCACTCGGTGGCGGTCGCCGCCCACGCCGTCTGCAACGCCGCCGGGTAGGGCCCCGACGTGCGGAACACCGCCCAGCGGCCGGCCGGCACCTCGATGGCGTCCAGGTCGTCCGGCGGCGTGGTGCCCGCAGCGATCGCGGCCCCGTGCAGGTAGGTCAGCTCGGTGCCCTCCGCGGCATCCGGGCTGACGTCGTCGGTGACCTGCAACAGCCCGGCCGGCTCGGTGTCGCTGAGATCCTTGAGCCGCTGGTGCGCCTCGAGTGGCAGCCCGGCGATGTGCTGCTGGATGTGCGGGTTGACGCCGGAGTAGATCAGCGGGACGCGGGCGGCATGGCCGACCAGCCGGAACGCGGGGCGGTCGACGATACGGGTGTCCATGGGAGTGCTCCCTTCAACGGTCAGGCGGAACCTGAGCTGCGGTTGTGTGCGGAGAGGACCACCGTCACGGCGTACGTCCCCGGGACCGGCGCCGTGCACCGCCCGGAACGCCCGGCCGAACGCCTCGGTCGAGCCGTAGCCGTACCGGACCGCGATGCCCAGCAGATCCTCCTCGTTACGGATCACGTCGGCGGCCGCCACGGTCATCCGGCGGCGGCGCACGTACTCCGACAGCGGCATCCCGGCCAGCGACGAGAACATCCGGCGCAGGTGGTACTCGGTGGTGCCGAGCGTCTTCGCCACGGCGGCGACGTTCAGGTCACCGGGTTCTTCCACCAGTTCGGTGAGACGGTTCAGTGCTGCGATCACGAGGTCCTCCTTCCGCCCTCAAGACTGGCCGCTCCCGGGCCCCGCGCGCCCGATCGTTCGCGCCCGATCCGATCATCCGCCGGCAGGGCTAGGGTCGGACCGTGGATCGAAAGCCGCCGCTGCTTCTGCTCGACCTCGACGGGGTGCTGAACCCGTTCGCCGCGCCGGTCTGCCCGGACGGCCACCTGGAGCGGGTGCTCTTCGAGGGCGAGGAGCCGGTGCGCTACTGCCCGGAGCACGGCGACTGGATCCGCGAGCTGGCCGCCGCCGGGGAGCTGTGGTGGGCCACCGCCTGGGGCAATCACGCCAACGAGCTCTACCTGCCCTGCCTCGGCCTCGGCCCGCTGCCGTACGTCGAGTTCCCGCCGGTCCCGTTCGACCCGGAGCTCAAGGTCCCGGCGGTCGACCTCGTCGCCGGGGACCGGCCGGTCGCCTGGATCGACGACAACCACACGGCGGCCGGCCTGCGCTGGGCCGCCGCCCGCCCGGCACCCACCCTGCTCGTCTCCATAGACCCGGCCGTCGGCTGGACCCGCACCGACGTCGACCGCGTCCTCACCTGGGCGCGCAACCCGTACGGCGACGCGTGACCATCCCCGTCCTTCACAGGGCGGGGATTCGGTCGGTGGGGGCGGGCTCGCGGCGTTCCCGCAGCCAGAACAGGTAGCCGCGCAGGTAGGACTCCATGCCGTCGTCGAGGAAGGCGACCAGGTCACGGAGGCCTTGTGCGGCGTCGTGGTAGTGGCGGTGGTACTCCGGGTGGGAGTTCGCGGCCCAGGCCACGGCCAGATCAATGGCCCAGCGGCGCAGGCCGGCGCGGCCCGCCCACCAGTCACGGACCGCCTCCGGGGTCCAATGGTCGTCGCCGTCGAGGGCGTAGCCGCTATTCAGCTCGATCTGGGCGGCGCTCACCAGGTCGGCCACCTCAGCCGGAGTCATCGGCTGCCGGAAGACGAACTCGAAACCGGTCGTCGAGTCGATCGCGTCGTCGTTGCAGATGTGCCGTGGCGCGTCATTGCGGCCCATCTGCATGATGTCGGTCTCGCCCGTGTAGAAGGGGCCAGGCACATTGCGTGGATTCCGCTGCGACCAGTCACCCTCGAACGGGTCACGGTCCAGAGCGGCGACGATCCGCCGTGCCTCCGGCACCGGATTCCAGTAGCTGATCATGCCGAACCCTAGCGCGCAGTCGATCTAGGACAACTGGCTTCCATCGCTGACCCTGCCGGCATCTTGAGTCAACGCGGAGTCATGGAATAGCAGCCCGGTTCCATATCTTGAGCAGGCGTCACGGTCCGGCATGGACCGACCTCCAGGGGTCAGCGCTGTTCCGTTGCGGTCGAGGCAGCCCTAGAGCCACCTGGACCCGGTGGCCCGTGCGGCGCCAGCCGCCCGGTCAGGCTGCCACCCACTCAAGCCCGGCGGGCGCGGCATGGTCTGCCAGTCGCAGTGGCCTCGCGGGTCTCCTACGGCGGGTTCGCGTAGCCCGTACCGGAAATGGGGTTATTCGGCGCGGAGCGCAGTGGACGCACGTGAGCGGGCCGCCCAACCGGCCGGGACCAGCGCGCCGATCGCGGCCAGCAGCATGCCCGCGGCGGCCAGGGCGACCAGTTCGGCCGGGCGATAGACGGCCAGGACCGCGGGCGGCAGGGTGAGCCCGGCCGCATCGCCCATGATCGGCAGGCTCCAGGAGTGCAGGAGGCGACCGAGCGGTACGGCCAGCGCGCCCCCGGCCGCACCGATCAGCAGCATCGAGCTGATCACCATGAGCCGCACCTGGCCCGGCGTCATGCCGAGGGTCTTGAGGACGCCGATCTCGTGGACGCGTTCCCGGGTCTCCAGGACGACCGTGTTCAGCACACCGAGCCCGGCGACCGCGGTGAGCAGCAGGGTGAGTGTGGCGATCAGCGCCAGCATCGCGGTGACGATCTCGTTCTCCTGGGTTTCCGCGCTGATCTCGGCGTGCGCGGTCTCGCCGAAGGCGGCGTTCAGGGTCGCGGCGTAGGAGTGCAGGTCCGTGCCGGGTGTGACGCCCACCTCGAAACCGCGCAATGCGAGCGAGCCGCTGAGCCCGGCCGCATCCATGATCATGACGGCGGTGGAGCCGTTGCTGAACACCTCGCCGACGATGCGCACCGTCGTGCGGCCGCCCGGGGTGGTGACGGTGAGTTCGTCGCCGACCCGTACGCCGAAGCTGCTCAGCAGGCGCGCGCCGGCCACCGCCTCGCCGGGGTTCGCATACCAGCGGCCGCTGAGCAGCGGATATCCGGTCCAGGACGCGTCGCCCTGGTAGGCGCGGATGCGCAGCGGCAGGCCGGAACCCGGCACCCGGGCCTCGGTCTCACGGGCCGCCGTCACGGCGGCGGTCTCCGGCTGCGCCTCGATGATGGTCCGGATCTTCTCCGGGTCGGCGGTCGGCTCCGGGCCGTGCATGCCGGCGGCGACCAGGATCGGCACCTGTTCGACCCGGTTGCCGGCGGCGGCCAGTTCGGTGAGCGACTTCGACAGCCCGGCCGCGAACACCACGGTGGTGACGCCGAGCAGGATCGCCACCATCGTCACGGCGGTGCGGGCCGGGCGCGCGAACGGGCTCGCCAGTCCGAAAGTGATCGGCCGCGGGAGAGGTAGGGCGGCCAGTGCCCGGCGGATCCGGAAGCCGTGGCCGCCGCGTGGGGCCCGGCCCACCGTGATCGCCCGGGTCGCGGAGAGCCGTCCGGCGCGCAGCGCGGGCCCGGCCGCGGCCAGCCCGGCCAGCAGCGTCAGCCCGAGCAGCACCAGCACGTCGGTCCACCACGGGACGCTCGGCGCGGCGATCACCGAGTACGCGGTGTTCGCACTGGCCAGCAGCGGGACGGACAGCAGCCGCCCGGCGACCGTGCCGAGCACCGCGGCGGGGACGGCCACCAGCAGGATCTGCCCGGCGTACGCGGCGACGATCTGCCCGGGCGTGAAACCGAGCGCCTTGCGGACGCCGATCACCCGGTACCCGGCGACCACCGCGCCGGCCACCACGTTCACCACGATCAGCGTGGACATCACCAGCCCGAGCACGGCGAACGCCACCACGAACGGCACCATCGGCTTGAGCCGGCCCTCCACCTGCAACTTGACCAGTTCGTAGCGGGTCGAGCCGGTCATCCCGGGCAGGTCCAGGGTCGCCGACGGGTCGCCGAGCCGGTACAGCACCTGCTGCTCGGCGCCACCGAGCACATCGGTCTGCCCGGGCCACACCCAGGCGGCCGCGGTCGCGGTCACCGAGGAGGCGATACCGACCACCTCGAGGTCGACGTCGCGGACCGTCACCCGGTCGCCGACCCGCCAGGTGGTGCCGGCGGTGATCGGGGAGAGGACGACCTGGCCGGTCCCGGTGAGCCAGCGCCCGGCGGTCAGTTCCAGCCGGTCCACCGCCGGGCTCTGCTCGGAGCGGCCGGCGACCAGGCCGGGCGGCCGCTGCTGACGGCCCTTCGACAGGGTGGCCTCGACGATCGGGTACGGCCCGGCCTTCGCGGTCACGGCGGGATCGTCGAACGCGGACGCCGACGGTGCGAAGACGGCGTTGAGATGGGCGCCGTTCTGCCGGGTGAACGCCCGGTCGAACGGCGCGCCCGAGGCGATCAGCAGGGCGGCGGCCAGCAGCGTGGTCGCCGCGGACAGCAGGACGACGACGAACACCACGAGACTCTGCAAGCGCCGCCGGCGGGCGCTCTTAATTGCTGCGGCGAGCACGGCTCTCATGCGGTCACCCGGCCGTCGCGGACCTCGATCGTACGGGTGGCGCAGCGCTTCGCCAGGTCGGCGTCGTGGGTCACGAGCAGCACCGTCTGACCGTTCCGGTTCAGTTCCCGCAGCAGTTCGGCCACCTGCTCGCCGGTGGCCGCGTCGACCGCACCGGTCGGCTCGTCGGCCAGCAGCAGCGGCGGCCGGTTGATCAGCGCCCGGGCGATCGCCACCCGCTGCCGCTCCCCGCCGGACAGCTGCGCCGGGTAGGCGTCGGCCCGCCCGGCCACCCCGAGAGTCTCCAGCAGTTCGGTGGCCCGGTCCCGCGCCGCCCGCCGCCCGATGCCGGCCAGGTCGGCGGGCACCAGCACGTTGTCCCGGGCGGTCAGATCGTCGATCAGATGGAAGAACTGGAACACGATCCCGATCCCGGACCGCCGGAACCGGGCCAGCGCCTTCTCCGGCAGCCGGGTCAGGGACGTACCGGCCACCTCGACGTCGCCGGAGGTCGGCCGGTCCAGCCCGGCGACCAGGTTGAGCAGCGTCGACTTGCCGCTGCCGGACGGTCCCATCACGGCCACCGCCTCACCCTCGGCGACGGTCAGATCGACGCCGTCGAGCGCCGGTGGGCCGGTCCGCTCGTACCGCTTGGACACCGCGCGCAGGCGGATCAGATCGGTCATGCCCGCCGACGCTAGGAGCCCCGGCCCTCGGGCACATCGGGCACGCGATCGACGGGTCATCCGAGCGATGTAGGCGGCGTGATCGATGCGGCCCGGCGACCGGCGGCGGCAGAATGGGCCCGTGCGGGAGAAATGGCTCGACGGGATCCTGGTCGCGGTGCTCACCGTCGCCGCGATCGTGCTCACCGGCGACCGGCCGGACGGGCCCGCCCCGCTGCACTTCGACGTGCCCGGCGGCGGGGTCTTCCCGACCCCCGAGCCGGAGACGCCGCCGATCCTCAACCTGTTGATCACGGCTCCGCTGCTGTTCCGGCGGCGCTGGCCGGTCGCCTGCTTCGCGATCCAGTTCGTGTCCCTGCTCGGCATCGACATCGAGGGCAACCTGGCCAACCTGTCGGCGGTGCTGATCGGGGCGTACGCGGTGGCCCTGCACGGCCGTTCGGTCGCGCTGTCGATGAGCGTGCTGCTGGCCGCCGGCGTGGTCACCGCCACCACCAGGGACGACACCTGGCCGCGGGTGCCCGGCTGGGCCGGTGTCTTCGTCATCCTGGCGCCGATCGGCCTGCTCGGCCTGGCCATCCGCGCCGCCCGCAGCCGCGCCCTCGCCTCCGAGCAGCGCGCCGAGGCCCTGGAACGCGAACAGCGCACCGCCACCCGGCTCGCCGTCGCCGAGGAACGCGCCCGCATCGCCCGCGAACTGCACGACGTGGTGAGCCACCACGTCAGCGTCATGACCATCCAGGCCGGCGCGGCCGGGAAGGTCCTCGACCATGATCCGGAACTGGCCCGGGGCGCGCTCACCGCCATCGAGAACGGCGGCCGGGAGACCATGGCCGAGCTGCGGCACCTGCTCGGCGTACTCAATCCGGACGCCGGCCTCCTGGAACCACAACCCGGCCTGGAGTCGCTGGAGAGCCTGGTCGACGGGGTGCGCAACGCCGGGCAGCCGGTCACCCTCACCTGTACGGTCGGCGCCCTCCCGCACGGGCTCGGCCTCACCGCCTACCGGGTCGTGCAGGAGGCCCTGACCAACGCGATGCGCCACGCCCCCGGCGCGGACACCACCGTCACGGTCTCCGGCGCGGACGGCACCCTGCTCGTCGAGATCGTCAACGAGCCGGCCGCACACCCCGGCGAGCCCGGCGCCGGCACCGGGCTGCTCGGCCTGGCCGAACGGCTCCGCGTCTACGACGGCGTCCTGGAGACCGGCCGGCGCCCGGGCGGCGGCTTCCGGGTGGCGGCCCGTGTCCCGTTCGTGCAGAGTGTGCCGTCATGACCCGGGTGGTGATCGCCGACGACCAGGCGCTGGTACGGACCGGTTTCACGATGATCCTGGCGTCGGCCGGCATCGAGGTCGCCGGGCACGCCGGCAACGGTGTCGAGGCCATCGCCGCGACCCGCAGCCACCGGCCTGACGTGGTGCTCATGGACATCCGCATGCCGGAGATGGACGGCCTGGAGGCGACCCGCCGGATCCTGGCCGACGCGCCGGTCACCACCGAGGGCGAGCCGATCCGGGTGGTCATCCTCACCACCTTCGACCTCGACCGGTACGTCTACGCGGCCCTCACCGCCGGGGCCAGCGGATTCCTGCTCAAGGACGTCACGCCGGACCACCTGATCCACGCGGTCCGGCTGGTCCGCGCCGGGGACGCCCTGCTCGCCCCGGCGATCACCCGGCGGCTGGTCGAGCGGTTCGTGCGTGTCGAACCCGGCCACTCCGCCCTGCACCGTGACATGGCCACCCTCACCCCACGGGAGCGGGAGGTCCTGGTGATGCTGGCCGGTGGCCTGAGCAATCCGGAACTGGCCGTCGCGCTGCATCTGAGCGAGGCGACGGTGAAGACCCACATCACCCGGATCCTGACCAAGTTGCAGCTGCGGGACCGGGTGCAGGCGGTGGTCGCGGCCTACGAGACCGGGCTGGTGACCCCGGGTGGCGGTTCCTCGGGCCGCGTGTAGAGGACCTCGCGGGCCTGTTCGGCGGCGCGGAGCATGCTCTCGCTGATGAACTCGCTGTACCTGGCGATGTTCTCCAGCCGGGCGCCCGCCGGGGTGCCCGTGCCGAGGACGGCGACGCCCTGCCGCGCGGTCTCGGCCATCCGGAGCACGCCGCGGGCGTTCTCGACGGTCGACTGGTACCACACCCCGCTGTCGACGTAGTAGCGCTCGCGGCGCCGGTCGTCCTTCGTCCGGCGGATCAGGCGCTGATGCTCCAGGAACGCCACGGCCTTGGACACCGAGGCCGGGCTGACCTGGAGGTGCTGGACCAGTTCGGACGCGGTGAGACTGCCGGCGTCGGTGATGAACAGGCAGGTCAGCACACGGGCCATCATCTTGGGCAGGCCCTGGTGCATGAGCAGGGTGGTGAGCGTCTCCTCGAACTCCCGGATCGCCACGGCGTCACGCCCGTCGGCCGGCGCCGGAGCACCCGGCCGCGGGGGTGTGGCCGCCCGGCGATGGGCGCGGCGCTCGGTGGCCCGGTGGGCCAGGTCGGCGCGGTAGCCGGTAGGGCCGCCGTTGCGCATCACCTCGCGCGTGATGGTCGAGGTGGGCCGGTCCAGACGCCGGGCGATCTCCGCATAGGCGAGGCTGTCGGCCAGCCCGAGCGCGATCTGCTGACGTTCCTGTTGTGTGAGTCTGCCGCCCGGCACCACGATCCCCTTCCACGCCTTCCCTGACATCCGTCAGCGTAGCGTTCATCTCACCCTATTGCAACGCATCCATTGCGTTAACTGTACGCTCGTTGCAACGAAATGATGGCTCTGAACTGCATGTTTGCCACTCCAGTGCAACAAGCTTGTTGCCAGACTTGCGAACGCAACGTAGCGTTTCCCGCATCGGAAACAACGAGTTCGCGAGGAGAACATCATGAACAAGTTCGACACCACCACCGCCGTCACCGCCGTCCTGAACATCCCCGCCGGCCGCATCCAGGTGATCGCCGCCGACCGCACGGACACCACCGTCGAGGTCCGCCCGACCGACCCCGGCAAGAGCCGCGACGTGAAGGCCGCCGAGCAGACCACCGTCGAGTTCACCGACGGCGTGCTGCGGGTCACCGGCCCCGCCGCGACGAAGCAGATGTTCGGCCCGTCCGGCACCGTCGAGGTCACCCTCCAGGTGCCGTCCGGGTCCCGCATCGAGACGACCGCCGGCGCTGCCGAGTTCCGCGGTGTCGGCCGGCTCGGCGACGTCACCGCCACCGGCCTGCACGGCACCGTCAAGATCGACGAGGCGGGCAGCCTGGCGGTCGACGCCCTCGGCGCCGACATCACCATCGGACGGCTCACCGGCTCCGCCGAGATCAGCACCCAGAAGGGCGACATCACCGTCGCCGAGGCCACCGCCGGCACGGTCGTGCTGAGCGCACAGATGGGCAACGTGACCATCGCCGCCGCCAAGGGTGTCTCGGCCACCCTCGACGCCGGCACCGGCTACGGCCGCGTCAACAACACCCTGCTCAACACCGACGGCCCCGCGGCCGCACTCACCATCAAGGCCACCACCTCCCACGGCGACATCACCGCCCGCAGCCTCTGACCACGACAGGAGCCCTGGAACAATGACCACCGGAATGATCGAAGTCGACGACACCGCACTCGCCTTCACCGACACGGGCGGCCCCGGAACTCCGGTGGTCTACCTCAACGGACAGTTCGCCACCCAGGGCTACTGGCGGCGCACCATCGCCGACCTGGGCCCCGGCTTCCGGCACATCACCTACGACGAACGCGGTCGCGGCCGAAAGTCGAGAACGTCCGCCGACTACTCCTTCGAGACTGTGGTCCGCGACATCGACGTGGTCCTCGCCGACCGGGGCGTCGACCGGGCCCTACTGGTCGGCTGGTCCTTCGGGGCGTACGCCGCCGCCTACTGGGCCAGCCGCAACCCGAAGCGCACCATCGGCGCGGTCCTGGTCGACGGCGCCATGCCCTACGACTGGCTCGACGAGGTCACCGAGGAGCGGATCCGGACCCTGTTCCGCCGGCTCCGCTGGGTCAGCCCGGTCCTGCGCCCGTTCGGCCTCATGCCCCGCCTGACCGCCGACCAGCAGGCCGACAGCAACATCGAACTCGGCCGCATCGGCGCCGAGAGCGAGCTGTGCCCGGTGCTCGACGCCATCACCGTCCCGACCCGCTACGTGATCGCCTCCGGGGCCTCGTTCGGCAGCCAAGGTGACGAGCAGGAACGCATCCGCGCCAACCTCGACAAGGTCACCGCCGCCAACCCGAACATCACCATCCACGCGAAGGTCCCCAGCAACCACGGCGCCATCCTCCGCAAGGACCACACCACGATCGCCGCCGCCGTCCGCGAGATCACCACCCTCAACCGCGCCTGACGTAACGCAAGGCGGGTCCCCATCCGGCTCAAGCCCCCGGATGAGGGCCCGCCTGCGGTCGTTCGCGCATCGCGTGCCGTCGAGGGTTGGGCATTCTTGTGGTCGAGGTCCGCGTTTCGCCTCCGCTTCCTCCTTCTTGTACGCACGACCCCGTCCTGTTCCTTTCTGGACCGTTCCGCCCGGCCACGCGAGCTCACTGCCACTCCCGCCTGTGCCGCGCCCGCCGGGCTGAGATCGGTCGAATACCCCCGCATGTGCTGTCGGTCGCGCCGGGTGCGCCGCTGTTGTGCGATCTTGAACGATTTACCACCCGCGACGGTGGTAAATCGTTCAAGATCGCTCCGGGTGACGAAACGGCTGGGAGTGGGCAACCCGGGTGCCTGGCAGGCAAGACCGTGACCGGCCGCCCGGCGTGACGGGTCGCCGAGGGGGTGGGAGCCGGTGTCCCGGCCGTGACCGGCGGCAGGTAGGGGGTGGTGGCGATCGGGGTGGCCTGCTCGGCCATCGATCTCTATGCCCGGCGGGGGCGGCACGGGCTGGAGCGGGCAGCGAGATCGCGCCGACCGGACGGGACGGGGCAGATGAGGCGGGACGAGGTCGCGCGTACCGGAAAGAAGGAGATGGAAGCGAAACGCGAACCTCGACCACAGAAGGTCCATAGCGGGGCGGATCAGCCGGCGGCGGTGGATTTCAGGGGCTCGATGAACCTGTCGGCGAAGCGGCGCAGGGCGTCGCGTTTCTCCTGGATGGGCGCGTCGAGGCGGCGCCACGGCATGACGATCGCGTCGGTCACGCCGATCTCCGCCTGCTGCCGGAAGCCGTCGAGGCCGTGCCGGTCGATGCAGACGGCCTGGATCTCGAACGGGGTGTCGGCGCGGCCGAACGATTCGCGCAGCCGGTGCAGGCGGCCGATCGTGTCCCGCAGTTCGTCGAAGCGCATCATCGCCGACGACCAGCCGTCACCGACCCGGGCGGCGCGGCGCAGCGCCGGCTCGGAGTGCCCGCCGATGTAGACCGGGACCGGCTCGCGGGGCGCCGGGCTCATCTGGAGTTTGCCGAACGAGAAGTGCTTTCCCTCGTACTCGACCATGCCGCCGCCGAGGATCAGCCGCAGCACCTCGATCGCCTCGTCGGCGCGGGCGCCCCGGTCGCGGAACGGCGCCCCGCACCACAGTGACTCCTCCGGCGACCAGCCGAGTCCCACCCCGAGGCCGAAGCGGTCGCCGGTGAGCGCCGCGACCGTACCGATCTGGCGGGCCAGCAGCAGCGGGTTGCGCGGATCGAGTTTGAGCACCTGGGTGTAGAAGCGGATGCGGCTGGTCACCGCGCCCATCGCCCCGGCCGCGACCATCGGGTCCGGCCACGGGGTGTGCGAGTCCCAGAAGCGGCCGCCGTCGGGGGTGTACGGGTACGCCGCCGACACCTGTTCGGAGTAGAACAGCGAGTCCGGCAGCGCGATCGAGTCGAACCCGCACTCCTCGGCGGCCCGGGCCAGGTCGGTCAACTGGTCGAGCGGGCTCAGCGCGATTCCCAGCGTGAACTTCACGGCAGCATCTCCTCGGCGAGCGTCACGAGCTGTGCGGTGGCGCCGCCGAGCGAGAACTCGTTCGCCTCGGCGGCCAGGAAGTAGCGGTGCAGCGGATACTCCATGTCGAGGCCGACGCCGCCGTGCACGTGGACCGCCGTGTGCAGCACCCGGTGCCCGGCCTCGGCGGCCCAGAATCCGGCGGTCGCCACCTCGGCGGGTTCCGGACGGCACACCGCCTGCCACAGGGCCAGCCGTAACGCCTCCACGTCGATCCACGCGTCGGCGAGCCGCTGCGACACCGCCTGGAACGCGCCGATCGGGCGGCCGAACTGGACGCGGGTGCGGGCGTACTCGGTGGTCATCTCGAGTGCCCGCTCGACCACCCCGAGCTGGTGGGCGGCAGTCCCGATGACCCGAGCGGCCCCCACGATCTCCTCCAGGTGGGGGACGTCGACCGCGTGCCGCCCCAGCTCGATGAGGATGGCGCACTGCTCGGGCAGCCCGTAACCCTCACCGCCGGCCTCTTTCGGCAGTACCGCCGACAGCACCCCGGCCTCGGCCAGGGCCGGCCACAGCGGACGGCCGGACTCGCACAGGTCCCGGGTCATCCCGGCCAGTTCCCGCGCCGCGCCGCTCAACTCGAAGTCCATGATCCGTCCCCTCAACGCCGGACCGGCAGGCCCAGGGCGCCCGCCGCGATGATGTCGCGCTGCACCTCGTTGGTCCCGCCGCCGAAGGTGAGGATCAGCGACGACCGGTACATGGCCTCGATCCGCCCGGCCAGCACCGCACCGGGTTCTCCGGCGCGGATCGTGGCGGCCGGTCCGATGATCTCCATGAGCAGCCGGTACGCCTCGATCGCCAGCTCCGTGCCGTACACCTTCCCGGCGGACGCCCGGGTCGCGGCCGGGGTGCCCTCGGCGACGCAGGCCCGCCAGTTGAAGAGCTTCAAGGCTTCGGTACGGGCGTGCACCCGCGCCAGGTGCAGCCGGACCCATTCGTGCCGGATCGCCCCGGACTCCTGCGCCCACTCCCGGACCTCGCGCAGCGCCCGTTGCAGGGGAGCGGCCGAGGTGAGCGCCACCCGCTCGTGGTTGAGCTGGTCGGTGATCAGCCGCCATCCCTGGTTCTCCTCGCCGACCAGGGCGGAGACCGGTACGCGTACGTCGTCGTAGTAGGTGGCGCTGGTGGACGGCCCGGCCACGGTCCGCACCGGTGTCCAGGAGAAGCCGGGGGAGCCGGTCGGCACGATGAGGATGGACAGCCCCTTGTGGCGGGGCGCCTGCGGGTCGGTCCGGCAGGCGAGCCACACGTAGTCGGCGTCCTCGATGAGGCTGGTCCACATCTTCTGCCCGTTGATCACGTAGTGGTCGCCGTCCCGGACCGCCCGGGTGCGCAGCGCCGCGAGGTCGGTGCCGGCGTCCGGTTCCGAATACCCGATCGAGAAGTGGATCTCGCCTGCCTCGATCCCGGGCAGCAGCTCGGCCTTCTGCTGGCCGGTGCCGTGCCGGGCGATGGTCGGCCCGACCGTGTAGAGGGTCAGGAACGGCACCTGCACCCCGGCCAGCGCCGCCTCGTCGGCGAAGATCAGCTGGTCGATCCGGGAGCGGCCTTCGACGGCGAGCCAGCCGTCGCGGCCCAGCCGCCGGACCACCTCCCGGTACGAGGCGCCGGCCGGGAGCCCGGCGAAGTACTCCCGTAGCGACGCCCGCAGCTTCTCCTGCTCCGGCGTGTATCCGACGTGCATGGCCGACCTCGGTTCTACTAGTAGAACAGGTTCTACTAGTAGAACCTCATCGGTCGAGTCCGGCAAGCACCTTCTCCGCGAGCGCGCAGAACGTCGTCAGCTCCTCCGGGGTCAGCGTCGCGAACCAGCCGGCCACCGCGTCCTCGTCGCCGGCGTCGCGGCCCCGCCAATACCGCTCGCTCGCCTCGGTGGCGGTCAGTCGACGGCGTCGCCGGTCGGCCGGATCCGGCTCGGCCCGCAGCATGCCCTTGCGCTCCAGGGCGGCGACCAGCTGAGCCGCGTTCTGATGGGTGGTGCCGAGGGCGGCGGCCGCCTCGGTCAGCCCCGGCCGGTCCAGCGCCCGGACCGCGGTGAGCAGCGCGGCCTGCTGGGTGGTGAGGCCGTCGGCGCGCAGCCGGTCGTCCATCAGGTAGCGCAGGCGCTGGGCGAGCACGAGGCTGACCCGGAACGCGCGCACCGGCGGGGTGAGGCTCGACCGTGGTCCCAGATCGAAGAGGGTCTGTTCCGGCTCCGTCATACGCAATATATTACCTAACATGATCTGCCTGGTGCCACACTGCGCGTACCTGTCCCAGACATCGCGCATGATCGAGATCTACCGGGCGCTGCGCGAGCGCGGCGTCACCCCGAGAGTCGCCACCCACGGCGGCACCTACGAGTCCGCGCTGCGCGCCGCCGGCATCGACTACGACATCGTCGGCCCGCGGATGGACGACGAGCGCTGCGCCCGCTTCCTGCGCGAACAGCCCAGCAGCGGGCCGGTCGGGCAGAGCGCCTACAGCGACGAGGAACTGCGGGCGTACGTGACGGCCGAGGCGGAGTACTTCACCCGGCACGGGATCCGGACCGCGGTCACCGGCTTCACCCTGACCACCACCCTGTCCACCCGCCTCGCCGGGATCCGCCTGGTCACCGAGCACTCGGCCAGCTGGGCGCCGCCGATGTTCGAGCGCGGCCTGCTTCCCGCGCCCAGCGGCCGCACCCTGCCGCTGCCCCGGCCGGCCCGGCGGTGGATCGCCAACGCGCTGCCCAGCCGGGCCCGGTTCTACTGCGGCGGGTTCAACCGGATCGCCGCCGAACTCGGCGTCCCCGGCCTGCCCAGCGTCGCGGCCCTGCTGCTCGGCGACCTCACCCTGGTCACCGAGGCGCCCGAGGTGCTCGGCGTCCCGGCTGCCGAGATCGCGGCGTGGCGGCCCGGTCGCGGCTACCGGCCGGAGACCCGGCTGCGCTGCACCGGGCCGCTCTACGCGAAACTGCCGGTGCCGCTGCCCGCGGAGACCGAACGGTTCCTCGCCGAGCCCGGCCCGCTCGTCTACGTGGCGATCACCTCCAGCGGGTCCGCGCTGGTCCGGGACGTGGTCGCGGCGCTGCGCCCGCTCGGCGCCCGGATCCTGGTCGCCGCCACCGTGCACGAGCTGGGCGACCTGAACGGCGACCGGGTGCACGTCGGCGGGGTCCTGCCGAGCCACCTCGTCATGCCCCGCGCCGACCTGGCCGTCACCGCCGGCGGGCAGGGCAGCGTGCAGACCGCGATGGCCGCCGGCACCCCGCTGCTCGGCGTCCCGCTCCAGATGGAGCAGGACCTCAACCTGGCGCTCGTGGAACGCCGCGGCGCCGGCCGCTGGATCGCCGAGCGCGACGCCCACGGGCCCCGGCTCACCACGCTCGCCGGGGCGATGCTGGGCGACGGCCGCTACCGGCGCGCGGCTGAGGAGATCCGCGAGATCTATGACGGCATCGACGGTCCGGGCAACGCGGCGGACGCCATTCTCTGCAACACGTTCTAGTATCGGGGCATGGACGCCTATCTGGTCGGAGCCGTACGCACCCCGGTCGGCCGCCGGGGTGGGATGCACGCCGCCATTCACCCGGCCGACCTCGCCGGTGGGGTCATCGCCGCCCTCCTGGAGCGGGCCGGGGCCGACCCGGCCGCGGTCGACGACGTGATCCTGGGCTGCGTCGACACGATCGGGCCGCAGTCGGGAGACATCGCGCGGACCGCCTGGCTCGCCGCCGGGCTGCCCGAGCACGTGCCCGGCGTGACCGTGGACCGGCAGTGCGGGTCGTCGCAGCAGGCCGTCCACTTCGCGGCGCAGGCGGTGATGAGCGGGACGGCCGATCTGGTGGTGGCCGGGGGAGTGCAGAACATGAGCCAGGTGCCGATCGGCAGCGCCATGGCGCCGGACGGGCCCTACCGCCACAGCCCCGGGTGGGCTGCCCGCTACGGAAATGCGGATATATCCCAGTTCAGGAGTGCGGACGAGATCGCCGCGAAGTGGTCGATAACCCGTTCTGAGCTGGAGGAATACGCGTTGGCAAGTCATCAGCGGGCCCTTGGCGCGATGAAGCGTTTCAAAGGGGAGATGGTCGGCGACAAATCAGACGAATGTCCCCGTCGTGACACCAGTGCGGAGCGGATGGCCGCACTCGAACCCCTGCGCGAAGGCGGCCTCACCACCGCCGCCACCTCAAGCCAGATCGCCGACGGCGCCGCCGCCCTCCTGATCGCCGGTGAACAGGCGGTCCGCGACCACGGCCTGCACCCCCGCGCCCGCATCCACCACCTCTCGGCCCGCGGCGACGACCCGGTCCTCATGCTGACCGCACCCATCCCGGCCACCGCACACGCCCTGCACCGCACCGGGCTCTCCATCGACGACATCGACCGCTTCGAGATCAACGAGGCGTTCGCCAGCGTCGTCCTGGCCTGGCTGCGCGAGACCGGCGCCGACCCGGACCGCGTCAACGTCAACGGCGGTGCCATCGCCCTCGGCCACCCGCTCGGCGCGACCGGCGCCCGGCTCATGGTCAGCCTGCTGCACGAACTGGAACGATGCGGCGGACGCTACGGCCTCCAGACCATGTGCGAGGGCGGCGGCCAGGCCAACGTCACCATCATCGAACGGCTCTGAGCCGGTCCAGACCCTCCGAGGCCTCGTTCATGATCCGCTCGATCAGCTCGCCGCACGACGGCAGATCGTCGATCACCCCGGCCACCTGACCGGCCGACATCACCCCGAACTCGGGCCGCCCCTCGACCATCGCCTCCCGCAAGAGCACCGGCGTGCCGGCCGCCATCAGCGTCTGCGCCCACGTCAGCTCACGACCGTGCCGTGCCGCGCGCCCGGCCCGCACCAGCTCCGGCCAGGAGAGCCCGGCCAGCCGGCGGAACGCCATCGCGTGCCGGGTCGCCCGCAGCAGCGCGGTCACCCTTCCCGAGCTCTCCAGACCATCGATGTACGGGGTACGCAGCACCCGATGCGGAACACCGTCCACCCTGGTCGTCACCACGGTCCCGGTCAGCGGCGCGTCCAGGTACAGCCGCTTCACCCGTACGTCCACCGGGCTGTCCGCGGTGAGCAGGAACCGGGTCCCCATGGCGATGCCGGCCGCCCCGTAGGCGAGCGCGGCCAGCAGCCCCCGCCCGTCGAAGAACCCGCCGGCCGCCACCACCGGAATGCCGACCGCGTCCACCACCCGGGGCAGCAGCAGGGTCGTCGGCACCGGCCCGGTGTGCCCGCCGCCCTCCCCGCCCTGCACCAGTACCGCGTCCACACCCCAGCCGGCCACCTTCTCGGCGTGCCGGACCGCGCCCACCGACGGCATGGTCAGCACCCCGCCGTCGGTGCAGCGCCGGATCAGGTCCCGGTCGGGGGCGAGTGCGAACGACGCCAGCCGTACCTTCTCCCGGATCAGCAGCTCGATCCTGGCGTGGGCGTCCGGCGCGTCCGCGCGTACGTTGACCCCGAAGTTCTGATCGGTCTTGGCCTTTATCTCGTGGATCGTGTCGCGCAGCTGCTCCAGGCTCATGGTCGCGGACGCCACGATGCCGAAACCGCCCGCCGCGGCGACCGCCGAGACCAGCCGTGCCCCGGCCACGTACCCCATCCCGGTCTGCACGATCGGATGCCGGCAGCCGAGCAGTTCGGTGAGCGCGGTCCGCATCACTTCTCCCGCAGGCCGTGCGGATCCAGGTGCTCGCGGATCAGCTTCAGCTCCTCCTCGCCTGGCTCGCGCGTCGCCGGCACCTCGGCCGGGATCGTCAGCGCGAAACCGGTCGCCGCGATCACCTCGTCGACGGTCACGCCGGGATGCACCGACCGCAGCCGCATCGACCGGTCCGGGGTCTCGAAGTCCAGCACCGCCAGATCGGTGACCACCCGGCGGATCTCGTGCGCGCCTCGGTCATGACCGATTCCGGACACCATGTCGACCCGTTCCACGAACACCCGCGGCGAGTGCCGGGGCACCCAGTAACTGGTGGCGTGGTTGATCGTGTTGCCCGGCGCGCCCCGGACGCCCAGCAGCTGCGATCTCGGCCGCTCCCACGGGCCCACGCAGGAGATGTTCTGGTTTCCGAAGCGGTCCAGCTGGCTCGCGCCCATCATCACGTGCCGGGCGCCGGCCGCGACCATCGAGAACACCGCACGGTACGGCAGCCAGCCCTCCACCCGGCCGTCCCGCAAAAGCGTCGCCTCACCGTCGGTGACCAGCAGCTCCGGCGCGAACGTCAGCTGCGCCAGACGCGCCCCCAGCTGCGGGATCAGCCCGGCGTAGCTCGCCAGCACCGCGCCGTCGCCGCGCCACGCCTCGGCGCACGCCACCACACACGTCTCCGCCCGGGTCATCCGGCGACCGCCTTCTGATAGTCGTCCTCGTCGCCGTCCAGATAGCGGGCCCGGAAATCCGCCCAGTCCGTGCTCGCGTACTCCCGCTGGAACGCCTCGTCCCGCCCGTAGTCGGGCACGCAGCTGGTGAAATGGGCGCCGTGCGGGGTCTCCACCACACCGTCCACCATCGACCGGTTGGTCAACAGCGTCTGTGGAGGTCCGGATTCGATCAGATCGTCGGTGCTCAGCACCCGCTCGCAGGAGACGAAACGCCGCTTCGCGGCAAGACAGAAAAGATCGTCGAAGTACGGGTCCGGGCCCAGATAGCGGCCGTTGCCCCCGGCGTCCGCGCGATTCAGATGTACGAGTGACACGTCCAGCGGGACGGCCGGCATCGCGACCAGCTCGGTGGCGTCGGCGTACGGGGAGCGGATCGTTCTCAGCTCCGGGTTGACCCGCATCACGTCGGAGCCCATGCCGGCCCGGATCGGCAGGAACGGCAGCCGGTTCGCGGCCGCCAGCAGTCCCCAGTAGAGCATGCCCTCGTCGTACTCGGTCAGCTCTATCGTTCCGGCGCTGCGGGCCCGCCGGAAGTGCGGCTCGAGCGGGATGCTGTCCAGCGACACGAACCCGGTGACCACCCGTTTCACGCAACCCGCCGCGACCAGCAGCCCCACATCCGGCCCGCCGTAGGTGACCAGCGTCAGGTCCTTCCTCCCGGCGCTGACGATCGCCCGGACCAGCGCCATCGGCTTACGCCGCGACCCCCAGCCCCCGATCCCGACCGTCATCCCGTCCCGGATCTCGTCCACCACCTCGGCGATGGTCACCCGCTTATCCACGCCCGTCCCCTTCTCTCGCGTCCCGGACGAAGGCGTCCCGGGCACGGTCGCCGGCCCCGTCGAGGTTGAGTTCGAAGGTGAAGCCCTGCTCGAAGCGGTAGGAGCGCTTCACGTCGACCGGGTCGATGCCGTTCAGTGACTCCTTGGCCCGGCGGATGACCAGCGGATCCTTGGACGCGATCTCCTCCGCCACCCGCCGCGCGGCCCGCCGCAGCCCGGCCGGCGGCACCACCTCCAGCACCGTCCCGAACCGGTGCAGCTCCCACGCGCCGACCCGGCGGCAGGTGTAGACCATCGTGCGCATCAGCTGCTGCGGCACCAGCCGGGCCAGGTGGGTGGCGGCGCCGAGCGCCCCGCGGTCCACCTCCGGCAGGCCGAATGTGGCGTCGTCGGCGGCCACCACCAGATCGGCGTTGCCGGCCAGGCCGACCCCGCCGCCGAGACAGAACCCGTGCACGGCCGCGATCACCGGGACCGGGCAGTCGTAGACCGCGGCGAACGCGGCCGCACACCCCCGATTCGCGGCGAGCAGCGCCTGGTGCCCGGCGGTCCGCTGCATCTCCTTGATGTCGACGCCCGCGCAGAACCCGCGCCCCTCCGCCGCCAGGACGACGACCCGGGTCGCCGGATCCGCGCCCGCCTCGGTGACCGCTGCGGCGAGATCGTGCCACCCGGCCGCCGGCACCGCGTTGACCGGCGGAAAGTCCAGGACGACCTCGGCGACCGTGCCGCGGTGCAGTGCGATGCCCACGGCGTCGAGGCTAACCTAGCGCTTGCTTGGGTGGCTAGCATCGACCCTCATGGACCCCTTGGACTTCACCGGCCGGGTCGTGGTCGTCACCGGCGGGACCCGCGGCATCGGCGCGGCCGTCGCCCGCGCCTTCCAGGCGGCCGGCGCCCACGTCCTGACCTGCGCCCGCACCGGCCCTTCCTCCGCCGCGCCGTCGTCGGCTGAGCTCTCCGGGCCGGCGACGCCGGCCGCTGACGGGGAGGGGCCGGCGTTCTTCCCGGCCGACGTGCGGGATCCGGCGCAGGCGGCCGCGCTGATCGCGGAGGCCGTGCGACGGTTCGGGCGGCTCGACGTGCTGATCAACAACGCCGGCGGAGCGCCGACCGCGAGCGCGGACACCGCCTCGCCGCGCCTGCACGCGAAGATCATCGAACTGAACCTGATCGCGCCGCTGCACGTCGCGCAGGCCGCCAACGCGGTCATGCGTGAGCAGGCCGACGGCGGCGTGATCCTCATGATCGGCAGCGTCAGCGGGACCCGGCCGTCGCCCGGAACCGCCGCCTACGGCGCCGCGAAAGCGGGCCTGCACCACCTCGCCACCAGCCTGGCCGCCGAGTGGGCGCCCAGGGTGCGGGTGAACAGCCTCGTCCTGGGCCCGGTCGACAGCCCGTCCCGCTCGCCTCGGGACGTGTCGGAGGTTGGTCGCTCGGGGCGGGCGGTGGGCCTGGGTCGCGAGGCGGAGGGCGTGGACGGGGAGACGGTGGGCCCGGACCGGGAGGCGGTGGAGCCGGGGGCGGTTTCGTCGGTGGCGCGGACCGTGCCGATGGGGCGGGCGGCGACGGCCGGGGAGGTGGCGAGCGCCTGTCTGCTGCTGGCCTCGCCGCTGGCCGGCTACATCACCGGGGCATCGCTGGCGGTCCATGGGGGAGGGGAGTGGCCGGCGTATCTGGCGGACCTCCGGGACACGGCGTACCGTGCCGGGAAGTAGAACGCGTTCCAGTTCCGCCGATGGAGGTGCGGCATGGTGCTCTCGATCAAGGCCAAACGCGACGAGGTCGGCCTGGCCGGCGGTGAGCTGCTGATCGACGGGCGCTGGCGCCCGGCCGCCGACGGGCGGACCTGGACCCACCTGCATCCGGCGACCGCCGAGGAGGTGGGCGGGTTCGCCGTCGCCACCCCGTCCGACGTGGACGCCGCCGTCCGTGCCGCCCGTAAGGCGTTCGACGAGGGGCCGTGGCCGCGTACCCGGGCGAAGGAGCGGATCCGGGTGCTGCGCCGGATCGCCGACGCGGTCCGCGAGCACGCCGTCGAGTTGCAGGCCCTGGTGGCGCTGGACAACGGGGTGCCGGTCACGTTCGGCGAGACCTACGCCATGTCGGTCGAGTGCGTGGCCGACGTCTTCGACCACCACGCCGGCTGGGTGGACAAGCTGGCCGGTGAGACCCTGCCCGGCTACCAGGGCGGCGAGCACCTGGTGCTCACCCTGCGCGAGCCGGTCGGCGTGGTCGCCGCGATCATCCCGTGGAACGGCCCGCTGCTGCTGGCCGCCCAGAAGCTGGCCCCGGCGCTGGCGGCCGGTTGCACCGTGGTGCTGAAGCCGTCCGAGTACGCCACCTTCTCGGCGCTGCGCCTGGCCCGGATCGTCGAGGAGGCGGGCCTGCCGCCGGGCGTGTTCAACGTGGTCACCGGGCCGGGCGAGAGCACCGGCGACGCGCTGATCAAGCACCCGCTGATCGACAAGATCACCTTCACCGGCAGCCGGGGCGTCGGCCGCCGGGTGCTGTCCGCCGCCGCGAACGGCATGAAGCGCGTCAGCCTGGAGCTCGGCGGCAAGAGCCCGTCGCTGGTCTTCGCGGACGCCGACGTCTACGCGGCCGCCGCCACCACGATGGGCACGGTGACCCTGGGGCTCTCCGGCCAGGCCTGTGTGGCGCACACCCGGGCGCTGGTGCACCGGGACGTCTACGACGACTTCCTGGCCGTCGCCGAGGGGATGGCCGCCCTGGTCAACTACGGTGACCCGTTCCATCCGGAGACCACCGCCTCGCCGCTGATCAACGAACGCCAGCTGGCCCGGGTGCTCGGCTACATCGAGAGCGGACGGGCCGAGGGCGCCCGGCTGGTCTGCGGCGGCGGCCGGCCCGACGGTGAGCTGGCGGCCGGCAACTTCGTGCAGCCCACGGTCTTCGCCGACGTCACCAACGACGCCACCATCGCCCGGGAGGAGATCTTCGGCCCGGTGCTGGCGGTGGTGCCGTTCACCGAGGAGGAGGAGGCGGTGCGGATGGCCAACGACACCACGTACGGTCTGGCCGCCACGGTCTGGACCAATGACGTGAAGCGGGCCATGCGGCTGACCCGGGCGGTCCGGGCCGGCACCGTGGGCGTCAACGGCTACCAGCTGGAACCGCACGTGGCGTTCGGCGGTTTCGGCCAGTCCGGCCTGGGGCGCGAGGGCGGCCGTACCTCGATCGAGGCGTACACCGAGCTAAAGACCGTGCTCATCCCGACGACAGAGGAGATGATGTAGGGTCCCTTTCCTAGACGGGATCCGTCTAGGAAAGGGGCTCGGGATGAACGCACAACAGGCCGCCTGGCGCGCGCGGACGCTGCCGCCGGTGGAGAGGCTTCCCGGCGGCCTGGTGTCCGTTCCGGTGCCGATCCCGGACAACCCGCTGCGCTACACGCTGTCCTACCTGATCCCGGGCGACGACGGCCTGGTCGTGGTCGACCCGGGCTGGGACAGCGAGGCCGGCTGGCAGGCGCTCACCGACGGGCTCGCCGAGGCCGGGGCGACCGCCGCCGACGTCACCGGCGTCGTGCTCACCCACGTGCACCCCGACCACCACGGGCTCACCGCCCGGCTGCGCGACGCCTCCGGCGCCTGGGTGGCCATGCACCCGGCCGAGCGTGACCAGCTGCGCCGTGACCGGGACACCGCGCCGAGCCGGGCGCTCGGCGACTGGATGCGCACCCTGCACGTGCCGGACGCCGAGATCGACCGGCTGCTCGGCGCCTTCGGCAAGGCCGTGGACCTGCACTTCGCCCCGCTCGCCGACGCCGACGTGATGCTCGGCGACGGCGACCTGGTGCCGCTGGCCGGCCGCCGGCTGCGGGCCGTCTGGACGCCCGGCCACACCCCCGGCCACCTGTGCCTGCTGGAGCCGGACGCCCAGGTGCTGCTCACCGGCGACCACGTGCTGCCCCGGATCAGCCCCAACATCGGCCTCCAGCTCAGCGGCGAGGACCCGCTCGGCCGCTACCTGGAGTCGCTGGAGAAGGTCTCCGCGTACGACGAGTGCGAGGCGCTGCCCGGCCACGAGTACCGCTTCCACGGCATCGCGGCCCGCGCCGCCGAGCTGGACCGGCACCACCGGGAGCGCTGCCGGGAGATCGTGTCCGTGGTCGACCGCCTGGGCGCCGCCACCATCTGGGAGGTGGCCTCCGAGCTGACCTGGTCCCGGCCGTGGGCGGAGATCGGCCCGATGCTGGTCGGCGCGGTCGCCGAGACCGCCGCCCACATCGAGCTGCTGGTCCGCGGCGGCGAGCTGGAGTGGAAGAGTGGTGGCCCGCAGGTGGTCACCGGGGCACTCTGTAGGAGCTAGAGAGCACGAAGTCGACCAGCTCCTCGGCGTACCGGTCGGCGCCCGCCGCCACCTGCGCGCGCAGATCGGCCGGGGTGGCCACCGCGTGGTTGAGCGCCCCGCCGCTGATGCAGTCGAGCAGCAGCGTGACGCTGGTGTCGCGGGACAGCTGGCCGCGGTCGATGCCGCGCAGCACGATGGCGCGGGCGGCCGCGACCTGCGAGCGCAGGAACCGGTCCAGGTGCTCGCGCCCGGCCGGGATGCCGCCCGCCTCCACGGTGAGCCGCAGCACCGCCCCGCCGTCCTCGCCGAGGAAGGTGTGCAGCACCTGCCGGGCCAGCGCCACCAGGTCGTCGCGGACCGAGCCGGTGTCGATGTCGCGCACCCCGCCGAGCCGGCTGGCCAGGGTCGCCACGAACAGCGCCTCCTTGTTGGGCCAGCGCAGGTAGATCGACGCCTTGCCGACACCGGCCTTGCGGGCGACCGCGTCCACCGAGAATCCGGCCCAGCCGTCGGTGCCGTACACCAGCGCGGCGGCACGGGTGATCCGCTCGTCCACCCCGGGATCGCGCGGGCGACCCGCCGGCACCCCAGCCGCCATCAAGCCCTCCCGGATCTCCAGCCGGCGGCCAGTCTACGGTCACGAGACCAGTTTGCGGTGGTCCCAGCTGGCGGTTCGGACCGGCTGGACCAGGTAGGCGACACGCTTGCGGGCCGCGTGCGTCACGTAGGCGTCCAGCGCGTCGCGGGGCACGTCCGGCATCCGTGCCGCGATCAGCCGGCCCACCGCGGTCACCCCGGGCAGGTCCTCGATCCGGGTCACGATCCCGGTGACCTGCACGCCGCGCAGCTCGAAGTAGTCCTCGCCGTCCTCGACCAGGCAGGTCAGCCGGGGATCGCGGGCCAGATTCAGCGCCTTCTGCGAGGACCGGTAGGTCCAGAACGCGATCCGGCCTTCGGCCAGACCGAAGAACATGGTGACCAGGTGCGGGGTTCCGTCCGGGTTGATCGTCGCTGTCTGGACCTTCCGGGCGTACGCGAGAAGCGCCCCCACCTCGTCGTCGGTCATCGTGACCGTGACCCGCTGCTTCACGACGGCTCGCCGAAGGTGGTCGCGGCCAGTGGCAGCGTCTCCTCGCAGACGAACCCGGGCCTGGGCTGCTCGGCGGTGAACACCGTGCCGAGGGCGGCGTCCAGTTCGGTGGCCGTCCACGTGCCGGTCGCCGCCCGGAAGACCGACCGCACGGTGGGCGGCCCGAGCAGCGCCACCACGCCGCCGTGCACCACGAACACCTCGCCGGTGATCCGCGCGCCGCCCGGCCCGGCCAGGTGCACCACCAGCGGCGCCACCCGGTCCGGCGCCATCGGGTCCGGTCCGCTGGGCGGCGGCCCCATGAGTTCGCCGGTCATCCCGGTGCGTGCCCGTGGGCAGATCGCGTTCACCCGTACCCCATGCCTGGCACAGCCCCGAGCGGTCGCGAGGGTGAGAGAGACGATCCCGCCCTTGGCCGCGGCGTAGTTGGCCTGGCCCGCCGATCCGAGCAGGAACGCCTCGGAGGCGGTGTTGACGATCCGGGCGTAGACCGGGCCGCCCTCGTCCTTGCTCCGGTCCCGCCACCAGGCGGTCGCGAACCGCGTGGTCACGAAGTGGCCGCGCAGGTGCACCCGGACGACCGTGTCCCACTCCTGCTCGGACATCGAGAAGATCATCCGGTCGCGCAGCACGCCCGCGTTGTTGACCAGCACGTCGAGGCCGCCGAACCCGTCCACCGCTGCCTTGACCAGCGCCTCCCCGGTGGCCATGTCGGCGACGTCGCCGGGGACCGCGACCGCCGTGCCGCCGGCGGTCCGGATCCGCTCGACCACCGCGTCGAGCGCGGGCCCGGGCAGATCGTTGAGCACCATCCGGGCGCCCGCCGCGGCCAGCGCCGCAGCCTCCGCGGCGCCCAGCCCCTGCCCGGCCCCGGTCACGATCGCGACCCGCCCGTCCAGCGTGGCCACGTCAGTAGCCCGGGCCGCTGAGCAGGCCGCCGTCGGCGAGGAACTCGGCGCCGGTGGTGTAGGACGCCTCGTCGGAGGCGAGGAACGCGACCAGCCGGGAGATCTCCACCGGCTCGGCGAACCGGGCGATCGGCAGCGACTTGAGGAATCCGCCCCCGTCGACGCCGGTCATGGTCTGCGCGGCGGCCAGCGCCATCGACGTCATCACGCCACCCGGGTGCACCGAGTTGACCCGGATGCCGGCCGGCCCCAGCTCCTGCGCCGCCGACCGGGTGAGGCCGCGGACGCCGAACTTGCTGGCGCTGTACGCCGACAGCCCGGCCGCCCCGGCGAAGCCCTCGATCGACGAGATGTTCACGATCGAGCCGCCGCCGCCCGCGGTCATCGGCGGCACCACCTGCCGGATGCCCAGCCACGTGCCGATCAGGTTGACCTCGACGACCTGCCGGAACTCGGCCGGGTCCATCGCGGCGACCGGCGCGTGCCGCAGGATGCCGGCGTTGTTGACGAGCACGTCGATCCGCCCGTACGCGTCGATCGTCTCGTCGACCGCCACCGCCCAGTCGTCCTCGCTGGTGACGTCGTGGTGCACGTACCGGCACCGGTCCGCCCCGATCCCGTCGGCGACGGCCCGGCCCTTGTCGTCGAGGACGTCGCCGATCACCACCCGGGCGCCCTCGGCCGCGAAGTGCCGGGCGTGTGCCTTGCCCATGCCGCGCGCCCCGCCGGTGATCAGAGCCACCTTGCCGTCCAGCCGCCCCATCGCGCCTCCCGGAGTCAAGAAGCGCTTACCAAGCGCTTGCTTGGGAGGCTACGCCGACTTGATGCCGTCGAAAAGGAGCCGCAACAGGCCGTCGACGATCTGGTCGGTGGTCCAGCTCTTCGACGACGTCCACGATGTCGGGAGCCAGAGGATGTCGCGGAGCAGCCGGTACGTCAGCCGCGCGTCCAGGTCGGCCCGGAACACCCCGGTCTCCCGGCCGCGTTCCAGCAGGTCGATCCAGGTCTGCTCGATCTCCTTCATGGCGGTGCGCAGGTACCCGAACCGGGGCTGCCCGGAGAAGTAGTTCCAGTCGCGCTGGAGCATGGTGAGCGCGGCCCGGTGCCGGTCCAGTGTGGCCGTGCTGGACCGGACGATCCGCTCGATCGCCGCCCGCGGGTCGTCGCTCCCGGCCACCGCGGCCCGGTACCCGGCCAGCACGTCCTCCAGGAACGCGCTGAGGATCTCGTCGCCGATCGACTCCTTGGAGTCGAAGTGGTGGTAGAGGCTGCCGGACAGGATGCCCGCGGCGTCCGCGATCTGCCGCACGGTGGTGGCCCGGAACCCCTGCTCGGCGAAGAGGTCGCCGGCCAGCCGGACCAGGTGCGTGCGCCGTTCCGACGGCGTCTTCGAGGTGCTCACCGGGCCATTATGGGCGCCGACCGAACGCTTGCTTGGTACACCCCACCCGGTTAGCGTAGAACGCGTTCTAATTTTCGAGGAGGTGCCGGGATGCGCGCGGCGGTGCTGCACACCATCGGGGACGAGAAGCTCGACATCCGCGACGACGTGGCCGTCATCGGCCCCGGACCGGGTGAGGTGCGCCTGCGGGTGCGCGCGTCCGGCGTCTGCCACTCCGACCTGTCCGCCCTGCGCGGCGGCCTGCCCCAGCCGGTGCCCGCGATCCTCGGTCACGAGGCGGCCGGTGACGTGATCGAGGTCGGCGACAACGTGGACGACCTGGCGCCGGGCGACCGGGTCGCGGTCAACTGGCTGCCCGCCTGCGGTGTCTGCACACACTGCCGGCGCGCGGAGCCGTACCTCTGCATGACACACGTGATGGCCGGCTACGTGATGCCCCGGTTCACCGCCGGGGACCTGCCGATCTTCGGGATGGCCGGGTGCGGGGCGTTCGCCGAGGAGATGGTGGTCCCCCGGGCCGGGGCCGTGAAGATCGACGACGACGTCCCGTACGAGGTGGCCGCACTCGTCGGCTGCGGCGTCACCACCGGCGTGGGCGCGGTGATCAACACGGCGCAGGTGCGGCCCGGCGACAGTGTCGTGGTGATCGGCTGCGGCGGCGTCGGCATCGCGGCCGTCCAGGGCGCCCGGGTCGCCGGCGCGGCCCTGATCATGGCGGTGGACACGGTGCCCGCCCGGCACGAGGCGGCCCGCCGGTTCGGCGCCACCCACACGGCCACCCCGGACGAGCTGAGCGACCTACAGATGGAGGTGGCGCCGGAGGGCTTCGACCACGCCTTCGACATCGTCGCCGTACCCGAGACGCTCCGGACCGCGTGGACCGCGTGCCGGCGCGGCGGCAGCGTGATCGTGGTGGGCGCCGGCCGCGCCGAGCACCAGGTCGAGTTCAGCCCGTTCGAGCTGCTCTTCGAGGGCAAGCGCATCCTGCCCTCGCTGTACGGCTCCGCCGAACCGCACCGCGACTTCCCCCGCCTGCTGGCCCTGTGGCGGGCCGGCCGCCTGGACATCGAGGGCATGATCAGCCGGCGGCTGCGGCTGGACCAGGTCGGCGACGCGCTGGCCGCGCTGGGCAGCGGCGACGTGATCCGCCAAGTGATCGTCCACGACTGACCATGCGCCTCGGGATCCAGCTCGGCTACAGCGGCGAGGGCTTCGCGGCGGACGTCGACGAGGTCGTGGAGTACGAGGAGGCCGGCGCCGAGCTGGTCGTCGTGCCGGAGGCGTACAGCTTCGACGCGGTCAGCCGGCTGGGCTTCCTGGCCGCCCGGACTCGCCGGATGGGGCTGGCGTCCGGGGTGATGCAGATCTACACCCGCACGCCCACCCTGACCGCGATGACCGCGGCCGGCATCGACTACGTCTCGGGCGGCCGGTTCAGCCTGGGGCTGGGCGCGTCCGGACCGCAGGTGATCGAGGGCTTCCACGGTGTCCGCTACGACGCGCCGGTGGCCCGGACCCGGCAGATCGTCGAGATCTGCCGCCGCGTGTGGCGCCGCGAGACCCTCATCTTCGAGGGCGGCCACTACCGGATCCCACTGCCGGGGGAGTACGCCAAGCCGCTCAAACTGATCAACCACCCGGTCCGTCCGCGGATCCCGGTCCTGCTGGCCGCCATGGGACCGCGCAACGTGGCCCTGGCCGCCGAGATCGCCGAGGGCTGGCAGGCGCTGTGGATCGACCCGCGCGCCGCCGGACGGGTGTTCGGTGACGCGCTGGCCGACGGCCTGTCCCGCCGCGACCCGGCCCTGGGCCCGCTGGACATCAGCGTCCCGGTGCCGTTCGCGCTGCGCGAGCAGGGCCTGGACCGGCACCGCGCCCAGCTCGCCCTCTACCTCGGCGGCATGGGCGCGCGCGGCCGCAACTTCTCCAACGACCTGGTCCGCCGGTACGGGTACGCCGACGCCGCCACCCGCATCCAGGAGCTCTACCTGTCCGGCCGCCGGGCCGAGGCGGTCGCCGCCGTCCCGGAGGATCTGGTCGCCGCCACCTCGCTGGTCGGCCCGCCGGACGAGATCCGCCGCCGCCTCGACGCCCTGGCCGGCGTCGGCGTCACCACACTGCTGGTGTCCCCGTTGGCCGCCGAGCGCGCCGAGCGGGTCAAGGATGTGCAGACACTGTCCACCCTGCTCGCCACCCGGTGATCAATCGGTGAAGGTGACGACCACCTTCGCCCGGGCGTGCTCGACCATCAGATAGCGGAGCGCCTCCGCGGTCTGCTCGAACGGGTACGCCCGGTCGATCACCGGCACGATCGTCTTCTCCTCGGCCAGCTCCCGCAGCGCGGCCAGCATCGCCGGGCCGGCCGCCGCCGTGTTCAACTGCACCACCCGCTGCCGTCCCAGCCGGCCCACCGTCTGCCCGGCGATCGACAGCCCGACCGGACCGATCACCAAAGGCCGGGTACGGGCATTGCCGCCCCCGCCCAGCACCAGCGTCCCCTCCGGAGCCACCGCCCGGCGCAGCGCCCGCAGCGAACGGCTCGCCGCCAGATCCAGCACCAGGTCGTACCGGCCGCCGGAGCGGGTGAAATCCTCGGACGTGTAGTCGATCACCTCGGCGCCCAGCGACCGGACCAGATCGGTGTTCCGGCCGCTGCACACCCCCGTCACCGCACCGCCGTAGGCCCGCGCCAACTGCACCGCGAACGTGCCCACCCCACCCGAGGCGCCGTTCACCAGCACCCGCTGCCCGGGCCGCACCGGCGCCAGATCGCGCAGCGCTTGCAACGCCGTCGCGCCGGCCAGCGGCAGCGCGGCCGCCTCCTCGAAGCTCAGATTCTCCGGCTTACGCTCCACCACCGACTGCGCGGCGCACACGAACTCGGCGAACGCCCCGTCACCGTCACGCAGATCGCCGAACACCTCGTCGCCCGGCGCGAACCGGGTCACCGACCGGCCCACCGCGGTCACCACACCCGCGAAATCGCTGCCCCGGATCGGGGCGGCCGGGCCGCGCAGGCCGAAGATCGGGGACATCAGCCGGGCCACGTACGGGTCGCCGCGCATGATGTGCCAGTCCCGTGCGTTCAGGGACGCGGCCCGTACCCGTACCAGAATCTCGTCGTCAGCCGGAACCGGCGCCGCCACCTCGGCCATCCGCAGCGTCTCGCCGTACCGGTCCTGCACCATCGCCCTCATACCCGTCGATGGTGGCCGTGGGAGAAAGCGAAATCATCGGTCCCCGGTACGCCCCGAAAGCCGTACTAAAGTTCGATCCGCCGTGTCTCGAACGCCCAGATCGCCACCTCCACACGGTTCCGGGCGCCCAGCTTGTTCATCAGGCTCGTGACATGCGTCTTCACCGTGCTCAGCGTGATGAACAGCTCGGCCGCCACCTCCGCGTTCGTCCGCCCCCGCGCCACCAGCGCCAGCACCTGCTCCTCCCGCTCGGTCAGCGGATCCACCGGCTGCCGGGGCACCGGCGCCGGAGCCGTCCCGGCGAACGCCTTCAGTAGCCGGGTGGTGATGTTCGGGGCGATCAGCGCGTCCCCGGACGCCGCGGCCCGCACCGCCTGACCCAGCAGCGCCGTCCCGGCGTCCTTCAGCAGGAAACCGCGGGCGCCCGCGCGCAGCGCCGCGTAGACGTACTCGTCCAGATCGAACGTCGTGATCACCACGACCGCGAGCGGATCCGCGACCGCCGGGCCGGCCAGCAGACGGGTCGCCTCGATCCCGTCGATGCCCGGCATCCGGATGTCCAGCAGGCACACGTCCGGCCGCAGCCGCCGGGCCAGCTCCACCGCCTGCCGCCCGTCCCCCGCCTCGCCGACCACCTCGATGTCCGGCTGCGCGTTCAGCATGATCGCCAGCCCGGTCCGGACGATCTCCTGATCATCCGCGACGACCACCCGAACGCTCACGCCGCCACTCTCGGCAGGGTCGCGCTGACCGACCAGCCACGATCCGGGTTCGGCCCGGCCTGGCACGTCCCGCCGAGCAACCCGGCGCGCTCGACCATGCCGCTCACCCCGTACCCCGAGGAAAGCCCACCGTGCTCGCCGTCGTCGCTCACCTGGAGCCGCACGGACGTCTCGTCCGCCGTCACCCGGACCTCGATCCGGGTGGCGTTGCGGGCATGCCGGCGCGCGTTCGTCACCGACTCCTGCGTGAGCCGGAACAGCGTGGCCGCCACCGCCGGGGACAGATCGTCGACGTCACCGTCCAACCGCACCTCCACCGGCGGGCCCACCGTCGACGGCCCGGCCAGCGCCCGCACGTCACCGATGCCCGGCTCGCGCAGCACCCGCACCATCGACCGCATCGACGCCAGCGCCTTCGACGCCTCCGACTCGATCAGCCGCAACGCCTCCACGGCCGACGCCGGGTCACGCTCCGCGGTCGCCTGCCCGGCCTGCGCCCGGATCGCCATGGCCGACACGTGATGCGCCACCGTGTCGTGCAGATCCCGGGCCAGCCGCTCCCGCTCCAGCATCCGCAGATGCTGCCGCTCCCGCAGCCGCGCCCGCGCCCGGAACCGCATCGCCAGCCCGAGCGCCCCGATCCCGAACAGGATGATCAGCCCGGCCAGCACGTCGGCCTCGGTGAGCTGCGCGAACCCGTAGCCGATCGCCAGCCGCCCGGCGATGATCAGCGAACCGGCCGCGATCTCCAGACCGGAACCCCAGCGGAACAGCGCATACGGCAGCAGCAACAGAACCGCGGCCAGCGTCAGGAAACTCGGGAACCCGGTCAGGAACGGCTCGATCGTGCACACCCCGAAGCCGATCGCCAGCACCAGCAACGGCCGCTGCCGGCGCCACAGCAGCAGCGGCACCACGGCGAACCCGATCAGCGCGCCCAGCGGAGACGAGCGCACGACACCCTCGACGATCACGGCCGGGAGCAGCACCGCGACCAGCAGCCAGTCCCGCCGCACCCGCTCCGGAGGAGGGGGAGTCGGCCGGAGCGTCCACAGCACCTCGCGCATCCCTCGATGGTAGGACCGCCGTCCCTATGATGGGGCCGTGCCGCAGTCGTTGTCCTATCTCGACGCCGTCAAACTGCTCGGCGGCTCCGGGCCGTTCATGAAGGTCGCCGACAACGTGCTGGGCGGCGTGCTCAGCGTCGCGACGGCCGGCGGCAGCGAGGTGGCCGTCAGCCTCTTCGACGCCAAGACCGAGGCGGTCCGGCTCGGCCAGCTGGTCACCGACAGGATCACCGATATCGTACGGGGACAGACGCGCTACAACCGCACCGAGCGCCTGCACGCCGCCCACGCCGTCCTGGTCGTCACCTCGTTCTTCACCGCCCTCGACGACTGCCTGTCCACCACCGGCCTCGACTCCCCGGGGTTCGCCAAGGAGGACCAGCTCCTGCTCGTCTCGGCGGCCCGGACCGAGGGCTCCTGGCAGTCCCGCCTGCTCGACGCCGGCATTCCCTCGCCCAGCCCCGACCTGCCGTACGACGTGCTGCTGGAACACCTCGGCACCTGGTTCACCGACCGGGGCCGGCACATGGCCGAGTACCTGAGCGGTTTCGCGGTCTGGGCCGCCGCCGACTCCCGCACCCGCACCGCCGTCCACGCCGTCCTCACCGGACGCCTGCCCGAACTCGCCGTCGAACGCTACGAGACGACCGTGCGGCAGCTGTCCCAGGAGGTGCCGGAGTTCGCGATCTGGCTGGCCCGGTTCGAGTCCCGTGCGGTCTCCCGAGGGCTGGAACACCTGGAGGCGGCCCTGCTCGAGGCCACCAGCGACCGGGCGCCGGCCCGGCACCGCGCCGACCTCGCGCTCACCTACCGGGCCGTGCTCGACGACCCGGTCCTCGGCGGCGACACCGGCGAGGTGACCAAGCCCAGCCTCGGGATCGCCTACCTCGACCCGCGCTTCCGGGTGAAGGCCGCCGGCCCGGGCGCCCGCGCCGCCGACGAGGACTGGTGGGCGGACGCGCCGGTCCGCGACGACTTCGGCACCTTCCTGGCCACCTACCTGACCACCCCGCAGGCCGCCGAGGCCCCGATGCTGCTGCTCGGCCAGCCCGGCGCCGGGAAGTCCACACTGACCAAGGTGCTGGCCGCCCGGCTGCCGGCCGCCGACTACCTGGTCGTCCGGGTCACGCTGCGCGAGGTCCGCGCCGAAGCCGAGATCCAGGACCAGATCGAACAGGCGCTGCGCGGCGCCATCGGCGAGACCGTCGCCTGGGCGGACCTGGCCCGCGACGCCGACGCCGCCATGCCGGTCGTCCTGCTCGACGGCTTCGACGAGCTGTTGCAGGCCACCGGCCTGCACCAGTCCGACTATCTGACCCGGGTGGCCGCGTTCCAGCAGCGTGAGGCCCGGCTCGGCCGTCCGGCCGCGGTCGTGGTGACCAGCCGGGTCGCGGTCGCCGACCGGGCCCGCCTGCCCGCCGGGAGCCTCGCCGCCCGCCTGGAGCCCTTCGACGAGTCCCAGGTGGAGCGCTGGCTCACCACCTGGAACGACGCCAACGCCGCCTACTGGACCCGGACCGGCCTCCGTCCGCTCGCCCGTGATGTCGTGCTGCGTTTCCCGGACCTGGCCACCCAACCGTTGCTGCTGCTCATGCTGGCCATCTACGACGCGACCGGCAACGCCCTCCAGTCCGCCACCGACTTCGACACCGGCCGGCTCTACGAGCAGCTGCTGCACGACTTCGCCGCCCGTGAGGTGCGCCGGGTCCACGACGGCCGCCCGGACGACGAACTGCCGGGGCTCGTCGAGGAGGAACTGCTGCGGCTGTCGGTGGTCGCGTTCGCGATGTTCCACCGGCTCCGCCTCTGGGTCACCACCGAGGAACTCGACGCCGACCTGGCCGGGCTCGGCCTCCGGCGCTCGGCCTCCGGCCGGACCGCCGACTTCCGCAGCCGGCTCTCCGCGGGCCAGGAGATGGTCGGCCGGTTCTTCTTCATCCAGCGGGCGCAGGCCCTGCAAGACGATCAAACCCGGCAGACGTACGAGTTCCTGCACGCGACGTTCGGCGAATACCTGGTGGCAAGGCTCGTGGTGCACGCCGTCCAGGAGGCGGCCGCCCTGTCCAAGGTTCGCTCGATCCGGCTGGGTCAGCAGTCCCAGGACGACGAACTGCTCCAGAACCTGCTCGGCTACACGCCGCTCAGCGCCCGCGCCACGATCCTGCCGTTCGTCACCGCCCTGCTGACCCGGTCGAGCCCAAACGATCTGCGCGAGTGGCTGATCGACCGGCTGCGGACGGCGGTGATCCGCCCGGCGTGGACGCCGAGGGCCTACCAGCCGGTGGACAAGCGGGCCGACCACTGGATGGCGACGTACTCGTTCAACCTGCTGCTGCTCACCCTGGCCTGCGGGCAACCGGTCCGGGCCACCGATCTCTACCGGCACGCCCGGGACCCGGCCGGCTGGCTCCGCGACATGGCGCTCCAGTGGCGGGCGGCCGTGCCCGGCGGCATGTTCCTCGACGCGCTGGAGCTCTTGCAGGTGAATCGGGAGTGGGCCGCCGACGGCCGCCGTGACCTGGTGCTGCGCAACGAGCGGGGGATCGGGTGGACCGGGGTGGATCCACGCTGGGCGTTCAGCTTCGGGCGCAGTTGGAACTTCCCGGAGGTCATGTCGAGCACCGACTACTTCCCATTGGCCACGGCGTTCCGGTCGATGGACCTGAGCAGCTCTTTCTCCGACGACGCGATCCGGCACGCGGCGGAGGCGGCGCTGGGACATCTTCCTCTCCAGGCGCTGGTGATCCTCGTCGAGCACGGCCCGGGCGACGCCGAATCGGTGGCGCACACCCTGATGAGCCTTTCGATGAGTTCCGGCGCACTGGTTCCGGTGAAGGAGCTGCTGTCCTCCTACGACCGTGCCTTGAGAGCGATCGACCGGGTGGAACAGCTGTTGCGCGACCTCGGGAGCCTGACGACCGATCTGTTTCTCCGGTCTCTAGCCGTCGATGCCGGCCGGCTACCGTCCGCCGAGGTCTTGCGGCTGATCGAGCACGCCTTCACCGCTGGATGGCGGCTCCCCGGCGAGGGCGCGGCCCTTGCGCTGAGTGCCCTCTGCGCCGGCCGCGGGCAACCGTCCGAGCGTTACGACAGGGTCGCTGCTGAACTGGCGGCGCGGCTGGCGCTCCAGGATCTTTCCCCGGACACCTGCCTGCGCCTGCTCGCCGTGCTGCCGGTCGCCGCCTCCTGGCAGTTGGCCAGCCTGCTCTTCGCCATGGGACGGCGCTTGCGTGAACCGGACGTGGAGCAGCGGATCGCCACGGACCCGGACTTCGCGGCCCGCCTGGAGGCGGCCCGTGCCCGCTTCGCCGGCTACCGGGACGCCACCGGCTGACGGCATCTCCGCAGACATATGACCGAATCGAGACTGTGAAACTGTACCGACTAGTCGGTACAGTTTCGGGATGCTCATCTCCACGAACGCGGTGGGCGCGCGGCGGCGGTGGGCGGCTCTGGCCGTTCTGGCGGCCGCCGTGCTGCTGCTGTCGATCGACAACACCGTCCTGGCCCTCGCGGTGCCCGCGCTCACCGCCGACCTCTCGCCCACCGCCGAGCAGGTTCTCTGGATCGGCGACGTCTACTCGCTGGCACTCGCCGGACTGCTCGTGCTGATGGGCAACCTGGCCGACCGGTTCGGCCGCAAGCGGGTGCTGCTGCTCGGCTCGGCCGGGTTCGGCCTCGTGTCGCTGCTGGCCGCGTTCGCCTCCAGCGCGGAACAGTTGATCGCGGCTCGGCTGCTGCTCGGCGTGGCCGGGGCGACGCTGATGCCGGCGACGCTGTCGCTGATCCGCAACATCTTCCCGGACGACACCGAGCGGGCCCGGGCCATCGCGATCTGGTCCACCGCGTTCGGCGCCGGCTCGGCGATCGGCCCGCTGGTCGGCGGGCTCCTGCTGGAGCACCTCTGGTGGGGCTCGGTGTTCCTGATCAACGTGCCGGTGATGATTCTGATCCTGGTCGCCGGGTGGCTGCTGTTGCCGGAGTCCCGCGACCCGGGGCCTGGCCGCTTCGACGTGCTCTCGGCGGTGCTGTCGATGGCCGCGATCGTCCCCCTCGTATACGCGATCAAGCACGTTGCCGGGCACGGCCCGGACACCGTCACCGTGGGCTGCGTGCTGGCCGGAGTCACCGCGGGTGTCCTGTTCGTCCGGCGGCAGCGGCGCCTCGAACAGCCGATGCTCGACGTCGACCTGTTCCGCAACCCGGCCTTCTCCGGTGCGGTCGCCGCCAACATGATCGCGATCTTCGCGTTGACCGGGCTGCTGTTCTTCTTCTCCCAGTACCTTCAGCTCGCCAAGGGGCACAGTCCGATGGAGGCCGGTCTCGCCGAGCTGCCGGCGACCATCGCGTCGATCGTCGTGGTCGGTGTCGTCGGCGTCTCCGCGGCACGGCTCGGACAGGGCCGGGCCATCGCACTCGGCCTGACGCTGGCCGCTGCCGGACTTGCCCTGGTCGCGGCGGCGGCCCGGGGACCGTACCTCTGGTTGGGTCTCGCTCTTGTCGCGATCGGCCTGGGCATCGGCCTGGCGATGACGCTGACCGGCGACGCGATCGTCTCGGCCGCGCCGCCGCGCAAGGCCGGATCGGTGTCCGCGATCAGCGAGGCCGCCATCGAACTCGGCGTCGTCCTGGGCATCGCGGTCCTGGGATCGCTCGCCTCGCTGGTCTACCGGTCCCGTGTGGAGATCCCCGCCGGCCTGTCCGCCTCCGATGCCGCGGAGGTCCGCGACTCGCTGGGCTCAGCGCTGCGCGTGCTCGGCCCGGATTCCCCGGTGGCCGACGGCGCCCGGGAGGCCTTCATCGGCGGCATGCAGGTCACCTCGGTGGTGGCCGCGGTGTCCACCCTGGCCGCCGCCGTCCTGGCCTGGCGCCTGATCCCGTCGCACCCATCCCACGCACCTGATCCGTCCGCACCCATCCCACGCACCTGATCCGTCCGCGCCGGCCCCACGCACCTGATCCGTCCGCGCCTAGCTCGTGTGCCCGATCCCTCCGCTCCCGGCTCGCCTGCCGATCCGTCCGCGCCCAGTTCGCGTGGCTGACGCACGCCGGCGGAGGTTCCCGCTGATTCGCGGCGGCTGTGTGTCGCGGTGTGGGCCAGCCGCCGCGGCAGGATGACGGATGGGTACGGTGGCGATCGTGGGACGAACCGCGGGCCGGTCACCGGAGGAGACCCGACGGGCGCTGCTGAAGGCGGCGGCCGCGGCGATCGGGGCGCGCGGCATCCACGCCTCCCTCGACGAGATCGCCCGCTATGCCGGGGTCTCGAAAGGCGGCCTGATCTACCACTTCGCCAGCAAGGACGAGCTGATCATGGAGCTGGTCCGCACCGAGCTGGCCAGCTTTCAGGCTGCCATGGATGGCGAGCTGGATCCGGCCGACACGGCTCCCGGGCGGCTCACCCGCGCCTACATCCGGGCCGTTCTGATTCCGGAGGCCGACGACGAGGTGCGCGCGTCGCTGGCCCTGATCACCCAGTTGATGACGTTGCCCGCGGTCGCCGAGGTGGCCCGCGCCGACGCCGAGCGCATCGACGCCGCGCTTGCCGCGGACGGCCTGCCCGAGAGTGTCCTCACCCTGGTCGTGGCCGCCGCTGACGGCCTGAGCTGCACCCCGCTGTGGGGCGGTGCGGTGAACACTCCGGCCGACCGGCGGCTCGCCGAGCGGCTGTTGCACCTCACCCGTCATCCGGAGCTGTGGGAGAACCTGCCCTGGCCTGAGGTCACACCGGGCCGGTGACCGTCCATCCGAGGCTGTCGCAGTCGGGGCAGTACACGAACCCTCGGGGTCCGGATCGGTTCGACCACGGCACGACCGATCCCTGCGAAAGCGCCAACCGGCCCTGCCCGTGGCACCGGCCGCAGGTGGTCGCGACCGGTGGCCTCGGAGGTCTCAGGTGAACGAGTTCCGGATAGAGCTCGGCGGCCCGGGCGAGCGCGAAGGCGCGTTCGGCTGGATCGGCCGGCCGCAACGGGCCGTCCTCTTCGTCGTTTCTGACGACATCGCCGGCCGAGGTCAGGCAAATGACGGGACCCCAGTAGTTGAACAGGGGAAGGTGCCCTCGGCGGACGGAGCCGCTGCGCCAGTCCGAGGCGTGTGCCGCCTCCTCGATCAGCCGGTCGATCAGTTCGGCGTCCGCCATCCGTACCCCCTGTGGGCGCAGCGTAGGCCCGCGCCGCCACGGGCTGTGGCGGCGCGGGTGTCGCGTGTGGAGTGTCAGACGCTGATGCGGCCGGCGCCCGCGTTGGCGGTGACGATGGACTTCACGTTGGCGGGGGCGTCGGGCGTGTACGAGTAGGGGATCGACGCGACCGAGCCGCCGGTCTGGCCGCTGCCCGAGTTGACGAGCAGGTTGTTGCGGGCCACCAGGGTTCCGGCGTCGGAGGAGCCTTCGCCCAGGTGGAAGGGGTCGTCGACGTTTTCGAACGAGTTGGCCTCGACCAGGACGCCGGCGCCTTCGGTGGAGGCTACGCCGTACCCGGAATTGCTGTTGTAGTAGTTGTTGTAGACGTGCACCGGGTTGCCGAAACGCACCCGCGGATGCCGCTGGGTCGACGCGTCGAACCAGTTGTGGTGGTAGGTCACCCGCAGATGGCCGACGTCCTGGCTCGCGTTGCTGTCGCTGTGCCCGAGCAGCATGGATTTGTCGTGGGAGAACACCCGGTTCCACGAGACGGTGATGAAATCGGAACCGCGTTTGATGTCCACGGCGCCGTCGTATCCATTGCTGAAAGTATTGTGGTCCACCCAGATGTTGGTGGCTGATTCCTGCACGTTGATCGCGTCGTCGTTCCAGTTCCGGAACGTCAGATTGCGAATGATCACGTTCCGGTCGCCGTTGATGTTGAGTCCGCAACCGACGATCGCGGCCCCGGAGTTTCCGATGATCGTCTTGTTGGACCGGACCCGCAGCATGCCGGAACAGGAGATGGTCCCGGAGACCCGGATGACCGCGGCGGACGTCGACCCGACCGCCGTGGTGAGGGCGGACGCGCTGGTCACGGTGGTGGTGGCGGCGCTGCCGCCGCCGGTGGTGCCGCCGTTCTGGGTGCCCCACCCGACCAGGTCGGTGATCGCGGCCGAGGCCGGCTGGGGTGCGGCCAGGACCGCGCCGACGAGGGCGAGGGGGACGGCGCCCTGTATGAACCGATGAATTCGGCGATGCATTGTGGTGCTCCTTCTCAGATTTCACCGATCCGTCGGTCGGCGCCCGATCGACGGATCTCGGGGGATGAGGGGAGCGCTCCCGGCCCTAGAAAAACATAGGCCTGGATGGATGTGAAGAGATATCCGTTTGCAGGATTTCTGCAACAACTATGCGAATCGCCCCGGCCCGGCCCGTATGGGCAGGTCCGGGGCGAAACGGAAAGGGGTGTCTCAGTTCGGGTCGATCGTGATGGTGACGAGTCCGGTGCCGGGCCTCCGGTCCGTCTTCGGCACCGCCTTGCGGACCATCGACGTGGTCGCCTTCAGCGTGTCCAGGATGGCGATGTAGGAGCGGGCGCCGGCCGGTTGGTACCGGTCGTAGATCTCCCGCAGGCAGTCGCCGGTGACCAGCGTGATCGCCGGCCCGGCCGTCTTCAGGGCGGCGAGCACGTCCTGGTCCGACCCGGCGACGGTGCGGCTGCGCTCCAGCACGCAGGCGCTGAACCGGAACACGTCGGCGACGCTGCGCCCGGCGCCGGACAGTCCGGTCGCCTGGAGCAGCGAGCGGACCGCCGGGTCGCCCTCCTGCCCCTCGGCCAGCGCGTCGCGGGCCGCCGCGCCGAACTCCTGGTGCGCCTGGAGCAGCGCCTCGGCGGTGCTGTCCCGCAGCGCCCGGCTGTTGGGCAGCAGCAGGTCCAGGTGGCGCAGACCGGAGTCGAGGGCGATCACCGACCAGTCCAGCCGCCCGGACAGGGTCACCGGGTCCTTGCGGCCGGGCGTCAGCTCCAGGGTGACGACCTGGCCGCCGCCCACCGCGACCGAGCCGTCCAGGTACGTCAGGATCGTGTCCCGCACCCCGCCGAGGGAATCCGCCTCGGACGTCGGCGCCGGGCGGACCGAGCCGTCGTCCGGCAGGTCCAGCACCATCGGGAAGGGGAACCGGTTGCGGACCCTGATCTGCTGCGATCCGGTGCCGGAGACCACACAGGCGTCGACCCGGCCGGCCGGGACCGACACGTTACGGACCGTGACGTTCGTCGCCTTGGGTTCACAGGAGAATGCCTGCGGGGCTCCGGTCAGGTGTTCGAGGGTCTGCTCCAGCGACGCGGTGGCGCCGGCTCGCGCGTACCCCCAGAAGGTCGCGACGGTGCCGGGCTTGACCGGCAGCGCCGCGCCCGAGCCGGTCCGGATGGTGTCGCCGGTGGGGTCCGAGGTGACCTGCCAGGTGCCCAGCACGAAACCGTCGAACAGCACCGTGTCGCCGCTGACCGCGCGCTCGACCGCATCGGTGGCGGTGGCGGTCAGCGGGAGCCAGCCGCCCAGCTCGGTCGACCAGGCGAAGACGTTGAGCATCTCCGGCCGCACCCCGGCGGGCAGGTCGCCGTAGTCGAGGGTGATCCGCGCCCTGGTCAGGTCGCCGCTCTCGAATGTGACGTCGATCATGTCGCCGACCGGGACGATGCCGGGCGGAAGTGGCCGGTCGTCCGGCAGTGGCTCACGGCTGAACCGGACCCGGGTCTCGCCCTGCGCAACGCCCGGCAGAGTGTTCAACTGGACGTGTCCGTTCAAACCGGACAGTCCGCCGCCTTCGGGCTCGACCAGCTGTGTCCCCGGGACGCCGATCGGACCGCAGGCTGCCAGGCCCGCTCCGAACGCGGCCAGCAGACTGCCGGCCAATATCCCCCGTACGAGTTTCATGTTGCCCTCCCCGGCGGAGGAGGATAACCGGCGTTTGTGAATTCCGGTTACCCACCGCAACGTGTCAACCGTCGCACTCCCGGCCCAGGGCTCATGTGAGCCGGAGCGGGTTGCCCTGGCATCGTATCGTCGTGGCCACAACCCGGGCTGCCCCGGGGGAGTGAGACCAGTCGATCAAGAGGGGGCGGGCAACCCTCGTCCAGCACGGGGGCATGTCGGGTGATATGAACCATTGGTGCGATCAACCTGGCGGCACCCGGCCCGTGTCGTGCCGTTCGCGTTCCTGGCCCTGATCATCGCCGGAACCGGCCTGATGATGCTGCCGGCCGCGCACTCCGGGCCCGGGCACACGCCATTCGTCACCGCACTGTTCACCGCGGCCTCCGCGGTCTGCGTCACCGGCCTGTCGGTCGTCGACACCCCGACCTACTGGTCCCCGTTCGGTCTCGTGCTGCTGACCGTGCTGTCGCAGGTCGGAGGCTTCGGGATCATGACCCTGGCCACCCTGCTCAGCCTGCTGGTGTCGCGCCGGCTCGGGCTGCGCAGCCGCCTGCTCGCACAGGCCGAGAGCGCCGGCCTCACCGGCACCAACCTGGCCGGTCTGCTGCGCCGGGTGGCGATGGTCATGCTCATCGCGGAGGGCGCCATCACCGTCGTGCTCACCCTGCGTTTCTGGCTCGGGTACGACTACACGTTCGGCCGTGCGCTGTGGGAAGCCGTGTTCCATGCCGTGCAGGCGTTCAACAACGCCGGGTTCGCCCTCTACTCCGACAGTCTCGTCGGGTTCGTGACCGATCCGTGGATCTGCATCACTCTGGCGCTCGGCGTCCTGGCGGGTTCGATCGGCTTTCCGGTCCTGTTCGAACTCGCGCGCGAGTGGCGTACCCCCGGAGTTTGGTCGACCCACACCTGGCTGACGGTGATCGGAAGCCTGATCTTCACGATCGTCGGGTTCGTGGTCTTCCTGACCTTCGAATGGCGCAATCCGGGCACGCTCGGGCCGTTGAGCACATCGGGCAAGATGCTGGCCGCGTTCACCCAGGACGTGATGACCCGGTCCGGCGGGTTCAACAGCGTCGACCTGGGCAGTCTGAACAGCGAGACGATCGCGGTCACCAACGGCCTGATGTTCATCGGCGGCGGCAGCGCGAGCACCGCCGGCGGCATCAAGATCACAACGTTCCTGCTGCTGGCGTACGTGATCTGGGCGGAGATCCGCGGCGAGCCGGACGTGGTCATCCGCAAACGGCGCATCGCCGAGGAGAGCCAGCGGCAGGCCGTCACCGTGGCCCTGATGGGTGTCGCGCTGGTCGCCACCGGTACGGTCGTGCTGGACGCGCTCACCGACGACATCCCGTTCGACCGCGTGCTGTTCGAGGTCACGTCGGCGTTCGCGACGGTCGGGCTCAGCACCGGCATCACCGCCGGCCTGCCGCCCTCCGGCCAGATCCTCCTGGTCATCCTGATGTTCTGTGGCCGGGTCGGCACCATCGCGGTCGGCACCGCGATCGCCCTCAACACCCGCCGCCGGCTCTACCGCTACCCGGAGGAGAGACCCCTCGTTGGCTGACGCGAAACTGCCCAAGGGCGGCCACGTCGCGGTGATCGGCCTCGGCCGGTTCGGCGGCTCGGTCGCGGAAACGCTGCGGGAACTGGGCTACGAGGTGCTCGGCATCGACAGCGACCCGCGCATCGTCCAGGACTGGGCGGACCGGCTCACCCAGGTCGCCGAGGCCGACGCCACCGACGAGGACGCGCTGCGCCAGCTCGGCGTACACGAGTTCGGGCGGGCCGTCGTCGGCATCGGCACCAACCTGGAGACCAGCATCCTCACCGTGCTCACCCTCGCCGAGATCGGCGTGCCGGAGATCTGGGCCAAGGCGGCCAGCGTGAAACACGGCAAGATCCTCTCCTCGGTCGGCGCCGACCACGTCGTCTTCCCCGAGGCGGACATGGGCGAACGGGTCGGCCACCTGATCACCGGCCGCATGCTCGACTACATCGAGTTCGACGACGGCTTCGCCATCGCCAAGGTCCGCGCCCCGCGCGGCGCCGCCGGGCGCACCCTCGCCGACCTCGGCCTGCGCACCAGGTGGGGGGTCACGGTGGTCGGCACCAAACGGCCCGGCGAGGATTTCGTGTACGCCCGCCCCGAAACCGTCATCCCGGACAACGCCGTCCTGATCGTCGCCGGCGACACCGCCAAGGTCGAGTCCTACGCCGACGAGAACTGACGGGAACAGGGTCATCGACAGGAGCGCATATAGTGCGTTCCCATGGGAGATCGCCCTGGACCGTCGTTATCGGTCACTCCGGACGAGCTGCTCCGGCACTCCGCGCACCTGCGTGACATAGCCGACGAACTTGACGAGATCGGGCGGGCGGCCACAACCACACAGCCCGGCCCGGAATCCTATGGGCGGATCTGTGCGATCGTCCCGGAGCTGCTGAACGAATTCCGGGAACCCCTGATCCAGGCGATCGGCGTAGCGGTCACGTCGGTACGCGACACCGTCGGCGCCGTACGCGCCGTGGCGGAAGCCTACGAGCTGAGCGATGAGGCGGCCGCCACCGTGGTCCGCGACGCCGGCGGGCGCTGATGGGGAACGCCTATGTGGCACCGCCGGTCGACGTACCGAAGGATCCCTGGGCGGGTGTCTGGATCGCCGAGGACATCCGGCTCCTCCGTCAGGGGGTGGAACGCGGCGACTGGATCGACGGCTCTCTCGGTGTCGCGGGGGCATCCCTGGACGCTCTCGCCCTGGTCAGTGACCCTCTCGGGGTGCTGTCGCAGTACGGCGTCGCCTGGATGATCGAGCACGTGGAGCCGCTCTGCGAGACGCTGGACCAACTCGCCGGCGACCCCGGGCAGATCCGGGCCCACGCTCAGACCTGGCGCAACGTTTCCGCGGGGCTGTCCCGGCAGGCCGAGGAGATCGACCGGGCGGTCCGGTTCGACGTGTCCGAGTGGAACGGCGCGGCCGGAGACGCGTACCGCGAACGGTCCGGGCAGCAGTGCGCGGCCATCGGCGCGCTGGCCGTCGCGGCGGAGACGATGGCCGTGGTCACCGAGGTGGCGGGGCTTCTCGTCGCAGCGGTCCGGGAACTCGTCCGCGACGCGATCGCGACGCTGGTCTCGCGGCTCGTGGTCTACGCCGCAGAGGAGGCCGTCACGTTCGGGGCGGCGACGCCGCTCGTTGTGGAGCAGGTCGGCACGCTGGTGGCCTCCTGGACGGCGAAGATCGCCCGCTGGGTGCGGAGCCTGCTGCGCAGCCTGGACGACCTGGCCGCCGCGGTCCGGCGCATCGAACGGCACGTCGAGGACCTCAAAGACCTCCTGGCCCGGATCCGGAAGGCCGAGGACGAGGCCGGCGCCCTCCAACGGGTCAAGAAGAAGGGCGCCGGAGCGGTACAGCTCTACCGGATGGCCACGGTTCGGTCGATCGCGGAGAAGTACGGCATCGACCTCTCGGGTCTGCGGATCTCGCTGGCCGACACGAAATTCCGGGGCAACTGCGGCGAGACCCGTCCGGACGGTTCGATCGTGCTGTACGTCTCCGGGTTCCGCAGCGAGGAGGACCTGGCCCGCACGCTGATGCACGAGAAGTTCCACCATGACGAGCTCGCGTCCGGCAAGCCGTATCCCCGGGACCGGGCCGAGTTCGACGCCTTCGAGGACCGGGCGTACGCGTACGAAGATCTCTGGTGGGACAATCAGCCGATTCGGCCGGAACCGCGGAAGCGATGACGATGACGACGTACGACCGATGGCTCGATGCCTACAGCCTCGCCTATGACACCGTTCACGAGCCGTTCGAGACCCCCTGTCCACACTGCGGGAGCAACCGTCTGCGGCTGGTGTTCACCGGGAATTCGGAGTCCGACGTCGGCTATGCGCATTTCTGGTGCGACCACTGCCTGCACGGAATCGGTGTCTCCCGCACGATCATCCCGGACGGGGCCGTCGTTCAGGACATCCGGCAGGCACCCGCCGAACGGCAGCCGTCGATCCCTAACTACCGGCTGATCCGCTGAATTTTGGGGTGGTGGCGTAGCCGGGGGAGGATCGGGGCGTGAGTGGGAACGGGGACCGGCTTCGGGTCGGGCTGCTCGGGGAGCTTCGGGTGTGCCGGGGGGACGTCGATGTGACGGTGCCCGGCGCCCGGCTGCGGGGGCTGCTCGTGCGGCTCGCGGTGGCCGGTGGGCGCCCGGTTCCGGCCGGGGCGCTCGCCGGTGCGGTGTGGCCCGAGGAGCAGCCCGGGGATCCGGCCAACGCCCTGCAATCGCTGATCTCCCGGCTGCGGCGGCTGCTCGGCGGCGGGGACACCGTCACCCAGGCCGAGGGCGGCTACCGGCTGGCGGTCGAGCCCGAGGACGTGGATGCCGCCCGGTTCGAGCGGCTGGTGGCGGACGGGCGGGAGCGGCTGCGCGGGGACCAGCCGCAGACGGCGGCCGACCTGCTGCGGGAGGCGGTCGCGCTGGTGCGCGGGCCGGTCGCGGCGGAGTTGGGCGAGGTGGCGCCGGCCCAGGCCGTCCGGCTCGGGCGGGTGATCGTCGAGGCGGGCGCCGACCTGGCCGAGGCCGAGGTGGCGCTGGGTGAGCTGGACCGGGCCGCGGACCGGCTGACCGGGCTGCTGGCCGAGCATCCGCTCAACGAACGGCTGGCCGGGCTGCTCATCGACGCGCTCGCCGGTCAGGGGCGGCAGGGTGAGGCGCTCGCCGTCTACGAGAGGATCCGGGAACGGCTCGCCGACCAGCTCGGGGCCGATCCGGGGGCGGCGCTGCGGGAGCGGCATCTGCGGTTGTTGCGCGGTGCTCCGGTCGTACCCCCGCGAAGTGAAGCCGGACCACCGCGAAGGGCGAGTGATCCGCGGGGTGAGGCCGGGCCACCATCGAGGGCGAGTGCGGCGAATGCGGCGAGTGGCAATCTGCCCGCGCCGCTGACCAGCTTCATCGGGCGGGAGGACGACCTGGCCCGGATCGATGCGCTGCTGACGCGCGGGCGGCTGGTCACCGTGCTCGGGCCGGGTGGCGCGGGCAAGACCCGGCTGGCGCTGGAGGCGGCCCGGCGGTACGGCGACCACTACCGGGACGGGACCTGGCTGGTGGATCTGGCGTCGGTGACCGAGCCGGCGAAGGTCGGCGCGGCCGTGGTGGCGGCGGCGGGGCTGCGCGGCTCGGCGCTGTTCGAGACCGCCAACCGGGTCCGCCCGGACGACCGCGACGACCTGGACGTGCTCGCCGAGCGGCTCAGCGGGCGGGAGATCCTGCTGCTCGTCGACAACTGTGAGCACCTGGTCGACGCGGTCGCGCATCTGCTGTCGCGGCTGCTGGTGTGCAGCCCGCGGCTGCGGGTGCTGGCGACCAGCCGGGAGCCGCTCGCGGTGGACGGCGAGTCGCTGGTGCCGTTGGGGCCGCTCGGCCTGCCCGAGCCGGGCGCCCGCGCGGTGGAGGCGGCCGGGGCCCCGGCGGTGCGGCTGTTCGCGGAGCGGGCCGGTGCGGTGCGGCCCGGGTTCACGGTCGGCGACGGCACGGTGGGTGACATCGTCCGGATCGTGCGCGGGCTGGACGGGCTGCCGCTCGCCCTCGAACTGGCCGCGGCCCGGCTGCGTACTCTCGGGCTGGCCGAGCTGGCGGACGGGCTCTCCGACCGGTTCCGGCTGCTCACCACCGGTAGCCGTACCGCCCAGCCGCGGCACCGCACGCTACGCGCGGTGATCGCCTGGAGCTGGGATCTGCTCGACGACGCCGAACGTGCCATGGCCGAGCACGTCGCGGTGCTGCCCGGCGGGGTCACGGTGGCCTCGGCCGCCGCGGTCAGCGGGTCCGGCGCCGCCACCGCCGATCTGCTGGCCTCCCTGGTCGACCGGTCGCTGCTCCAGCTGGCGCCGGGCGGCCGCTACCGGATGCTGGAGACGATCCGCGAGTACGGCCTGGAACGTCTCGCCGAGCAGGGTGTCCTCGGCGAGGTCCGGGCCCGGGCGGCCGCGCACCTGGCCGGGCTGGTCGCCCACCACGACCCGCTGCTGCGGACCGCCGGGCAGATGGCCGCGATCCGGGTGCTGCGCGCCGAGTACGACAACGCCCTCGCCGCCCTGCGCCACCTCTGTGACATCGGGGACGCCCCGGCGGCGCTCGGGCTCGCGCTGGACCTGTGCTGGTACTGGCACATGCTGGGCCGGCACGCCGACGCCGCGTACTGGCTGGCCGAGGCGCTCGCCGTGCCCGGCGACACCGTCCCGGTGCTGGCCGACTGCGCGGAGGCGGTGCTGGCCCTCAACCGGGGTGGCCCTGAGCCGTCGCTGGTCGGGGAGACCGCCGCGCGCCGTCAGGAGCGTCTGCGGGCTCTCGCCCAGCGGATCGCCGGGCATCCGGAGCTGCCCGGCCCGGCCGGGGTCATCGCGACCATCACGCTCTACTTCGCCGGCGAGAAGGAACTCGCGGACCACCGGATCGAGCAGCTGCTCGCCGGGCCGGACCGGTGGAAGGCGGCGCTGGCCCACATGTACCGGGCCCAGATCGCCGAGAACGACGGCGACATGCGCGGGATGTCGGAGAACGCCGGCGCGGCCCTCGACGCGTTCCGGGCGATCGGCGATCGGTGGGGGCAGGCGTCGGTGCTGCCGCTGCGCGCCCTGATCCGGCAGTACGACGGCGATCTGGACGGGGCGCTCACCGATCTGCGGGCGGCCCGGGCGTTCGCGGCCGAGTTCGGTTCACTGGACGTCAACGACGAGATCTTCATCGACCTGCGCTGGGCCGACCTGCACATGCGCCGCGGCGACCCGGACGAGGCGACGACCGCCCTGGTGTCGGCCCGGGACCGGGCCGACCGGTCCGGGTCGCGGGAGATCCAGCTGCTGGTCGACGCGCTGGAGGCCGGGATGCTGGTCTGGCAGGGCGAGCTGGACCGCGGTGAGGAGCTGATCAACCGGGCCGCCGACGCGCTGGGGGTGGACGCCGACGAGATGCCGATGATGGGCGGCGACCACGGCACCGCCATCGTCGGCGCGATCCGGGCGTGGGTGGCGCTGCACCGTGGGGACCCGGGTACGGCGGAGAAGGCGCTGCTGGTCGCGTACCCGGCCGCCCTGGAGACCCGGGACATGCCGATCCTCGCGCTGGTGGCGGTCGCCGCCGCCGGGCTGGCCGGGCTGCGCGGACGGCACCGGGACGCGGCGGTGCTGCTGGGCGCGTCGGCCCGGCTGCGGGGCGCCCACGACCACACCGAGCTCAACGTGGCGAAGGTGGCCACGGAGGCCCGGGCGGCGCTGGGGGACGACGGGTTCGGGGAGGCGTACGCCATCGGCTGGACCCTGGACGCGGAAGCCGCGCGGAGTCTGGTCGACCCCGCGCGGCGTTCACTCGGCCCTTCTCCTCAGGCCCGGCGGTTGTAGGCGCGCAGCGCCAGCGGCACGAACACCACCAACAGCCCGCCCATCCACAGCAGTGTGGTGGCCAGCGGCCCGGCGACCGGCCCGCCGACGAGCAGCCCCCGGATCGCCTCGACCAGCGGCGTGATCGGGTTGACCGACACGAACGCCTGCAACCAGCCGGGCAGCGTGTCGGTCGCCACGAACACGTTGGAACCGAACGTCAGCGGCAGCACCAGCAGGAACATGATGCCCTGCACCGCGCCCGAGGTCCGGACCATCATGCCGACCCACACCGAGATCCAGCAGAAGCAGAGCCCGAAGCCGATCGACAGCGCCACCGCGCCGAGCGCCGGCAGGAAGCCGGTCTCCACCCGGAACCCCATGATGGTGCCGAAGAGCAGCAGGCTCACACACACCGACAGGTAGCGGACCACGTCGGCGGACACCGCACCGATCAGCGGCGCGGCCCGGGAGATCGGCAGCGACCGGAACCGGTCGAAGACGCCCTTCTCGATGTCCGCGTTCAGGTTCTGGCCGAGCGCCACCCCGCCCATGGCCAGCGACTGCGCCAGCATGCCGGGTAACAGGAACTGGAGGTACGCGTGCCGGTCGCCGTCCGCGATGGCGCCACCGAACAGATAGGTGAACAGCAGCAGGAAGATCACCGGCTGGATCGTGACGTCGATCAGCGCCTCCGGTGTCCGCATCGTCTTGATCAGGCTGCGCTTGGCCAGGGCCGCGCTGTGCATGGCGATCGCGGTCATACCAGTTCCTCCGTCCGGACACGCCCGGTCAGAGCGTGGAACACCTCGTCCAGGCTGGGCAGATGCAGCGCCAGCTCGGTCACCTCGACGCGATCGGCACGCAGCGCCGGGATCAGCTTGTCCAGTGCCTCGTCACTGCTCACCGGCACGGACGCCGCGCCGGGACGGGAACCGGCGGCCTCGTCGATACTCGCCGCGGTGCCCGGTGCGGCCACCAGGTCGAGCAGCCGCAGCACGTCCGGCAGCCGGGCCGGGTCGGCCGGGCGTACCCGCAGCGTCTGGCCGCCGACCTTGCGCTTCAGGCCGTCCGGGGTGTCGTGGGCGATCACCTTGCCGTGGTTCACCACCACGATCTCGTCGGCGAGCGCGTCCGCCTCCTCCAGGTACTGGGTGGTGAGCAGCACACTCGCGCCGCTGGCGACCTGGTTGCGGACCACACCCCACATGTCCTCGCGCTTGGCCGGGTCGAGGCCGGTCGTCGGCTCGTCCAGGAAGATCACCTCAGGCTGCCCGACCAGGCTCGCCGCCAGGTCCAGGCGACGGCGCATACCGCCCGAGTAGGTCTTCGCCGGCCGGCGCGCGGCCTCGCTGAGATCGAACCACTCCAGCAGTTCGTCGGCCCGGCGCCGCGCGTCCCTCCCGCTCAGATCGAGGAGACGCCCGATCAACACCAGATTCTGTACGCCCGTGAGGTCCTCGTCGACGGAGGCGTACTGGCCGGTCAGGCCGATTTTGCGGCGCACCTGCCGCGGATTCTTGAGCACGTCGATCCCGGCCACGAAGGCGCTGCCCTCGTCCGGGCGGAGCAGGGTGGCGAGCACCCGTACCGCGGTCGTCTTGCCGGCGCCGTTGGGCCCGAGCACTCCCAGCACGGTGCCGCGGCGCATCGACAGGTCGACCCCGTCGAGCGCCTGCGTGCTCCCGAATCGCTTGCGCAGCCCCTCGGCGCGCACCACCAGATCTTCGGTCATGCCGAGAAGGTTGCCGGTCCCCGCTGGCACGGCCCGCACACGCCGCTGACACGGCCCTGGCACGCGGCACTGTCACGCTGTCACCCGGACGGCGGTGCGCTCACCGTCCAGCATCCCCTCCTCGTCGAACGGGTCGTTGCCGGAGAGGACCGCATGCGCGCGGTCGCGGTCGAACTCCCTGGTCCAGACGCCGATCAGCACGGTGGCGACCGCGTTGCCGGCGAAGTTGGTCAGCGCCCGCGCCTCGGACATGAACCGGTCGATGCCGACGATCAGGCCGACCCCGTCGACCAGGTCGGGACGGTGGCTCTGGAGACCGCCGGCCAGCGTGGCCAGGCCCGCCCCGGTCACCCCGGCCGCGCCCTTCGACGCGATGATCATGAAGACGAGCAACGAGACCTGCTCGGGCACCGACAGCGGGTCACCCATCGCCTGCGCCACGAACAGCGACGCCATCGTCAGGTAGATGGCCGTACCGTCCAGATTGAAGGAATATCCGGCCGGCACCGCGATGCCCACCACCGGCCGGCTCACCCCCACGTGCTCCATCTTGGCGATCAGCCGCGGCAGCGCCGACTCCGACGACGACGTCGACACGATCAGCAGGAACTCCCGGCCCAGGTAGCGCAGCAGGCGGAAGATGTTGATCCGGGCGACCAGCCAGAGGACCGAGCCGAGCACCCCGAAGACGAAGATCGCGCACGTGACGTAGAAGCCCAGCATGATCTGCGCCAGGCTGATCAGCGCGTCCACACCGGTGGCGCCGACCACCGCCGCGATCGCGCCGAACGCGCCGAACGGGGCCAGCCACATCAGCATCGCCAGGATCCGGAAGACCAGCCGCTGGAACAGCCCGACGGCGCGCAGCACCGGCTCGGACCGCTCACCCAGCGACTGGAGGGCGAACCCGGCCAGCAGCGCCACCAACAGGGTCTGGAGCACGTTGCCGGTGGCCAGCGGGGAGAGCAGGCTGTCCGGGATGATCCCGAGCAGGAAGTCGGCGGTGCTCTCGGCGCTGTCCGCACCGACCGCCTTCTGCCCGGCCGCGGCGACCGTCTCGTCCAGGCTCATCCCGGAGCCCGGGTGGATCAGGTTGCCGACCACCAGGCCGATCGCCAGCGCCACCGTCGACATGGTGAGGAAGTAGGCGAGGGCCAGGCCGCCGACCCTGCCGACCCGGGCCGCCTGCCGGATCGAACCGACCCCGAGGACGATCGTGCAGAGGATGACCGGCGCGATCATCATCCGGATCAGGTCGACGAACCCGGTGCCGATCGGCTTCAGCCCGACCGCCGTCTCCGGGGCGAGCAGGCCGACGGCGACGCCGAGCAGGACGGCCACGATGACCGCCAGGTACAGATAGTGGGTACGGTCGCGCTCGATCGGGGCGGTTGTGGTGATCACCTTCAGGAAACGACCCGCGGCCGGGGGATGACACGAGCGCACGGCCGAGTACCGGCCGGTGTCCGGGGGTATCCACCGCCCATGACGGATCAGACCCTGATCATCCTGGGCGCGACCGGTGACCTGACCGGCCGGCTGCTGCTGCCCGGGCTCGGCGCGCTGCTCACCGCCGGGCAGGTGCCCGGCCTCACCCTGATCGGCGCCGCCGTCGACGACTGGGACGACGCGCGGTGGCGCGCCCGGGTCCACGACTCGTTCGGCGACGGTCCGGTGGTCGCGGAGACCGCCGATCGCACCCGCTATCTGCGGACCGACGTCACGCACGCCGACGACCTGCGGCGACTGCTCGGGGAGGCCCGCGGCTCGGTGGCGATCTTCTTCGCGCTGCCGCCCGCGGTGACCGCCAAGGCCTGCCGGGCGCTGCTCGACGTGGATCTGCCGGAGGGCACCCGGCTCGTGCTGGAGAAGCCGTTCGGCACCGGCAGCGCCGCGGCCGCCGAGCTGAACGCCCTGCTCACCCGGCTGGTCCCGGAGGAGCGGGTGCACCGGGTCGACCACTTCCTCGGCAAGTCCACGGTGCTCAGCATCCTGGGCCTGCGGTTCGCCAACCGGATCTTCGAACCGCTGCTCGACAACACCCACGTGGAGTCGGTGGAGATCGTCCTCGACGAGGACCTGGCCCTGGAGAACCGGGCCGGCTACTACGACCACGCCGGCGCGCTGGCCGACATGATCCAGAGTCACCTGCTCCAGATCCTCGGCCTGCTCACCATGGAGGCGCCGTTCACCCTGGAAGCGGCCGAGTTCCGGGACCGCAAGTCCGACGTGCTGCGCGCCACCCGGCCGTGGAGCGACGATCCGGCCGAGTGCAGCCTGCGCGCCCGCTACACAGCCGGTGAGCTGGGCGGGCGCGAGTTCCCGTCCTATGCCGACGAGCCCGGCGTCGACCCGGACCGCGGCACCGAGACCCTCGCCGAGCTGATCGTCGCGGTGGACACCTGGCGGTGGGCCGGGGTGCCGTTCCGGCTGCGTTCGGGCAAGGCGCTCGGGAGCCGGCGCAAGGAAGCGGTGATCACCTTCAAGAAGCCGCCCCGGGTGCCGGACGGGCTGCGCGGATGCGACCAGCCGGACCGGCTGCGCATCGGGTTCGGGCCGGACCGGCTGGCCGTCGACATCAACATCAACGGGCCGGGCGACCCGTTCCTGCTCGATCCGGTCACCCTGGCGGCCGAGTTCGGCGAGGGCGACCTTCCACCGTACGGGGAGGTGCTGCGCGGCGTCTTCGAGGACGACCCGACCCTGTCGGTGCGGGCCGACACCGCCGAGCGGTGCTGGCGCATCGTCGAGCCGGTCGCCGAGGCGTGGCGGGCCGGGAAGGTGCCGCTGCGCGAGTACCCGGCCGGCAGCTCCGGGCCTACGCTGCCGTTGCCGTGACCACCACCGTCGTGTACGGCATGGTGAACCGTTCCGGGGTCGCCTCGCGCAGCCCGTCGAGCAGGGCCGCCAGCTCGGCCGGTGGCAGCAGCTGGTGGCCGCCGGCGGTGGGCACCAGGTCGAGCCAGTCGGCGCGGGTGTATTCGTGCCCCCATTCGTACCGCCACTGCTCGGGCTCGGTGAAGGTCCGGTTCCCGGTCAGGCCGTCGGCGGTCCTGTCGCCCACGGTCGCGTACGGGTCGGCCATCGCCCACGGGTTGAACGGCAGGCTCGGGGCGACCCTCCGGTAGACGTCGCCGAACGCGGCGGCCAGCTCGGGGCCGGGCTGCCAGGTGTTCCAGAACAGCGCGATCCGGCCGCCGGGGCGCAGGATCCCGGCGGCCTTCACCGCGCCGGCGGCCGGGTCCACCCAGTGCCAGGCCTGGGCGGCGGCGACCACGTCGAAGGTACGGCCGCCGGGCTCCCAGTCCTCGAAACGGGCCTCCTCGACTCCGAAGCCGTGCCGGCGTGCCGCCCCGGCCATCCGGGGGTCGGGCTCGACGCCTAGCACGTGGCAGCCCGCGTCGCGGAACTGGCGGGCCGCGATCCCGGTGCCGATGCCGACGTCGAGCAGGTCGCGGCCGGACTCGGCGATCCTCTCGATCATGGCCTTCGGATAGCGGGGACGGGCGCGGTCGTACCGGTCGGCGTCCAGCCCGAACGACTCGGCGATCTCCTTTTTAGTGGGCATGCGCCCACTTTAATGGGCGCTTGCCCACTCGACTAGGTTTGCCTGGTGCCGACCGGTGTGGCCCTGCGCGACGTGCGGGAACAACTCTTCGACGCCGCCGACCGGATCCTGCTGCGATCCGGCCCCGAGGCGCTGACCAGCCGTGCCGTCACCCTCGGGGCCGGCTGTGCCAAGGGCGTGCTGCACCGCCACTTCGCCGACTTCGACGCCTTCCTGGCGGAGTACGTGCTGGATCGCGCCAACCGCATGGACACCGAGACCCTGCGGTTGCGCGAGGCCGTCGGCACCGGGACCGTCACCGGCAACGTGGCCGCCGCCCTGACGTCGCTCTTCGGATCGGTCGCGGTCGCCATCGTCGCGCTGGTCACCTTCCGCGACGGGCTGCGCGCCCGGCTTCGCGAGACCTGGCCGGCCGGCGTCCCGGTGCTCACCGACGCGGCCGTGATGATCGGCGACTACCTGGAGGACGAGCGGGCCCGCGGCCGGGTCGCGGCCGGCGCCGACACCGCGACCCTCGGCGCCGTGCTGATCGGGACCGCTCACCTGCTCTTCGCCGACCGCACCGGCGCCGCCCCCACCCCGGATCAGATCCGCCGGACCGTCGAGACGATCATCCCCGTCTGACCCGCCGGCGCCGCACGGCGACCGCGTAGGAGAAGATCACCACGGCCGCGATCAGCAACCGCACCTCATCGAGGTAGCGCTCCGGATAGATCACCCCGGTCAGGTACGTGTCGATGAACCCGCGGCTCAGCCCCGCCTCGCCGGCCCGCTCCCGGGCCCGGTCCTCCACGTAGGTGAGCGGGCAGTTCAGCCCGAACAGCACGATGCACAGGCCCCACAGGGCCGCCAGCAGGTGCAACCAGACCACCTTCGGCCACCGCCACGCCAGGAAACCGCCGAACACCACGAACGCGATGAACAGGAAGTGCACGACCATCGTGACCTCGGCCAGGATCCGGTAACCCATACCGTCCAGTTTCCTCGATTAATTCGTTGGACGGGTCCCCGCGCCATTGCCTACCTTGGTTTCAGCGCCGACCGAGCGAGTCAGATCAGGAAGAGGAGGGGAAGCGATGTCCGCCGAGCAGATGCTCCTCCTGAGCCGACCGCTGGGGCGGTGGCGCGGCTAGCAGCCTGCTAGCGATCTTCGCGCCGCCCTTCCGATCATCGGAACCGGGCGGCCTTTTCATTTCCCTCGACAATTCCACAGCGGATGACCGGTCCCCGTAGCTCAGCGGAGAGAGCACCGGATTACGGATCCGGGTGTCGGGAGTTCGAATCTCTCCGGGGACACACCCGCCCTCGTGGCCGGTGCGCGTTCGAATCGCGCCGGGGCACGTGCGGCACCAGGCCCGGGTAGCCCAACTGGCAGAGGCGCCGCGTTCAGAGCGCGGAGGATGGGGGTTCGAATCCCTCTCCGGGTACGCAGGGGACCGTGACTGGTCCACCATGGAGGGCTGGCCGAGCGGCCCAAGGCGGCGGATTGCTAATCCGTAACAGGGGTGACAACCCCTGTCGAGAGTTCGAATCTCTCGCCCTCCGCGGAAGTACCACCGGGTCGTGGCGCAGCTTGGTCAGCGCGCTCGCTTTGGGAGCGAGATGTCGCGGGTTCGAATCCCGCCGACCCGACTGTTCGATGGAGACGCCAGCCGATGGGTGCCGGCCGCCGCCTCGAAAGCGGTTGGAGGTTTGACGCCTCGTGGGGGTTCGACTCCCTCCGTCTCCGCGTTCGTTAGTGAATCGCCGCGTGAACGGCTTGCGTGAACCACCGGCGGGGGAGAAACCTGCGATAAGGGATGCGCAGAAGGAGGCCTGCCATGGGCAAGGTCGTCGCTGCCCTGTCCATGTCTCTGGACGGGTTCGTCGCGGATGAGAACGACGGCGTCGGTGAGCTGTTCGGCTGGTACCAGAACGGCGACGTCGAGGTGCCGAGCGCCGACCCACGCTGGATCTTCCACGTCTCCCAGGCGAGCGCCGGCTTCCTGCGCCCCGCCCTGACCGGCGCCGGCGCGCTGATCTGCGGGCGGCGGCTCTTCGACCGCACCGACGGCTGGGGCGGGCGGCACCCGGCCGGCTGCCCGGTCTTCGTGGTCAGCCACACGGTGCCCGGCGGCTGGCCCCGGACGGACTCCGAGACCAGCTTCTACACCGACGCCATCACCGCCCTGGAAGCCGCACAGGACACGGCCGGGGAACGGACCGTCTCGGTCTCCACCCCGGCGCTCACCCAGCAGTACCTGGACGCCGGCCTGCTCGACGAGCTCGTCGTGTCGCTGGTGCCGGTGCTGCTCGGCACGGGTGTCAGCTTCTTCCGCGAGCAGGAGGTGGGGCCGATCCGGCTCGCCGATCCCGACGTGATCGAGGGGACCGGCGTCACCCATCTCACCTACCGCGTACTGAGGTAGGCAGTTTGCTCAGGAAGCGGCCCAGATGCGGGTCGAAGTGGGCCGGGTCGGCCGCGGCGATCTCCACCGGGGTCCACCATCGGGCCTGGTGGAACTCGCCGGCGTCCGGGCGCAGCTCATGGCCGCGGTGCAGCTCGGCGACATACCACAGGCTCACGTCGATGTGGCCGGAGTCCAGGCCGACCGTCTCGGTGACGGTCAGGAAGAGCGGCTCGGCCCACGGTTTCGCCACCACCTCGAGCTCCTCCTCGAGTTCGCGGACCGCCGTGTCGTACGGCTCCTCGTCCACCTCGACATGCCCGCCGGGCGGCAGCCACAGCCCGGCGTTGCGGTGCTCCACGAGCAGGACGCTGCCGTCCGCCGGATCGACCGGCACCACGTAGGACACCAGGTGTTTCACCGGCTCGGCCGGCTTCACCCGCCGGTAGACGTCGTCGGTGCGGCGCAGCCACCCGAGCACGTGCCCGCGATGTTCACCCTCCAGGTTGTCGACCGGCTCCAGCCTGGTCACGAGCTCGTGCACTGCCGCCACCGTTGAACGCATGCGGGCATGATGGCAGCTCATTGTGTTGGGCGGGTGACGAATCGCACATGATCATGCGCCAACCGCAGGCGGGCGTGGCGCCCAGGCACCCCTGCGACCACCTCCGGCGTCAGCCGAGCAGGTTGCTGTCGTCGCTGGTCGGCCGCGGGTCGGGCAGGCGGGTCATCCGGAAGGAGTTGAGCAGCCCGAGCAGCGCGGCCAGCAGCGGGATGATCAGCGCCGCCTGGAGCGCGATCGGCCGGGCCTCGGTGTTGATCCGGATGATCTCGTCGTGCACCTCTGGCGGCTTGCTCGCCAGCAGGGTGTCCAGGTGCTCGTTCGTCATCACCTCGGCGTTGTGCTCCAGGGCGTGCGCGACCTCCTGCTTCTCGCCCGGATCGAGCACCGTGCTGCGGTCGGCCAGCGTGGTGAACGACAGGCTGAGCGTGGCCAGCATGATCGCGCCGGCGAAGGCGAGCCCGAACGACAGGCCGAACGACCCGCCCGCCGAGTTGACCGCGGCCGCCTCGCTGACCCGCTCCTCCTCGATGGGCGACAGTGTGTAGTTGTTGAGCTGCGACACCAGCAGGCCGAGCCCGGCGCCGGCGACCGCCAGCGGGATCAGCAGCTGCCAGCCGAAGCCGGCTCGCGGCACCAGCGGGATGAGCGCCGCCGTACCGAGGCTGAGCAGCAGGAAGCCGGTCCGGATGATGACCGCCGGGCGGCGCTTCCCGGCCCGGCGGCCGGCCAGCAGCGCGACCCCGAACATGGTCAGCGACAGCGGCGCCAGCGACAGGCCGGCCTCCAGCGCGTTGTACTCGAGAACCATCTGGAGGTAGATCGGCAGCGCGATCATGACGCCGCCCAGCGTGATCTGCTGGAGCAGCTGCCCGGTGATCCCGGCCCGGAACAGGTGGGAGCCGAACAGGGCCGGGTCCAGCAGCGCGGGCCGGTCCGCCCGCTTGCGCCGCACCAGCCAGTAGGCGAGACCCGCCAGCGCCAGCACACCGAGGCCGATCAGCGCGAGGACCCGGTCGCCGCCCTCCTGCCAGACCAGGATGCCGAGCACCACACCACCCATGCCGACGACCGACAGCACCGCGCCGACCAGGTCGATGTGCCGTGGCCCGGTGTACTCGACGTTGCGGATCAGGCCGATGCCGGACAGCACCACCGCGATGATCACGGCCTCCAGCGCGAACCCGACCCGCCAGGACAGGAACGTGGTGATGAAACCGCCGATCAGCGGCCCCACCGCGGCGGCGATCGCGGCCGCGGCACCGACCATGGCGTACACCTTGGTCTGTGCCTTGCCCTCGAAGTTGCCGTGGATGAGCGACTGCATGGCCGGTAGCAGCAGGGACGCGCCGATGCCGCCGATCAGCGCCCAGCAGACCACGATCGGGGCCAGGCTCTGCGAGACGGTCATCGCCACCGCGCCGACCGCGTAGCCGAGCAGGCCCAGCACGTACGCCCGCTTGCGTCCGATCAGGTCGCCGACCTTGCCGCCGATCAGGATGAACGCGGCCGACACCAGCGCCTCCAGGGCGATGGCCGACTGCACCCGGCTCGCCGTGGTGTCCAGATCGCGCACCACCGCCGAGATCGAGACGTTCATCAGTGAGGTGTCCACCACCAGGACGAACATCGCCATCGACAGCAGCACGGCCAGCCGATTGGGCCGGCCGACCGTCTGCTCCGCATCTCGTGCCATGACGAGAGCCTGGTCGGGGGGCGGCGCCACGACATCCCCCCGTGCGGATGAGATCGTCGTGGCGCCGACCGTTCGCTATGCCGCCGGACGGTAGCCGGCCGGGCGGCTGGTGAACGTGCCTCGGCCGTGCGTGCGGCTGCGCAGCCGGGTCGCGTACCCGAACAGTTCGGACAGCGGAACCGTCGCGGTCACCGTCCGTACCGTCGAATCGGTCACCTGGGCGCGGCGCGCGGCAAGATCGCCGAGCACCGCGCCGAGCGCGTCGGACGGCGCGCTCACGGTGACCTCCGCGACCGGCTCGAGCAGCGTCAGCGTGCAGGCGCGCAGCGCCGCGCGCAGGCCGAACCGGCCGGCCGCGCGGAACGCCATCTCCGACGAGTCCTTCGGATGCGTCTGCCCGTCGGTGAGCGTGACCCGCAGCCCGACCACCGGATGGCCGCCGAGCGGACCGTCGCCGAGCGCCTCCCGGCAGCCCGCCTCGACCGCCCGGATGTACTCGGCCGGCACCCGCCCACCGGTCACCGTGGACGCGAACACGAAACCCGTGCCCGGTTCCGGCGTCACGTCCAGGACGACGTGCGCGAACTGGCCCGCGCCGCCGTCCTGCTTGACGTGCCGGTAGAGCATGCCGGTGACACCGCCGGTCACCGCCTCCCGGTAGGAGACGCGCGGCCGGCCCACCGTCAGCTCCAGGCCGGTGCTCTGCCGCACCTTCTCCACGGCCACCTCCAGATGCAGCTCACCGAGACCGGACAGCAGGGTCTGCCCGGTTTCCGGGTCGGTGCGCACGGACAGCGACGGATCCTCGCCGGCCAGCGCGGCCAGCGCCGCCGGCAGCTTCAGCGCGCCCGCCCGGGTACGCGCCTCGACCGCCACCGACACCAGCGGCTCGGCCGTGCGCGGAGCCTCCAGCAGCACCGGCCGCTGCCGGCTGGACAGCGTCGTACCGGTCCGGGCCGCCTTCACCCCGGCCACCGCCACGATGTCGCCGGCCACCGCACGGTCGATGTCGGTGTGCCGGTCGGCCTGCACCCGCAGGATGCGGGCGATCCGTTCGGTACGCCCGGCGCCCGCGTCCCACACGGTGTCCCCCTTCGTGATCGTGCCGTCGTAGACGCGCAGGTAGGTGAGCCGCTCGCGCCGCTTGAAGACCAGCGCCACCAGGTCCTTCGCCGGGTCGCCGCCGGGCGCCGGCAGGTAGTCGATCACCGCGTCGAGCAGCGGTTCCACCCCCTTGTCCCGGTAGGCCGAGCCGCACAGGACGACCACCGCTTGTCCGCTTATGGTCAGGTCACGGAGCGCCTTCCTCAGGGTCTCGTCCGGCATGTCGTCGAGGTGTTCCAGCGCTTCGGGATGCAGTTCGGCGACCGCTTCCTCCAGTTCCCTTCGTGCGGTTCTCGCTGATGGCGGCGGGTTGTCGACCAGGTCGACCACGCCGGCGAAGTCGCCCTCCCGGCCGATCGGCACCTGGACCACCAGCGGCGTGACCTCCAGCCGGTCGCGGATCGAGGCCACGGCCGCGTCCAGGTCGGCCCCGGGGCGGTCCAGCTTGTTGACGAAGGCGATACGGGGTACGCCGTACCGGTCGGCGGTCCGCCAGACGCTCTCGCTCTGCGGCTCCACCCCGGCGACGCCGTCGAAGACGGCGATCGCGCCGTCCAGCACCCGCAGCGACCGCTCCACCTCGTCGGAGAAGTCGACGTGCCCCGGCGTGTCGATCAGGTTGAGCCGGTGCCCGGCCCAGTCGCAGCTGACCGCCGCCGCGAAGATGGTGATGCCACGGTCGCGCTCCTGTGGATCGAAGTCGGTGACGGTGTCGCCGTCGTGCACCTCGCCGGTGCGGTGGGTCATGCCGGTCGCGAAGAGGATCCGCTCGGTGAGCGTGGTCTTGCCGGCGTCGACGTGCGCAAGGATGCCAATATTACGGACACGCATGATGAATCGGTCTTTCGAGTCTGATCGGAAGGCGGACCGCGCCGTTTACAGGCAGAGACCAGCCCCGGTGGCGCAGCCGGAGCCAGCCGCACCAGACACGAGAATCAGCTCGAAACGCGACACGGGGATGACGACGGCGGTGCGGTAGCGCATGGCCGTGTCTCCTTCCCGATCGCGGTGATGGCGCCACGTTACGGAAGATCCCCCAGGGATGTCGACCGATTAATGTGGGGCGATCATCGTCCTGGTGCTGGTGTTCATGGCGGCGGTCCGCGTGTGGAACCGCCGCGGTCCGGCGCGGGCCCAGCCCTTCACCGGGCCGCTCGCCGCGGCCACGCTGGTCCTTCTCTCCGGGCTCACTCCCGCCGAGGCGGGTCTCACCCTCGCTGCCGGTTGGGGGTACGCGGTGAGCGCGGCCCTGCTCGTCGCGGCCGGCTACGGGGTGGCCCTCACGATCCCGGCCGCGCGCCGGGCGCTGGCCGAACCGTACTTCCCGCACCCGGTCCGCAGCGCCCTCCTCGGCGTGCCGCTGAGCACGGTGATCTTCGAGGAGGTGGCGTTCCGCGGCGTGCTGTTCACGCTGGTCGAACAGGCACACGGACCGGCCTGGGCGGTGGCCGTGACCTCGGTGCTCTTCGGTCTGTGGCATCTTCCGGACAGCCGGGAAGTGGCGTTCACCACCCTGGCGGGCGTCGTTCTCAGCTTTCTCCGGCTGCTCAGCGGCGGACTTCTGGCCCCCATCGTGCTCCATTGGACCGCCAATGGCCTGGGAATACTCACCTCGGCATGGGTGCGCCGATCTGGGCAACCGGATATCGGCGGGCGCGACCAAACCTGAGAACACTGTCGTACCCCGCCGCTACGCTCCGGAATGCCGCCCAACCTGTGGAGATGTTGTGAGCAGTCAATCCGCGGCGGCGCCGGCGAAACTCGACGGTGCCGTCCTCAAGATCGCCGGGGTAGTGGTCCTCGGCGCCATCATGTCGATCCTCGACGTGACAGTGGTCAGCGTCGCGCTGCCCACCTTCCAGAAAGAGTTCAACGCCACCTACGCCGAAGTGGCGTGGACCATGACGGCGTACACGCTGGCCCTCGCCACGGTCATCCCGCTCACCGGGTGGGCCGCTGACCGGTTCGGCACCAAGCGGCTCTACATGGCCGCCCTCCTGCTCTTCACCATCGGCTCCGTCCTCTGCGCCACCGCCGACAGCATCGGCCAGCTCATCGGCTACCGCGTGCTCCAGGGTCTCGGCGGCGGCATGCTCATGCCGCTCGGCATGACGATCATGACCCGGGCGGCCGGCCCCGAACGGATCGGCCGGCTGATGGCCGTCCTCGGCATCCCGATGCTGCTCGGCCCGATCGGCGGCCCGATCCTCGGCGGCTGGCTGATCGACTCCTACAGCTGGCACTGGATCTTCCTGATCAACCTGCCGATCGGTCTGGGCGCGCTGATCTACGCGCAGATCGTGCTGCCGGCGGACCGCCCCGAGCCGTCCGAGTCGTTCGACTTCATCGGCATGCTGATGCTCTCGCCCGGCCTCGCCCTCTTCCTCTACGGCGTGTCCTCCCTGCCCGAGGAGCAGACCCTCGCGGCCAACAAGGTGTGGATCCCGATGCTGGTCGGCGCCGCGCTGGTGATCGGCTTCATCTTCTACTCGTTCAAGCCGGTGCACCCGCTGCTCGACCTGCGGCTGCTGCGCAACCGCAACCTCACCGTCGCGGCGATCACGCTGGCCGTCTTCACCGTCGCCTTCATGGGCGCCGGGCTGCTCTTCCCCAGCTACTTCCTCCAGATCCGGGGCGAGTCGACGCTGCACGCCGGCCTGCTCATGGCCCCGCAGGGCATCGGCGCCATGGTGACCATGCCGATCGCCGGCGTCCTCGCCGACAAGATCCCCGTCGGGCGGACCGTGCCGTTCGCGCTGCTCCTGATCGCGGGCGGGTTCTACACCTTCACCCAGGTCGGGACGGACACGTCGTACCTGCTTCTGTGCGGCTCGCTGTTCGTGATGGGCCTCGGCATGGGCGGCACCATGATGCCGATCATGACCTCGGCGCTGCGCACCCTGACCAACCACGAGGTGGCCCGCGGCTCCACCCTGCTGAACATCCTTCAGCAGATCGCGGGCTCGGTCGGATCCGCCGTCATGTCGGTGATCCTCACCAGCGAGCTGAACGGGTCGCCCGCCATCCCCGGTGTCACCAACCCGGAGACCGGCGCCCCGGTCACCGAGGCGGGCCTCGCGATGGCCGCCCAGTCCGACCCGTCGATCGCCGCGTCCATCCCCGACCCGACCCTGATCGAGCGCGGCCTCCAGTTCGCGGCCGACGCGTTCGCCAACACCTTCACGGTCGGTTTCGTGCTGATGGCGCTCACCATCGTCCCGGCGCTGTTCCTGCCCCGCAAGCACGAGGAGTCCCACCTTCTCGACGACGAGAACGTCCCTCCCGTCGTCCTGCACTGACCCCTGCACGTCGCGCCCGGCCGGCCTCTGCCGGCCGGGCGTTCCGTTCCTTGGCCGGCCTCTGCCGGTCGGGTGTTTCGTTCCTTGGCTGGCCTCTGCCGGTCGGGTGTTTCGTTCCCCGGCTGGCCTCTGCCGGTCGGGTGTTTCGTTCCCCGGCTGGCCTCCGCGGCCGGGTGTTTCGTTCGTCGGCTGGCCTCCGCCGGCCAGGCGTTCCGTTCCCCGGCCACGCCGCTTTCCCCTTCGGTGGGGTTTTCGTCAGCTTTTCACCTCTTTTGCCGGGTGCCTGGGTGTTCTTCTCTTCGGCGGGGCGCCCTCTGCGCCGCCGGCTCTCCGCCGGCCGGGCGTTCCGTATTCGCCGGATCCGGGCGTGTCTACCTGGTGCTTTCCTCGGGCCGGCGCCGATGCCATCGCCGGTGATGGGATTTGCCGGGTGTGGCTACCGTCCCGGGTATGGATCTTCTTGGATCCGGCCGGGAGGCCGACGTCTATGCCCTCGACGAGCACCGGGTCCTGCGCCGCTACCGTCGCGGGGATGACGCCTCGGGCGAGGCCGTGGTGATGGCATACCTGGCCGGGCACGGATTCCCGGTGCCGTGGGTGCACTCGGTGGACGGGCCCGACATGATCCTGGAACGGCTGGACGGGCCCACCATGTCCGATGCCTTCGCGGCCGGGACGCTCACCGTGCCGGACGGCGTCGAGATCCTCGCCGAACTGCATCATCGCCTGCACGAGCTGCCCGCCCGCCTGAGCTCCGTGCCCGGCGACCGCATCCTGCATCGCGACCTTCATCTCGAGAACGTCATGCTCACCTCGCGCGGCCCGGTCGTCATCGACTGGCACAACGCCGCCGAAGGCCCGGCCGCCGTCGACGTCTGCCTGACCGCGATCATCATGGCCCAGGTCGCCGCCGACGGAACCCACCCGCATGCCGCCGCGGCCGCCGAGTTCCTCACCGGCTTCCTCGCCCGGATCGGCGACGGCGCGCTGTCCGCCCTCGGCGATGCGATCGCCGTGCGCCGGGCCGACCCGTCCCTCAGCCCGGCCGAGTCGGCCCGGCTCGCCGACACGGTCACCCCACTGATCCGGGCCGCCTGGCCATCCCACAACCCCGCCTGAGGGCGTCCAAACGTCCAAGATCGCGATGGCGGTGGGGTGCTCCCGCCGTTCGCCCGAGATCTTGGACGTTTGTCCACCCGCCGCGGTGGTGAATCGTCCAAGGTCGTGGGGTCGTGGGGTGGTCCGGCCGTTTGCCCGAGATCTTGGACGGTTGGCCACTCGCCGCGGTGGTGAATCGTCCAAGGTCGTGGGGTCGTGGGGTGGTCCGGCCGTTTGCCCGAGATCTTGGACGGTTGGCCACTCGCCGCGGTGGTGAATCGTCCAAGGTCGTGGGGTCGTGGGGTCGTGGGGTGGTCCGGCCGTTCGGCCGCGATCTTGGACGATCTGCCGCCCTCCGCGGTGGCGGAACGTCCAAGATCGCGGGGTGGTGGGGTACGCCGCCTGCCGCCTGCCGCCTGCCGCCTGCCGCCTGCTGCCTGCTGCCTCCCGTCCGCCGTCCGCCGTCCGCTGGCGGCTGGCGGCTGGCGGCTGGCGGCGATCTTGGACGTTTTGCCGCCCTCCATGGTGGTGAATCGTCCAAGATCGCGGGGGTGCGGGGTGCGGGGTGCGGGGTGCGGGGCGAGGAGGTGAGGAGGTGAGGAGGTGAGGAGGTGAGGAGGTGAGGAGGTGAGGAGGTGAGGAGGCGAGGAGGCGAGGAGGCGAGGAGGCGAGGAGGCGAGGAGGCGAGGAGGCGAGGAGGCGAGGAGGTGCGGGGGTGCGGGTCAGTTGATCGTTACGACTCGGGACCAGGAGGGTGGGGGAGTGGGGCGGTAGTTCGGGTTTGCGGTGTTGATGACTCGGGGGCGGCGGAACAGGCCGACCACGGTTCGGCAGGCGGGCTGGCTGCGGGGCCACGGGGTCTGGCCGTCGGTCAGGACGACCACCACGTCCGGTGCCGGGCGGGTGGACAGGGCGCGGTCGAAGCCGGCCCGCAGGTCGGTTCCGCCGCCGCCGGTCAGTTCGATGCCCGCCGAGGTGCAGACCGGGGCCACCAGGTGGGCGGCGGCGTCGCAGGCCACCACCCGTACCAGATCGCGGCGGCCACCGACGGCCCGGCTGATCGCGGCGACCTCGAGCAGGGCGCTGCCCAGTTCGGTGTCGCTCACCGAACCCGAGGTGTCGATCACCACGGCCACCCGCGGTGGGTTGCGCCGCAGGCTCGGCAGCACCACCTTCGGCAGGCACACCGAGCGCCGGGCCGGCCGGCTGTAGACGTAGTCCTCGCCGACGCCGGGCGCCGAGGCGGCCGAGCGGATCGCGGCGCCCAGCAGATCCCGCCACGGCTGCGGCGGATGGATCACCTGTTCCGCCCACCGCCGCCAGCCCAGCGGCGCCCGCCCCGGAGCGCCGGTGATCGCCTGCGCCACCCGCAACTGGACCAGGTCACGTTCCTGTTCGTTGAGGGTGTGGGCACCGTCGGGGCCGAGTTCCCAGACCCGGGTCAGGCCGTCCGCGCCGCTGCCACAGTCCAGCCAGGCCAGCTGCCGGCGGTAGGTGTTCGCCGAGAGCTGGGCGACGTACTCCTCCATGAGCAGGCCGACCGGCAGATTCACCTGGCTGGGGTGGACCGCGCCGCGCGGTTGTGGCAGGCCATCACCGTACACATCGTCGTTTATCTCGAAATCGGCCGCGATGTTCATCCGTAGCCGGTCCCCGCGCCCGGTCAGATCCTTCGCGGCGGCGAGCCGTTCGCCGCGGCCGTGATGGTCGCGCAGCAGGTGGGTGACCTCGTGTACCCACACCCCGGCAAGATCCTTGAGGGGTGTGGCGGCCACGAAGGCGGGGGAGACGTAGCAGCGCCAGTAACGGTCGACCGCCATGGTGGGTACGGTCGGCGACTCCACCACCCGCAGCGCGAACAGGGCGGTCGCCAGGTAGGGCCGTGCCTCGGCGGCGTAGAGGCGCGCCGCGTACAGTTTCTCGCCCTCCTCGGCGGTGAGCGCCGCCCGCGGTCCTGTGCCGGTCATCGGGCCGCACCGGCCCGCTCGGAGAGGGCCGCACCGGCCCGCTCGGAGAGGGCCGCTCCGGCCCGCTCGGAGAGGGACAGGACCGGGGTGAGCTGCTCGATGTCGGGCGGCAGCACCCAGTCGGCGCGGCGCAGGGCGGCCAGCGCGGACGCCGGGGACACCACCAGGTCGGGGGCGCCCATCTTCAGCGACCGCACCAGCACCACCCACGCCGCGTCCCAGCGGGAGCGTTCCGGGCGCTGCCGGACCGCCTCGACCAGCCCGTCCATGATCGCCTGGCGCAGGTCGCCGCGTTCCGGGAGCAGGGCCGTGTGCGGTTCGGCGAGCAGGTGCTCCGGGTCGGGCAGATCCATCCGGTCCAGGAAGGCCATCACCTCCAGGCCCGGACCGTCGCCGACCGTGCCCCGGACCAGCATGGACAGCACCTCGCGCGAGGCGCCCGCCGCGGTGGCGAACGCGATCAGCCGCAACGCCATGTCCCAGCTGCGCGGCGACGGCCACGGGCCGCCCCGGCGGGTCTCGGTGTCCGGCAGGCGGTGCACCATGGTCGGCCGGGCACGCAGGAAACCGCACACCGCACGCCGGGCCATGTCCACCGCCTCCGGCAGCCGGCCCGGATCCAGGGACGGAAGGACGGCGCGCGGCCAGGTTCCGCCGAGGCCGCGGACGACGACCTCGTGCTCGTACGCCCATTGGAGGTGTACGAACCGGTTCGCCAGCGGTGGGCTCAGCTCCCAGCCGTCCGCCGCCGACGAGCGCGGGTTGGCGGCGGCCACGATCCGTACGCCGTCCGGCAACCGCAACGCGCCCACCCGCCGTTCCAGGACCACCCGGAGCAGGGCGGCTTGCACCGCCGGCGGGGCGGTCGACAGCTCGTCCAGGAAGAGCAGGCCACGACCGGCCCGGACCAGTCGTACCGCCCAGTCCGGCGGCGCCATCGGCACCCCCTGCACGGCCGGATCGTCACCGACGATCGGCAGGCCCGCGAAGTCGGACGGCTCGTGCACGCTGGCGATCACCGTGGTCAGCGGCAGTCCCAGGCCGTCGGCGAGTTGATGCAGGGTGGCGGTCTTGCCGATGCCCGGTTCGCCCCAGAGCAGCACCGGCAGGTCGGCGGCGACGGCCAGGGTGAGAGCGTCGAGCTGGTTGTCGGGCCGTTCCTCGGTACGGGTGTCGGCGAGCAGAGTGAGCAGATCCGTGGCCACAGAAAGAGTCAAGTATCATCACCTTTTTATTGATTTATCAGGTTGAAAGGGGTGTGCTCGCCGTGGTGTCCGGTGGTCCCGCCCCCGGCGCCCGAGCCGCCCCAGCGTGACCTTCCCGGAGAGCCCCGGCTCGCCGGAGAACAGCCCGGCCCGGAACATCCCGTGCCGGACCCGCTCCTCCACGGCGGCCGCGAACTCGTCCCGCAGCTCACCCTCCGGCAGCCGTGCCTCCGGCCCTAGATGCTCCTCCGCGACGGCCAGCGCCCCGTCGTGATCACCGTGATCGAGCCGGTTCCGGACCTCGTCGAGGAACGCCGGCCGCCGGCCCCGGCCGGTGACAGCCGCCAGACACGGCAGTTGCGGGCCGCCGAGCCGCCGCAGGATCTCCTCCCGCCGCAGCTCCACCTCACCGTGATCGAGCGGCATGAGCGTCCCGTCCACCAGCCCGAGCCGATGAACCTCACCCCGGCACTCGACAAGCCGCTCCCCACCGGCTCCGACCAGGCCGGGCACCCCGGAACGGCCAGTTGTCAGCATGGCGATGACCGGGTGGAACGCTCCAGAATGGCCGGGCGGCGGGTCGGGGGCGATCTGGCGGGACGCCCCGAAATGGTCCGGCGCCGGAGGGGCCGCCCCGGAACGGCCCGGCGCCAGCGCCGCAGCCACCAGCGGATGCAGCTGGTCCGGTGTGATCAGTCCGGCATGGAGCAGCTCCAGGTCGGGCAGAACCCAGGTGGCCGCCCACGGCAGCGCCATCCCGGCCGGATCCCCGCCCCGGTCGGCACGCCGTGGACGATCCTCCCCGAGTACCAGCCGCCGCCCACCCCCGAGACGAACGGTGACCGGCCCGTCCCGCCCTTCGGCCGCCCGCAGGATCGCGGCTTCGGCCTCCCAGCGGTGCGCCGCATACCCTTCCGGAGTGGGCTGCCAGCTGTCCGCGCCACAGCGTTCCCGCAGCTCATCGGCCTGATCGGCGGCCCAGAGATGGGGATGCAGATCGAGCCGGAACCGCCGGTCCGGCCGAGCGTGAGGATGCGGCCCCGGATCCCGGGAACGCGGCTCCCACAAGGCGAGACTGATCCGCTGTCCGCCCGCGGCCCATCCCGGAGCGGTCCGCGCCACCAGATGGACGGCCGCTCCCGGATACCGGGCGAGCGTCATGGTCAGACCGGGCCGCAGCAGCCCGTCCGGCGCAACCCGCGGAAGATGCCATCGCAGCAGCTCAGGCGCCATCCGCCGAAGATCGGCACGAATCGACGCCGCGAACCCACGCCCATAGGCGCGCCCGACGGCCCGAAGATTGAGATCAACGTCCACATGCGCGGCCGCGCAGGCCCCGGCCCAATCGCCGGCGACCCGTCGCGCGGTAGCGGACTCGATCATCGAAGGCGGCACGCCGAACTCCCGCGCACGCCGCCAGCCCTGACGACGGGATTCCCCGTTCGCAACCCATGAGCGCATCAGCACTCACCTTGTGCGAACAGAACCCCCGATCCACAAACGAAGGTATTCATCGCACGGCACTGTACAGCCCCGCTTCCGCAAGTGTCACCCCCAAAACCCGATCACCCATTTGTCCGTCAATTTCTCATTCTTCCTTTTCTTGTACGCGACAATTCGCCCACAACCGCAACCACTACGCCCGCCAAGCCGCGCGACCATCCGCAACTCCATGCCGCAGCGCGCCCGCCGGGCCACCTGCCCACTCCATGCCGCAGCGCGCCCGCCGGGCCACCTGCCCACTCCAGGCCGCAGCGCGCCCGCCGGGCCACCTGCCCACTCCAGGCCGTCGCCCACACGCCGGCACCCCACCACCCGCACCCCGTCCAAGATCGCGAGAGGGCGGAGAGGTGCGGGAGGGTAGCGGCTGGCGCCGCGCCCGCCGGGCGCGATCTTGGGCGATCGGCCACCTCCGTCGGTGGGGAGACGTCCAAGATCGTGGAAGGTGCGGGAGGTGCGGGAGGGTAGCGGCTGGCGTCGTGCCCGCCGGGCGCGATCTTGGGCGATCGGCCACCTCCGTCGGTGGGGAGACGTCCAAGATCGTGGAAGGTGCGGGAGGTGCGGGAGGGTAGCGGCTGGCGTCGTGCCCGCCGGGCGCGATCTTGGGCGATCGGCCACCTCCGTCGGTGGGGAGACGTCCAAGATCGTGGAAGGTGCGGGAGGTGCGGGAGGGTAGCCGGCGCGGGGGTGGTGGGAGGGCTGGCGTTGCAGGGAGGGCTGGAGTCGCAGGGAGGGCTGGAGTCGCAGTGAGGGTGGCCGAACGGGCGGGGTGAGTGGGGTGTGGTTGGGGGCGGCGTCGCGCGTACCGATGAAGGTGCGTGAGTGAAGCCTGAAGGGCGACCGCGGATGGGGAACGGCGGCTCGTCACCCATGCGGGGGAACGGGGTAATCCTTTACGGGCAATGGGTGCGTGATCCAATTTCGGGTGATCATGAATGGATTGGATAACGGTCCGGTTGCGGCGAGGGAAGCGTTATCACTTTCAGGTGATCGGAATGGCTATATTCGATCAGTTCGCTGTACCTTTGGTCCAGATAAATCGGGACATCGCCCAGGTTTCTGGTGAGTAACTGATCGATGTCCCGGTCATTTCGGCCCCCTGAATCGTTGATCCGGCATACCTGACTCGTTCGATCGGCTATCACTGTGTGCGGAGAGTGCTCCGTACCGTTACGTTAAGTATGTGCCCGGTGGAGATCTCCATGGCACGAATGAGGGTTGAGCTGGGTGAACGACCGTTTTCCCGGATCAATGGAAGATCTGTCGACCCGCGATCGTCCGAATGGACACGGGGCGATAGAAAGGTATGTGCATCCAACGTTCCTGACAGGTCGACGAACCGGCCGGAAGCCGGCGTCCCTCGGCAAGGGTGGTGTGATGATCCGGGTCGTTGTGGTGAGAGACGAGGGATACTTCGGTGTCCCGGTGCGAGCGTTCCTCGAGACCGAACCGGACATGCACTACGTCGACACTCTCCCGATCGGCGCCGATCTGGCGCAGCGTGCCGCCCAACTGTGGCCGGCCGTCGTCGTGATCGACACGCAGTACATGGTGAGTCAGGTCCTGCCGATAGCCGACGAGATGCACACCGCGATCCCGTCCTGCTCGATGCTGCTGCTGTGTGATCCGTCGAAGCGGGGCATGCTGCCGCCCCGCCGGTGGAACGGTGGGCTGAACTTCCTGGTCAAGGACTCGTCACCGGCCATGCTGGCGGACGCGGTACGGCGTCTGGCCCGCGGCGAGCGGGTGGTGTCGCCGATGTTGCAGGCCGCCTCGCTGAACACCGATCGGGGCCTGAGCACCCGGGAGCTGGAGGTCCTCGGCCTGGCCGCGGAGGGCGAGTCGGTGAAGGAGATCGCCGGCCGGCTCTACCTGTCCGGCGGGACGGTGCGCAACTATCTGTCCGCGATCATCTCCAAGACCGGGGCACGTAACCGGCTGGACGCCATCCGCATCGCCCGCAAGGAGGGATGGCTTCGCTGACCGGTGCGGCCGGGTAGCGTGGGAACGGATGCCAGTCCATCGACTCGACATTCCGGCGCTGCCCGTTCTGCTGCCTCTGGGTGTCATTCTGATGATCGTTTCCACGGTGTTGCTGTACCGCCGCGGGCAGTTGACCCCGGGCCGGCTCGCCGTTTTCTGGCTCGCCGGGTGGTACGCGGTGGCCATTCTCGGCGCGACGATGCTCCCGATGACTTTGTCCTGGGGCCCGGGCGCCGGTGACCCGGACCTGGAGCGGATCCTCTGGGTGCCGGTCGAGGACATGCGCCGCCGCGACTTCGTGCTGAACATGATGATGACGCTGCCGCTCGGTGCGCTTCTGCACATGGTCTTCAGGGTGCGTGGCTGGGGGCCGGTGGTGGGAATCGGCTTCGCGCTCAGCCTCGGAATCGAGTCGGCCCAGCTGTTCCTGCTGCTGACCCTGCACGGTCTGCGCTGGGCCGACGTGCACGATCTGACGTCGAACACGCTCGGCACCGTGGTGGGTTACCTGATATTCCGCCGGCTCATGCGTTTCGCACATTTCCGCCGGGCAGTGGAAAACTGTTCTTTCGTCCGAACCGGCCGCGGTAGCCCAGCAGCGGTGCGATGACCCGGCGGGGCCCGGGCCGGTCGCCGATCCGCTCGTAGAGCCGGCCGACCGAGGCGGCCAGGTGGTCCGCGTCGTACCGGACTCCCGCCGATCGGGCCGGCAGCCGGCGCCCGCGGCGTTCGGCCAGGCAGAGCACCTCGGCGCGCAGCGCCCGCGGCAGCGACTCCCGGTCCAGGGAGAGCCGGTGGGTGCCGCGGACCGCCGCGCGCGCCGCCACCCGCTCCTCCAGCGGCATGCACGAGCCGTAGACGGCGGGCAGCCCGGAGGCGATCGCCTCCAGGGTGGCCGTGCCGAAGGCGGTGTGGTCGGGTGAGGCGAAGACGTCCATGGCGCAGAGCATCTCCCGTGGATGAGCGACCGCCCCGGCGAACAGCACTCGGTCGGCGACACCCTCGATCACCGCGAGCCGTTCCAGGGCGGCGCGCGCCGAACCGTCGCCGGCCAGCAGCAGCACCGTCTCCGGCACCTCGGCGACCGCACGGATCAGCAGGTCGAACCGCTTGTCCGGTTCGAGCCGCCCGAGTCCGCCGATCACCGGCACGTCCGGCGCCACGCCGAGCCGGGCCCGGGCCGCCGCCCGCAGCGCCGGGTCGAACCGGAACTCGCGGGCGTCGATCGCCTTCGGGATCATGGTGATGCGCCGCTCCGGGACGCCCCACGAGCGCAGCCGCCCGGCGATCGCCGGGGACGCCGCGATGGTGACCTGGCCGAGGCGCTCACCGGCCAGGTAGAGGGCGCGGACCGCGGGGGAGACCCGGCGGCCCTCGATGGTCTCGGTGCCCAGGTGGTGCTCGGTCGCCACCACGTGCGGGACACCGGCCAGCCGGGCCGCGATCCGGCCCTGCACGCACGCCCGGTACAGGTGGGTGTGCACCACGTCGTACCGGCCGGCGCGCATCAGCTGCCGCAGCCGCCGGACCGCCGCCGGGTCGTGGTCGCGCGTCGTGGTGATCCGGTGCACCCGGACGCCGTCCGGCACGTCTCCGGCGCCGGCCGGCGCCAGGGTGACCACCTCGCTCTCGTACGGCAGCCGGCGCACCAGCAACCGCAATTGCTGCCCGGCTCCACCCGGCTCCAGCGTGCTGATCACATGCAGCACCCTCATGTCTTTGTCCCCCGGTCGCATTCTCGACAGAACGCTTGCGACACCCGCGCTCAAGACGCTGCCGGAAACTGCGTCGCAACGGAAGTCTCAGATGTCACGCCTAAAGTGAGTCCTTCTCATCGTGGCTATGACATCCTCCGCCGAATGGCCATCCACAGCCATCCGGAAGTATCTCGCGAAAATGCCGATCAAGGCCCTGTCCTCAATAGAACGGCGAACATGAGGTTTCCTCGCATAGCCCATGACAATTGCTACTGTAAACCGACCTCGCTGACTGGAACTCTAAATTTGCGAAAGGTCGATAGGACGTTACGCAGACGAGTCGCTGCCCGCATTTCAATGTCCGGAAATGCATTTGCGCCGACTCGTTTTTCCTTGTCGAGCGAAGGATCCGCGGCCGGCCGCGCCGGCATCGTACGAGGGGGAATCCATGCAGGTACGGCGACGAGCGTCCGGCGAACCAACCGCCGACGCGACTCCCGGCGAGTGGCGCGGCCCGGGTCCACACCCGGTCCCGTGGCACCGCCGGGCTCTGCCGGGCCGCGCCGCGCGGGCGCTCACCGACGCGGCGGCCCTGGCCACCGCGCTGCTGATCGCCACGCTGCTGCGGCACGACGGGCACATCGGCAACGTCGATCTCACCGGTCTGGTGGTGCTGTCCGCGATCGTCGCGGCCGTGCACACGCTGGCCGGCATCAATTTCGGGCTCTACACCGGCCGGTGGGCGTACGGCTGCTTCGAGGAGATCGCCGCACTGGTCAAGACCTCCGCCGTGACCGTGCCGGCGGTGCTGGTCCTGGACACCCTGCTGGGCCGGCTCGTGCCGCGCTCGGCGATCATCGCGGCCGGCATGTTCGCGCTGGTGCTCACCGCCGGCGTCCGCTACATGGTCCGCTCGCTCCAGGACAGCCGGCTGCGGCCGTCGCCGGACCGCGGCGCCCGGGTCGTGGTGATGGGCGCCGGGGAGGGCGCCACCTCGGTCATCCGGGCCATGCTGCGCAGCCCGTCCAGCCCGTACGTGCCGGTGGCCCTGCTCGACGACGACCCGGCCAAGCGCACCTTCCGGGTGATGGGCGTGCCGGTCGTCGGCACCCGCGACGACATGGCCGACGTGGTCCGCCGGTTCCGCGCCGAGGCGGTGGTGATCGCCATCCCGAGCGCCAGCGCCGACCTGATCCGGGCGCTCACCGAACTGGCCCAGCCGCTCAACGTGGACCTCAAGGTGGTTCCGCCGGTGGTGGAGCTGTTCGGGCGTACCGTCCGGGTCGAGGACATCCGCCCGGTCAGCCACGAGGACCTGCTCGGCCGCCGCGAGGTCGGCATCGACCTGGAGGCCGTCGCCGGATACCTGTCCGGCCGCCGGGTGCTGGTCACCGGCGCCGGCGGCTCGATCGGCTCGGAACTGTGCCGCCAGGTGGCCCGGTTCAACCCGGCCCAGCTGGTGATGCTGGACCGCGACGAGTCCGGCCTGCACGCCGTGCAGCTGACCCTGGACGGCCGCGGTCAGCTCGACGACCGCAACCTGGTGGTCGCCGACATCCGCGACGAGCAGCGCCTCGACGAGGTGTTCGCCGAGCACAAACCGCAGGTGGTCTTCCACGCGGCGGCCCTCAAGCACCTGCCGCTGCTGGAGATGCACCCGTCCGAGGCGCTCAAGACCAACATCATCGGGACGTACCAGATCCTCCAGACCGCGATGCGGCACGGCGTCGACCGGCTGGTCAACATCTCCACCGACAAGGCCGCCGACCCGTGCAGCGTCCTCGGCTACTCCAAGCGGATCACCGAGCGGCTCACCGCGGCCGCCGACGCCCTGGTCCCCGGCACCTATTGCAGCGTCCGGTTCGGCAACGTGCTCGGATCCCGCGGCTCGGTGCTCACCGCCTTCGCGGCGCAGGTCGAGGCGGGCGGCCCGATCACCGTCACCCACCCGGACGTGACCCGCTACTTCATGACCGTCCAGGAGGCGGTGCGGCTGGTCATCCAGGCCGGCGCCCTGGAGAGCAAGGGCGAGGTGCTGATCCTCGACATGGGCGAGCCGGTACGCATCGCCGACGTCGCCAAGCGCATCGCCGACGCCGCCGACCAGCACATCCAGATCGTCTACACCGGTCTGCGGCCGGCCGAGAAGCTGGCCGAGGTGCTGCTCGGGCCGGACGAGCCGGACCACCGGCCCAACCACCCGCTGATCTCGCAGGCGCCGGTACCGCAGCTGGACGGTGCCGTGCTGTCCCTGCTCGACCCGTCATCGCCCCGGGAGGACCTGATCGCCGTCCTGCACTGGCTCGCCGCGAGCCCGGCGCTGCCGAAGAAGCCGCACCCGGTCATCGCCGGCAAACAGCGCCGCACCGAGACCGCCGCCGTCCCACCGGGCCGGCGTCCGTGAAGAACCGGCGCTACGGGCGCCGCCTCCGCAAGGCCCGGAAAATGTTTAAGGAGAACACGCCCATGCTGCGGGTCGTCATCGCCGGTCAGGGTTACGTGGGACTGCCACTCGCGGTCCGCGCGGCCGAGGTCGGGCACACCGTCGTCGGGTTCGACGTCGACGACGAGCGGATCAAACGGCTCGCCGCCGGGGAGTCGTACGTGGACGACATCTCCTCCGCCCACCTGCAACGCGTCCTCGCGAACGGCTCGTTCCACCCGTCGTCGGACCCCCGCGCGTGCGCCGGCTTCGACGTCGCGGTGATCGCCGTGCCGACACCGCTGCGCGATGGCAGCCCCGACCTCACCTACATCGAGGACTCGGCCCGCACCCTGGCCCGCTACCTGCGGCCGGGCGCCACCGTGGCGCTGGAGTCCACCACCTACCCGGGCACCACCACCGAGCTGGTCGCGCCGCTGCTGGAGGAGGGCTCCGGGCTGATCGCCGGCGTCGACTTCCACCTCGGCTACAGCCCCGAGCGCATCGACCCGGGCAACCGGGAGTGGAACCTCGCCACCACGCCCAAGGTGGTCTCCGGTATCAACCCGGCCTCCCTGGAGCGGGTGCAGGCCTTCTACGCCTCGGTTGTTCAGCAGACCGTACCGGTCTCCGACCCCAAGGTCGCCGAACTGGCCAAGCTCCTCGAGAACACCTTCCGGCACGTCAACATCGCCCTGGTCAACGAACTCGCGGTGTACGCGCACGACCTCGGCATCGACGTCTGGGAGGCGATCGCGGCCGCCAGTTCGAAGCCGTTCGGCTACATGCGGTTCACCCCCGGCCCCGGCGTCGGCGGCCACTGCCTGCCGATCGACCCGTCCTACCTGTCGTGGCGGGTGCAGCGGACCCTCGGGCAGAGCTTCCGCTTCGTCGAGCTGGCCAACGACATCAACAACCACATGCCCGACTACGTGGTACGCCGCCTGGTCGCCGCCCTCAACAAGCGCCGTAAGGCGGTCAACGGGTCGCGGATCCTGCTGCTCGGCCTGGCCTACAAGAAGAACAGCGGCGACGCCCGGGAGTCGCCGGCCCGCCGCGTCGCGTCCCTGCTGCTGGACATGGGCGCCGAGGTCCGGGCCACCGATCCGCACGTGGTCGAGGACGCCCACGTCGACAGCCGGGTCGGCATGGTCCCGCTCATCGCCGACCAGATCGCCGCCGCCGACGCCGTGGTGCTGCTCGCCGACCACGACGACTTCGACCTCGACCTGGTCCTGGAACACGCGCAATACGTGCTGGACACCCGGCACCGCCTGACCGGCCCGAACGTCGAGTCACTGTAGGAGAAGAGGAACATCGTGCGCCTGATCTGGAACGGCCTCAACCGGCTGACCGCCCTGCTCCTTCTTCTCCTGCTCGCCCCGGTGATGCTGGCCCTGGCCGCCTGGATCCGGATCGCCGACGGCAAGGGTGTCCTCTTCGTCCAGGACCGCGCCGGCAAGGGCGGCGTACCGTTCCGGATGCTCAAGTTCCGCTCGATGGTGCACAACTCGGTGGCGATGAGCGCCGAGCTGGGCATCGACGACCCGTTCGGCCTGGTCGAGAACGATCCGCGGATCACCCGGTGCGGCCGGTTCCTGCGGCGGACCAGCCTGGACGAGCTGCCCCAGCTGATCAACGTGCTGCGCGGGCAGATGAACCTGGTCGGCCCCCGCCCGGACGTGCTGCCGCAGGTCGCCTGCTACTCGCCGGAGGACGCCCGCCGCCTCGAGGTGAAGCCCGGCATCACCGGCTGGGCGCAGGTCAACGGCCGCGACGACATCGACTGGGCGCAGCGGTTCGTCCTGGACCGCTGGTACGTCGACAACTGGTCGCCCCTGCTCGACCTGAGGATCGTGTGGCGGACCGCGGTCAGCCTGAACCGTGACGAGCCGCCGGTCCACGTCGACCAGCTCAACGTCACCCGCCAGCAGGCCCCCGCGGAGGAAGTCAGCCGTGTCGGCTGAGATCGGCTCCGAGTTCCACTGGGACCCGGCCGCCCTGCTCAGCACCGAGCGGGGCGGCCTGCCCGGCTGGCTGCCCACCCGGCGGGCGCTGTTCGCCACCGGGTGCGGCGCGCTCAGTTCGCTGCTGGACCTGCTCGCCCCGGCCGGGCGGCTGCACGTGCCCACCTACTTCTGCATGGGTGTGGCCGAGGCGCTCTCCGCCCAGGTCCCGATCGCCTGGTACCGGCACCTGCCGGACGGGGACGGGCCGCGCTGGGACACGCTGCGCGCCGCGGACGGCGACGTGGTGCTGGCGCAGAGCCTGTTCGGCCGCGACGACGGCACCGCCTGGGACGCGTGGATGCGCGCGCACCCCGGTGTCACGGTGATCGAGGACCACTCGCACGACCCGTTCAGCGAGTGGGCCTGTGCCAGCACGGCGGCGTACGCGGTGGCCTCGCTCCGCAAGACGCTGCCGCTGCCGGACGGCGGTCTGCTGTGGTCGCCGCGCGGGCTCGACCTGCCGGTGCCGGCCGGTCCGGCGTCCGGCGGCGCCGAGCTGAAACTGACCGCCATGCTGCTCAAGGCCGCCTGGCTGGACGGGCGGCCGGTGCCCAAGGACCACTTCCGCGAGCTTCAGCAGCATGGTGAGCACCAGCTGTTGGGCAGCGCGGCGGCCGCCTCCGCGTTCACCACCGCGGTGCTGCCGGTCCTCGACGTCGCCGGGATCCGCGCGGCGAACGCCCGCAACGCCGCCGAGATCGCCGCGGCCCTCGTCGGCCGGGTGACCTCCGACGGCTTCCGGGTCCAGCTGACCTGCCCCTCCGAGCAGGTACGCGACGCGCTCCTCGCCCACCTCGCCCGGCACGGGATCTACGCGCCGGTGCACTGGCGGCAGGACCGGACCGGATTCTGGAGCGGCGACGACGAGGCGGCCGGCCTGGCGGCGCGGATGCTGACCCTGCCGGTCGACCACCGGTGCGGCCCGGGGGATCTGCGGCGCATCGCGGAGACCATCGAAGGATTCGCTCGCTTGGATCTTTTCCGGGTCATATGATCCGAGTGTGACCGATCGATCCACTGAGCGTGATCTTGTGGGGGTTGGGCGATGACCTCCATGAGCTGGTTCGCGCTGGGGATGGCGATCTTCGGGGCGTTCAGTTACGCCACCGGATCGATCCTCCAGGCCGTCGGCGCCAAGCGCAGCCACAGCACGGTCAGTACCCTGGGCCACCCGCTCTACCTGATCGGCATCGGGTTCGACATCGTCGCCTGGGTCGGCGCGATCGTCGCCCTCCAGCATCTCGCGGTCTACGTGGTCGAGTCGGTCCTGGCCGGCTCGCTCGCGGTCACCGCCGTCGGCGCGTGGCTGTTCCTCGGCTCCAAGCTGCGCCGCCGGGACGTGGCCGCCATCGTCTGCACCACCGCCGCCCTCGGCGTCCTGGCGCTCTCCGCCGGCCAGCAGCACGAGATGCTGCCGTCCATCCGGGTGCGGATCGGCCTGGTCGCGGCGCTGATGTGCCTGTGGGCGCTCGGCTGGGGCGCCACCAGGACCGGCCGGCCCGGCCTGATCGCCATGATCGGCGGCTTCTCCCTCGGCGGCGCGGCGATCTCCGGCCGCGCCCTCCAGTTCCCCGATGAGGAGATGCGGCAGGCCTCCACCGCCGTGGTCGCGGTGGTCACCGAGCCGGTCACCTGGACCATGATCCTGTTCGCGCTGACCGGCATGCTGCTCTACGCCAGCGCCCTCCAGGGCGGCGAGGTCGGCCGGGTCACCGCGGTCCACTGGACCGGCGAGGTGGTGCTGCCGTCGATCATCGCGCTCACCCTGATCGGTGACACCGTCCGCCCCGGCTGGGAGTGGGCCGCCCTGGCCGCCGGCGCGGTCACCGTCGGCTCGGCGATCGTGCTGGCCTCGGCGCCCGCCGCGGTCGCCCCGGCCGGCGACGAGCCCGCGCTCGTCCCCGCCGGCACGGCCGTGATGGTGCCGCCCCCACGGGCCGGGCTGGCGCTGGTGCCCGCCGAGACGTGGCGGCTGGCCATCCCCGCGGAGGCGTATTGGCCGGCGCTCCAGCCGCCACTGGTCCGCGGCTACGGGACGATCATGTGGTGGGGCTCGCCGATCACCCCGCAGCCGCTGTGGATCCCCCCGGACCGCACCCTGAGCCGGCCCGGCGCCATCCCCTCCTGGGCCGGCCCGCAACTGCCCGAGGCCCGCACCAGCAGGCCGGCCCGGCACGGCCTGCGGCGCGCCCGCCGGCGTGCCGCTCTGCCGGCCGCCGACCGGCACTCCGGAAGGCACGCGGCCTAGGAGTCGCTCGATCACGGCCGCCGTCGTCGCGGGTGCCAACCTCAGCCGTGAACGTGCCGAATCCGCCCGGGTAACCGATCCGCCGCAGTAGCATCGGGGGCACGGTGAGCTGCGATGGTGGTCGATATGAGTCTGCAGTGGTGGTCGATCGAGATCCTTGACGGGCCGTTGTCGTCCGCCGAGCGATGGCGGGACTCGCACGAGCAGGTCCTGCTGTCCGCCGCGGTGTCCCACGGCGCCCAGCAGTGGGCGTGGCATCCGTTCCGCTGGGGCCTGCTCCTGGAGATCGCCTTCAAGGATGCCGAGGCCTGGCCCGCCTTCCGCGAGCTGCCCGCCGTCCAGGCCGCCCTCGACGCCGTCCCCGACCCGGTCAACGGCCTGCTCATCTACCCGGGCCGCGGCGGCAGCGCCGGCCGCCTCCAGCCGCGGCGCCCACGCCCCACCGCCGGAGCCGGCGCCGCACCCCTGCCTCGCGAACCCGTCCGCACCCGCGTCACCCTCGCCGCGACCGAACCGGCCCCCACCCGCGGCGGTGTCCTCATCCACGCCGCCTGACCAGCCTCGCTCCGCCCACGTCCCCGGCCGCCCGTCGGCCGGGGACGTCTTTCACCCCGCGTCCCTCCAGCCAGGACCTTCCTCTCAAACCCTTTTCCGGTACGCCCCTGGTGCTCTGCCGTGGGAAGACCCGCGAGCATCCGCCCACGCGCGCCTTTGCCGCGCCCGCCGGGCTGAGCTGCCCACTCACCCTCGCGGTGACGGGCCGCACGGCCCGGATGCGGGCGTTACGGCCTGGAGGGCGCAGGTGGTCGCTGGGGGCGGGCGGGGCGGTGTTCGTGCTTCTGGGGGCGCTCTGGCCCGTACCGGGAATGGGGTTTGGGGGTGAGCGGGCTCACGCGGCGGGACTGACGCGCGGCGGCGGAATCGTCGGCGAAAGCCGCCGCCGGATCGTTAAGGGCAGAGCGCGGCAGACGCGCGAAGGTCCGGAGGGGAGGCGTCATGAGCGTCGGTGAGCTGGTACGAGTCGGCGAAGAGACCCCGCTGCGGGTGCGGATCGCCGCATGGCTGGGTGCGCGCAGCCCGGACGCGCTGCGGATCTCGCTCGGGATGATCCTGGTGATGTTCGGGAACCTGAAATTCGTCCCGGGCGCGTCACCGGCCGAGCCGCTGGTGATGCGGACCGTGGATCTGCTGACGTTCGGGCTGATCGGCGGGCGGGCCGCGGTCGTCGGCACCGCCTTGGTGGAGGTCGCCCTCGGCGTGGTGCTGATCAGCGGGATCGCGCTGCGGGCCGGGCTGACACTGCTGCTGCCGGTGCTGGCCGGGATGATGTCGCCGCTGGTGCTGTTCCCCGCCGACCTGTTCGTGAACTTCCGGCCGACGCTGGAGGCGCAGTACATCATCAAGGACATCGTGTTCGTGGCCGTCGCGGGCGTGCTGATCGCGCACTCGCTCGGCGCCCGGATGGTGGTGCCGACTTCGCGGCGCCCCTGAACGGAAACCGGGCCCCCGGCGTAGACCCCAGCGAGACGTCATGCTGGGAGGTGGGCGCGATGGGGCTGTACGGGGACCCGGACGAGCTCGACCGGCTGGCTGCCCGGCTCCGGGAGAGGGCCGCGCGGATCCGTGACGAGGCGGCCACCCACGAGGCGCGCGGGCACGCCGCCAAGTGGGTGTCCGACGGGGCCGCCGCCTACCGCGAGCGGCTCAGCCGGGACCGGGCCGAAGTGGACCGGCAGGCCGCCGAGATCGAACACGCGGCCGCGCTGCTCGCCGAGCACGCGGACAGCGTCCGGCAGATCATCGCCGACATCGCCCAGATCGAACGCGAGACCCGGCAGTGGTTCGTGGACACCGGGAAGAGCCTGGTGGACCGGGCCGACGACCTGATCGAGGCGGCCGGGCGCACACTGCGGCGGGGGCTGACCGAGCCGCCGTGGGTGAACTGGCCGTTCCGGCCGGACAACCTGCCCGCCGCCGGCGACATCCGGTGGCTCGAGGTGGGACGGTTCATGCGCGGCGAGGGAGCGCTGTGATGGCGGCCCGGCGGCTCGTCCTCGATGGCTCCCAACTGCTCGGCTACGCCCGGGGGCTGGGGCTCGCGCTGCCGCCGGGCATCGTCGTCGGCGGTTCTTCTGCCGGCGGGCCGCCTCCCGGAGAGGCGCTCGCCGTGAACCTGGGTGTGCTGGCCCGGCCGGTGGCGGCGGTACGGGTCGAGGCCGGCCTGGGCGGACGGGCGCTGCGTGGCTGGTACGCGCTGGCCGGGGCGTTCGGGGCAAGCCTGTTCGCACTGCCCGGCGACCGGGCCGAACTGTCCCTCTTCGCGGCCGCGGAGACCGGGCGGGAGTTGCTGCGGGCCGTACCCGACGAGCCCGCCTCGGTGCTGTCGGTGCTCAACCCGGCCCCGGTGCTCACCGGGACCGTGCCGCTGGACGAGCTGCGGGAACCGGACCCGGCCTGGTTCACCTGGCTGCCGCAGGACACGACGGGACCGGTGGCCCGGGCCCGCGCCGCCACCCACGGGACGCTGTCCGCGCTGGTCACCGGCCGGGCGCCGAACGGGGGCGTACTCGCCGGGCGGGTGGTGTGGCTGCGTACCGGCGACCGGTGGACCGGGATGCGGCCCCTGCCCGGCCGGAAGGTCCGGTTCGAGCCGGTCGAGCCGGCCGACTTCCCGAGCTGGCTGGCCCCGGCACTGGCCACCATTCTGGAGGCCTCCCATGGCTGAACCGGAGATCACCGGCGGCGCGGGCGGGGTCAGCGCCGACTACGCGGACCTGGCCATGCTGGCCCGCAGCAGCGACGACCTGGCCCTGACCCTCGGACGGGCCAGTGTGGACTGCCACGCCGTCGCCGCCGACCCGGACGTCCTCGCCTCGGCGGTCCTGTCACCGATCACCGCGGCCCGCTTCGAGGCGGCGCTGGTGGAGGCGCTCGACGGACCGGGCGGGCTGAGCGGGCAGGCGGCCGGGTTCGGGGTACGGGCGGTGGGGCTGCGAGCGGCGTCGGCGTCGTACGAGGCCACCGACGCCGCCGGGGCCGCCCTGATCGACGCGGTCCGCTGGAGCGCCGGGGCGATGGCGCCGGTGACACTGCCGGCCGGGATCGCCGGGCTGCTGCTCACCGACCCGGGCATCGTGACCGATCTGATCGAGGATCCGGGCTCGTTCCAGCGAATCATCACCGATCATCCGGGCATCGTGGACGCGGTCGTGGGCGGGGCGCCGGGGCTGCTGGGGGTGCTGACCGGGGGTGAGGTGGTCACCGATGTGAAGGGCGGCGCCGACCTGATCGCCGGCCTCTACCCGGACGGCACACCGAGGGTCACCGAGATCGAGGGCATCGACAGCCGCGCACAGACAGTGCCGAGGAACCTGGGCGACATCTTCGAGGGCCTCGATTACCAGAACCGCACCGTGACCGAAGGACAGCCGGACCAGATCGACGTGAAGCAGATCGTCGGTCCGGACGGTACGAAGTCGTTCGTCGTGAACCTGCCCGGTACCAAGGACTGGAACCTGCCCACCGACGGCTTCAACCGGGAACTGAACGACCTCGGCACGAATGTGCACGTGCTCGGCGGCGACGTGACCGCCCGGGAACGCGCGATCGCGATGGCGTTGCAACAGGCCGGCGCCAGCAGCACCGATCCTGTGATGCTGGTCGGGCATTCACAGGGTGGCATGGTGGCGATGCAGGCCGCGCACGACCGGGGAACCGCGGACTTCGACTTCAACGTCACCCACGTGGTGACGGCCGGTTCTCCGGTCGGCCGCATCGAGGTTCCGGACGACGTTCAGGTGCTCTCCCTGGAGAACAAGCACGACATCGTGCCGCACCTCGACGCCGCCGACAACCCCGACCGTCCCAACCGGACCACCGTGACCTTCGGCGACCAGCATGGAACCTTCGAGGGCAATCACGGAACCACCGAGTCCTACCTTCCGGCCGGCCGGAACCTCGACGGGAGTACACACCCGTCGGTCGTGGGCTTCCGGAACAGTGCCTCCGCCTTCCTTCCCTCCGGCGACGCGGCGGTGACCTCCCGCGTCTTCGAGTTGAGCCGCGAACCATGACAGGAGTCCCCGTGAGCCGCCGTTGGGTACCGCTGGCCGTCATGCTGCTGATTCTCGGTATCTCGGGCTGCGCTCAGAGCCCGGAGACCCGGGAGGCGAACAACGCCATCACTGAACGGATGGAGGCGGTGCTCGCAGAGAACCCGGATGTGGTGCGTACCAGGTTGAGCTACCAGAACAACGTCACCGCCGGGAAGTCGCTGGATGCCAGCGTCGGGGTCCGGAAGGGTGCCGACCTCGGGCCGGTGGCGGAGGAGACCATCAAGGTGATCTGGACGAGTGACCTGGCCCCGTTGCGTTCGGTCACCGTCTACGTCTGGGACACCACTGACGACTCCCGCTACGACGAGCGCCGGCTGAATTTCGAAGACACGGCGCTGATTACGGAACTGGAGGGAAAGTACGGTCCACGGCCCGTCTAGGCATCATTTGTCACTACTGACGGTTCTGTTCACGTCACGCTGCGGATGAGACTGGCCGTGACTAGTGAAGGAGGCGCCATGGGCAACAGAGCCGTTGTCTACCAGGGCCCCGGACGGGTCGAGGTGCACGACATCGACTACCCCGGGTACGAGATGAGGGACGGACCGGGGGTCAACAAGGAGAACGTGGGCCGCCGGACCCCGCACGGAGCGATCCTCAAGACCGTGGTCAGCAACATCTGCGGCAGCGACCAGCACATGGTCCGCGGCCGGACCACCGCTCCGGAAGGGCTGGTCCTCGGGCACGAGATCACCGGTGAGGTGGTGGACGTCGGACCCGACGTGGAGTTCGTCCGGGTCGGCGACATCGTGTCGGTGCCGTTCAACATCTCCTGCGGCCGGTGCCGCAACTGCAAGGAGCGCAAGACCGGCGTGTGTCTCAACGTCAACCCCGACAGACCCGGATCAGCGTACGGGTACGTCGACATGGGTGGCTGGGTCGGCGGTCAGGCGGAGTACGTGATGGTCCCGTACGCCGACTGGAACCTGCTCCGCTTCCCGGACCGTGACCAGGCCATGGAGAAGATCCTCGACCTGGCCATGCTCAGCGACATCTTCCCGACCGGCTACCACGGCTGTGTGAGCGCGGGCGTGACCACCGGCTCCACCGTCTACATCGCCGGCGCCGGACCGGTCGGGCTGGCCGCCGCCACCTCGGCGTTCCTGCTCGGCGCGGCGGTCGTCATCGTCGGTGACCTCAACGACGAGCGGCTCGCCCAGGCCCGCAGTTTCGGCTGCGAGACGATCAACGTGTCGCACGGCGAACCGGCCGACCAGGTGCAGCAGATCCTCGGGCGGGCGGCTCCCGCGATCGGGCAGCCGCTGGTCGACTCGGCCGTCGACGCGGTCGGATTCGAGGCCCGGGGGCACGGGCGGGACTCGTCGACCGAGATGCCGGCCACCGTGCTGAACTCGCTGATGGACCTCACCCGGGCGGGCGGGGCGATCGGCGTACCCGGTCTGTATGTGACCGGTGACCCGGGCGGGGTGGACGAGGCCGCGCAGGTCGGTTCGCTGTCGTTGCGGCTCGGCCTGGGCTGGGCGAAGTCGCACTCCTTCGTCACCGGCCAGTGCCCGGTGATGAAATACAACCACCAGCTCATGATGGCGATCCTGCACGACCGGGTGCGGATCGCGCGCAACGTCAACGCCACGCCGATCCCCCTGGACGAGGCTCCACGGGGATACCAGGAGTTCGACCAGGGGGCGGCCCGCAAGTACGTGCTGGACCCGCACGGCATGCTGCGTTAGGGCACCGTGATGGTCAGGTTCGCCACGTAGCCGGCCGACACCGAACCGGTTACGGTCGCCATCTGGGTGGCGGCCAGGTCGTCACCGAACACCATGTCGCTGGCCAGGGTGATCCGGCTCAGGTTGGTGACGCTCTGCGAATAGCCGGTCGCGCTGCTGTAGACCGTCCGGGAGACGGACTCCGGCAGCGCGATCTGCGAGGTCTTCTTGATCAGCCCGGATGCGCTGGTGGCCGCGGCCAGCGACGAGTACACCTCGAAGTGGATGTGCGGCCACCGGCCCGAGTAGCAGCCCGGGTAGATGCTGGTGAACGTCACCGTGCCGGACGAGTTGGTCACCTGGATGCCGCGCAGGTAGTTCTGGTTCGTGACGCCGGACGAGTAGAGCGAGTAACGACCGGGCCGGTCGCAGTGCCAGGCGTAGACCGCCGCGCCGACGGTCGGCGTGCAGGCCGAGTTCAGCACGGTCAGCGAGAACTGCAACGGTACGCCCGGCGCGGTGGTGGTCGACGTGCCGAACGACGACCGGATGTCGCTGCGCACGATGCCGGAGAGCACGCGTACGTTGGGGCCGTTCGAGCCGTCGGCCGGGTACGGTCCGGCGGTCTCCGAGTCGACCTCCGCGGCGCAGGCGGCGAGGGCCGGCTCGGCGGTGCCGTTGATCAGTGCGCCGCCGGCCACGGCCAGGGCGCCGGCCCCGCCGATCGTGGACAGCATCCGCCGCCGGGTCATGACGGGTAGGTCGTAGGCGAGGCCCTTGTCGTGCACCTCGCGCACGAAGGCTTCGTTGTCCTGCATGGGTTCCTCCTTCTGCCGTTGGGGAAACCGCATCGAAACATCGAAGTCTATGAATGACCTGTGGTTGATCTCCGGGTGGACATACCGACTGGGTCATCTCTTGCCTCCGAGGAAAGAGTTCATGTATCTTTCCTCTCAGGAAACAGTTGCCTACGGGGAAGGTGTCCGACATGGATGTCGACGAGGCGTCGAGGGCGCTGGCCGAGATGTCGCCATCGTGGTGGGCTCGGTGATGCGGCTGTATGACGTCGCCGCGTCCAACACCATCGGCGGCCTGGCCGCCTCGATCGTCCTGATCCTGGGTGTGGGGCCGGCGCAGGCCGCCGCGGCCCGTCCGAGGAAGCGGCCATGAGCGGCGGCCGGCCAGCGGGTTTCAACGAGCTGCTGCACTTCCCGGTCCGGCTCTCGATCGTGTCGCTGCTCGCTCCGGCCGTGCACGTCGAGTTCAGCTTCCTGCGGGAGGCGACCGGGCTCAGCGACTCCGCACTGAGCAAGCAGCTGACCAGCCTCCAGGAGGCGGGCTATGTCGAGGTCCGCCGCACCGGCCGCCGGGCCACCGCGGCCCTCACCACCGAGGGCCGCCAAGCCTTGGCCGAACACGCGGCCGCCCTGCGCGCCCTGCTGGGCACCGCCTTCGAGGAGTCCCCAGCCGACGAATCGCTCCAGCAGTAGCCCCGGCCCGGTCCTCCGGCTCGTCTGGCCTCAGGCGCTGTCAGCCCAGCGGTCGAGCATTCGGGCGTGCGCCACGGTATCCGGGTGTTTCGGTCCGACGATCTCTCTGAACTGCTCCACCGCTCTCGTGAGCAGCGCGACCGCCTCATTCTTCCGGCCGTCCTGCCAGTAGGAGACGGCGAGGTTGGCGCGGGCGCGGATCGTGTCGGGGTGTTGGTTGCCGAGGATGCGTTCGCGGTCGGTCAGTACTTGTTCTTCGAGCGCGATGGCGTCGCGGGTGCGGCCGTCCTGCCAGTAGGAGACGGCGAGGTTGGCGCGGGCGCGGATCGTGTCGGGGTGTTGGTTGCCGAGGATGCGTTCGCGGTCGGTCAGTACTTGTTCTTCGAGCGCGATGGCGTCGCGGGTGCGGCCGTCCTGCCCGTAGGAGGCAGCGAGGTTGGCGCGGGCGCGGATCGTGTCGGGGTGTTGGTTGCCGAGGATGCGTTCGCGGTCGGTCAGTACTTGTTCTTCGAGCGCGATGGCGTCGCGGGTGCGGCCGTCCTGCCCGTAGGAGACGGCGAGGTTGGCGCGGGCGCGGATGGTGTCGGGGTGTTGGTTGCCGAGGATGCGTTCGCTATCGGTCAGTACCTGTTCTTCGAGCGCGATGGCGTCACGGGTGCGGCCGTCCTGCCAGTAGGAGGCGGCGAGGTTGGCGCGGGCGAGGATGGTGTTGGGGTGCTGGTTGCCCAGGATGTGCTCGGATTCGCCGACGACTTGTTCTTGGAGGGTGATGGCGTCACGGGTGCGGCCGTCCTGCCGATAGGAGGCGGCGAGGTTGGCACGGGCGAGGATGGTGTCGGGGTGCTGGTTGCCGAGGATGCGTTCGCTATCGGTCAGTACCTGTTCTTCGAGCGCGATGGCGTCACGGGTGCGGCCGTCCCGCCCGTAGGAGACGGCGAGGTTGGCGCGGGCGTCGATGGTCTCGGAGCGTTGGTTCCCTAGCAGTCGCTCGGCCTTCTCCGCGACGGCTGTCCGGTAATCGACCGCTGACCGGTACAGGCCCGCATCACTGAGACTAATTCCTACCGAATGGACCAGAGTGTGGACCTCGGGTAGCCACAGGGCATCGTCGGATACCTCGTACAGCGTGATGCTGTTGGCGCGTAGCGAGGTGGTGAGGTCGGTGACCATATGGTCGTTCTCGGGCCATATTTCGCGGAGTGCGTCGGCGGCCGCGCGAGCTGCGGTGGGGAGGTTCTTGGCGGACTCTCGGGCGGCGCGGGCGGTCAGGGCGTGGATGCGTACTGCTCGGGCGCTGTCGCCGGGGGTGTGGTTGATCAGGCTGTAGCGGTACAGGAGCCGGAGCACCTCGCGGGCACGGGAGGCGGTGACCGGGGCGCCGGCGGCGGACGACAGATAGCCGGTGACCGCCTCTGTGCCCCAGAACGCCTCGGGATGGCCCGCCGGGTCCAGGAGCGAGGCAAGGGTGAGCGTGGGGCGGGCCAGGCCGACCGGTTCGGTGACGTCGGCGGCCTTCAACGCCAGCAGCAGAGTGGTCGCCACCGGGCGGGTGTAGTCGTCGGGTCGGCTCGTGGCGGGCATCAGTTCGGTCAGACGGTGGCTGCTGTCGCGGTAGAGGGACAGGTAGGCGCGACAGGGCAGAGCCTGGTTGATCAGGTAGGCGGTGGCGTGGGAGAGCGCGAGCGGCAGATGGCCGAGCGCCTCGGTCAGCTCGGGGACCGAGTCGTCGAGGCAGGCGGCCAGGCCCTCCCTTTCGAGGCGGGCGGTGAGGTAGGCGATCGACTCGCCGGGGCTGTACACGTCGATGTCGATCTTCTGGCGGCCGCTGCTCAGGACGGTCGCGTCCTGGAGCCGGGTGGTGGCGAGGGTCCAGCCGGTCGGCCGGGCCGGAGGCCACAGGTCCGCGATGTGTGCGGGGTCGGTGACGTCGTCCAGCACGATCAGCCAGGTCAGGTCGGTGGTGTGCAGCCACTCCAGGAAGGCGGCGGCGTCGGCGCTTTCGTCGGTGCCGGAGACGCCGGGGGCCTTCACTCGCTCGGCGGCCCGGGCGTAGGCGGTGAGGATCTGGTCGGGGCTGCCGGCGGGGACCCAGACGACCAGGTCGGTCCTCCTCTCCACGATGGCCTGGTGAGCGAACCACGCCGCCAGCTGCGACTTGCCGACCCCTCCGCCGCCGGACAGGACGCGGGCTGCGCGGCCGGCGTCGTCGTTCTCGCCGAGGACCACGTCGGTGCCCGCGCCGCGGGCCGCCATGATGCGTTCGCGAAGGCCGGTGCGCGGCTGGAAGGCGGAGGCGAGAGGCGGGATCGTGCCCACGCATTCCGGTTTCGCCCCGGAGACGTCGTTATCGGCCGTGCCCGATCCGGCGGCGGCGATCGGTTCTGCGGATGTGCTCGGGTCTGTGGTGGCTGGTCCTGCGGCGGTGGTGGTCGGTTGTGCGGTGGCGGGCGGATCGGGGGTGACGGGCGGTTGTGGGGGTGGGAACAGGTAGGTGGCGGCGAAGGTGACCAGGGCGACCACGACGGCTATCGCGCTGGCCAGCTGGTCGGCGATCTCCAGGCCGGCACCGAAGAGGAAGGCGGCCAGGCAGGCCACGACGGCGGCGAAGAGGATCCGGCCGACCAAGATCGCGCGGGGGGTACGGGGCGGCATGGGCGGCGGCCTTCCGGCGTGCTACTGCTGAGAACCGCCAGTTTAGGAAGACCGATCCATGCGGGACAGTCGCCGATCAGGTCAGAAGTAGACGTCCTCGTGGGACTTGTCGTAGCCGCGGATCTCGGTGAGGCGGTTCTCGGTTACCAGGCGGGCCCAGGCGGGGTTGCCGAGCAGGATCCGGCCTACGGCGACCAGGTCGTACTCGCCGGTCGTTAGGCCCTCGGTCAAGCGGGACATATGGAGGAAAGTGCTGGTCAGGCCGACTGAGCCGACGGTGATCGACGGGCGGCCGGTCAGCTTCTTGGCCCAGCCGGCCAGGTTGAGCGGGGAGCCAGGGAAGGCCGGTTCCCAGAAGCGGCGCTGGGAGGCGTGGAAGGCGTCGGCACCGGCGTCCGCGAGCACCGTGAGGATCTCGGCGAGTTCGGCGGGGGACTGGGCGATACGGGCCTGGTAATCGCGTTCCTTGAACTGGGAGAAGCGGACGATCACCGGCATCGTTGGCGGGAGTTCGGCGCGGACCGCGCGGATCACCTCGGCCGGGAAGGCGGCACGACGGGCGGGGGAGCCGCCGAAAGAGTCGGTTCGGTGGTTGGTGGCCGGCCACAGGAATTCGTCCAACAGGTAACCGTGGGCGCCGTGGATCTCCACCGCGTCGAAGCCGGCGCGGGCCGCCACCCGGGCCGACTCGGCGTAGGCGGCCAGGATGGTGTCGATGTCGGCGATGGACATGGCGTGGCCGCCCACCCCGGACGGGGTCCACGCCTCGACGCCGTCGACCGGGCGGCGTTCGCTGCCGAGATGCCACAGCTGGGTGGCGATCCGGCCGCCCACGGCGTGGACCGCCGCGGTCACGCCGCACCAGCCCGCCTCGGCCGGGCCCGCCGTCATCCGCGGGACGGTGGTCTCGTGGCTCGCGCTCGGGTGGCCGACCAATGTGCCCTCGGTGACGATCAGGCCGACGCCGTTCTCGGCCCGGCGACGGTAGTAGTCAGCGACCTCTGCGGTGGGCACGCCACCGGGGGAACGGAAGCGGGTCATCGGCGCCATCACGAACCGGTTCAGCAGATCCAGCCCGCCGAGCGTGAACGGGGCGATCAGGGTGGGCGAGGTGGTTGTCGTGGGCATGGGGTCACGCTAAGACTTGACACTGATGTCAGGGTCAAGCGCTGTGAGCCGGGAGACAGGATGCGGATCGGGGAACTCAGCGCCGCTACCGGCGCCAGCGCGCGGTCGCTGCGGTACTACGAGGAGCAGGGGCTGCTCGGCAGCGAGCGTGGCACTGGCGGGCAGCGGCACTACCCGGCGGCGGCGACCGAGCGGGTGGGCCTGATCCGGACGCTGCTGGCCGCCGGACTGTCGACCGCCACGATCCGGGACGTGCTGCCGTGCGTGGCCGACGAGGCGATCCGTACGCCGTGGCTGGCCGGCCGCCTGGGCGAGGAGTTGCGCCGGGTGGAGGCGCAGATGGCCGACCTGCACCGCACCCGGGACATCCTGGCCGGCCTGGTCGAGCGGTACGCGGTCAGTGGGCAATCGTGAGCATGCCGCGGCCGGCGATCCGGGTGAGGGTGATCCGGTCGATCTCGGTGTACGGCTGGTTGGTGCCGGGCAGGGCGTCGGCCAGTGTCCGTACGGTCAGTGTGGTGGTCTCGCCCGGGGCGGCCGGGACCACGTCGACGGCCAGGAAGGCGTAGGCGTCGTAGCGGACCTGCGACCAGTCGATCGCCTCGGGGACCCGTACCCCCGCCTTTTGCCCTGATTTGCCGATCACCGTCGTCGCGCCGGACCAGATGTAGCTGTTGTCGACGTCGGCCGTGTTGTTTTCCGGGTTCTTCGGCCGGTAGCCGCGGTAACGCTCACCCTCGGGCAGGGTGCGCGCGCCGGACGGCTTCACGCCGGGCGGGGCCGGCGCCTCCGGGCCGGGCGCCGGGCGGAACGGGTAGCGGGGCCGCCCGCCGGAGCCGGCGCAGATGTAGGTGACGCCGTCGTCGGCCGGGTGGATCGTGGAGCCGTCCGGCGCGGAGCGGGTCCTACGGCCGTACCGGATCGGGTCGGTTCGTTCGAGCTGGTGGTTGTGGCCCTGGATGGCCAGATCCACCCGGTACTTCGAGAAGAGCGGGTCGAGGGCGTCCCGGACGCCGCCGTCGGAGGCGTGTTTGTCCGAGGTCGCGTAGGCGCACTGGTGGAAGAACGCGACGATGAAGTCCACCGTGGTCCCGGACCGCCACTCCCGCAGCACCGACTCCACCCAGCGCACCTGCTCGCCGCCCGAGTAGCCGGTGTTGGTCTGGAGTTCGGCGCACAGGTCGTTGGCGTCGACGGCCAGGAAGCCGACGTTGCCGTAGACGAACCGGTACGCCGACGGGCACCCGTGAGGGCCGTTGCCGGGCAGGTCCAGCCGGGTGCGATGGCCGCCGTAGCCGTGGTCGCCGTGGATCGGCTCCATGTCGTGGTTGCCGGTGGTGAACATCCACGGGACGTAGGCGGCCAGCGGTTCGATCTGGTTGAGGAAGACGTCCCACACGTACGGGTTGAAGAGGTTCTTTCCGGGCGGCGCGGTGCGTGACATGGCCATGCTGTCGTCGGCGGGCAGGCCCTGACCACTCGGGTTGGCGTAGCAGATGTCTCCGGCGAGCAGCGCGAACACCGGTTTCTGGGTGCGCATCAGATTGACCTGGGTGACCGCCGGCCACGGATCGGCGCCGTCGGCCCCGGCCACCGGATCGGTGCTCAGGTAGGAGTTGTTGTCGAAGACGGCGGCCGGCCAGGCGCCTCCGGCCCGGCGGACCACGGCCGGCTGCTGATACCAGGAGTGCCGTGGGTCGGTCGGTGCCGTGTGCGTGCCGACGTCGGCGAACGCGGTGAAGGTGAACGGCGCGGCCACCGCGCTGTACCCGGCGGAGGACCGGGCGGCCACCGGCCCGGGAGCGGCGGTGAAGTGGGCGTCCCCGGTCACGGTGCCGTCGGAGAGGCGGATCCGGTAGTGGTGCACGGCGCCCGGTGTCAGCCGGTCCATCACCGCCTTGACGTAGAACTGGCTGCACACCGGGCCGCCGGTGATCGCGTCGCTGCCGGTCAGGTGGTGGATCCCGGCCGGGAAGGTCGCGCCGTAGTCGCCCGGGGCGGTGCCTACTTCGACGACCGCCCGCAGCCCGGCCGGCAGGCTGCCGGTGCTGCTCACGAGCTGGGCGGTGACCGCCATGGCCCGCCGCGGCGCGCCGTCGGCGCCGGGCACGAACGACAGGTGGCGACCGGAGACGACCAGCCCGGCCCGCCCGGCCGTGCCGCCGCCGGCCGCGAACGCCGCACCGGCCAGCCGGTACTGGGCGTACACCAGGCCGCCGCCGGTCAGCGCGGCCCGCAGCGCTGTCCGGCGGCTGACCCGGTGCCGGGCCAGGATCCGGTCGTTCAGGTCGGTGTACTCGTCGATCGTCTCCGGACTCATGACCGAAAACTACCGGTACGGTGGGAATCGTCCTGACATGAGGTCGGGGGTCGGGGTGCCGGCCAGCTTCTCGAACGCGACCGGGTCGGTCACCATCCGCCACGTGTGGAAATCCTGGCGCCCGGACGCGAAGGCCGCCTTGTAGCGGAACAGCGAGTCGTCCGCCCCGCCCACCCCGCCGCCGATGTGGTGCACCAGGTTGCCGTGCTCCCGGCCCCACCGTCGTACCTCGTGATAGAGCAGTTTGTCCGCCCACCAGATCTGCCCGTCCCGGGTGGACTGGAGATGCGTCTGCATGATCCGCCGGTACGCGAAGAACAGGTTCCCGCCCAGAACCTCCCCGTCCCGCCGCGCCACGGCCAGGTGGACGTGCCCGTCGAGCGCGTCCCGCAGCCGCAGGAAGTGATCCCGGTCGAAGAAGTAGAACGCCGTGGCCCCGACCCGCCGCATGGTGGCGTGGTACGTCTCCACCCACGCGTCGAGCAGCCCCCAGTCGTCGAAGACGACCTCCACCCCGGCCCGGCCCGCCTTGTTGATCTGGTTGCGGTGGGTGCGGTGGGTCTCCTGCCAGAGCTGTTCGGGGCTCAGGGTGAGGTCCACCGAGACGGTCTCCCCGTGGTGGACGACCGTCCCGGTGCCGGCCAGCACGGCCGCCGCCGACGGCAGCAGCGGATGCAGCCGGGCGAAGAGGCTGATCACGTCGTTGGCGCGCAGCACACCGGCCATCGCCAGGGTGGCACGCTCCCAGAACCCGGTCTCCGACGGTGGCACGTCACTGACCGGGCCGGGGTAGCCGTACGGGGAGACGGCGTCCCGTGACCCGGTGCCCGGCACGTCACGCAGCACCAGTGGAAGCAGTAACACCTGGCCCATCTCGTCGTACCGGAACGCGATCGGCGTGCCCCCGGTGAGCCGGGCGTCGAGCGTCACGTAGGCGGGCAGGTGGTAGACGTCGTGCTGGACGCGCCGCAGCGCCTCGGTCCATGCCGGGTCGCCGGGTTGCAGCAGGGCGCCTTCGGCCATCGGTCATCCCTTCGTTCGGGTGTCACGCCGTATTCGGTATCGCCTGGCCCGCCGCCACGGGATGGGTCGTCGTGGGCCGGCGCCGGGCCCGGCTGGACCGGCGCGCGCTCAACGTCCACCGCAGCAGCGTGCGGGGGACCGGGCTCTGCGTCGCCATGTGCAGCAGGTACCGCCACGTCGGATATTCGCCGCGCCGGTTCGACAGCGCGTACGAGAAGCGTCTGGCCGGAAGATGGGCGTACTCGGGCATCCGCTCGAACCACGCGCTGCTCGCCCGCGCCGCCTTCTGCAACGGCGCCAGCGCCGCCTTGCGGCGATGCTCGTAGCGTTCCAGGGCCACCGGCAGATCGTCGCCGGAGGCGACGGCGTCCGCCAGCGCCATGGCGTCCTGCATGGCCAGCTTCGTCCCGGAGCCGATCGCGAAGTGGGTGGTGTGCGCCGAGTCTCCCATCAGGACGATGTTGCCGTGGTCCCAGCGCTGGGTGGTGACCCGGCGGAAGTTCAGCCAGCCGGTGCCGCCGACCTCGGCCCGATGGTCGATCAGTTCGGCGCCGTCCAGATGCTTCGCGAAGATCTCCGCCAGCCGGGCCGTCCCGGCGCGCGCGTCCATCTGGTCGAAACCCAGGCCGGCCCACGTCTCCGGGGTGCACTCCACGATGAACGTGCTGGTCTTGGCATCGAACGGGTACGCGTGGAACCAGATCCACCCGGCCTCGGTCTCCTCGAACCCGAAGGTGAACGTGTCGAACACCTTCGGTGTGCCCAGCCAGATGTAGCGGTTCCGGGCGACCTCCACCTCGGCGCCGAAGTGCTCGGCGTGCGCCTCCCGGATCCGGCTGCGTGCCCCGTCGCACGCCACGATCAGGTCGGAGGGCGGCAGATCGGACAGGTCGGCCAGCTCGTCCGAGTACCGGATGTCCACACCGAGCTCGACGGCCCGCTCGGCGAGGATCTCCAGCAGCCGGTGACGGCCCAGGCTGAACCCGTAGCCGGCCAGGTAGGTGTCGGGTTTGCCGGTGGCCCGCACCTCGTACTCGTCCCACTTGTAGGCGGCCTCCCAGATCCGCCCGGCGCTGACCGGGTCGTACTCGAACAGGTCGTCGAGCAGGTCGTCCCAGAACACGACACCCCAGCCCCAGGTGACCCCGGCCGGGTTGCGCTCCAGGACGGTGACCTCGTTCTCCGGGTCCGCGAGCTTCGCCAGCGTCGCGAAGTACAGGCCGGCGGGACCGCCGCCGACGCAGGTGATGCGCATGACGATGCTCCTCAGCGGTAGGACGGGAAGGTGGTGGTCAGGTCGGCCGGGTCGGCGCCGGGTTTGCGTTCGCGGACCAGTTCCTCGTACGCCGCCGGGTCGGCGACCACACGCCAGGTGTGGAAGGGGTGCCGGCTGGGCGAGAACCCCGCCTTGTACGAGAAGAGCGAGTCGTTCGCGCCGCCCTTGCCCCCGCCCAGGTGGAACACCCGGTCGCCGCGCTGCTTGCACCACCGGCGCACCGAGTCGTAGAGCAGCTCGTCGGCGTACCGTTTCGGCGCCCGCCGGGTGGACGAGACGTATCCGGTGGCGATCCCGTCGTACGAGAAGAAGGTGTTGCCACCCACCACCTCGCCGTCCTCACATGCGACGACCAGGTGCATCCGGTCGCCGACCGCGTCGTGCAGCGCCGTCAGGTGCTCGACGGTGAAGAAGTAGTACGACGTCGCACCGACCCGCCGCATGTTGTCGTGGTAGACGTCGACCCACTCGCCGAGCCGGCTCCAGTCGTCGAACACGATCTCGGTGCCCGCACGTTTCGCCCGGTTGATGTGGTTGCGGTGGTCACTGCGGGTCTGCTTCCACATCTCCTCCTCGGAGACGGTCAGGTCCATGGAGACGGTCTCACCGTGGCAGACCAGGGCGCCGTGCGCGGAGAGGACCGGCGCGGGGGCGTCGAACAGCGGGTGCGTCCGGATGAACGCCGAGACGATGCCCTCCTCCCGCAGTGTCTCCACGAACGCCGCGCACGCCTCGTTCCAGAACACCGGGTCGCCACGGCCGACCGGGCCGGGATACCCGTACGGGGAGATCGCGTCCCGCAGCCCGGAGTCCGGGATCTCCCGCAGGATCAGCGGGATCAGCACCCGCCGGCCGTGCCTCTCGTAGTGGAACGCGGCCGGCGCCCCGCCGTAGAGCCGGGCGTCCAGAACCACGTAGTCCGGCACGTGGTACATGTCGTGACCGACGTGCTGGAGTGTCTCCTTCCACTCGCGGGCCGCCGGATCCAGCAGCGATGCCGTCATGTCGCTTTGTCTCCTTCCGGCGTTCAGGCCCGCAGCAGGCGGGCGTTGAGCGCCATGTTCGCGGCGAACTGATCGTTCACCACCTGGTGTCTCTCCAGCCGCAGTTGCACGGCCGGGTCGTAGCGGCCCAGCTTCACGAAGCCGTCGGACCACCAGCCGTTGTCGGTTCCGGTGCCGTCCACGTAGGCGTGATAGGTCTTCCCGCCGGGCCAGACCACTCTGGTCAGCAGGGCCGAGAACGCCGCCATGTCCGCCGTCGACCAGCCCTGGCCGCGGTCGTGGGCCTCCACCACGTACGTGACCACCGCATTGCCGTGGCCCACGTCCTGGCCGGGCCGTTGCGCCGAGCCCCACACGTCGCTCCAGAACCAGGCGGTCGGCTCCGCGGGATTGCGCCGCAACTGGCCGCGCAGGCGGGTGCTGATCTCGTCGACCACCGCGTTGCACCGGGCTTTACGGCCCTGGTCGGCGGTGAGGTGGGCCAGGTTCATGGCGATCAGTGCCCAGTGCGACGCCATGTGGGTGCGCTCGCGGTAGAGGTATTCCTTGGTGCCCCGGGTGTGCCACTTGTCGAAGATGTCGGTCTCGGCGAAGGCGAGCAGCCGGGCGTAGCGGGCCCGGTATCCGGCGTTGGTCAGGCCCTTCATGGCGACCAGCAGGTTCGTGCCGTAACGCCACAGGTACGACTCGTAGAGCGGCACCTCGTCGCCGCCCTCGCCGGAGCTGCTGGACGCCCAGCCGGAGAACCGGTCCCGGAACGAGCTCTTCGGCAGCGACTTCGACGGGCGGGCCGCGGCCACCACGTTCTCCATGAACGTCAGTCCCCGGTCCAGGTAGCGGTGGTCGCCGGTGGCCCGGAACATCGCGGTGCACGCGTCGATGTCGTACGCCAGGTCGTAGTGGTCCCGGCTGTCCGTGGACCGGCTCAGCGGGAGCCCGTTGCGCAGCGCGAAGTCCCAGCTGCGCAGATAGACCCCGGTCCAGTAGGCCACCGTCTTGATCTTCAGCGCCTCCTGCATCGAGGGCGGCGGGACCGGCATCGGGTCACGGACGTCCGGCACGTCGTCGCCCGCCGCCCGGACCAGGTGCAGCCCGGCCGCGCCGGCGACCACCGCCCCGCCGAGCGAGGCCACCAACACCGTCCGCCGCCTCATCGCGTCACCGTCGCCAACGGCGCCGCCGGAGCCCGAAACGGGGCCGGCGAGGGCGCGACCAGGGCCGCCGCGGCCGCCATCGCCGCGAACATCCAGGCCAGCCGGGAGTCGTAGTAGTCACCGGAGAACAGGCCGCTGATCGCCACGAAGACGGTCGACGCCACGGCCAGCCCGGTGAGCTGGGGACGGTGCCCGCCACCGTGGACGATCCGGGTCCACAGCAGCACCGACAGGGTGAGCAGCCCGAGACCGATCAGCCCGCCCTCGGCCGCGACCGCGATCACGTAGTTGTGTGGATACTCGACGGCCTGGTTGACGCCGATCAGGCCGTAGAAGCCGTCGATGCCGGCGCCGCCGACCGGATGGTCGGCGAAGAGGCGGACCGCGGCCATCCAGATGTCGGTCCGTCCGGAGAGATATTGTTCCTGCACGGTCTGTTCAACGAACCGTTCCTGGAAGAGGTCGGTGAACGCCGGCGGAGCCAGCGCCCAGATCAGGCCCACCGCGGCCAGTGACACCACCACCGACGCCGCGATCCCGGCGGCGCTCAGCCGGTGCCGCAGCTTGAGCAGCGCGGCGAAACCGACGACCCCACCGGCCACCAGCGTGCCGCGCGACCCGGACAGCACCGTGGCCAGCAGGAAGAGCGGGATCACCAGCAGCGGCAGCACCCGGCCGGTCAGCATGAACAGGGCGATCGCGCTGATCACGCCGAGCACCTCGATCCGGGCGAACACGTTGGGCCCGCCCCCGAAGGCCGAGTAGCGGCCCTGCTCACCCGGCCCGCTGATGAAGATGGCGGCCAGCGCGTAGACGATCGCGGCCACGAAGAACAGCTGGAAGGCGAACCGGATGACGGTCTCCGGGTCGCAGGTCGTGTACTGGTAGGTCGCCACCAGCAGCACGCCCAGCAGCACCAGGTCCAGCACCTGCGGGCCGACCCGGGCGGCCGGCGGGGCCCACAGCCCCGAGGCGATCTGGAAGAGGAAGAACAGCAGGGCCACGATGATCCAGCCCTCCCGTCCCGCCTTCCCGCTCCTCAGCTCGGCGGAGTTCAGGATCAGGACGGCCAGCGCGACGAGCACGCCGATCACCCGCAGGTCCACCCAGGCCAGATCGACCAGCCCGGCCCGGTCCAGCGTGTACCGGCCGCCGATCGCCACGAGGATCAGCAGCAGCCCGGGGGCGAGGAACGCCCGCCTCATCGTTCTCTCACGAGGTTCGTCGCGATCAACGCGAACACCAGGCAGGCGCCGTACCCGGCCAGCGAACCGTAGGCCGCGCCGAGGATCCCGAGCCGCGGGATCAGCAGGATGTACGCCGCGAAGCTCACCACGAAACCGATGATCTCGGCGGCCGACACCAGCCCACCGTGCCCCTTCGCGATCAGCAGGCCCAGGCTGACCCGGGACACCGCGTACAGGCCGGCCGCCACCACCAGCGGCAGCACGACCACCTTGGCGTCCGCGTAGTCGTGGCCGAACAGCGGCTCGATCAGCAGGTGCAGGCCACCGGCCACGACCGGGACCACCACCAGGGCGTACGCGCCGACGGCCAGCAGGATCGGCGCGGTCCGCAGCGTCCCCTCCCGGTGCGACGCCCGCCACCGGCCCAGACGGGAGTCGGCGTAGGCCCGTACCGGCCACGCCAGCAGCTCGGTCATGGTCGCCACCGACGCGTAGTGGCCGAGCGCCGCGGTGGACGCCAGCGCCGGGATGACCAGGCGGTCCACCCGCAGCATCGCCATGTTGGACAGCGCGGCCGGGAACAGCGCCAGGCCCTCCCGCCGGACCTGACGGTTCACCCCCGGATCGAGGGGGGTGGCGGCCGCGGTCACCGGCAGCCGCGTCCAGATCAGCATGTAGACGACGGTGGGTGTGGCGCCGGCGAACAGGTAGGCCAGGAACCACAGCTCGGGACGGGCCGCGCCGCCCACGTACAGGCCGATCAGCATGGCCAGCAGCAGCAGCGCCTCGAGGATCCGGGCCACCAGGAAGTCCCGGACCCGGCCCACCGCGATCGCGATCGACCGGGTGGCCAGGCTGGCGGCCTCGATCAGCGCGAACACCGCCAGCATGGCGACGATCACCCCGCTCGGCGTCAACCGGTTCGGCGCGGCCAGGTGCCAGATCACCGCCCCGGCGAGAAAGACCAGACACGGTACGGCGAGCAGGCGGGCGTACGCGCGGACCGCCGGAGCGGGCGCCACGTTGTGGTAGGCGGCCACGAAGCTGCGCTCGGTGCCCATCAGCAGGACCTGGGTGGCCAGGTACACCACCTGGAGCATCAGGGCGACCTCGCCGCGGTGGGTGGGACTGAGGGACCGGACCATCAGGATGTTGGCCGCCATCGCCACCCCACCGGTCAGCACCTGCGAGGCCAGCAGCTGTACGGACGGCTCCCGCAGCACACGTCCGGCCAGTGCCGCCCGGGCCGGCGCGGCATCCTCGACCCGCAGCTCACTCACCGCGCCGCTGCTCCTCGTCCGGAGTGGCGCTCTGCTCCTCCTCCTGGCCGGACTCCCGCTGCGCGGGCACCGCGGCCGCCTCGGCGTCCTCCGCCGGGGCCGGGGACTGCTCGATCTCCGGCTTCACCACCCGGGCCCGGCCGCGTGCCGTCCCGACCGGGGGCAGCGAGACGAACGTGTCGTCCAGGCGGGCCGCCGGCGGATCCCCGTCCAACCCGAAGATCAGGTCGGGGCTGTCCGCGCCGCCGACCTGGGCGGAGTCCTGCCAGGAGCCGCCGGTCGGCAGCTTGCGCGGCAGGGAGTTCAGCACCGCGCCGGCCAGCCGGGCGCCGACCCGTTGCAGCAGGTCGATCGACTTCTCCACATCGGCCGTCCGGGTCCGGTTGGCCCGCACCACGAGCAGCGCGTCGTCGGTGACGTGGGCCAGCACCGACGCGTCGGCCACCCCGTGCAGGGCGGGCGCGTCCACCAGCACGATGTCGTACCGCTCGGTCAGGGTCCGGACCGTGGCCGGCAGCCGGGGGGAGGCCAGCAGCTCACCGGGGTCGGGCGCGTGCTCCCCGGCCGGGAGCACGGTCACCCGGCCGCCCAGCGAGTTCTGGAGCACGTCCGGCACGCGGGCGGTTCCGGCGAGCACCTCGGCCAGGCCGGGCGAGGCCTCCAGCGACAGATAGCGCCCGACGCCGGGCGTACGCATGTTGGCGTCGACCAGCACGACCCGCGCCCCGGTCTCGGCCATCGCTATGGCCAGCCCGCACGCCACCGCCGTAGTGCCCTCCTTCCGGCTCGCACCGGTGAGCAGCAGTGACCGGCCGCGCCGCGGGATGCCGGCGTGCGGGTCGGCGAGCACCGGCAGCAGGCTGCGCAGCCGACGGAACGCCTCGGCCAGGGCCTGATCGGGGTGGCCGTCGCGGGGCCGCCCGCCGATCGAGATGGACCCGACCGAGTCCAGGCCGAGGCGCCGCAGGTCGGCCTCGTCGGTGACGGTTCGCGCCGTCGCCTCCCGGATCGCGACCGCGACCGCCCCGATGAGCAGCCCCAGCACGGCGGCGAAGCCGGCGTTGCGGCCCAGGTTGCCCGGTTCCTCCACGGTGACCGCGTCCTGCACGATCGAGACCGCCGGGGCGGGCCCGTCCCGCGGGTCGGCCGGCGCGCCGATCTGCCGGGCCAGGCCGACCAGGACCGCCGCCGCGGTCGTGACGATCTGCCGGCTCTCCTCCTCGGTGTCGGCGACCGCCGACACCACCAGCAGGTCGGTGCCCTCACGCACCTGCGCCGACAGGCTCTTCTGCACCTGGCCGGCGGTGACCTCGGGGCCCATCCGGTCGACCACGGCCTGGGCCACCCGAGGGCCGGTCAGCAGGGCGATGTACGAGTTGAGGCGCCGTGCCCCGGCATCCGGATCGCCGTTGCCGGCGCTGACGAAGAGGGTCAGCGACGATTTGTAGCCGGGTGACCCGGCCGCCGTCAGGCCCGCCGCGATGCCGGCCGCCACCAGCACCGGAACCACCAGCCAGAGCCATCGGCGCCGGCAGGCCCGTACGTAAGCGCGCAGTTCCACGCTGACTTCCCCCGATTCGTCAGGACTGGACGGACTGCTTCTTCCGGCGTGCCGATCGGTTCAGCACCGCCTCGAACTCCTCGAACAGCAGGTCCCGGGAGAACCTCTCGACGGCCAGCCGGTACGCGGCCTCCCGGGCCCGTTTCAGCCACACCTCGTCACGCAGGTGCCGGACCAGCTGATAACCGGCCTCGTCGGTGTCCTCCGGGTCGAGCACCAGGCCGGCCCCGGTCTCGGTGAGCAGGTCCGCCTGCCAGCCGCCGTAGTTGATGGCGATCGGCCGGGACGCGGCCAGCGCGTCGAAGAACTTGTTCGCCGAGTTGTCCCACAGCCCGCGGATCGGCCGGACCGTGCTGCTCGACATGGTGGCCGCGCCGAGGATCACCGGCAGCTCCGACTTGGGCACCTTCTCCCACATGTGGACCACGTCGCCGAGGAGTCCCAGTTCGGCGGCGAGCGCCTTGGTCGGCTCCCACTCCTTGCCGTGGCCGACGATCAGGAACCGTATGTCCGAGTCCAGCTCGCGGGCCCGTCGCATGGCCCGGACCAGGTACTCCACGCCGTTCACCACGCCCAGCGCCCCGGTGTAGACCAGCAGCGGCCGGTCGGGGTGATGTCGGTGGTGATCACGTCCACCGTGTGCCCGCGGGCGACCAGGCGGCGGGCCTGCTCGTACGAGCGGATCCCACCGGCCATGCCCGGATTGCAGTAGTACTGGTGGATGTAGACGATCCGCATCTCGGTTCAGCCCTCCCGGATCGCGTCGACGACGCGTTCCCGGTCGTGTTCGGTCAACGCGGATCCGCTGGGCAGGCACACCCCGCGGCGGAACAGGTCGGCGCTGACCCCGCCGCCGCGCACCACGCAGTCCTGGAAGACCGGTTGCAGGTGCATCGGCTTCCAGGCGGGCCGGGCCTCGATGTTCCGCTGTGCGAGCCGGGCGATGAGCCGGTCCCGGTCGTCGCCGTCCACCAGTGCGCAGGTGAGCCAGTAGTTCGGGGCGCCGTAGCCGGCGACCGGCATGAAGGTGAGATCCGGCAGCGCGGCCCGGTAGTACTCGAACGTCGCCCTACGGGCCGCGATCATCTGGTCGAGCCGCTGCACCTGGCCCCGCCCGACCGCGGCGAGCAGGTTGCTGAGCCGGTAGTTGTAGCCGACCGTCCGGTGCTCGTAGTGCGGCACCGGCTCGCGGGCCTGGGTGGACAGGTGCCGGGCCTGCTTGGCGACCCGGCCGTCGTCGGTGACGAGCATCCCGCCGCCGCCCGTGGTGATGATCTTGTTGCCGTTGAAGGACAGCACCCCGGCCAGCCCGAACGACCCGGCCGGCTGCCCCCGGTAGGTGGCGCCCAGGGCTTCGGCGGCGTCCTCGATGAGCGGGACGCCGTACCGGTCGCAGGCCTCCATCAGCGGGTCGTAGTCGGCGCACTGGCCGTACATGTCGACGGTGATCACCGCCCGGGGCAGCTGCCCCCGTTCGGCGCGGGCCCGCAGCTCCTCGGCGACCAGGGCCGGGTCCACGTTCCAGCTGTCCGGGGTGGAGTCCACGAACACCGGGCGGGCGCCCAGGTAGACCACCGCGTTCGCGGTCGCCACGAAGGTGAACGACGGCACCAGCACGGTGTCGCCGCGGCGTACCCCGGCCGCGATGAGGGCCAGGTGCAGGGCGGCGGTGCCGCTGCTGAGCGCCACCGCGTGCCGTACGCCGACGACCTCGGCGACCTGCTCCTCGAAGGCGTCCAGGTCGGGGCCGACCGGGGCCACCCAGTTCGAGTCGAAGGCGTCCAGCAGGAGCTTGCGCTCCAGGTCGCTGACGTCCGGTGGGGACAGGTAGATGCGGGTGTCAGTCATGGACGCGCGTCCTCACCGCCAGGATCGGCCAGGCGGGGTGCAGACCCTGCCGGTGGATGAACATCGGATCGCCGCCGGCGTGCATGGCCGGCCGCAGGGTGGTCGCGAAACTGCGGTAGCCGGCCTCGCGGGCCACCTCCACGTCCCGCTTGCGGAAGTCGACGGCGGGGTGGCCGTACGGGGCGGCGAAGTCCCGGACCTCCACGCCCAGCTCGTCCTCGATCTCCCGTTTGGAGTCGACGATCTCCCGGGCGGCCGTGGTGTCGTCCTGGTCGGCCAGCCGGTGATGGCTGACCGTGTGCGACCCGAAGCCGAATCCGGCGGCCCGCAGCTCCCGGCAGTCCTGCCAGGTCAGGTTCCCCGGCTGCCCGACCATGCCGGAGGTGACGAAGAACATCGCCGGCACCCCCATCTCCAGCAGCACCGGCGCGGCCACGTCCCGCCAGGTCAGGTGGGCGTCGTCGAAGGACAGACAGAACACCGGCCCGGTCAGCGGGCGTTCACCGCCGAGCACCCGTAACGCCTCGTCCCAGGACACCATCGGCCCGATCGCGGACAGCGCCCTCAGGTGGCGGCGGAAGTCGCGGGCGTACTCCGCGGAGACGTCGTGGTAGAAGGGGAAGTACAGGCCCGGGGTGCTGGGCAGGCGGCGCCGGAGCCCCGCCGCGGCCAGGATGCGACCCTGCAACCGGGGCCGGGCGCGCAGCCGGCTGCGCAGGCCCAGCTCGTTCAGGCGCCGTTTGAAGGCTGTGGGCGGCTGCATGGGATCGGCACCCTCCCGCTCGTTCGACAGGTCACGGCCACGGGTCGTCGCCCCGTGGCCTTCACCCACGATTGCAAATGCGCGAGAGGTGCGGCAGTAGCAATTGTCATAATGAACGCGAAAGATATTCGCGTCAATTGAAAATAGGCCCGATCGGCTTCTTGCGGAATGGTCTTATGGTTGAGCATCATCGTGCCGGCCGTGCTGTAATTCGATCGGGGACCCCATGTTGAAGTTGCACCGGGTGGAACCGTCCGCCGACCTCTGGGCGGACCGGGCCACCTACGAGGATCGCCTGATCTTTCACACCCGGGAGTGGATCCGCTTCGTCGCCGAGTGCCAGCGCGCCGAGCCCCTGCTAGCCGTCGTCACCGACCGCGGCCGGCCCGTCGGCCACTTCACCGGCCTCCTGGCCAGGCGTTTCGGCATGCGGATCCTGGGCAGTCCGATGGCCGGCTGGACCACGTCGTACGTCGGTTTCAACCTGCGCCCGGACGTCTCCCGCCGCGCCGCGCTGGAGGCGCTCATGCCGTTCGCCTTCGGTGAGGCCGGCGCCGCCCATCTGGAGATCCGCGATCGTGGCCTGGCGGAAAAGGATCTCGGCGGTCTCGGACTGCGCTGGGACGCCGCGCCCACCGCGGTCATCGACCTGAATCCGACAGAGGATCAACTCTTCGGGGCGATGGCGAGCGCATGCCGCCGAAACATCCGCAAGGCCGCGAAGTCCGGCGTCGTCATCGAGGACGCGGGTGATGATCCCGCATTCGCCGACGAATTCTACGATCAATTGCGTGATGTATTCGCCAAACAGAATCTGGTGCCGACCTATTCGGTGGACAGGGTTCGGTCGTTGATCCGTCACCTGGCCCCGGCCGGGAACCTCCTGCTGCTGCGGGCCCGCGACGCCGACGGCCGCAGCATCGCCACCGCCGTCCTGCCCTGGTACCACCGCACCATGTACTTCTGGGGCGGCGCCAGCTACCGACCGTTCCAGCACCTGCGCCCCAACGAGGCTCTCATCTGGCACGCGCTGCGCTGGGCGAAGGAGCGTGGCGTCACCGAGTTCGACTTCGTCGGCGGCAACGCGTACAAGGCCAAGTACGGCACCACCGAGGTCCCGGTCCCGTGGGCGCGCCGCTCCCGGTCGCCACTCGTCGCCCACCTGCGCGACGCGGCCAAGCAGGGCTTCGCCCTGAAACAGCGCACGGTCGCCCGCCTCACCCGCCAGTCGGTGGCCATTCCAGGCTGACCTTGGTGAGGGTCGCGCCGGGGTTGAAAGACGATGAAACATGCGCAACTCCTGGCTGAAATATTTGTGCGGGTAAGTGGTGCCGGAAGGCAGTGACTTTCGTCATCCGGAGTGCCGCCGCGATGATCAAAGCGCAGGTGGCGCGGGACTTCTAGCTGCACTGTCCACTGTGCCGCGCACATTTTGACATCGGCCTGAAACATTGTGAAAGAACTGCAAGAACTTGCAGAGAGTGGGGGATATCAATAGCGTGCGTTTCCGTGGTCCGGCCGGCCATGTCCGTATCGCGTTCCGTCCCGGTGGAGCGCGCGGAAATCGACCGAGGGAGACGTCATGCGACAGGACCGGAGCGGCCCGGACCCGGAACCGAAAGAGCGGAGACGACGGACCGCCACCGCCCTGATCGGCGCGGGCGCCATGCTGATCGCACTGGTCAGCGCGCCGGGCCCGGCACGGGCGGCGGAGAGTGGGCCGAAGGTCGCGGCCGAGGTGGCCGAGGCGGTCGAGGGCGGGCGCGACGCCACCTTCTGGGTGGTGCTGCGGGAACGCCCCGACCTCGCCCCGGCCGTGAAGGCCAAGGGCAAGGCGCGGGCGAAGGCCGTCCACGACGCGGCGCGCGGCAGCACCGCCCGGCACCAGAGCGGGCTGCGTAAGCTGCTGACCGCCCGGAAGGCGCGGTTCGAGCAGTTCTGGATCGCGGACACCGTCAAGGTCACCGGCGACGCGGCGCTGCTCAAGGAGGTGGCGGCCCGGCCCGAGGTGAAGGCGGTGCTGCCGGACACGCCGGTCACCCTGCCGGCGCCGGTCGCGGGTGCGGTGCAGGCGGCCGTCGACGCGAACGAGTGGAACGTGGACCGGATCGGCGCGCCCCGCGTGTGGGGCGAGCGGGACGACCGCGGTCAGGGGATCGTGGTCGCCAACGTGGACACCGGGGTGCAGTTCGACCACCCGGCGCTGGCGGCGAACTACCGGGGGCGGCAGGCGGACGGCACCGTCCAGCACGACTACAACTGGTTCGATCCGGCGCACGTCTGCCCGGACGCGAACCCGTGCGACAACAACGGGCACGGCACCCACACCATGGGGACGATGGCCGGATCCGGCGGCATCGGCGTGGCGCCCGGGGTCACCTGGATCGCGGCGAAGGGCTGCGAGAGCAACTCGTGCTCGGTGGCGGCGCTGCTCGGGGCCGGGCAGTGGATCGTCGCGCCGACCGACCGCAACGGCCAGAACCCGCGGCCGGACCTCGCGCCGGACGTCGTGAACAACTCGTGGGGCGGGGCGTCCGGCTTCGACCCGTGGTATTCCGACGTGGTGCGGTCGTGGGTGGCGGCGGGGATCTTCCCGGCCTTCTCCAACGGCAACGCGGGCCCCGGCTGTGCCACCGCGTCCACGCCGGGCTCCTACACCGACACCTACTCGTCCGGCGCGACCGACGTCAACGACGCGATCGCCTCGTTCTCCAGCCGGGGCACCGGCCAGGACGGCGGCGTGAAGCCGGACCTGTCGGCGCCGGGCGTGGACGTGCGCTCCAGCATCCCGGGCGGCGGGTACGCCTCCTACAGCGGCACCTCGATGGCCTCCCCGCACACCGCCGCCACGGTCGCGCTGATCTGGTCGGCGGCGCCCGCGCTGCGCCGGGACGTGGCCGCCACCAGGGAGATCCTGGACGAGACGGCGATCGACACGAACGACACCAGCTGCGGCGGGACGGCCACCGACAACAACGTGTTCGGGCAGGGGCGGCTGGACGCGTACGCCGCGGTGAATCTGGCGCTGCGCCCGGCCGGAAGCCTGACCGGAACCGTGACCGGCGCGGGTGTGCCCCTGGCCGGCGCGACCGTCTCGCTCAGCGGGACCGCCACCCGGGCCGCGACGACCGGCGCGGACGGCGGCTACCGCTTCGGGCGGCTGCCGGCCGGCGACTACCGGATCCGGGTGACGGCGTTCGGCTACGACACCTACGAGACCGGCGTGACGATCACCGCGAACGACGGCTCCGACGTGGACGCGGCACTCGCCACCAGCCGTTCCGGTGTCGTCTCCGGGCAGGTCAGCGGCGCCGGGGCGGCACTCGCCGGGGCGACGGTCGCGCTCACCGGCACGCCGGTCACGGTCACCACCGGCGCCGACGGCGGGTTCCGGCTGGCCGCTCCGGTCGGCGACTACGAGCTCACCGTCCGCGCGCCCAACGGCTGCTTCGCCGCCGCCACCCGGTCCCTCACGGTCAGCGGCGACCTCACGCTCGACGTCCCGCTGACGCAGAACACCGACGGGTACGGGCACAGCTGCGCCCCCGCCACCGAGGAGTACCGGGCCGGGACCGACCTGCTGGCCCTGACCGGCGACGACGCGGCCACCGAGATCACCCTGCCGTTCGCCGTGCCGCACTACGGAGCCGCCCGCACCCGCGCCTGGGTCAGCACCAACGGTGTGATCGGGTTCGGGACGGTCAGCTCGTCGTACACGAACCTGGCCGTTCCCAGCACTCTGGAGCCGAACGACACCCTCTTCGCGCTCTGGGACGATCTGATCGTCGACGACCAGGCCGGCGTCTGGACGGCGGCGACCGCGGACACCTTCGTGGTGGAGTGGCGCAACGTCCGGTTCTACCCGACCACCGCGGACCGGATCTCGATCAGCGCGATCCTGCACGCCGACGGCACGGTCACCTACCGGTACCGGGGCCTGACCGGGACCCGCGCCACCGGGAACAGCGCGACCATCGGCATCGAGAACGCGACCGGGACCGACGGGCTGGCGTACGGCGTCGACACCCCGGTTCTCACCGAGGGCGCCGGAGTGACCTTCCGCCCGCCCGCGAACCGGATCGCGGCCACCTTCAACGTCACCCGCACCACCTGGTACGGCCAGAACGTCTTCGTCGCCGGAAACCTGCCCGAACTGGGCGCATGGGATCCGGCGCGTGCCGTGCCGCTGTCCGCCGACGGCTATCCGGTGTGGACGGGGAACGTCGGCCTGCCGCCGAACACCGCCGTCGAGTTCAAGTACATCGTCAAGGACCCGGACGGGACGGTCACCTGGGAGGAGGGCGCCAACCGCACCACAATCACCCCGCCGACCGGGCAGTACATCACCCACGACACGTTCGGCGACCACTGAGAAGGTTCACCGAGGCCCGCATGCCACGTTCCGTCCGCCGACGGAATGTGGCATGCCCCCCGGTGATTGGCATCGGTGCCCAGCGGATATACCGTTTCTGGAAACATTCCGGAGAACTCGGTCAGGCGGTCAGGCGGTGCCCGTCCCATCGGTCACGGCGGTGGTGGACGACGAGAGCTGGCTCGTCGAGCTGACCGTGCGCGGTTCCTGGGGGCGGCCCCTGTGGCTGTCCGCCTACCAGGCGCTGCACAAGTGCCTCGCCCAGCACCCCGCAGGCGTCCTGCTCGACCTGCGCGGACTCGACGACCCCGGCGCGAGCAGCGCGCCCCTCTGGCTCACCGCCGCGGCCCAGGGCACGCGGATGGATCCGACGGTACGCGTCGCGGCCAGCCTGCCGGCCGATACCCGCCTGGCGGCCCGGCTCGGCCTCCCGCCCGCCCAGGACGTGCTGCCGGTCTTCGCCACCGTGCAGCTGGCCCGGTCCTTCCTGGCCAGCCGGCGCCCACTGACCAGTCAGATGCGGCTACAGCTGCCCCCGGACCCGTCGGCCGCGCCCGGCGCCCGGCAGGTGGTGTCCGAGGCCTGCACCGGGTGGGGCATGCCACGGCTGGTGCCCCGGGCCCGGATCGTGGTGTCCGAGCTGGTGGTCAACGCGGCCGAGCACGCCGGCACCCCGATCGACGTGCTCATCTCCCGGCGCGGCCCGGACCTGCTGCACCTGGTCGTGGTGGACGGCGACCCGGCGCTGCCGCCGATGCCCGGCGGGGACGAGCCGCCGCTGGACACGCTGCTGACCGAACGGGGTACGGACTCCGGATCGTCGACGCGGCGGCCGAGGCCTGGGGCGCCATGCCCACCCGTACCGGAAAGATGGTGTGGGCTCTGTTGCGGGACACTCAGGAGCAGCGGCGCAGCAGCTCGGCCGGGACGTAGAGGCCCTGCCGGTCGGCCCGGACCGCGGCGGCCGTCCGCGACTCCGCCCCCATCTTGGCCATGATGTGTTCCAGGTGGCCGATCGCGGTCCGCGGCGTGATCCGCAGCGCGCCGGCGATCGCCGCGTTGCTGCGGCCCTCCACCAGCAGCCCCAGCACCTGCATCTCCCGGCGGGTCAGGCCGTACGTCTCCGGAGGCGGCCCCAGCAGCACCAGCGCCCGGTGGTGGCCGGGCGGTTCCGGCGGGCAGGCCAGCGCGGTCACCTGCACCAGGCCGCGCTCCGGGTCGGTGCTGGGCACCATGAACCGGGCGATCGACCGGCCCGGCGCGAGCAGCGCCCCCACCAGATGCAGCGCCGGCGGCTCCACCCCGAACGAGTGCGGGCCGGGCAGGCCGGGCAGCAGTTCGGTCCGCCCCGACCGGGTCAGCACCACCCCGGCCGTCGCGCCGTGCACCATCCCGGCCAGCGCGGCGAGCGTGCGCAGCGGGTCCACCGCGTACGCGATCAGCGGGGCCACCGTCGCCAGCAGGTCGCACAGCTCGTCGCTGAGCGGATCCGGCGACCCGGCGTGCGCGCCCAGCATTCCCAGGTAGCGGCCGTCCGCGGTGACCAGGGGAAGGGCCACCCCCTCGGCGAACCCGTCCGGCTGGAAGTAGTCCACCCACGACGGCAGCTCCTCGACCGGCACCGGCGACTCGAACGCCCGCATCGGGCGGCGGTCGCGGTGCAGGCCGACCCGCTCCAGGATGGCCGTGAACTCCGGCCCGCCCAGGTACCGCTGGAGCCGGCCGGTGTGGCCGGGGGCGATGATCGGTTGGTGGCGCCGTCCTTCCGGATCGAGCAGGCTCAGCCAGGCGGCGTCGTGCCGCAGCAGCGGGCGCAGGATCTCGATCAGCGCCTCGGCCCGCGGCCGGACGCCGCCGGGCATCGCCGCGATCCGAACGATCTCGGCCGTGACCCGTCCGCTGTTCAGATGTGCGCCCACCCCTCCATCATGGTGCGCGCACGCCGCGTCAGGGGCTGGCCGATCAGCCGGTCCGGGTGGTCGCCCCCACCGTCCAGCCCAGGAAGACGTCGATCCCGCAGAGCCGGAGGAGGACGTCCACACCCTCATGGGCGGCCACGATCCGCACGCGGTCCGGCCCGGCCCCGGCGCTCAGCGCGTGCAGCGCCCGCAGCCCGGCCTGATCGCAGAAGGAGACGCCGGCCAGATCCAGCCGGAGCATCGTGGCATCCCGTTCGCCGAGCGCGGTGCGCAACTCCCGCAACAGCACCGGAGCACTGTGGAGGTCCAATTCCCCGACCACCCGGGCCAGCACGTCACCGGACCGGAGGCGATGGACGGAGACGGTGATCGCCGGGGGCGCCGGGTCGATCAGGAACTCGTCGTCGTACACGTGACGCACCCTTTCCGCGCCGCTGTCGTACCTGACTGCGACCGTACCGAGCGGTGCGGGGCCGGGGCATCGGAAGAAACTCCCGCGCGGATTCGGGCAGGAGGCGCCGTCCGGCCGACCGGATCAGGCGGGCTGGATCCAGTCGAAGGTGCGTTCCACGGCGCGGCGCCAGTTGGCGTACTCGCCGTCGCGCAGGGCCGGGTCCATGGCCGGCATCCACTGGCCGGCGATGTGCCAGTTGCGGCGCAGGCCGTCCAGGTCGGGCCAGTAGCCGACGGCCAGGCCGGCCGCGTAGGCGGCGCCCAGCGACACCGTCTCCACGGCCAGCGGGCGGACCACCGGCACGTCCAGCACGTCGGCGATCATCTGCATCAGCAGGTTGTCGGCGGTCATCCCGCCGTCGACCTTGAGGGTGGTGAGGGTGAGACCGGAGTTGGCGTTCATGGCGTCCACCACCTCGCGGGTCTGCCAGGCGGTCGCCTCCAGCACCGCGCGGGCCAGGTGACCCTTGGTGATGTACGAGGTGAGGCCCACGATCACGCCGCGTGCCTCACTGCGCCAGTAGGGGGCGTACAGGCCGGAGAAGGCGGGCACGATGTAGCAGCCGCCGTTGTCGGCGACGGTCCGGGCCAGGGTCTCGATCTCCGGGGCGCTGGAGATCAGTTCGAGCTGGTCGCGGAACCACTGGACCAGCGAGCCGGTGATCGCGATCGAGCCTTCCAGGGCGTAGACGGCCGGGGCGCCGGCGATCTGGTAGGCGACCGTGCTGAGCAGCCCGTTCTCCGGGTGGACCAGTTCCGCGCCGGTGTTCAGGAGCAGGAAGCTGCCGGTGCCGTACGTGCACTTCGCCTCGCCCGGGGTGAAGCACGTCTGCCCGAACAGCGCCGCCTGCTGGTCGCCGAGCGCCGCCCCGATCCGTACCCCGGGAAAGGCCTCGGACGCGATGCCGAAGCCGCCGATCGACGGCCGTACCGTCGGCAGCATGGCGCGGGGTATCCCGAAGAAGCCGAGCGCCCGCGGCGACCAGTCGAGTCCGCGCACGTCGAGCAGCATGGTGCGGCTCGCGTTGGTCACGTCGGTGACGTGCTGGGCCCGCCCGGTGAGGTTCCAGATCAGCCAGGTCTCCATGGTGCCGCAGAGGACTTCGCCGCGTTCGGCCCGTTCCCGCAGGCCCGGCGTGTGGTCGAGCATCCAGCGCAGGCGCGGCCCGGAGAAGTAGGTCGCCAGGGGAAGTCCGGAGATCTCGGATATCTCGGAGGCGGCGGAAGAGGCGGCCAGCGAGTGGACCAGCGCGTCGGTCCGGGTGTCCTGCCAGATGATCGCCCGCCCGGCCGGCACACCGGTACGCCGGTCCCAGATGACCGTGGTCTCCCGCTGGTTGGCGATGCCCAGGGCGGCCAGCTGGTCCAGCCCGATCCCGGCCCGCCGCAGCACCCGGGGCGCGAGCCGTTCCACATTGCGCCAGATCTCCATGGCGTCGTGCTCCACCCAGCCGGGCCGGGGAAAATACTGCTTGTGCTCCTGCTGGGCCAGGGAGACCAGCTGCCCCCGCCGGTCGAAGACGATGCACCGGGTCGAGGTGGTGCCCTGGTCGATCGCGAGCACATATTTCTCGGTCATCGGGTGGCCCCCAGATCCCTTGAGATGGCCCGGGCGGCGTCGCGGACGTAGGTCACCAGCCTCGGCAGCGGCCGGTAGTGGCTGTCGCAGAGGCGCTCGACCGGGCCGGAGATGCCGATCGCGCCGACGACCAGTCCGCCGTAGCCGCGGATCGGCGCCGCCACCGCCGCCTGGCCGACCAGGAACTCGTCCACCTCGAAAGCCCAGCCGGACTCCCGTACCCCCTCCAGGGCGACGGCAAGCGCGCGCGGGTCGGTGAGGGTGCGGCGGGTGAAGGTCTCCAGGTTCGGCGCCGGGCCGCCGGCCCGGTAGGCGAGCAGTACCTTGCCGAGCGCGGTGGCGTGCAGCGGCAGCAGGGCGCCGACGTCCAGGGTCTGGAACGTGTCGTCCGGCCGGAACACGTGGTGTACCACGAGCACCTGCCCCTCCAGCACGGTGCCGATCCGGACCGCCGCGCCGCTGCGCGCGGCGAGGGGGTCGGCCCAGTTGATCGACCGGGACCGCAGCTCGTTGATGTCCAGATAGCTGGTGCCCAGGTGGAGCAGGGCGCCACCGAGCTGGTACTGCCCGGAGACCCGGTCCTGCTCGACGAACCCGACCAGTTGCAGGGTGCGCAGGATGCCGTGCGTGGTGCCCTTGGCCAGGTCCAGCGTGCGGGCGATCTCGCTGAGCCCGAAACGGCCCGGCCCACCGGCGAGGGTCCGCAGGATCGCGGCCGCTCGTTCGATCGCCTGCACCGTTCCGGGCATGTTTCGGACTCTAAGCCACCGTGTTGCGACTCGCTGTAATTGATGTTCGACAATGCCGACCGGTGTTCATTGCCCCCTCTCCGGGCCCTGCCTAGCGTCCGGGACATCGATGCAGGGAGGGAGCATGGCAACACGACTCAAGATTCCAGGACTCGCCGGCGAACTGGCGGCCGAGTTCGCCGGCACCATGATTCTGATTCTGTTCGGCGTGGGGGTGGTGGCGCAGGTCGCCGCCGCCGGGATCGGGGACCACGACAGCATCGCCTGGGCCTGGGGCCTGGGTGTGACACTCGGCGTCTACGTCGCGGCGCGGATCAGCGGCGCGCACCTCAACCCGGCGGTGACCATCGCGCTCGCCGTCTTCAAGGGCTTCTCCTGGCGGAAGGTGGCCCCGTACTCGATCGCCCAGTTCCTCGGCGCGTTCGTCGCCGCGCTGATCGTGCGCTGGAACTACACCGAGGTGCTGCGGGCCGCCGACCCCGGCCTGACGATCAAGACGCAGGGCGTCTTCTCCACACTGCCCGGCAACGGGACGCTTCCGGTCGGCGAGTGGGGCGCTCTCCGCGACCAGATCATCGGTACGGCGATCCTGCTCTTCGTCATCCTGGCGCTGACCGACATGAACAACACGGCGCCGGCCGCCAACCTCGGGCCGGTCGTGGTGGGCCTGCTCGTCGTCGCGATCGGCATGGCCTGGGGCACCAACGCCGGCTACGCGATCAACCCGGCCCGCGACTTCGGACCGCGACTCGCGAGTTTCCTGACCGGCTACGAGACGGCGTTCCGTGACCAGACCGGGTATCTCTATTTCTGGATCCCGATAGCCGGGCCGATCATCGGTGGCATCGTGGGCGCCGGGTTGTACCAGACTCTGATCGGGCGCTTCCTGCCGTCGGATTCGCCCCAGGAACCGGGTGAGCTACCGACCCGGACAGATGAGAACGTGGAGGTCAATCGTGGCTGACTTCGTCGGCGCCGTCGATCAGGGCACCACCAGCACCCGGTTCATGATTTTCGACCATGGTGGGAACGAGGTGGCCCGGCACCAGCTCGAACACGAGCAGATCCTGCCGCGGGCCGGCTGGGTGGAGCACAACCCGATCGAGATCTGGGAGCGCACGGTCGCCGTGGTGCGCACCGCCATGCAGAAGGCCAACCTTTCGGCCAGCGACCTCGCCGCGGTCGGCATCACCAACCAGCGGGAGACCACGGTCGTCTGGGACCGCCGGACCGGGCGGCCGTACTACAACGCGATCGTCTGGCAGGACACGCGCACCGACCGGATCGCGTCGGCCCTGGACCGGGACGAGCGCGGCTCTACTATTCGCCGCAAAGCGGGCCTTCCGCCCGCCACGTACTTCTCCGGCGGCAAGATCCAGTGGATCCTGGAGAACGTCGACGGCGTCCGGGAGGCCGCCGAACGCGGTGACGCGCTGTTCGGCAACACCGACTCCTGGCTGCTGTGGAACATCACGCGCGGCAACCACGTCACCGACGTGACGAACGCCAGCCGCACCATGCTGATGAACCTGGAGACCCTCGACTGGGACGACGAACTGCTGTCGTTCTTCAACATCCCGCGGGCCATGCTGCCGGAGATCCGCCCGTCGTCCGACCCCAACGGGTACGGCACCGCGCACGTCGACGGGCCGCTCGGCGGGGACGTGCCGCTCACCGGCGACCTCGGCGACCAGCAGGCCGCCACGGTCGGGCAGGTCTGCTTCAACCCGGGCGAGGCCAAGAACACCTACGGCACCGGCAACTTCATGCTGCTCAACACCGGTACGAACCTGGTGCGCTCGGAGAACGGGCTGCTCACCACGGTCTGCTACAAGTTCGGCGACGCCGCCCCGGTCTACGCCCTGGAGGGCTCGATCGCGGTCACCGGCTCGGCCGTGCAGTGGCTGCGCGACCAGCTGCACATCATCAAGTCGGCCGGCGAGAGCGAGTCGCTGGCCGCGCAGGTGCCGGACAACGGCGGCGTCTACTTCGTCCCGGCGTTCTCCGGGCTGTTCGCGCCGTACTGGCGCTCCGACGCCCGCGGCGCGATCGTCGGGCTGTCCCGGTTCAACACCGACGCGCACATCGCCCGGGCCACCCTGGAGGCGATCTGCTACCAGACCCGGGACGTGGTCGACGCCATGGCGCAGGACTCCGGCGTGACCCTGGACGTGCTCAAGGTCGACGGCGGCATCACCGTCAACAACCTGTGCATGCAGATCCAGGCCGACGTGCTCGGGGTGCAGGTCAGCCGCCCGGTGGTCGCCGAGACCACCGCCCTGGGCGCCGCCTACGCGGCCGGTCTCGCGGTCGGGTTCTGGAAGAACACCGACGAGCTGCGGGAGAACTGGAACGAGTCGCAGCGCTGGCGGCCGACCTGGTCCGCCGAACAGCGGGACCAGGGCTTCGGGAAGTGGAAGAAGGCGGTGCAGCGGACCCTCGACTGGGTGGATGTGGACTGATCATGACGGCTCTCTCTCCTTCGTACCGGGACGCCGCCTCGCACGCTCTCGAGCAGCGGGAGGTCGACGTGCTGGTGATCGGTGGGGGAGTGGTGGGGGCGGGTTGCGCGCTCGACGCGGTCACACGGGGACTGACCGTGGGTCTCGTCGAGGCGCGCGACCTCGCCTCCGGCACGTCCAGCCGGTCCAGCAAACTGATCCACGGCGGGCTGCGCTACCTGGAGATGCTGGACTTCGGGCTGGTCCGCGAGGCGCTGCGGGAGCGGGGGCTGATCCTGCACCGCCTCGCGCCGCACCTGGCGCGCCCGGTCCGGTTCCTCTACCCGCTCAAGCACCGCGGCTGGGAACGCCTGTACGCCGGGGCGGGCGTCACCCTCTACGACACCCTGGCCGGCCTACGGAACATGCCGCGGCACCGGCATCTGACCCGGCGCGGCGCGCTGCGGGCCTGCCCGTCGCTGCGCCGGGACTCCCTGGTCGGCGCGTTGCAGTACTACGACGCGCAGGTCGACGACGCCCGGCACACCATGTTCCTGGCCCGGACCGCGGCCGCGCACGGCGCCCACGTGGTCACCCGGACCGAGGTCGTCGGCTTCCTCCGGGAGGGTTCCCGGATGACCGGGGTACGGGTGCACGACCTGGAACACGACCGGACGTACGAGATCCGCGCCCAGCAGATCGTCAACGCCACCGGCGTGTGGACCGACGACACCCAGTCCCTGGTCGGCGAACGGGGGCAGTTCCACGTACGCGCCTCGAAGGGTATCCACCTGGTGGTTCCCCGCGACCGGGTCCAGTCGTCGACCGGGCTGATCCTGCGGACCGCGACAAGCGTGCTGTTCGTCATCCCGTGGGGCCGGCACTGGATCATCGGCACCACCGACACCGACTGGCGGCTCGACAAGGCGCACCCGGCGGCGTCCAGCAAGGACATCGACTACCTGCTCCGCGAGGTGAACAAGGTCCTCGCGACACCGCTGGAACGCGCCGACGTGGAGGGGGTCTACGCCGGGCTGCGGCCGCTGCTGTCCGGCGAGTCGGAGCCGACGTCGCGGCTGTCCCGTGAGCATTCGGTGTCGAGCCCGGTGCCGGGGCTGGTGGTGGTGGCCGGCGGCAAGTACACGACGTACCGGGTGATGGCGAAGGACGCGGTCGACGCCTGTGTGCACAACCTGGCCCGGACCGTGCCGCGTTCGGTCACCGACCGGGTGCCGCTGGTCGGCGCCGACGGCTATCCGGCGCTGTGGAACCGCCGGGGCATCCTGGCCGCCGAGTCCGGCCTGCACGTGGCCCGGGTCGAGCACCTGCTCGGCCGGTACGGCGCGCTGATCCACGAGGTGCTGGCGCTGATCCGCGACGACCCGGACCTGGGCCGCCCGATCGAGGGCGCCGACGACTACCTGCGTGCCGAGTTCGTCTACGCGGCCGCCGCCGAGGGCGCCCGGCACCTGGTGGACGTGCTGACCAGGCGGACCCGCATCTCGATCGAGACGTTCGACCGTGGCGTGGTCGCCGCCCCGCACGCGGCCGAGCTGATGGGCCGGGTGCTCGGCTGGACGGCCGGGCAGCGCGACCGTGAGGTGGAGAACTACCGGCTGCGGGTGGCGGCGGAACGCGCCTCGCAGGAGCAGCAGGACGACGAGACGGCCGACGCGGCCCGCCTCGGCGCTCCGGACGTGGTGCCGGTGCGCGTCACATGAGCGAGCTTGCGAGTGAATCATCAGGCTCAGTCATGAACTCATGGCGACGCCGGAGCGAAGCGGAGGTGGCGCCATGAGGGCGGGCCGCTGGGCCTTGGGCTACTTCCAGGTGTCGCTGATGGTGTACGCCGACGCGGTGCCGGTGGTGTACGACCGGTTGCTGCCGGACTCCCAGGTGACGGTCCCGGAGGCGTCCTTCTTGATGTACTTGTAGGTGAAGGTGGTGCTCTGCGGGACGATCACCAGCTTGCTCCAGGTCGGGTAGGACGCCGACGACAGCGGGATCGCGTTGGCGGTGTTCCAGGCGCCGAGGGAGTCGATCGAGCCGACCACGTAGACGTTCTGCCCGGTGCTGGTGGTCGCCGTCTCGTTGAAGGTGACCGCGGTGGCGCTGGCGTTCGCCACGTTCCAGCTGTTGTCGAAGGAGATCGCCGAGGTGCCGGTGCTCACCGAGCGGTTGGCGTTGCTCTCCCAGGTGACGTTCCCGGAGGAGTCCTTCTTGATGTACTTGTACTCGAAGCTGGTGCCGGACGGGATCGACACCGTCGAGGTCCAGATCGGGTAGCCACTGGCCGACAGCTTGACCGCGTTCGCCGTGTCCCAGCTGCCGAGGGCCGCGTTCGAGCCGACCACGTAGACGTCGGTGCCGGTCGTGGTGGTGGCGTACACGTTGAAGGTCGCGGCGACCGTACCGGCGCTTGTCGTGACGCTGGGCGACGGCGTGGCCGAGGTGGTGACGCTGGGCGAGGGGCTCGCGCTGGTGGCCGAAGCCGAAGGCGAGGCGGTCGGGGAGGTGGTGGTGCCGCCGCCGGAGGTGGCGTTGACGTCGATCGCCACGGCGCTGTTGGCCGGGATGGTGACCGACGCGGTGCCGCCGGAGACGGTGATCGCGGTGCCGTTGCAGCCGGTGCTGGACGCGCCGCCGGTGATCCGGTCACAGTAGACGCCGTCGGCCAGGCCGGTGGTGTAGGTGGCGGTCGACGCGCTGGACGAGTTGTTCAGGCCGAACCAGCCGAGCGAGCCACGGCTGAACCCGATCACGTTGCCGCTGGTGGTGGTCCAGTTGGACGCCGAGGTGACGGACTGGGTGGTGTTGTGCCAGGCCACCATGCCCTTGACGCCGGTCGACCGGGTGAGGCACTGCCAGGCGCTGTTGGTGCAGTCGGTGTCGGTGACGAAACCGCTGGAGTCGGCGGGCGGCGACTGCCCGGTCGACGAGGTGGAGAAGGTGAAGCCGTCGTAGACGAACGGCTGCCCGTACGGGTAGGCCAGCAGGAAGTAGTTGGCCAGCGTGTACTTGGTCCCGTCCTGGTAGCGCAGCGTGGTGCCGTCGCGCTCCAGGTCGTGGTTGGTGACCATGGCGGCGGTCTGCGCGCTCGTCGCGTCCAGGCTCCACGACGGGATGGTCGACAGGTTGCCCAGCGTCCCGTTGTTGAACTGGGTCTTGAGGCCCATCGCGTAGGAGAAGCCGAGCACGTCACCGTTGGAGGTGAACGCCGACGGCAGCAGCTCGCTGTTGGACGCGCCGGTGAAGATCTCCTGCGCGATGTACGGCTTGACGCCCTCGGCCGTGGTGTTGTTGAGCTTCGCGATGATCGCCGCGAAGTCGGCCTTGGCCACGTGCTTGGCGGCGTCCACCCGGAAGCCGTCGACGCCGATGCCGACCAGGTCGTTCAGGTAGGCGGCGATCTTCGTCTGCACGGTGCTGCTCTGCGTCTTCAGGTCGGACAGCGACAGCAGCATGCAGTTCTGGACTTCGGAGACGTTGTTCCAGTCGTCGATCACCGCGTCGTCGTCCGAGCAGTAGCCGTCGTTCGCGTGGTGGAAGTCGTCGTAGACGTACGGCACCGCGGGGTAGCTGTAGCCGGACGGGCTGAACGTCGACCCGCCGTAGGTGGTGGTCAGCGTGTTGTTGGCGCCGGCCATGTGGTTGACGACCGCGTCCACATAGACCCGGACGCCGGCATTGTGGCAGGCGGTGACCATGCTGGAGAACTCGGCGCGGGTGCCGAACCGGCTGGTCAGGTTGTACGACACCGGCTGGTAGATCTCCCACCACGGGTGCACGCCGCTGTCGCTGGTCGCGAGGCTCACCGATTCGGCGGGCGGGGCCACCTGGACCGCGCCGTAACCGGCCGGGCCGAGGTGGTTCGTGCAGGCGGCCGAGACCGAGTCCCAGTTCCAGGACCACAGGTTCGCGGTGACGTCGCTGTTGTTGAGGCTGGTGGCGGCCGACGCGGTGCCCGGCAGCGTGATGGCGGTGAGACCGGCCGCGAGAGCGGCGACGGCGGAGACGGACCCGGCAAGGAGTCTGCGGGAGCGCAATTTCATGGAGGTGCCTCTTCTACGGAGGGCAACGCTGAGGATTGTTGCAAGTTCTTGCAAGCGGTTTCAGGAAATTACCAAGCCGTGTCGCGCCCGTAAAGAGGTTCTTACCTATGAAAGAAAGCCCCGGCGGAAGGCCCGCCGGGGCTGTGTGTGAGCTGTGTGCTCAGAGGACGGCGATCCGCCTCTGATAGGTCCTGGTAGTGGTCCAGAGCTTGTAGACCAGCAGTGACTCGAAGGCCAGCAGCAGGAGTCCGGCGGCGACCGTGACGGGCGCCAGCAACCCGGTCACCGGCCCGATGATGAACACGAACATCATGAACTCGATGCCGCTGAAGACGTGTGCGCGGATGCGCTGCCGTAGCAAGAAGTTGCGGAAGTTGAGGAAACCACCGAACCGGGCGCGGAAGTCGCCGTGCACGTCGATCGCCGACCGGGCCTCCTCGCCGTCGAGCGGGATCTCCTCGTCGGTCTCCTCCGCGTACTCCATCGCCGTACCGGAGGCCGCGGCCGCGGCCGTCAGGTTCTCCTTCATGGTCAGCTTGACCTTCTGCATCTGGAGCGCGTTCAGGTAGCGGAACATGTCCAGGAAGATGACGGTCGCGGCCAGCCACAGGTAGAGGGTCTCACCGGTGTGGTGCCACTGCCCGCCGAACAGCGCCAGCGAGCAGACCACCACCCGCAACCGGTCGAAGACGTAGTCCAGCCAGCTGCCGAACAGCGACCCCGTCCCGTTCAGCCGGGCGATCTTGCCGTCCATGCAGTCCAGCACGAAACCCAGGTGGAACAGCAGCGCGCCGACGAGCAGCCACCGGTACTCCGCCTGCCAGAACGCCGCCGCCGCGCCCAGGCCCAGCGCGAACGCGCCCAGACTCAGCACGTTCGGCGTGACCGGGCGCCACGGGGCGACCAGCCACACCAGCCGGGACGCGAGCGGATCCACCAGCCACACCGTCCACCACGAGTCCCGGCGTTTATAGGTGCGCTCACGGATCTCCGCGAGCGAGGGTCGCTGTGCCATCGCTGTCTCTCCTCGGCCTGTGCAGCGCGAGGGCTTCTTCTGGGGTGGGACCCCCTGCGCTGCGCGTATTGAACACCCGGGAGTCAAGATCCGTCTGCCCCGTCGCGGCGCGCGAACACCACCGAGGCCACCACGAAGATCAACACACCGGCGAGCGGCAGCCGGCCGGTCACCTCACCCCAGTGCGTGCGGATCAAGGGAAACCCGATCTCGTACGCGACGAGCACCGCCCCCGCGGCCCCGACCGGATGCCGGATCAACAACCCCACCCCGGCCGCGACCAGCGTGTCCACCACCAGTGACAGCGTCCCGCCCGGCTCCCCGGCGGTGCCCGCGACCAGCAGCGCGGCCGGCGCCGCCAGCACCACCAGGGCCACCGCCTTCGCCGCCACGAGCCGGTACCGCCGCGGCATCGCCAGCAGCGTGGTCCGGATCTGGCCGCCGCCCTGGTACTCGTGGGCCGTCGCCAGCACACCCAGGATCAGGAACCCCACCTGCCCGTACGGCAGCACCGAGCCGCCCGGCGGATCCAGCGCGTCCAGCAGCAGCGTGACCGCCCAGGTCAGGCCCAGGGTGAGCGCCAGCGACCGCAGGGTGAGCAGCTTCTCCACCTCGGCCCGGACCGTGTTCACGCGTCCCGCCTGCCGAACAGCCACCCGGCCAGGGCCAGCAGCGCCGCCACCCACGCCGACATCACCAGCCCGGCGGTCACCGGGGCGACGTCGTGGTCGCCCACCTCGTTCAGGAACATGTGCGCCCCCACGATGTCCGGCAGGTAGACGGCCGCGCTGGTCACCTTGGTCAGCAGGTAGGACACCGAGACGACCGAGGTGTTCACCACCAGCACGGTCAGCGTGACGATCCCGTTCCGGAAGATCAGCGTGAGGGCGTACGCCAGCAGCCCGATCAGCACCCAGTAGAGAACCGCCCCGGCCAGCCGCCCGGGCGCCGGCGACGGCACCAGCGAACCGTGCACCAGCCGGGTCACCGCCAGCGTCGCCACCGTCGTGACCATCCCCTGCACCGCCACCACCAGCGTCAGCGCGGCGCCCTTGGCGGTCAGCAGCCGGGCCCGCCGGGGCATCGCCGCCAGTGTGGTGGTGAGCTGCCGGGCGCCCGGCGCGTCGTCCCCGGTGGGCGTGTACTCGCTGCTCACCGTCACCACCCCGAGGATCATCGCGCCCAGCACGCCGATGCCCAGTGTCTGGAACCCCAGGTCGGACGCGTCGGTGTAGAGGCCCTCGGCGATCGCCCGGCGGGTGCTCCCGGCCGACACGAACACCAGCGCCGGCGCGGCCAGGAACCCCACCAGCAGGCCGATCCAGGCGGTCCGCAACCCGAGCAGTTTCCGCAGCTCGGCGTCGAGAAGGCTCACCACGACACACCCTCGCTCCCGGTCTTCGCCAGGAACGCGTCCTCCAGGGTGGCGTGCCCGCCGACCACCTCGGCCAGCTCACCGGACGCCACCACCCGGCCGCGGTCGATGATCACCACGTCGTCCACGGTCTCCGCCAGCTCACCCATCAGGTGACTGGAGAGCAGCACGGTCCGCCCGGCGGCCGCGCTGTCCCGCAGGAACGTGCGCATCCACCGGATCCCGGCCGGGTCCAGCCCGTTCACCGGCTCGTCCAGGATCAGCACCGGCGGATCGCCGAGCAGCGCGGCGGCCAGCCCCAGACGGCGGCTCATCCCGAGCGAGAACCGGCCGGCCCGCTTGCCCGCCTCGGCGCTCAGCCCGACCAGGTCCAGCACCTCGCCGACACGGGAGCGGGGCAGCCCGTTGCTCGCCGCCACCCAGCGCAGATGCGCCCGCGCCGACCGGGAACGGTGGGCCCCGCTGCCGTCCAGCAGCGCCCCGGCCACGGTGAGCGGGCGGTCGTGGTCGGCGTACCGGCGGCCGTCGATCAGGGCGGTCCCGCCCTGCGGACGGTCCAGGCCGAGCAGCACCCGCAGCGTGGTCGTCTTGCCCGCGCCGTTCGGCCCGAGGAACCCGGTCACCCGCCCGGGCCGCGCCGTGAAACTCACCTCGTGCAGGACCCGGGTCCGGCCGCGGACCCGGGTGACACCATCGATCGTGATCATATGGGCAGTCAACCGGCGGCCCGGCCCGGCCACATCGGACCCAGCTCGGGGATCGCCTCGCCCGTCTACGACCCTGGTCCGAGGAATAGAGTCGGCCCGGTGAACGCCAACCCCCGGCCCGCGTGGCGCAGCCGGGCCGTGCCGGTCGTCGTGGTCGTCGCCGCGGTGCTGATCATGGCCATGTGCACGGTCGGGACCTCCGGCCCGCTGTCCCGGATCATCCCGGTGGTGATCGGCGGCGGGGCGGCCACCGCGGCGGTGTGGTCGGTGCGCCGGTGGCGGGCCGACCGGGCCGCCTACGAGCGGCGGCTCACCGAGTGGGCGGCCACCGAGGCGGTGCTGGCCGAACGGCTGCACATCGCCCGCGACCTGCATGATCTCGTGTCGCACGGGCTCGGGCTGATCACCGTACGGGCGGCGGCCACCCGGCACCTGCCCGCGCCCGCCGAGATCCGGGCCGCTCTCGACGACATCGAGGAGACCAGCCGCGACGCCACCGCCGAACTGCGCCGCATGCTCGGCGTGCTCCGCGAGCCCACCGCGCCCGGCCCGCGCGCGCCGGTGGAGGGCCTCGACGCGCTGCCCGGCATCGTCGCGGCCGCCGCGGCCGCCGGGGTGCGGGCCCGGCTGCACGCCGGTGAGCTCGGGGACGTGCCGCCGGGCGTCCAGGTGGCGGTCTGCCGGACGGTCCGGGAGGGCCTCGCCAACACGGCCCGGCACGCCGGCCCGGCCGACGCCACGGTCCGGGTGCACCGCGACGGGAGACATGTGGTGGTGAGCGTCGCCGACAGCGGCCCGGCCCACGGCTGGCGGCCCACCCCGGGCGCCGGGCACGGCCTCGCCGGGCTGCGGGAACGCGTCGGCAGCCTGGGCGGCACCCTGTCGGCCGAGCGGGTCGAGGCGGGCTTCCGCCTCACCGCCCGGATCCCGGACGAGCCGCAATGAGCGAGCTTGCGAGCGAATCATCGGGCTCAGTCTTGAACTCATTGCGATGCCGGAGCGCAGCGGAGGTGGCGCAATGAGCCTGAAGCCGGCCGACGGGGTCACCCGCGTTCTGGTGGTGGACGACCAGCCGCTGCTCCGGCAGAGCCTCGCCATGATCCTCGGGCACGAGCCGGACATCGAGGTGGCCGGGCAGGCCGCGGACGGGGCGGAGGCGGTGCTGCGGGCCCGGGCGGCGCGGCCGGACGTGGTGCTCATGGACGTACGCATGCCGGGTGTCGATGGTCTTGAGGCGACCCGGCGGATCTGTGCCGACCCGGCCCTGACCGGCACCCGGGTGCTGGTGCTCAGCATGTTCGAGCTGGACGAGTACGTCTACGAGGCCCTCCAGGCGGGAGCGTCCGGTTTCCTGCTCAAGGACGCCCGGCCGGAGGACCTGGTGGAGGCGGTCCGGCGCACCGGCCGGGGCGAGTCGCTGTTCGCCCCGTCGATCCTCACCCGGCTGGTGGCCCACTACGTGGCGGCACCCCGGCCGGAACGGGTCCGGGCGCTGCGGCACCTCACGCCCCGCGAGGTGGAGGTGCTCGCCCTGATCGGCAACGGCCTGGCCAACGACGAGATCGCCACGGCGCTGGCCATCTCGGTCAAGACGGTGAAGACCCACATCACCCACCTGCTCGCCAAACTGGCCGCCCGCGACCGCGCCCAGCTGGTGATCGCCGCCTTCAACGCCGGTCTGGTCCGCCCCCGCGCCTGACCGCCTTGAACCGCGGTCGGCGAGCTGCGACGGTGTTCACATGACTGACATCGATGTGGCGGAAGAGAACAAGAGACGGTTCCTCGATGCCTTCGGCCGGTTCGCGGCCGGCGAGGTCGAGGTCCTCCGCGAGATCCTCCGCGAGGATTTCCTGTCACACAGCCCGGGCGCCCCGGCCGGCCGCGACGCCTGGATCGAGTTCATCGTCAACTCACCGATCGCCACCGCCCAGCTCGACCTGCAACACGTCATCGCGGACGACCAGTTCGTGGTGGCCCACTACACCCTCATCCCGGCCGAGGGCCCGTCCGAGACGGTCGTCGACATCTGGCGTTTCGAGGACGGGCTGATCGTCGAGCACTGGGACGTGAGCCGCCCGTTACCTTCTTAATCAGTCGGGGCATTGCCGGAAAAATCCGGTAGCTCCTAGCGTCGGCATCCATGAGACTCCGCGCACATCTGGCGGTCGCGGCGCTGGTCGCGGGCCTGTTCGCCCCGGTAACGGCGCCCGCGGCCGCGCAGGCCGCAGCCACCTACACCAACCCGGTCAGTGCCGGGACCGTCGACACCTTCCCCGATCCGGCGGTGATCAAAGGCAAAGACGGCATCTGGTACGCCTACGGCACCACGAACCCGATCCTCAACAGTGCTGGCGAGACCGGCGAGCACGTCCTGCCGATCCTGTCCTCCACCGACCTGGTGCACTGGACGTACCGGGGTGACGCCGTCCCCGGCGGCACCGTCCGCCTGTGGGCACCGGACATCCGCTACATCGCCGGGTCCTACCACCTCACCTACTCGCAGTCGACCGGCGGCATCGGCCTGCGGACCGGCCCCACCCCGCTCGGCCCGTGGACCGACCACGGCCTGATCGTGCCGTCCGGTGGCAGCGGCTGCCCGACCGGCAACATCGACCAGGCCCTGTTCACCGGCGCGGACGGCGCCCACTACCTGTACTGGGGCAGCTACGACGTCCTCTGTGTACAGCGGCTGAACGCGGCCGCCACCACCCGGGTCGGCGAGATCACCCAGGTGGCCCGGGGCCGCCGCGCCGAGGGCGGGTTCGTGGTGCACCGCGACGGCTGGTACTACCTGTTCTTCTCGGACGGCGGCTGCTGCGACGGCGCGTACAGCGGCTACACCGTGAAGGTCGGCCGCTCGGCCAGCCCGCTCGGCCCGTTCAAGACACCCAGCGGCCTCGACCTGATGGACCTCACCAGCAAGGACGGCATCGTGCTGGCGGCCAACGGGGACCGCTGGATCGGGCCCGGCCACAACGCGATCACCACCGACCTGGCCGGCCAGGACTGGCTGGTCTACCACGCCATCCCGGCCGGCGACCCGGACTTCCCGCCGGTCACCGGCGCGAACGGCGCCACCCTGCGGCTCACCAAACGGCCGCTGATGATCGACCGGCTGGACTGGATCGGTGGCTGGCCGGTGGTCCGCGCCGGCGCCGGACCGTCCAACTCACCGCAGACCGCACCGGTCACCACCTGGACCGTGGGCAGCACGTTCGCCTCCCTGGCCGGCTGGTCGGCGGCCTGGCCACTGGCGACCGGCACGGATTCCGGCGGATATCTCAGCGCGGGTGCGGGCGGGTTCTCGCTCAGCGACGCCACGGTCTCCGGCGACGTCCGGGTGGAGGGCGACCTGCGGGCCGGGGCGGGGCTGGTGATCGCCTACGCCGACCCGTCGAACCACGTGGTGGCGTGGCTCGACCGGGCCACGAACCGGCTGGTCGTCGCGGTGACGGTGGGCGGACGGCGTACCGATCAGGTGGCCGCTCTGCCGGCCGGATTCGCGCACACCGCGTGGCACACCGTGGCCGCGCAGCGGCGTGGCCGGGCGCTGGCCGTCGAAGTCTCGGCCGACCGGCTCCGGGACGCGGTCGCGACCGTGTCGATCACCCTGCCGGCCGGCGCCCCGGTCGCCGGGCGAATCGGCGCGGCGGCCACCGGGGCGGGCGCGCAGGCCGACAACATCGGGGCCGCGCCGCTCTACCAGCCGGTCACCGCCCGGGTCGCCGACCCGGCGCCGGGCGCCCTGCTGCCCGCCTGTTCCGACGAGTTCGAGGCGGCGAGCGACCCGGCCTGGAGCTGGGTGCGCGGCCCGGCCGCCGGGGCGGTCCGCACCGGTGGCGCCCTGGTCTGGCCGACCCAGGCGGCCGAGCTGCACACCGGCAACAACACCGCGTCGGTGCTGCTGCGCGACGCCCCGGCGGGCGACTTCACCGTGGAGACGAAGCTGACCTTCGACGGCACCCGTGGCAACCAGCAGGCCGGGCTGGTGCTCTACCGGAACGACGATCGGTACTTCAAGCTGGCCCACTCGGTGCTGCCGCTCGCGAACACCGCCCTGTTCCTGCACCAGACCGAGTTCGGCAAGGAGGGCGACCGGGCGGGTGGGGTGGCGAACGCGCCGATGTTCGGCGGGCCGGCGACCCCCACCCTGTGGTTGCGGCTGCGCTACCACCACGACGCGGCGAACGGCGAGGACGAGGTACGGGCGGCGTCCAGCACCGACGGGGTGACCTGGACGTGGGGCGGGGTGTGGACCCTGCCACACTCTGGTCCGTATCGGATCGGACTGATCTCGATGAACGCCACCGGCGCGACGGCGAACTTCGACCACGTGCGAACCTACGCGGGGTAAGCCTAGTTCTCCTATCAGTCTGATGGGTATTATGGGTCGCACCCCGACGACTGGAGACCACGATGACGACCGTGCAGGACCTGCGCCGCGTCGACGATGAAGCATTTCGGCGGCTTCTCGACCGCAACGCGATCTGGAAGCGAATGGTGAAGGCCGGCGACCGCCTGCCCCTCATGCCGCTGCTCGAGGTGGATCTCGGACCGATCCACCTCGACCGGCTCCTGCACACCGGCCCGCTCGTGCTGGTCTTCATCCGCTACGCCGGCTCGGCCGACTGCGAGGCGCTGCTGCGGTCCTACTCGGAGAAGCTCGAACCGGCGCTCACCGACCTCGGCGCGCACCTGGTCGCCGTCAGCACGCAGGAACCGGGCCGGCTGGCCGACCTCAAACACCGCGACGACCTGCGCATGCTGGTCGCCTCCGACCCGCGGCACGTCCTGATCGACGCCCTGAACATCGGCTTCGGCAGCCCCGGCGCCGACAAGCCGCTCGGCACCGGCCGGTCGGTCCTGCCGTTCGCCACGGTGGTCGTCGCCGACCGGTCCGGCCGGGTCCGGTTCGTCGACGTGCGCCCCAACTGGCTGTCACCCCTGCCGCCCGCCCCGATCATCGACGTGGTTAATTCGCTGGTTACCGGCCGGAGCCGGCGCTAACCTCTCGGCATGTTCTTCGCGCCCGGTCAGCAGCTGCCCCTCGTGGTGGCTCCCGCGCGCCTCGATTCGCGAGTCTGACCCCTCCCCGCCAGCAGCAGAACCCAGGGGAGGGGTGGCTGCTCCGTGCGTGGTTCTGGCGCGTCCCGGCTGGCATCGGGCCGCGCTCCACCTCCCGCCTCGCATCCAGTGAGGACTCGCAAAGATGGCCAAGAGCCAGTTCATCCGTACGAAGCCACACCTGAACATCGGCACGATGGGTCACGTCGACCACGGCAAGACGACCCTGACCGCCGCGATCACGAAGGTTCTCGCCGACCGCGACCCGGCAACCAACCGGTACGTCGCGTTCGAGGGGATCGACAAGGCCCCGGAGGAGGCCGCCCGCGGCATCACCATCACCATCGCCCACGTCGAGTACGAGACCGCGTCCCGCCACTACGCCCACGTCGACATGCCCGGCCACGCCGACTACGTGAAGAACATGATCACCGGCGCGGCGCAGGTGGACGGCGCGATCCTGGTCGTCTCGGCGCAGGACGGGTCGATGCCGCAGACCCGCGAGCACGTGCTGCTCGCCCAGCGGGTCGGCGTGCCGTACCTGGTGGTGGCCCTCAACAAGAGCGACATGGCCGACGACCCGGAACTGCTCGACCTGGTCGAGCTGGAGGTCCGTGAGCTGCTGTCCGCCTACGGCTTCCCCGGCGACGAGGTGCCGGTGGTCCGGGTCAGCGCGCTGCGGGCGCTCGAGGGCGACCCGCGCTGGGTGGCGTCGATCGGCGAGCTGCTCGACGCGGTCGACACGTACGTGCCGATCCCGCCGCGCGAGCTGGGCGAGCCGTTCCTCATGCCGATCGAGAACGTCCTGTCGATCAGCGGCCGCGGCACCGTCGTCACCGGCAAGGTGGAGCGCGGCGAGCTCCGCGTGGGCGAGCCGGTCGAGGTGGTCGGCCTCGGACCGACCGTCGCCAGCGTCGCCACCGGCCTGGAGACGTTCGGCAAGGTCCTGGAGTCGGCGCAGGCCGGCGACAACGCCGCCGTCCTGCTGCGCGGGGTCAAGCGCGAGCAGGTGCAGCGGGGCCAGGTTCTCGCGGCGTCCTCCAGCGTGCGCCCGCACCGGGTCTTCACGGCCCGGATATACGCGCTGACCAGCGCCGAGGGTGGCCGGCACACGCCGTTCGCGGCGGACTACCGGCCGCAGTTCTACTTCCACACCACCGACGTGTCCGGCGGGATGGACCTCGGCGGCCGCGACCTGGTCATGCCCGGCGACACCCTGGACCGGGTGACCGTCACCCTGGGCAAGGCGATCGCCCTGGAAGCCGGCATGGGCTTCGCGGTCCGTGAGGGCAACCGCACGGTCGCCGCCGGCACGGTGACCGCCGTCCTGGAGTGAGTCTCCGGCGGCCGGCTCGGGAAGAGCCGGCCGCCGAGAGGTCAGTACAGGGGCCGGAAGCGGCGCAGGCGGAGACTGTTGGCCACCACGAAGACCGAGGAGAAGGCCATCGCGGCGCCGGCGATCATCGGGTTGAGCAGCCCGGCGGCGGCCAGTGGCAGCGCTGCCACGTTGTACGCGAACGCCCAGAACAGGTTGCTCTTGATGATCCGCAGCGTCCGCCGGGACAGCCGGATCGCGTCCACCGCGGCCGTCAGATCACCGCGCACCAGGGTCAGGTCGGACGCCTCGATCGCCACGTCGGTGCCGGTGCCCATGGCCAGCCCCAGGTCCGACTGGGCGAGGGCGGCCGCGTCGTTCACCCCGTCGCCGGCCATCGCCACCACCCGGCCGTCCGACTGCAACCGCCGGATCACGTCGACCTTGCCGGCCGGCAGCACCCCGGCGATCACCTCGTCGATGCCGACCTCGGCCGCCACGGCCCGCGCCACCGTCTCGTTGTCGCCGGTCAGCAGCACCGGGGTCAGGCCCAGGCGGCGCAGCCCGGCGACCGCGGTGGCGCTGGTCGGCTTCACCGTGTCGGCGACGGCCAGCACACCGCGGGCTTTACCGTCCCAGCCGGCCACGATCGCGGTGCGGCCGGCCGCCTCCTGCTCGGCGGCGATCCGGGCGACCTCGACGGGGACCTCGAAACCCTCCCTCTCCAGCAGGCCGATCCGCCCGGCGAGAACGTCACGATCGCCGGCGGTTCCCCGTACGCCCAAGCCCTCGAAGCTGGTGAACCCACTCACCGGAAGGTGATCGCCCACCCCGGCCGCGATCGCGTGAGCGATGGGGTGTTCCGACGCCGCCTCCACGGACGCCGTCAGACGCAGCAGCTCCGGATCGTCGGGCAGCACGGCGACCAGCCTCATCACGCCGGTGGTGACCGTGCCCGTCTTGTCCAGGACGATCGTGTCCACCCGGTGGGTCGACTCCAGCGCCTCCGGACCCTTGATCAGGATGCCGAGCTGCGCGCCCCGGCCGGTGCCGACCAGCAGCGCCGTCGGCGTGGCCAGGCCGAGCGCGCACGGGCAGGCGATGATCAGCACGGCCACCGCGGCGGTGAACGCGGCCGTCCAGCCCGCGCCGGTGCCGTACCACCAGCCCAGCGTCGCCACCGCCAGCGTGATCACGATCGGCACGAACACGGCGGAGATCCGGTCGGCGAGCCGCTGCACCTCCGCCTTGCCGGCCTGCGCCTGCTCGACGAGCCGGGCCATCTGCGCCAGCTGGGTGTCGGCGCCGACCCGGGTGGCCCGCACGATCAGGCGGCCGCCCGCGTTCACCGTGCCGCCGGCGACCTCGCCGCCCGGCCCGATCTCGACGGGGACGCTCTCGCCGGTCAGCATCGACCGGTCGACCGCCGACGACCCCTCCTCGACCACGCCGTCCGTCGCGATCTTCTCGCCCGGGCGGACCACGAACCGGTCGTCCTTCCGCAGATCCTCGACGGGTACGCGCACCTCCCGGCCGTCGCGCAGCACGGCGACGTCCTTGGCGCCCAGTTCCAGCAGCGCCCGCAGCGCGTCACCGGCCCGCCGCTTGGACCGGGCCTCGAAGTACCGCCCGGCCAGGATGAACATGGTCACCCCGGCGGCCGCCTCCAGGTAGATGGTCCCGGCGCCGTCGGTGCGGTTGACGGCCAGGCTGAACGGGTGGGTCATGCCCGGCTCCCCGGCGGTGCCGAAGAACAGCGCCCACAACGACCAGCCGAACGCCGCGATCGTCCCCAGCGAGACCAGCGTGTCCATGGTCGCCGCGCCGTGCCGCAGGTTGATCGCGGCCGCCCGGTGGAACGGCCAGCCGCCGTAGACGACCACCGGCGCGGCCAGGGTGAGCGAGGCCCACTGCCAGTAGGTGAACTGCCAGGCCGGAACCATGGCCAGCAGGATCACCGGAACGCTGAGCACGATCGATACGAGCAGTCGGGTGCGTAGAGGATCCGATTTATCCGGCTCGGCAGGCTTTTCTGCGGCCTTGACCGCGGCGGAATATCCGGTCTTTTCGACCGTGGCGATCAGATCGGCAGTGGTGACGCCCGGGTCGGCCGTCACCGTCGCCTTCTCGGTGGCGTAGTTGACCGTGGCGGTCACCCCGTCCATCCGGTTCAGCTTCTTCTCGATCCGGGCCGCGCAGGACGCGCAGGTCATCCCGCCGATCTCGAGTTCGATCAGCTGAGGAGAGATTTGTAGGCTCATGGCTGTTACCCCTCAGTCGTGCGTGTGGCCGTCGGCGCTGGGCCCTGGATCGGCGGTCCCGGTCGGGGCCGGCGGCTGGGTGACACCGGTCGTCGTCGCGGTGAACTCGGCGGTGCGCACCTTTCCAGCGTGCTGGAAATCCAGGTAGAGACGGTAGACCCCGGGCGACGGCACCTCGGCCTCGAAGCTCAGCGCGGTCTCGCTCGCCGGGTGCACGTGCAGGTAGGCGAGGTCTCCCTCGCGCAGCACCACCAGGTGACCGAGCGCCCCCAGGTAGGGCTCCAGGTCGGTGACCGGTTTCCCGTCCCGGCTGACCGTGAGGTCGAGCTTCGACGAGGCCCCGGCCGCGAGATCGCCGGCGAGGGTGACGGTGTAGCCGTCGACCTCGGCGGTCCGCGCCACCGGCGGCAGCGGCACCGGCTGGTAGTCGCCGGGAGCGGGCACGTCGACGCCCAGGGTGAGCGCCTCCGGCTCGGCGGCCGGCTGGAAGTCGGCGAGCACCCGGTACTGCCCGGGGGTATCCACGCCGATCGGCGCCGACCACGTGCCGTCCGCGCCCAGGACCGGATGCAGGTGCTGGTAGCCGGACAGATCCCGCCGGACCACGATGAGATGCAGGTCCTTGTCGTGGTTGCGGGTGTACGACGTGACCGGTTTCCCGTCCGGCCCGAGCACCTGGAAGGCGAACGGCCGCGGCTCCCCGACGGTGAACCGGGTGGTGGCCGGGCTCAACCGGTAGCCGCCCTGCGCGATCTGCAATCCGCCCGGGACCCGCGGCGTGCCGGGCGTGTGGGCCCCACCGTGCGCCGGCTCAGGCTCCGGCCGCACGTCCGGGCCGATCAGCCGCCCCGCGCCGGCCGCCACCCCGAAGACGGCGACCAGCCCCAGAGCGAACGCGGCCAGCCGTACCGGCGTCCTCATGAGTGCTCCCTTCGTCGTGTTGCCCCCTCACCGTACACATACCCGGTAGGGGTATCCAAGCGATGTAGCATGGTCCTCATGACCAATCCCGCCCCGACCCGCGGCTACACCGCGACGAAGGACAACCTGCAGTCCCGGCTGCGCCGCATCGAGGGCCAGGTGCGCGGCATCGAGCGGATGGTCGAGGACGACCGCTACTGCATCGACATCCTCACCCAGATCTCCGCCATCCAGGCCGCCCTCGACAAGGTGGCGCTCGGCCTCCTCGACGGGCACGCCCGCCACTGCATGCACGAGGGCGCCCAGGAGGGCCGCGCCGACGAGATGGCCTCCGAGCTGATGGCCGCGGTCGGCCGGTTGATGAAGAGAGGCTGACCGGCATCGGCCTGGCCGCGTGATGTGGGCCATATCCGCTTGTCGTCCGGATCCGGCGACCCGAGAGTGCTGATACCGGTCGGTAACAAGTGGCCGCCGACACCGAGACGGGGAACGACATGACGCAGCCGGCACCAATGGTCCTCGTGTCGCCTGCCATGGGCATCGGATCGCGGTACTACCGGCTGCTCGTCGAAGCGTTCGAAGCCCGGGGATGGAGCGCCCGTGCGCTGCCCCGGCGCGGTTTCGAGCAGGGCGATCGCCCGGCGTCACGGGGCAACGACTGGTCCTACGCCGACGAGATCCAGGTGATGGCCGAGGCGGTGACGGCGGCCCGTACCGAGGCGCCGCAGCGGCCGGTCATCATCCTCGGCCACAGCCTCGGCGCCCAGCTCGCGGTCGGACACCAGCTCGGCCACGTCCCGGCGGACGGTGTGGTCACGGTGGGCGGCGCCCTGCCGTACCACCGGCACTACCCGCTCGGCGGCCTGCCGCTGGTGATCCAGGCCGGTGCGGTCGTCCCGCTGCTGACCACCCTGTTCGGCCACCTGCCCAGGCCCGCCTTCGGCGGCCCGGGCGCCCGCACCCTGATGCGCGAGTGGGCCCGGATGGCGCTGACCGGCCGCACCCCGTTCCCGGCACCCGAGCCGGTGCGTAGCCCGTCGCTGCTCGTGGCCTTGGAGGGCGACCGCCTCGCCCCGCCGATGTCGGTCGAGGCCTTCGCCGCCGCCCTGTTCGACCCGTCGGCCGTCACACTCTGGCAGTACCGCCACGCCGACGTCCCGCCGGGCGGCAGCAACGACCACATCGCCTGGGCCCGCAACGCCGGCCCGGTCATCGACCGCATCGCCACCTGGTGGGCCACCGCCGACCGCCGCACCGACGAGATCCTGGCCGGCGACTGACGGCTGCTCTGATCAGGCGGGGCCGTGGATGGGGGCGGTCAAACCGGTCAGGGGGGCTCCGGAACCGCCCCAGGAGAGGGCGACGATCTCGGCGGCGATGGCCACCGCGGTCTCCTCCGGGGTGCGGGCGCCCAGGTCGAGGCCGATCGGGGCGCGCAGGCGGGACAGAGCCGACTCCGGGACACCGGCCTCGCGCAGGCGGCGGAGACGGTCCTCGCAGGTGCGGCGGCTGCCCATCGCGCCGATGTAGCGGGCCGGGGTCCGCAGGGCGACCTCCAGCAGCGGGATGTCGAACTTCGGGTCGTGGGTGAGCACGCACAGGACGGTGCGCTCGTCGATCTCGGTGGATTCGAGGTAGCGGTGCGGCCACTGGACGACCACCTCGTCCGCCTCGGGGAAGCGGGCCTCGGTGGCGAACACGCCCCGGGCGTCACAGACGGTGACCTGGTAGCCGAGGAACTTCCCGATCCGGGCCACCGCCGCGGCGAAGTCGATCGCCCCGAACACGATCATGCGGGCCGGGGAGGCCCAGGACTGGACGAACACCTCGCGCTCGCAGGCCGTCGCGATGGCGCTGCGCCCGTGCGCCAGCAGGCCTCTCGCCTGGGCGGCGGCGATCCGGTCGAGTTCGGGGTCACCGAGGGTCCCGGCGGTGCGGTCGGGCCACACCACGAGCTGGGCGCCGGGCAGGGACACGGTGGCGACCGGGCGGCCGGCGGCGATGTCGGCGAGCACGGCGTCCAGCGAGGACAGCGCGACGTCCGGCTGGATCATGACCTCGATGGTGCCGCCACAGGTCAGACCGACTTCGAACGCGTCGCCGTCGCTCACCCCGTACGTATGTGTCTGTGCCTTTTTGGCATTTATGACTTCCTGCGCGGCCGTGTAGACGGCGCCCTCCACGCAGCCGCCCGAGACACTGCCCAGAACGTCGCCGTGCTCGTTGACGGCCATCGCGGCGCCGGGCCGGCGGGGCGCCGAACGCCACGTGTTCACCACCGTCGCCACGGCGAAGGAGACGCCGGCGGCGCGCCAGGCGATCAGCCCGTCCACGATCTCGCGCATCTGAGCACCTTCCGTGATCATCACGGCCTAGTCAACGCTTGATTAAGAGAACCCTTAGGTCGCTGTTGACAATGGATCCCGGGCACGCGAGGGTCTGCGCGACTTCGCGGGAGGTGCAGGGTGCAGGTGCCGGCTCCGTTCGAATACGAACGTGCCACAAGCGTGGATCAAGCCATTGGACTGTTGGAGCGGCTGGGCAGCTCGGCACGGTTGGTGGCCGGTGGCCACAGCCTGCTGCCGATGATGAAGCTGCGGCTCGCCAACTTCGAATATCTCATCGACATCAACGATCTGCACGGCGAGCTCGGCTACATCAGGCTGAGCGACGACGAGGTGCGCATCGGGGCCATGACCCGGCATCGGGAGCTGCTCGAATCGGACGTGCTGGCCGGCGTCTTCCCGATCTTCGCCGACGCCGAGCGGGTGATCGCCGACCCGGTGGTCCGCAATCGCGGCACCCTGGGCGGATCGCTCTGCCAGGCGGACCCGTCCGAGGACCTGTCGGCGGTGTGCACGACCCTGGACGCGAGCTGCGTGATCCGGGGCCCGGGCGGCGCCGAGCGGGTCGTCACCATGGAGGAGTTCCACGTCGGCCCGTACGAGACGGCCGTCGCGGACAACGAGATCCTCATCGAGATCCGGCTGCCCCGGAAGAATTTCAAGGTCGGCAGCGCGTACGCGAAGGTCGAGCGCCGCGCCGGCGACTGGGCCGTCGTGTCGGCCGGCGCCGCGGTGTGGCTCGACGCCGGCCGGATCGTGGACGCCCGGGTGGGCCTGGCCGCGGTCGGCCCGAACACCACCGGCATCCCGGAGATCTCGGCGGCCCTGCGCGGGCACGAGCCGAGCGAGGAGCTGTACCAGCTGGCCGGGGCGATCGCGGCGCGCAGCTGCGACCCGGTGACCGACACCCGGGGCAGTGCCGACTACAAGCGCCACCTGGCGGACGAGCTGACCCGGCGCACCCTGCGTACCGCCGTCGAACGGGCGAGGAGCTGAACTGATGCAGGTCACGATGACCGTCAACGGGACCGAGTACACCCGTGAGATCGAGGGCCGCATGCTGCTCGTGCACTTCCTGCGCGACGTGCTCGGCCTGACCGGCACCCACTGGGGCTGCGACACGAGCAACTGCGGCGTCTGCGTGGTGTGGCTGGACGGCGAGCCCGTCAAGTCGTGCACCGTGCTGGCGGCGATGGCCGGGGGCCACGAGGTCCGTACCGTCGAAGGTCTTGCCAACGGCGCCGAGCTGGACCCGATCCAGGAGGGCTTCCGGCAGTGCCACGGCCTCCAGTGCGGGTTCTGCACGCCGGGCATGCTGATGACCTGCCGGGCGCTGCTGGACAAGAACCCGGACCCGACCGAGGGCGAGATCCGCGAGGCCATCTCCGGCCAGATCTGTCGCTGCACCGGTTACTCCTCGATCATCCGCTCGGTCCGCTGGGCGGCTGTTCACGAAGCTTCCAAAGAAGAGGCGACGGCCCAGTGACAACGACACAGGACACCAAGCTCACCGAGTTCGAGGACAACGACCAGAACCCGGTCGGCTTCGGCCGGATGCTGCGCAAGGAGGACGCGCGCCTGCTCCGGGGCCGCGGCCGGTTCGTCGACGACGTGCAGCTGCCCGGCATGCTGCACCTGGCGATCCTGCGGTCGCCGTTCGCGCACGCCAGCATCGTCAGCATCGACACCAGCGCGGCCGAGGCGTCGCCCGGGGTGAAGGCGGTCGTCACCGGCGAGACCCTCAAGGGCCTCGGCCTGGCCTGGATGCCGACGCTCTCCAACGACGTGCAGGCCGTGCTGGCCACCGACAAGGTGCGCTTCCAGGGCCAGGAGGTGGCGTTCGTCGTCGCCGAGGACCGGTACAAGGCCCGGGACGCCCTCGAACTGATCGACGTCGAGTACGACGTGCTGGAACCGGTCATCGACGTCCGCAAGGCCCTGGCGCCGGACGCCCCGATCATCCGCACCGACCTCGACGGCAAGGCGGACAACCACGTCTTCGACTGGGAGACCGGTGACGAGGAGGAGACGAACCGGGTCTTCGCCTCGGCGGACGTGGTCGTCAAGGAGGACATCGTCTACCCGCGGGTGCACCCCGCGCCGATGGAGACGTGCGGATCGGTCGCCGACTTCGACCCGGTCGAGGGCAGGCTGCGGCTCTGGTCGACCACCCAGGCCCCGCACGCGCACCGCACCCTCTACGCGATCGTCGCCGGTCTGCCCGAGCACAAGATCCAGGTGATCGCCCCGGACATCGGCGGCGGCTTCGGCAACAAGGTGCCGATCTACCCGGGCTACGTGCTGAGCATCGTCGGCTCCATCGTCACCGGCAAGCCGGTGAAGTGGATGGAGGACCGCTCGGAGAACCTGATCAGCACCGGTTTCGCCCGGGACTACATCATGCGGGCCGAGATCGCGGCGACGGCCGAGGGCAAGATCCTGGCGATCCGTACGAACGTGCTGGCCGACCACGGCGCGTTCAACGGCACGGCCGCCCCGGTGAAGTATCCGGCCGGCTTCTTCGGCGTGTTCACCGGCAGCTACGACCTCCAGGCCGCGCACTGCAAGATGACCGCGGTCTACACGAACAAGGCGCCCGGCGGTGTGGCGTACGCCTGCTCGTTCCGCATCACCGAGGCCGTCTACCTGGTCGAGCGGATCGTCGACACGCTCGCCTACGAGCTCCGGATGGACCCGGCCGAGCTGCGGCTGAAGAACTTCATCCAGCCCGACCAGTTCCCGTACACCACCAAGACCGGCTGGGTGTACGACTCCGGGAACTACGAGCCCACCATGCGCCTCGCCATGGAGATGGCCGGCTACGACGAACTGCGCAAGGAGCAGGCTCTCAAGAGGGCCAAGGGCGAGCTGATGGGCATCGGCATCTCGTTCTTCACCGAGGCGGTCGGCGCCGGGCCGCGCAAGAACATGGACATCCTCGGCCTGGGCATGGCCGACGGCTGCGAGCTGCGGGTGCACCCGACCGGCAAGGCCGTCGTCCGGCTCTCGGTGAAGACCCAGGGCCAGGGCCACGAGACCACCTTCGCGCAGATCATCGCCGAGGAGCTGGGCATCCCGCCGGCCGACATCGACGTGCTGCACGGCGACACCGACAACACGCCGTTCGGTCTCGGCACCTACGGCAGCCGGTCCACCCCGGTCTCCGGCGCGGCGGCCGCCCTGGTGGCCCGCAAGGTACGGGACAAGGCGAAGCTGATCGCCTCGGCGATGCTCGAGGTGTCGGTCGCCGACCTGGACTGGGTGAAGGGCGCCTTCCAGGTCAAGGGCGACCCGGGGAAGTCGGTGACGATCCAGGAGATCGCGTTCCGGGCGCACGGCGCGGGCGACCTGCCGGACGGCGTCGAGGGCGGCCTCGAGGCGCAGATCTGCTACAACCCGTCGAACCTGACCTACCCGCACGGGGCGTACATCTGCGTCGTCGACATCGACCCGGGCACCGCCCAGGTCAAGGTCCGCCGGTTCATCGCGGTCGACGACTGCGGCACCCGGATCAACCCGATGATCATCGAGGGCCAGGTGCACGGCGGTCTCACCGACGGCGTCGGCATGGCGCTCATGGAGATGATCTCCTTCGACGAGGACGGCAACTGCCTCGGCGCCTCGCTGATGGACTACCTGATCCCGACCGCGCTCGAGGTGCCCGACTGGGAGACCGGCTACACGGTCACCCCGTCGCCGCACCACCCGATCGGCGCCAAGGGCGTCGGCGAGTCCGCGACGGTCGGCTCGCCGCCGGCCATCGTCAACGCGGTCGTCGACGCGCTCAAGCCGTTCGGCGTCCGGCACGCCGACATGCCGCTCACCCCCAGCCGGGTGTGGGACGCCATGCGCGGCCAGGCCACGCCGCCGATCTGAAGAACAAACCAGGGGAGTACGTGATGACGACGAGCATCGCCGAGCGCGCCCACGAGCTGACGGTCGCCCGCCGGCCGTTCGTGCACGCCACCGTGGTCCGCGCCCAGGAACCCACCTCGGCGCGGGCCGGCGACGACGCGGTGATCCTGGCCGACGGGTCCATCGAGGGCTTCGTCGGCGGGGTCTGCGCCGAGACGTCGGTGCGGGCGGCCGCCATGGACTCGCTGCGCGACGGCAACACCGTCCTGCTGCGGGTGCTGCCGGAGGACTCGGCCGAGTTCCCGGAGACGCCCGGCGCGCTCGTCGTCGTCAACCCCTGCCACTCCGGCGGGGCGATCGAGATCTTCCTCCGGCCGGTGCTGCCGAAACCGTTGGTCGTGGTGACCGGTGGCACCCCGGTCGGCACGGCCGCGACGGCCCTGGCCGAGTTCCTCGACTTCGAGGTGGCCCACTCGTACGAGGGGGCGACCGCGGTGGTGGTGGCCGGGCTGGGCCGCGACGAGGAACGCGCCGTCCGGGAGGCACTGGACGCCGGTGTGCCGCTGATCGCGCTGGTGGCCAGCAACACCCGGTCGGCGATCCTGCTCGACACGATGGGCCTGTCCATCGAGGAGCGGTCCCGGATCCGGGCGCACGCCGGTATCGACATCGGCGCCCGTACCCCCAAGGAGATCGCCCTCTCGGTGCTGGCCGAGATCGTGCGCGAGATGCGCGTCGGCGGCCTGACCGCCGCCGCGCCGAAGAAGCCCGCCGCGACGCACGCCGAGGCGGCCGCGTTCGCGAAAGCCGGGCCCGAATTCGTGGCCGGCCCGGCCCTGCCCGTCGGGCCGGCCACATTTCCCATCGAGGAGATCATGGTCCCCATCGGCGAGACCCCCGCCCGAACCGCGATCGACCCGGTCTGCGGGATGACCGTCGTGATCGGACCGGACACCCCGCACGGGGTGGTCGGCGGCGAGGACTACTGGTTCTGCTGCCCCGGCTGCTTGAAGAAGTACACGATTGAACACTCCTGACGAGGTCATCGCGCGTCTGGACGCCGTCGACTACCTGGTCGACGACGGCCTCGCCATGGCGATCTTCCTGGCCCTGCGGCTCGGCAAGCCGCTGCTGCTGGAGGGCGAGCCCGGTGTCGGCAAGACGGCCGCCGCCAAGGCGCTGGCGGACGCGCTCGACACGCCGTTCATCCGCCTCCAGTGCTACGAGGGCCTGACCGCCGGTGAGGCCCTGTACGAGTGGAACTACCAGCGTCAGCTGCTGCACATCCGGCTCGGCCACGCCACCGACGACTCCTCCCTGTTCACCGACGACTTCCTGCTGGAACGGCCGATCCTGCGCGCCGTCCGGCACGACGGGCCGACCCCGCCGGTGCTGCTGATCGACGAGATCGACCGGGCCGACGACGAGTTCGAGGCGCTGCTGTTCGAGTTCCTCGGCGAGGCGTCGGTGACCGTTCCCGAACTGGGCACCTTCGCCGCCACCCGGCCGCCGGTCGTGGTGCTCACCTCCAACCGCAGCCGCGAACTGCACGACGCGCTGCGCCGCCGCTGCCTCTACCACTGGATCGAGTTCCCGGCCCCGGACCGCGCGGCGTCGATCGTGCGCCGCGCGGTTCCGGCCGCCACCGCACCGCTGATCCGGGACGCCACCGAGTTCATCGGCCGGGCCCGGGCGCTCGAACTGGACAAGGCGCCCGGCCTGGCCGAGACGATCGACTGGGTCTCCGCGCTGGCGGCTCTCGGCGTCACCGACCTCGCCGCGGGGGACGTTCCGCGCACCATCGGCACCATCGCCAAGACCCCCGGCGACCGGATCCTGGTCGCCGAGGCCGTAACCCGGGAGAGCCCCCAATGAAGATCACCAACGAGTTCACCGTACGGATCCCGATCGACCGTGCCTGGCAGGTGCTGACCGACCTCGAGGGCATCGCCCCCTGCATGCCGGGCGCCCAGCTCACTGGGGTGGAGGGCGACGTCTACCAGGGCCGGGTGAAGGTCAAGGTCGGCCCGGTGATCTCGGACTTCTCCGGGACCGCGCGGTTCGTGGAGCGGGACGACACGGCCTACCGGGCGGTCATCGACGCCAAGGGCCGCGACGCCCGGTCGGCCGGCAACGCGGCCGCCGTGGTCAGCGCGTCGCTGTCGCCGGAGGGGGAGGACGGCACCCGGGTCTCGGTCGACACCGACCTGAAGATCAGCGGGAAGCTGGCCCAGTTCGGCAGCGGCATGATCAAGGAGGTGTCCTCGAAGCTGCTCGCCCAGTTCGTCGCGAACCTGGAGGCGAAGCTGGCCGCTCCCGTGGCGGAGGCCGCCGCGGTTTCGGAGGCCGGTGCGGTTTCGGAGGCTGCCGCGGTCGAGGATGCCGCTCCCGTCGCGGAGGCCGCTGCCCCCGTCGCGGAACCCGTTCCCGCCGCTGCTCCCGCCACCGGCCCCGCTCCGGTCGCGGTGAAGGAGACGGCCGAGCCGGAGGCTCTCGATCTGCTGGCCGTGGCCGGCGGATCCGTCTACAAACGGCTCATTCCGGTCGGCATCGGCGTGGCGGTCCTCGCCGCCGTCGTCATCTGGTTCGTTGCCCGCGGCTGACCCCGCCCCGGTGCTGCTGCGCGGCACCGACCGGGCCGCGTTCGCGGTGGCGTTCACGGCCCGGTTGCGCGCCGCCGGCCTGCCGGCCGGGATCACCGAGACCGACGACCTGGTACGGGCACTGGCCGCCAGCCCACCGGTGTCCCGCGGCGCGCTCTACTGGACGGCCCGGATCGCCCTGGTCCGCCGGCACGCCGACCTGGCCGTCTTCGACCGGGTCTTCACCACCGTCTTCGACGACAGCCCGCCGCTGCCGCTGAGCCGTTCCGCCACCCCGCCGTCCCGCCGCGACGACGGCACCAACGTGGCGGTCCCGGGCACCGGCGACGAGAAGACGTCCGGCGGCGACGGGCTGCCGTGGGCCACCCTGCCGCCGGCGGTCGCGGCCGGCGACTCGCCCGCCGACGACGGCCTCCACCTGCCCGAACTGCGGCCCAGCGAGCTGGCGGCACTGGCCGAACAGCCCTTCGAGGACCTGGACGCCGGACAGACCGCGGCGCTCGGCGAGGCGCTGCGGGACGCGCTCACCCACTGGCCGCACCGGCGCGGACGGCGGCACAAGGCGCACCCGGCCGGCCGGCGGGTGGCGTTGCGGCCCACCATCGCCCGGGCCCGGCGTACCGGGTGGGAGGCGGTCACCGTGGTCCGGGAACGGCCGGTGCCCCGCCCGCGCCGGGTCGTGATGCTCTGCGACGTCAGCGAGTCGATGCGCGCCCAGGCGGCCGCATATCTACAGCTCATGCGCGCGTTCACCACGGTCGCCGACGCCGAGGTGTTCGCCTTCGCCACCCGGCTGACCCGGCTCACCGTGCCGCTGCGGCACACCTCGCCACGGGAGGCGATCGAGCAGGCCGGGGCGGCCGTCGACGACCGGTTCGGCGGCACCCGGATCGCCGCGAACCTCGGCGCGCTGCTCGGCTCGCACCACGGCGAGACGGTCCGCGGCGGCGTGGTGATCGTCGCCTCGGACGGGTGGGACAGCGACCCGCCGGAACGGATGAGCGCTGTCATGGCCCGGCTGCGCCGCCGCGCGTACCGGATCATCTGGTTGAATCCCCGCGCCGGCGCTCCTGGATGGACCCCCGGCGTCGGCGGTATGGCCGCGGCCTTGCCGTTCTGTGACCGGCTGTTGCCGGCCGCCACCTTCGCCGACCTCATTCAGGCTGTTCGCTGCCTACAGGAAGTGGCCGGCCGGCGATAAGCTCAGCGTTTTCTAGCGGGGGAGGAAGGTAGTGGCACGGATCCAGCAGAGCCTGCGAAGAGCCGCAGGAGCGATCGTCGAGGGGGCCGACCCGCAGGAGGTGGCCCGGTCCGAGATGCGGCGGCTCACCGGCTCGGAGATGGGCGTCGACCCCAGTGACTTCCCGGCCGCCCAGGAGCTCGGCGGCAGCGTCGACACCGTGATGGAGCAGCGCACCGTCCCGCTCGACGAGGCCGGTGAGGTGCTCAACCGCAGCGAGTTGCAGCGGCTGGAGGGCGAGCAGGTGCACGTCATCTGCCCCATGGTGATTCCCAAGGGCCGCTCCCTGGCGACCATGCTGCCGGTGCTGTCGCTGCTGGTGATCGGCCTGTTCGGGGTGGCCCTGGTCGGCGTGGCCAGCGGTGACGTGCTGCTCAACCCGTTCTTCGGCGTGCACTACTGGGTGCTGTCGCTGTTCGCCGTCGGGTTCGTCTGGTGGCGGCAGGGCATGGTGATGGTGCCGGACGGCTGCGCCGCGCTGATCACCCGCTTCGGCAAGCTGGAGCAGGTCGTCGGCCCGGGGCGGATCATCCTGCTCAACCCGTGGAAGCGGGTGTCGTACATCGTGAACACCACGCGGGAGTACCCGTTCAACGCCCCCGTCCGGGAGGCGCCCACCAAGGGCGGGGTGAAGGCGTCGATCGACCTGTTCATCCAGTTCCGGATCAACGACCCGGTGGAGTTCGTCTACACGCTCGGCGCGGTCCGCGGCTTCGAGGAGAAGCTCAGCAACGCGGTCAGCGAGACGATCCGCAGCCTCATCTACGAGCAGGCGGCCGCCGACATCTACAACATGGTCGGCGAGGACTCCGGCCGGCTGCTGGACATGCTCAACCAGCAGTTCCGCCCGGCCGTCGAGCTGACCAACGCCAACATCACCCACGCCGAGCCGGCCGACCAGAAATACCGGATGGACCTCGCGGCGCCGGAGATGGTCCGGGTCGCCAAGGACGCCTACACCCATGAGTACGCGTTGACGCTGCGCAAGGAACAGGACGAGGGCGACCTGACCAAGGAACTCGCCACCCTCACCGAGACGCTGTCCGCGATCCAGGCCGACATCGCCCAATACCAGGCGCAGATGGACACCGCCGTGGAGCGGGAGACCAACCGGGCCGAGGCGCTGGCCCGCCAGCGGTACGTGCTGGCCGAGTCCGAGGCGAAGGCCAACGCCGCCCTGCTGGAGGCGCAGGCCCTGGACATCCGGGCGGTCACCACGGCCGAGGCGCCGGAGATCCTCGAATACCGCTACCAGCGTGAGGTGCTGGACCGGCTGGAGGAGGTGGCCGGGCACCTGCCCCGGCTGGTCCGCATCGGCGGATCCGGCGACCCCAACGGGGCGGCCGGCATCGACCTGCTGCAACTGGCCCGGGAGATGCTCGGCGAGCGCGGCACCGAACTGTTCACCCCGGCCGACATGGCCGCCATGCGTGATCGCCTGGCCTCGGTCGCACAGCGGATCGCCGAGCGGGAGCCGGAGATCGACGCGCTGCGGGGACTCCCCACCCAACATGAGGAGCGGGCATGAGCAGGTCTTTCGGTGGGCGCAGCTCGGTCATCACCGAGGCGGTGGCGCCGTGGAGCGACATCGCCCGGCTGCTGCGCGGTGGTGAGGCGGGCACACTCGTACCGGTCGTCATCCCGAAGCACCAGCGGCGGCTCGGCTGGATCGCCGCGCTCTGGCTCGGCCTGCTCGCGGTGCTGTCCGGAGTCATGTTCACCCTCGACGACTCCGGCGTGCTCGCCGCGCTGGCGTACGCCTCCGGGGTCCTGTTCCTGCTCGTCGGGTTGCTGTGGTGGTGGCGCACCTCGATCGTCGAGATCGAACAGGGCACCCACGGCGTGCTGACCAGGTACGGCGCCGTCGCGGGCACCCTCGACCCGGGCCGGCACTACCTGTGGCACCCGTGGTCGCGGGTCGCGTTCGTGGTCGACGTGGCCACCGAGATCCCGTACTCGGCGCCGGTCATGGCCTGCCCGACCCGGGAGAACGTGCCGCTGCGCTCCATCGAGTTCTTCATGAAGCTGCGGATCACCGACGCCGTCCTGTTCGTGCGGACCATCGGCGCCGGCAACTTCGACCTGGTGCTGTCCAGCGCCGTCCAGGACGCCATCCGGCAGCGGGCCCGGCTCGTGCAGACCGAGCGGGCGTACGACCTGCGCGGCTCCGACGTGGCCGACATGCAGGAACTGCTCAACCGCCAGCTGTCCCGGTACGGCGTACGCATCACCGGCTGCAACATCCCGGACGTGCAGCTGCCCGCCCAGTACCAGCAGCACCTCGCCACCCGGGAGCGGGTCGCCAAGGAGAGCGCCGCCTACGAGCAGGAGTGGGGGCTCACCCGCAAACGCCGCATCGACCAGCTCCAGATGGACATCGAGCGCGCCAAGAAGGTTCGGGACGCCCGGATCGTCGAGGTGAAAGCGGCCCTCAACAAGGCCCGCGAGCAGGTCGCCCAGCTGCTGGAGAAGCAGGAGACCGACGCCCAGCGGGTCCGGTTCGAGATCGAGACGCGGGGCCGCAGCGGGCTGATCGCCGCGGAGAACGAGGCGAAGGCCCAGCGGCGGCTCGCCCAGGCGTACCGGGACAACCGGGCCGTCCTCCAGTACGAGCTGGCCCTGCGCCGGCTCGAGGTGGGCGCCGAACTGGCCGGTCAGGCCCCGCAGCCGGTGGTGATCCGTACCGACGGCGGCAGCGACAACGGCGCCCTGGCCACCCTCATCGCCGCCCAGCTGCTGCCACGGAGCATCAGCTCCACAGAGTCACATGGATCGACGGCTTGAACCGTCCCACATTGACCCCGGCCCCGCGCATCATCGCCTGAATGGCCCGGGGCGTCGACGCGAAACGCGCCAACTCGGCCGCCGCGGACGGCGCCCCGGTCTCGGCCAGGGTCAGCGAATGCCACACGTCCTCCAACCCGGTGTGCGGCCCGCAGAACTGCACGAGATGCCCCTTGCGGACCTCCGGCGCCACGGTGAACGACAGCGCCGCCGCCACCCCGTGCCCGCGTTTCGCCTCCTCGATGGCGGCCGCGTGGCTCTGGAAGATCTGCTGCCGGTCGTCCGGCACCCCGAGCCGGCGCAGCAGCGTCGGGATGGCGCCCCGGTCGGCGGCGGCGGACGGCCCGAGCAGCCACGTCTGGTCACGCAACTGCCGCGGTGACGGCTGGGTGCCGGCCAGCGGATGGTCCGGGCCGGCCACCGTGACGACCTTGTAGTACATGACCGGGCGGCACACCACCGCCGGATCCGGACACGCCGGCGGCGGACCGATCGCGATGTCGATGCGCCGCTCGATCAGCGCCGGCACGAACGACCCCGGGTTGCGGACACTCAGCTCGACGTCGAGGTCCGCGGCCCGGCTCGCGAACAACTCGATCAGACCCGGCGCACCGTGCTCGGCGAACAGGCTGGAAGCGCCCACCCGCAGCAGCCGCCGCCCCTGCCCGGCCGCGCTCACCTCCAGCACCGTGATGTCCTGCAGACCGAGCAGCTCGGTGGCCCGGCTGGCCAGGCGCAGCCCGCCCGGCGTGAACGTCAGCCCGTTCGCCGTCCGCGAGAACAGCTGATCACCCAGCTCCTTGCGCAGCTGTCCGATGTGCAGCGACACCGCCGACTCGGACACCTCGAGCTGTGCGGCCGCCTGTTTCACCGAGCCACACCGGACCACGGCGGAATAGGCGCGCAACTGAGTGGGGGTCACCGCCGCAATGTATCGCGATCAACGTGCCGGACGCGCCCGCGTCGCAGACTCTGACCACACCGGCGATCTCACCGATCCCGCTCATCCGGTGCGGTGCATACGCTGTCGTCCGCTCGCATCACGGAGAGAGGACCCGCCATGCCGACCTTCCAGGCCACCGACGGTGTGGAGATCTACTACCAGCGTTGGGAGGCCGAGTCGGCGCTGCCACCCGTGCTGCTGCACCACGGATTCATCGCGAACGGCCTCACCAACTGGGTGCTGCCCGGCGTGGTCGACGCCCTCACCGCCGCCGGCCGCGACGTCGTGGCCATCGACGCCCGCGGGCACGGCCGCTCCGGCAAACCGCACGACCCGTCGTACTACGGCGAGTCCCGGATGGCCGCCGACGTCGCCACCCTGCTCGACCTGCTCGGCATCAAGACCGTCGACGTGGCCGGCTACTCGATGGGCGCCATCGTCTCGCTCCTGCTGACCACCCGCGACACCCGGGTACGCCGCCTCGTCATCGGCGGCGTCGGCTCGGCGGTGGTCGAGTTGGGCGGCGTCGACACCCGGGTCATCCCGGCCGGCGACTTCCGCGAGGCGTTCGAGGCCGCGGACCCGAAGACCATCGCCTCGCCGGCCGCCGCCGGATTCCGCTCCTTCGTCGACGCGGTGGGCGGCGACCGCGTCGCCCTGGCCGCGCAGGCCGCCGCCCTGCACGCCGCGCCCATCCCGCTGGACACCATCACCGTGCCCACCCTGGTCCTGGCGGGCCGCGACGACGCCCTGGCCACCCGCCCGGAGCTCCTGGCAAAGGCCATCCCCGGAGCCCGCCTCGCCGTCATCGACGGCGACCACCTGGGCGCCGTCCGAGTCCCCGCCTTCACCGCCGAACTGCTCACCTTCCTCAACACCCCCTGACCCTCGCTCCCACCCACCATCCCGTCCACCCGCCACCCGCCACCCGCCATCCCGTCCACCCGCCATCCCCGTCCACCCACCACCCGCCATCCCGTCCACCCGCCATCCGCCATCCCGTCCACCCGCCACTCGCCATCCGCGATCTTGGGCGTTTGCCCGCCGCATGTGGTGGTGATTCGTCCAAGGTCTGGCGGGGTGTGTGCGTCCTGCTCGCTGTGCGTCCCGCGACGCGCGATCTTGGGCGTTTGCCCGCCGCATTTGGTGGTGATTCGTCCAAGGCCTGGCGGGGTGTGTGCGTCCTGCTCGCTGCGCGTCCTGCGACGCGCGATCTTGGGCGTTTGTCCACCGCATGTGGTGGTGATTCGTCCAAGGTTTGGCGGGGTGTGTGCGTCCTGCTCGCTGTGCGTCCTGCGACGCGCGATCTTGGGCGTTTGCCCGCCGCATTCGGTGGTGATTCTCCCAAGGTCTGGCGGGGTGTGTTCGCCCTGCTCGCTGCGCGTCCTGCCGCCCGCGATCTTGGGCGATCGGCCACCGGAGCGGGTGGGAAATCGTCCAAGATCGCGACGGGTGAACCGCGGGCCGCGGGCGGTGGGACGCGGCGGTGAGACGCGGGCCGCGGGCGGTGGGTGGTGGGTTGTGGGTGGTGGGTCGTGGGTGGTGGGTCGTGGGTCGTGGGTGGTGGGTTGCGGGTGGTGGACCGCGGGCGGTGGACCGCGGGCGGTGGGTCGTGGGTGGTGGGTCGCGGGCGGTGGGTGGTCGAGGCCGCGGTGAGGGGGCGGGTGAGGGGGATCTTGGACGATCGGTTACCGCATCCGGTGGGAAATCGTCCGAGATCGCGACAGGTGGGTCGCGGGTGGTGGGCGGTGGGACGTGAGGCCCGCGGGGGTGGTGGTGGGTCAGTGGCGGGGGATGGGGCGGGACGGGGCGCAAGTCAGCTTGCCGTTCACGGCCTGGCAGGTGGTCTGGTAGCCGTGGGTGTAGAGGCCGGCACCCAGCCAGTCATAGCCGACGGCCGGCGAGTGACCGGGGATGACCGGGATGAAGTTGGTGGCGTCGTCGGGGCTGCCGGTGCCGTCGTAGCGGGCCACCGCCGGGTACGCGTAGACCGGCCGACTGCGTGAGCCCTTCGTGGCGACCACCGACGTGGGGGCGGCGCCCTTCTCCACCCAGTTCAGCATCGGCGTCAGGATGTCGAAGGTGTCCGGGCCCAGTCCGCCGCTGCAATGGGCCAGCCCGGGGAAGAGGAACAGCCGGGCGTACGAGGAGGCCGCGCGCCCGCCCAGCGCCTCGTAGTAGTTCAGTGTCGCCTGCGGGGAGATGTGCTGGTCGGACCAGCCGTGCCAGAGGATCAGCTTGCCGCCGCCGCGCCGGAACCGGGTGAGGTCCGGGTCGGTGGCCGACAGGTATTTCGAGGTCTGCACCGTCTGCCAGAACGACGCCTCGGTGAACTTGAGGTCGGTGAGCTGGTAGTCCGGGTCGGCCACGTTGAAGTAGGCGAGGTAACGCAGGAACGACAGGGCGATGTTCTCACTGAACGTGACCTGCCCCTGGGCGGCCGGTACGAACAGTGTCCAGTCCAGTTCGGAGCCCCACTCGTGGGAGATCTCCTGTTCCAGGCGCACGCCGCGGGAGGTGACGGCGCCGTCGTGCAGCTTGCGGACGACCGCGGCCTCGGCCCGGGTGAGGCAGGTCGCCGGATCGTCGCAGACCAGGCTGTACGGGTCGAACCGGCACCGCCGCGGGTCGTCCAGCACCCCGTCGGCCAGCCCGTCCAGCCCGTCGCAGGCGGCCATCACCGCGTCGTGGATCAGCGGCAGCTTCCCGGCGAGCAGGATGTAGTTGCCGGCGGTGTCCTTGTTGGCGAGCACGTTCCAGGCGTGGTGGAAGGTGTTCTGTACGACCAGGTTGCTCGCGGGCGCCCCGGCCACGATCCCGTCGAAGTCGTCCGGGTAGCGCTGTGCTTCCATGAGCGCCTCACGGCCGCCGTCCGAGCAGCCGCTGAAGTAGCTGTACGCTGGCGGCCGCCCGTAGAACCGGGTGATCACCTGCTTGGCGACCCGCGCGGTCTCGTGCATCCCGCGGTAGGCGAAGTCGATCTGCGCCTGCGGGTTTCCGGCCGCCCACGAGCCGTCGTTCTGTCCCTGGTGGCCCATGTCGGTGGTGGCGCTGGCGATGGTGCCGTCGGCGACCGGGGCGCACGCCGCCGCCTGGGTGTAGTTGATCCGCGCGGTGCCGCACAGCCCGCCGCACCCGGTCTGGAGGTACCGCTGCGTCCACCCGTTCACCGGTAGGCGCATGACGATCGTGTCCGCCGGGGCGATGACGCCTTCCACGGCGCAGTACGGGGCCGGGGCGCCGGCGCTGGTCACGGTGGCGGACCGGATGGTGACGCCGGGCAGGTCGAGGCCGGTGATGTCGGAGCAGTCCATGACCGGCTGGACGGGGCGGAGTGCGGAGGAGGCGGTCGCCGGCAGGTCACCGGGCAGCAGTAGCGCGCCGATGGTCAGCAGGGCGATAGCGAGACGGGACGCTGATCTCATGCGGGATCCCCTCGTTGGGAGGCATCGATCGGAAGCGTTGCGGCAACGTGAGCAGAACGATAAGTCTCGACATGAGTTCTTAACAAGATGGCGAGCAATATCGTCAACAATCCACAGTCGAGGGTGCTCCGGACGTACCGGGAAGGGTTTGAAAAGAGAAGGCCCGGACCGATGGCCCGGGCCTCTCCTGAGGTGCGTCAGTGCGCGCCGACCGGCTCCCCGGCGGCTTCCGCCAAGGCCAGCTGCTCCTTGCTGCGCAGGCCGGCCAGCAGCACGAAGACGGTGGCGAAGACCGCGGAGGCGGCGAAGACCGTGAAGCCCCAGCCCTGGTTGCCGGCGGCCATGAGCTGACCGCCCAGCCAGGGGCCGAGGACCGCGCCGAAGCGGCCGATGCCGGCGGCCGAGCCGACCGCGGTGGCCCGGCTCGCCGTGTCGTACCGGGAGGTGACCGCGGCGTACACCATGGTCTGCGCGCTGAACAGGAAGACGCCGGCCAGGAACACGACGACGAAGGTGACCGCCAGCGGCATGTGGACGCCGAGCAGGTAGACGCCGACGGCGGTGAGCGCGAACCAGGCCGCGGCGACCGGGACAGCCCCGAAGCGGTCGGCCACCCGGCCGGCGACCAGCATGCCGGCGATGCCACCCAGGTTGATGACGATCAGGAAGGCGAGCGCCGAGCCCAGGTCGTAGCCCTCGCCGCGCATCATCGTCGGCAGCCAGGTGTTCACGCCGTAGACCAGCAGCAGGCCGCCGAACGAGGCGCACCAGAACAGCAGGGTGGGCTGCCAGCGGCCGCCCCGGAAAAGGCTGAGCGTGGACTTCTTCGCGGCGGCGGCCGCGGGCAGCTCGACGCCGTGGTCGGAGGCGACCTCGCGGGCCTCGTCGAGGCGGCCGCGGGCGATCAGGAAGCTCAGCGACTCGGGCAGGAACTTCGCCACCAGGGGCACCGCGACGAACAGCGGCAGCACCCCGATCCAGAACGCGGACCGCCAGCCGAACGAGTCGAGCAGCCAGAGGCCGAGGGTGGCGGCCAGGATGCCGCCGGCCTGGTGCGCGGTCATCAGTGAGCCGATCAGCAGGTTCCGCCGTCCGGCCGGGGCGAACTCGGCCACCATGGTGAGGGCGATCGGCAGCAGGCCGCCGAGACCGAGGCCGGCGACGAACCGGCCGAGGCCGAAGGTGCCGAGCGACGGTGCGGCCGCGCAGACGCCGGAGGCGATCGAGAAGACCGTGGTGCTCGCGATGATCATCATCTTGCGGCCGATCCGGTCGGTCAGGGGACCGGAGCCGAGCGCGCCGAGCAGCATGCCGAAGGTGGCGTAGCTGCCCAGCGTGCCGGCCGCCTCCTTGGTCAGGCCGAGCGCGGGGTCGTCGAGCATGCCGGGCAGGACGGCGCCGTAGATGAACAGGTCGACGCCGTCGAAGAGGACGACCAGCCAGCAGATCGCGACGACGAGGGCGGCGAGATTTTTCGATGAGCGGGGGGATGTGCGCTGCATCACCGGATCGTGCTTGTTGTTCTCATGATTGTCAACAATCAGTTTCACGTATCTGTCCAGCTCATGTCGTTGCAGCTTCTCAGCGTGGGTGAAGTCCAGGAGATTGTTGACAATCAGCGTCGATGCCTTCGGGAACAGCGAAGATCTTGACCGGCGGTGATCAGGAGAGCGCGGTATCGTACCGGCACTGAACAGGCTGTCGGCACGGGACGACGGGATCCACATGTCTGCGGAGAAGAACCTCACCGGCGTACGCCGGTCACGGCCACGTGGCACGGCTGACGGGAAGGACAAGGCGACCGCACGCGACGAACTGCGCACCGCGATCCTGGCCGGGGAGTACATGCCCGGCGAACGCCTGGTCGAGGCGCAGCTGATCGAGCGGTTCGGGGTGAGCCGGTTCAACATCCGGCTGGCCCTGCAGGACCTCGCCGGTGAGGGCCTGGTCGAGATCCTGCGCAACCGCGGCGCCCACGTCCGCAAGATCTCGCTGGCCGAGACGATCGAGATCACCCAGGTGCGGATGGTGCTGGAAGGCCTGGTGGCGGCACAGGCCGCGGAACGCGTCACCGAGGCCGAGGCCAGCGAGCTCGACGAGATCGGCCTGCTCATGCGCCGCGCCGTGGAGGCCGGCGAGTTCCGCCGCTACAGCGACCTCAACCAGCGCCTCCACGGCCTGATCCGGAAGATCGGCGACCACGCCACCGCGGACCGGCTGATCGGCACGCTGCGCGCCCAGCTGGCCCGGCACCAGTTCATGCTGTCACTGCTGCCCGGCCGGCCGGCCGTCTCGCTGCCGCAGCACGAGCGCATCATCACGGCGATCCGCGACCGTGACCCGGCGGCCGCCGAGACGGCCATGCGCGAGCACATCGCGAGCGTGGTGGAGGTGCTCCGGTCGCTGGAGGACACCCCGGCGGCCCACGGCTAGGCCGTCACTACGCCCACTCGGCCTCGGCGACCGGCGGCGTGCCGTGGGTGTGGAAGGACTCGATCGTCTTCAAGCCCCAGGCCTGGCCCTTGGCGCGTTCCGCCTCGGTCCACGTGACCACCTCGTGGTCCGGGGCGAGCAGCAGCCGGGCGCCCGCGTTGCAGAGTTCGATGCGGTTGCCGCCGGGCTCCCAGACGTACAGGAAGAAGGTCTGCTGGATGGCGTGCTTGTGCGGCCCGGTCTCGATGTGCACGCCGGCCTCCAGGAAGACGTCCGCGGCGCGCAGGATGTCCTCCCGGGTGTCGGTCGCGAACGCCACGTGGTGCAGCCGGCCCCGCGAACCGGTCCAGTCCCGGGTGTAGACGACGTCGTAGGACTTGTCGCTGAACGTGTACCAGACCGCCGCCCGCGTGCCGTCGTTCAGCACGATCTGCTCGCTGGCCCGGCCGGTCAGCGCGGTCGCCACGAAGTCCGCGTTCGGCGGCACGTCCCGCGCCAGGAAGTTGACGTGGTCCAGCCGCCGCACGTTCGAGCCGCGGCCCGGGAACCGCGCGGCCTGGTTCTTCAGCGACGGGCGGGTGGCGTCCGAGGCCACGTACCGCTGGGTCTCGTAGTAGAGACCGAACGGGTGCCCGTCCGGGTCGGTGAAGTGGAAGACCGGCCCGTACCCCGGCTCGTCCTTGCTCCACCCCTCGCCGAGCCCGGCGGTCTCGATGTCGCGCACCCGCCGCTCCAGCGCCTCCGGGCTGCGGGCCCGCAACCAGGTGCGGCCGATCCCGGAGGCGCCCGCGCCGGTCACCTTCACGGTGAAGCTCTCGTAGTCGTCCCAGGCGTGCAGGTAGGCGCTGTTCCCGCGCCGCTCGACGACCTCCATCGCCATCGTGTCGGTGAAGAACCGGACCGTGTCGTCGAGGACCGGGGTCAGCAGCTCCACCGCGGAGACGTGGGCGATGTCGCGGATCTTCTCAGCCATGGATGATGGCCCCTTCCGTGTTGCGACGGGGATGGACCCGCCCCTCCATGATCAGGCGGGCGGTGCTGACGATCGCGGACCGGCCGGCTTCGGCGTCGATGACCACGTCGGAGAAACCGGTCGGATGCTCCAGCCGGATGGTGTCGCCGGCCTCGGTGTGCGCCACGCTGCCGGGCATCGCCACGGCGGTCCCGACGGTGACGGCGGCGAGCACCCCGATCGACGCGTGCACGCGATGCGGGATGAACATGCGCGTGCTCAGCGTGCCACCCTCGGTCGGCGGCGAGATCAGACACATCTTCGGTACGGTCGTCGCGCTCACGTCACCGAGGCCCATCATCTTGCCGGCGAGCAGGCGCAACTCCTCGACCCGGCGGCGCAGACGACCGTCCGCCTCCAGTTCGGCCGGAGTCTCCTCGCCGGTGACACCCAGTGACGCGGCGGCCATCAGGACCACCGGCATCCCGTTGTCGATCAGGGTCGCCGGGACGCCGTCCAGATCGTCGACGATCCGGCCGGTGGGCAGCAGCCCCGGGGCGACCGAGCCGGCCGTGTCCCGGAACTCCACCTCGATGCGGGCCGCCGTGCCGGGCACGCCGCTGAGCGCGGTGTCCCCGGCGTACTCGACCCGGCCGCCGGGAGTGGGGACCGAGACCACGGCCAGGGCGCCGGTGTTGACCATGCGGACGCGTACCGGGGTGACGTCGCCGGAGGCCGCCACCAGGCCGCGCTCGACGGCGAACGGGCCGACCCCGGCCAGGATGTTGCCGCACGGCTGCTCCGCGCTGACCCGCGGCTGATCCACCTGCACCTGGAGGAACAGGTAGTCGACGTCGGCCTCCGGATCGTCCGAGGCGCTGACCACGGCGACCTTGCTGGTCAGCGGGTGGCCGCCGCCGATGCCGTCGATCTGCCGCGGATCCGGTGAGCCCATCACCGACAGCAGCAGGGCGTCCCGCTCGGTCTCGTCCGCGGGCAGATCCTCCCGGAGGAAGTACGCCCCCTTGGACGTGCCCCCACGCATGATCACCACGGGGACGCTCATGACTGTTCCCCCACTCGGGAGCTCATGGCTCGTCCACGTACACGACGCCGAGCTCTTCCAGCAGCGGCCGCAGGTGGTACATGTCCAGGCCCAGCTCACCCGCGGCGAGCCGGGCCCGCTTGGCGTCCTCGTTCGCGGTACGCGCCCGCGCCGCCGCCAGGACCGCGGCCGCCCGCTCGTGCGGGATCACCACGACACCGTCGTCGTCGGCGACGATCGCGTCACCGGGACTGACGACCTGACCGCCCACCACGACCGGCACGTTCACCGACCCCGGGCTGGCCTTCACCGTGCCCTGCGTGCTGACCGCCCGCGACCACACCGGGAAACCCATCTCCCGCAGCTCGGCCACGTCGCGAACCCCGGCGTCCAGGACCACGCCGATCGCGCCCCGGGCCCGCAGCGAGGTGGCCAGCAGGTCGCCCAGCATCCCGTCGGTCGACGGCGAGGTGGTCGTGACGACCACGACGTCACCGGGCCGCACCTGCTCCACGGCCGCGTGGATCATCAGATTGTCGCCGGGATGGCAGGAGACGGTCACCGCGCTGCCGGCGATCCGGGCGCCCGCCTGGATCGGCCGCAGATCGGGGGAGACCGCGCCGCGCCGGCCGTCCGCCTCGTGCGCCGTGGACGCGCCGGCCTCCGCCAGGCCTTTCAAGACCTCTTCGGACACCCTTTTCCCGGTACGGACGACGACGTGCCGGGTCATCAGGACAACTCCTGGGTGACCTGCGGGTAGAGCCGCATGTAGGCCTCGGCGTAGGTGTCGTTCGGCAGCCCCAGGTTCGGCCCGGAGTTGCGCGACGCCTGGAGGCCGCGGCGGCTGCCCAGCTCGGTGTAGTAGGTGTGCAGGTGCTTCTGCGCGGCCAGAATCCGCATGGCCTCGCGCTTGGTCTCCCACACCGCGGTGATGTCGAGCAGCACGTTCGGGAGGAAACCGCACTGCTCCGGCTGGTGCGGCTCGAAGCTGAACACCGGCGGCGCCCCGATGACCTCGCCCGGTCCCTCGACGCCCGGCGCCTGCGCCAGGATCCGGGCCTTGAGCGCGATGGCGTGCGCGAACGCGTGGTCGCCGTTGTACGGGTCGGCCGCCGCGTGGGTCAGCACGACCGACGGCTGCACCTCCCGGTACAGGTCGATCAGCCCTTGGAGCAGCCGCGGCGTCTCGACGAGCGGGTAGTCGTCGGCGTCGAAGAACCGGATCTCCGCGCCCAGCACCTTCGCGGCCTGTTCGGCCTCGGCCCGGCGGTGGTCCTTGACCTGCTGCAACGTGTACCCCTTGCGCCAGAGCGAGGCCGACTCGCCGCGTTCGCCGAAGCTCATGCAGCCGATCACCACACGCTGACCGCGGGACGCCGCCAGGGCGATCGCCCCGCCGGCACGCCAGACGAAATCGCCGGGGTGGGCGGTGAGTACCAGGGTCGAATCGGTCATCGCGTCTTCCCATCCGATTACCAACAACATTGTCAACAATCCGCGCGGCAGAGCTGCCTCGGAGGCGCGGTTACTCGACCGAGCCTAGGCCAACGATCTCGGCGAAACAATTGTTGACAATCCTGTCGCCGGGTTGGAACACTCGCCGTCAATCAGTTCCGCCGGTCCTTGAGGAGGCGCGTGTGCCCGCAGCCCCGGTCGTCGCCGCCGTGCGGGACGCGGTGCGTGAGGGCATCCTCCAGGGCGAGTTCACCCCGGGGGAGCGCCTCGTGGAAACCGACCTGATGAGCCGCTTCGGCGCCACCCGGTTCGCGGTCCGCGCCGCACTGGCCGAACTCTGCGCCGAAGGACTGATCGAGGTGCCACCCCGCCGCGGCGCCCGGGTCCGCAAGGTCTCCACCCACGAGGCCGTCGAGGTCACCGAGATCCGCATGGTGGTGGACGGCCTCGTCGCGGCCCGCGCCGCCGAACGGATCACCGATCAGCAGGCCGCCGAACTGGCCGAGACCGTCGCCCTGCTGCGGCGGGCCGCCGAGACCGGCGCCCAGCGGCGCTACCGTGACCTGGAACAGCACCTGCACGACCTGATCCGCCGGATCGCCGCCCACCGCACCGCCGACACGGTCACCGAGACCCTGCGCGGCCGGCTCCTGCGGCACCAGTTCATCCTGTCCCTGCTACCCGCCCGCCCCGAGGTGTCCCTGGACCGGCACGAGCGCATCGTCACCGCGATCCTCGACCGCGACCCGGAGGCGGCCGAGGCCGCCATGCGGGCCCAGATCGCCGCCACGATCACGGCCCTACGGGCCATGCAGCACCTGGAGTCCCTCCCATGACGAAGACTGTTGACTCGGAGGTCCTTTCATGACGGGAACCGTCATCGCCGTCCTCGGCCTGGGTGAGGCGGGTGGTCTCATCGCGGCCGGCCTGGTCGCCGCGGGCGCCACCGTCCAGGGCTACGACCCGAAGGTCCCGCCCCCGGCCGGGGTGCGGGCCGCCGGCAGCGACGCCGAGGCGTGCGCCGGCGCGTCGATCGTGCTCAGCGTCAACAGCGCCGCCGACGCGGCGGACGCCCTACGCGACTCACTGCCGTCGCTGGCCCCCGGCACGATCTGGGCCGATCTCAACACCGCGACACCCGGCCTCAAGGAGACGCTCGCGGCGCTCGGCGGCCAGACGGTACGGGTGGTCGACGTCGCCCTGATGTCCCCGGTGCCCGGCCGTGGGCTGCACACCCCGATGACCGCCAGCGGCCCGGCCGCCGCCGAGTTCGCCACCGTGCTCGGCGAGTACGGCGCGACGGTCACCGTGCTGGACGGCCCGGTCGGTGCGGCCGCCACCCGCAAACTGCTGCGCAGCGTCTTCTACAAGGGCATGGCCGCCGCCGTCACCGAGGCCCTGACCGCCGCCCGGGCCGCCGGTCTGGAGGAGTGGCTGCGCGGCAACATCCGCGAGGAGCTGATCCGCAGCGACGCCGGCACCCTGGACCGCCTGATCGACGGCTCCGTCAAGCACGCGGTTCGCCGCCGCGAGGAGATGGCCGCCGCCACCGAGCTGCTCGAGGACCTGGGCGTGCCGCCCCGCATCGCCCCCGCCGCCCGCGACATCCTCGCCGACCTGGCCGAACACCGGCAACCCACCTGACCGCCCACCAGCGCCGCACCCTCGACCACCCGGCAGGGCAGGCCCGCCTGCCCCGCCCTGCCGGGCCGACCTCACTCGGCTTGTTGTGGGGCCTGCCATTGAGGCAGGCCCCACAACCGGCTGGACCACCCGCTCAAGCCCGGCGGGCGCGGCACGGTCCGTGCCACGCACGGGCGTCGCGGTGCGCCACGGGACGGCCGGAATGTGTCCGGGAGCGCTCCACCCCGTACCGGAAGGGGGGTTATTGATCTTGAACTAGGGTTGCCGCGGCCATCTCCAGGAGCGCGTCGGGGGTCGCCGGGCCCGAGGGGATCGGGGTCGGGTCGAGGCAGCGGTCGAGCAGGAGCTCGACCAGGGCGGCGCGGTGCACGATCTCGTCCGCGTCGATGGCGCCGGGGAGGATCCGGATCTCCACGGTGTCGCGCAGGGGAGGGGCGTCGGTCAGCACCTGCGTCAGATTCACATCATAAAATTTCGTGATCTGTCCGGTTTGGGCTGCCTGGCGTAGCTCGGCGGTCGTGGGCGCTCCGGCGACGACATCCACCAGCGGCTCCGGCAGCGGGGCCAGACGGCGGCAGGCCGGATTGGTGGCCAGCAGCGTCCGCAACGGCTCCCGCCAGTGCGCGAACAGCCGGATCAGATTGGCCAGCGCCGCCGGTGAGCGGAACGGGCCGCCGTCGACGTGCAGGTGCACGGCCGCCTCGTGCGGGACCGTGAAACCGAGCCCCCGGGCGGCCCCGAGCAGGAACGACAGCTCCGCGTGATGGTCCGCCGACAGCGGTGGGGTGATGATCTCGCAGGGGCGTTCCCGTTCGCCGCCGGCGGGGGAGGCCAGGGCGATCGTGGCGCCGGCCGCGTCGTTCAGGCGGTAGATGTCGCCGTGCCGTTCGACCGTGGTGCCCCACAGGTCGGCCGCCGGCTCCAGCACCCGGGGCAGGGTGGTCCCGGGATCGCAGCGGGCGGAGAGCAGGCGCAGCAGCCGGGTGTCGTCGGTCAGCACCCGGAACCAGCCGGGGAGGGCCGGCGCCCGGGGGTCGAGCCCGTGCGTCAGGGTGATGTCGTCGACCAGCGTGCACAGCGGCGAACCGTCCGGCCGGCGCACCTCGAAACCCTGGGTGAGGTGCAGGAACCGTCCCAGGCCGGGAACCAGGGACGGCTCGCTGTCGTGGTGCCACACCGGCCGGACACTGCCTCCGCAGCGTCCGGCCAGGTCCAGCGCGAGCGTGCGCCGGCTGACCCCGGGTGGGGCCATCAGCTCGATCTCGAAGCCGATGCGCCGGCGCAGCCCGGGAATCACGGCTTGATCGGGAGGGTCTCGCCGGCTTCCAGGCGACGGCCCGCTTCGACCTTCACGGCGTACGTGTCGTTGCTGTCCATCTTCCACAGCTTGGCCAGTTTCGCGGCGTCCTCGCCGTCGTAACCGGCCTCCCAGAAGATCGTCGCCAGCTTCGACTTACGGGCTTCCTCGAGCTGCTTCGGGTCCGGCTTGATCGGCAGGGTCTCGCCGGCCAGCAGCCGCTTGCCACCCTCGATCTTGGCCTGGTACGGGTCGTCGAGCTTCCACAGCTTGGCGAGCTTGACGGCGTCGTCCCAGTCGTAGCCCCCGTTGAAGAACGCCTCCGAGTTGCGACCGTCCTCGGTCTGCCCCGGAACGCCCTCGGTGTTCGGCTTCGGCTGGACCGGCAGGGTCTCCCCGGCCAGCAGTTTCCGCCCGGCGAGCAGCTTGATGTCGCCCGCCTGGGTGTCGGTCATGTTCCAGAGCTTGGCCAGCTCCAGAGCGTTGGTGTAACCGAACCCGGCCCCGAAGTAGGCGTCGAAGGCCTGGTCGTCGGTGTACGACGGCGCGGCACTCGGTGCGGCGACCTCGATGACAGGGCCGGACGGCGCCGCCTCGCCGGGCAGGAACCCCGGCATCTGGGTGATGCCCGCGATCAGGCCGGCGCTGAGCGCCACCCCGCCCGCGGCCTGCACCGAGCGGCGGCGCCACTTGTGCTTACGGGCCAGCTCTTCGACGCGGGCGTAGACCGCGGCGGGATCCGGCGTCTGGTTCTCGTGGGTGATGAAGGCTTCCCGCAGCCGGTCTCCGTGCTCGGTCACGACCTCTCCTCGGCAGGTACTCGCAAGTCCGACTCCTGGTCGAGCCGGAGGGTTCTCAGTGCCCTCGACGCGTGGCTGCGCACCGTGGCGGCCGTGCATCCGAGCAGGTCGGCGATCGCGTCGTCGTCCAGCTGCTCGTAGTAGCGCAGCACCAGCACGGCCCGTTGCTTGCGGCCGAGCGCGGCGAGCCGGTGCCACAGCGCGTCGGCCTCGACCACGCCGTCCGCGTGGTCGCGCACACCGCCGCGCGCGTCGTCCAGCTCGATCAGGCGCTCGCCGGCCGCGTGCACGTGCCGGACCGCCCAGCTGCGCCGCCAGGACAGGTACTCGTTGAGCACCATGCGCCGGACATACGCCTCCGGGGAGTCGGCGTCGCTGATGCGCCGCCATCGGGTCTGGGCCCGCGCCAGCACCTCCTGAACGACGTCCTGCGCGAGATCACGGTCGCCGGTGAGGACGACCGCGTAGCGCAGCAGGCTGGGCAGGCGGGCCAACGCGAACTGCTCGAAGGTCACACCCTCATCGACGCACCCCGGGGCCGATCTGTGCAGTCGAATCCCGAACTATTTTTCCGGCCCCGGTAGATAGGTAATCTGCTAAGCAGCTAGCCTGCCTACATGACCCCCCGGCCGTGGCTGCACGGTTTCCTCGATCTCTGCCTGCTCGCGATGCTGCGTGACCAGCCCGATTACGGGTACGGGCTGGCCCAGCGGCTGGCCGCGGCAGGCGTCGCCGACATTCCCGGCGGCACCCTCTACCCGGCGCTGCTGCGCCTGGAACAGCAGGGGCTGGCCTCACCGAGCTGGGCGCCGTCCGGCTCCGGGCCGCGCCGGAAGTACTACGCGATCACCCCGGCCGGGCTCGACACGCTCAACGCGCAGGCCGAGGAGTGGCGCGGCTTCCGCGACGGCGTCGACTCCCTGATCGGGGAGCGCGTTCGATGAGTGATTGGCCATCACGGTTCGAGGCGGAGCTGGTCCGGCTCGGCGTGCAACCGGAGCGGGCCCGGCAACTGGGCGCGGAGACCGCCGCCCAGGCCGGTGAGCACGCCGCCGACCCGGACCGGTTCTTCGGCCCGGCACACCTGTACGCCCGTCATCTCGTCACCGAGCTCCAGGCGCCGACCGCGGCGGTCCCCTCGCTGCCCGGGCCGGTGCTGCTGCGGCTGACCGGGGTGAGCAAGCGGTACCGCAGGCGCGAGGTCTTCTCCGGCGTCGACCTCACCGTCCGCGGTGGCGAGGTGGCCGCCGTCGTCGGCGCCAACGGCTGCGGCAAGTCCACCCTGCTGCGCATCTGCGCCGGGCTCACCCGCCCCACCGGCGGCGACGTCCGGCGGACCCGCCGGGTGGGTTTCGTCCCGCAGGACGGCGGCACCGCGGGCTGGCTCACGGCCGAGGAGCATTTCACCCTCTTCGGGGCCGCCGCCGGCATGGCGCCACGCAAGGCCCGGTCCACCGGTACGCATCTCGCGTCCCGCCTCGCCTGGCGTCCCGGCCGCCACCAGCCGGTGCAGGAGCTGTCCGGCGGCACCCGGCAGAAGCTGAACCTGGTCCTGGGCGAGCTGCACGGCCCGGACCTGCTGCTGCTCGACGAGCCGTACCAGGGGTTCGACCAGGGGTCGTACCTGGATTTCTGGCGTCAGGTGCGGGAGTGGCGCGACGCCGGCCGGGCCGTGGTCGTGGTCACCCACCTGCTGCACGAGCTGGCGAACGTCGATCACGTGCTGGACCTGGGCGCACACAGCGGAGGAGACCGATGACCGCGTTGACGGTGGCCGGGCTGTCGGCCCGCGAGGTGGGCCGGCGGCGGACCGCGCTGCTGCTGGTGATCTCCCTGCCGCTCTGGTTCTACCTGGTGCGGCGGGACCTGACCGGCCAGTCCACCCGCATGCTCACCCTCGGCATCGCCTGGGCCGTCTCCACCCTCACCCTCTTCGTGGTGAACTCGGCCCGCGGCGTCGACCCCCGGCTGCGCCTCTCCGGCGCCTCGGTGGCCGGCATCATCGGCGGCCGCCTGATCGCAATGAGCGGCTTCGGCCTGCTGCTGGCCGGCGGATACCTGGTCCTGGTCGGCATCGACCAGGACATCGACCGGTCCTGGGCGATCGCCCTCATGATGGGGATCACCGCCCTGATCGCGGCGCCGTTCGGCAGCCTGGTCGGCGCGCTGCTGCCCCGCGAGCTGGAGGGCGCCCTGGCCCTGCTCTCGGTCTGTGCCGTGCAGATGCTCGCCGACCCGGCCGGCACGATCGCGAAGTTCATGCCGTTCTGGTCGGCCCGGGAGATCGGCACCTACGCCGTCGACGGCGGTGGCGCCGACCTGCTGTGGCGTGGTCTCGCTCACGCGGCGGTGGTCTGGCTGCTCTGCTCCGGCCTCACTCTGGCGCTGTTCGCGCGCCGTCTCCGGCTGGCCCGCTACCCCGAACCGGCGCCGGAGCGAACATGATCCGGCCGGGTTGGTTCACATTCGGGTGCGGCCCGCCGATGGGAGGGCGTCCGAACTGCCGGTAACGGCGTCTTTCGTGAGGTGGCAGGTAGCAAATGAGTAACGGTGTAGCCGGTTCGATGTCCGTCCCCGCGGTGGAGGGCGCGCCGCCGATCGAGTTGCCGGAGATCGGCGGCACGGTCTTTCTCGCCATGGGTGAGGGCCTGAATCTCCGGTCGAAACTCCTGGCGATCGACGGCGGCGCGCTCCTGCTCAGCGCACCGCTGGAGACCACCGGCCTGACCGTGTTCGAGCCGGGCCGCGAGATCGAGATCTTCTGGGCCCCGCCGCGGACCCGGGTCGTGCTGCCCTGCCGCCTGACCGAGATCTCCGACTCGCCGCCGCGGTGGACGCTCGTGCCGGCCGGCGGCGCCCGCCACGACAACCGGCGCGAGTTCGTCCGGGGCGGGGCGGGCGCGGTGGTCCAGCTGGAGACCGGGGTCAACGGCCAGTCGGCCGAGGGCGCGCTGCTCGACATCAGCGAGGGCGGCCTGCGCTGCTGGATCGACCAGCCGACCACCCTGTCCCAGGGGGACCGGGTGGAGGCGACGGTGTGGTTGGGCGACGCCGAGGCCCGGCTGAGCGGTGTCGTCCACACGATCCGCCAGGCGCCGCACGGCGATCCGGGCGAGCACCTGATTCTCCGGTTCGGCGCCAAGGAGGACGTGGCCAAGGTGATCCGGCAGTACATCCTCGCCTGGGAGATCGGTGAGCGCCGCCTGGCCGGGGACTCCGGCTCCTGAGGGCCGCCGTCAGCGGCGGCGGCAAGTGACGCGAGACCGGCTGGGCGACCAACAGGGCCGCCGTCAGCGGCGGCGGCGGTAGTGGCGCAGGACCGACCGGGCGACCAGCAGGGCCACGACAGCGATCACCTGACCGCCGATGACGATCTTGTTGACGTCGACGGCGGGCCGCCAGTGGGCGTCGCCGTCGCGGATGACGTAGATGCCGGCCGGGCGGGCGGTGAAGCCGAACCCGCCGCCGGAGCCCTCGCCCTGCGGGGTGTCGCCGGCCTCGGGGTCGTCGCCCGGGGCCGTCCCGCTGCCGGTGCCCCCGCCGCCGCCCCCGCTGACGACGGCGACCGGGACGATGGTGACGCCGTCACGCTCGATCGGCGGGCCGAAGACCCGGCCGGCCGCGGCCGTCTCGGCACCGGCGCGGGCCCGTTCCAGGATCTCGCCGGCACTGAGTCTCGATGGCATGCGCTTCTCCTCCGGGTAGACGTTCTTCCCCCTGAAGCATCCACTCGGCCGGCGGCGCGCGCAGTCCCTGATCAGACTTCGGGAGCGGCGGTGCTGGCCCGGATCACCAGGCGGGTGGCGACCAGGTCGGTGCCCGGCCCGGTCGGCTCGTCGTGGATCTGGCGCAGCAGGGCGTCCACGCAGCGCCGTCCCACCTCGGCGAAGTCCTGGTGCACGGTGGTCAGCGGGGGCAGGTAGGAACCGGCGTCGGCGATGTCGTCGAACCCGACCACGCTGACCTCCTCCGGCACCCGGCGGCCGCGCTCGTGCAGGGCCCGGAGCACGCCGAGGGCCATCTGGTCGTTGGCCGCGAAGATGGCGGTGCAGGACGGGTCGCCGGCCAGCCGCAGCCCGGCCCGGTAACCGGAGTCGGCGGACCAGTCGCCGCGTTCGAGCGCGGGCACCGGCCGGCCGGCCTCCTCGAGGACCTGGCGCCAGGCCGAGGCGCGGCGTTCGGCGGAGAACGACCCGGCCGGCCCGGCCAGGTGCCAGACGGTGCGGTGTCCCAGGTCGAGCAGATGCCGGACGGCCTGCCGGGCGCCGTCGGCCTGGTCGGTGTCGACGACCGGGTAGCGGTCGCCGGCGTCGGAGTCGACGACCACCACGTGCGCGCCCGGCGGAAGGGTCACCGCGGCCGCGTCGAGAAGGTGCACCTCGATGATGAGAATGACGCCGTCGACCGCGAGCTCGCCCATTCTTGTGAACGCTCCCAGGACGTTGTCCTGGGTGGGCGCGCCGACCGGGATGAGCGTTATCGCGTACCCCTCGGCGGCCGCGTGGGTGGCGATCGCCTCCACCGTCCGGCTGTTGCCGATGGAGGACAGCCCGAACAGGATCACCCCGATCGTGTTGAACCGCCCGTAGCGCAGCGAGCGGGCCGCGCTGTTGGGCCGGTAGCCGAGCTCGCTCATCGCGGCGAGCACCTGCTCACGGGTGGTCTCCACGACACCGGGCGAGCCGTTGGCGACGCGCGAGACGGTCTGTGAGGAGACCCCGGCGAGGCGGGCCACGTCGGCCATGGACACGCGCTGTTTGCGACGGCCGCCGGGGACGTCCGAGGAGGCGCGCAGCCGTGGTGGTTCGATCTTGATCACTCCTTGACCGTGATTTGTGGCCCGTGCCACTATACGGCAGTCATGTTTACGTAAACATGACGCTGATGTTTACGTAAACATCCTCGGAAGGGGGCAGGTTTGACCCGGCGTTCATGGATCGGGTGGCAGTTCACCGCTCCGTTCCTCGCGCTCTTCACGCTGGTCTTCCTGGCGCCGATCGCGTACTCGGCGTACCTCAGCGTGTTCCGCACCCGGCTGGTCGGCGGCACCACCTTCGTCGGCCTGGAGAACTACACCAAGGCGCTCAGCGACCCGCAGTTCTGGGAGTCGATCACCCGGGTCGTGCTCTTCCTGCTGATCCAGGTGCCGATCATGCTCGGGCTGGCCCTGCTGGTGGCGCTCGCCATCGACAGCGGGCGGCTCTACGGCGCCGGGTTCTTCCGGGTCGCGATCTTCCTGCCGTACGCGGTGCCGTCGGTCGTCGCCACCCTGATGGCCGGCTTCCTCTACGGCATCCGGTTCGGCCTGGTCGGCAGCATCAACGAGGCGCTGGGCCTGAACCTGCCCGACCCGCTGGCGCCGGGCTGGATCCTCGCCACCATCGGCAACATCGTGACCTGGGAATACGTCGGCTACAACATGCTCATCCTGTACTCCGGCCTGAAGGTGATCGACGCCTCGCTCTACGAGGCGGCCGCGATCGACGGGGCCGGCGAGCTGCGGATCATCCGGGCGATCAAGCTGCCGGCGCTGCGCGGGCCGCTGGTCGTCGCCACGATCTTCTCGATCGTCGGCAGTTTCCAGCTCTTCAACGAGCCGCAGGTGCTGGACAGCCTGGCGCCGAACTCGATCACCACCTACTTCACCCCGAACATCTACGCCTACCAGCTGTCGTTCGCCGGGCAGCAGATCAACTACTCGGCCACTGTCGCGCTGCTGATGGGTGTGGCGACGATGGTCGTGGCCTACCTCTTCCAGCTTCGCGCCATGCGGGGGGAGGCCCGATGACCGCCACGCCCACCGTCCGGGCGGCGGCGCGCCGTCCGGGCCGCCCCCCGCTGAAACCCGCGGCCCGCAAGCCGCGCCGGCGCAGCGCCGTTCTCACCGTGGTCACCGGCGTGATGCTGGCGTACGCGATCCTGCCGCTGGCCTGGCTGTTCATCAGCGCCTCGAAGACCCAGGAGGACCTGCTCGCCACGTTCGGGCTCTGGTTCGGTGGGGAGTTCGCCCTCTTCGACAACATCGCCGACACGTTCACCTATCAGGACGGCATCTTCGGCCGCTGGGTGCTCAACACGGTGATCTACGTGGTGGTCGGCGCCGGGGGAGCGACCCTGCTGGCCGCGCTCGCCGGGTACGGCCTGGCCAAGTTCGACTTCCGCGGCCGCCGCGCGGTGTTCGCCGTGGTGCTCGGCGGGATCGCGGTCCCGCCCACCGCGCTGGCCGTGCCGACGTTCCTGCTGTTCGCGAAGATGGGGCTCACCGACACCCCGTGGGCGGTGATCATCCCGTCGCTGGTGTCGCCGTTCGGCCTCTACCTGATGTGGACCTACTCCACGGAGGCGGTGCCGAACGAGATCCTGGAGTCGGCCCGGTGCGACGGGGCCGGTGAGTTCCGGATCTTCTTCAAGCTCGCGCTGCCGCTGCTGGCGCCCGGTCTCGTCACGGTGCTGCTGTTCAACCTGGTGGCGGCCTGGAACAACTTCTTCATGCCGCTGATCATGCTGAAGAACGCCGACCTCTACCCGCTCACGCTGGGCCTCTACTCCTGGAACAGGCAGGCCAACACGGTCGGCGGCGACGTCGTCTTCGACCTCGTGATCACCGGCTCCCTGCTCACCATCATCCCCCTCACCGTCGCCTTCCTGATGCTCCAGCGCTACTGGCAGCAGGGCCTGGCCGCGGGGAGCGTAAAGCAATAGATCCCCCATCACCGAAGGGATTCATATGTCGATCACCCGACGGCGTGCGCTACTCGGCGCGGCCCTGTCGATAACCCTCATGGCCACCGGCTGCTCCGGTTCGGACGACACCGAGGACGGCGCCGCGGCCCCGACCACGGTCACCGAGGCGGACATCGCGGCCGCCCTGGAGGCGGGCGGCAACCTGACCGTCTGGGCGTGGGACACCACGATCACCAAGGTCGCCGCCGACTTCCAGACCAAATACCCCAAGGTCAAGATCAACCTCACCAACGCGGGTACGGGCAACGACCAGTACACCGCCCTCCAGAACGCGATCACGGCCGGCACCGGGATCCCCGACGTGGCGCAGATCGAGTACTACGCGCTGCCGCAGTTCGCGCTGGCCAAGTCGGTGGCGGACCTGAACACGTACGGGGCCGCGTCGCTGGACGGCACGTTCACCCCGGGCACCTGGAACGCGGTGCACGCCGGCGACAAGATCTACGGCTTCCCGATCGACTCCGGCCCGATGGCGCTCTTCTACAACAAGGAGGTCTTCGACAAGCACGGCATCGCCGTCCCGACGACCTGGGAGGAGTACGCGGCCGCCGCCGAGAAACTGCACAAGGCCGACCCGAAGGCGTACATCACCAGCGACAGCGGCGACGCCGGGTTCACCACCAGCCTGATCTGGCAGGCGGGCGGCAAGCCGTACACGGTCAGCGGCACCGACGTCGGGGTCAACTTCGCCGACCCGGGCAGCACGAAGTTCGCCACCCAGTGGCAGAAGCTGCTCGACGCCAAGCTGCTCTCACCGGTCGTCGGCTGGACCGACGAGTGGTACAAGGGCCTCGGCGACGGCACCATCGCCACCCTGGTCACCGGCGCCTGGATGCCGAGCAACCTGGAGAAGGGCGCGGCGGCCGCCAACGGCAAGTGGCGGGTCGCCCCGATGCCGCAGTGGGAGGCCGGCGGCAAGGCCACCGCGGAGAACGGCGGCAGCTCGCTGGCCATCCCGGAGAAGAGCGCCAACAAGACCCTCGCGTACGCGTTCCTGAAGTACGCGGCCGTCGACGAGGGCGCGCAGACCCGTATCGACGACGGCGCCTTCCCGGCGACCACCAAGCACCTCGCCGCGCCGGAGTTCAAGAACAAGGAGTTCCCGTACTTCGGTGGCCAGAAGGTCAACGAGGTGCTCGCCGAGTCCGCCGGGCAGGTCGTCACCGGATGGTCCTACCTGCCCTTCCAGGTCTACGCCAACAGCATCTACGGCGACACGGTGGGCAAGGCGTACCTCGGGCAGGGAACGCTCACGGACGGGCTGAAGGCATGGCAGGACGCTTCGGTCAAGTACGGCCAGGAACAGGGTTTCACGGTTAAATGACACAGAGCAACGAGACGACCCGGCGCTGGCTTCGCCGCGCCGGGTCGGCGCGTCTGGAATTCGGCGCCGACTACAACCCCGACCAGTGGCCCCGCGAGGTCTGGGACGACGACGTACGCGCGATGCGCGAGGCCGGCGTCACCATCGTCAGCCTCGCCATCTTCTCCTGGGCACGGCTGGAGCCCCGCGACGGCGAGTACGACTTCGCGTGGCTGGACGAGGTGATGGACCTGCTGCACGCCGGGGGCATCACCGTCGACCTGGCCACCGCCACCGCCTCGCCGCCGCCCTGGCTGACCCGTGAGCACCCGGAGATCCTGCCGGTCACCCGGACCGGGGAGATCCTCTGGCCGGGCGCCCGTCAGCACTGGCGGCCCACCTCGCCGGTCTTCCGGGAGCACGCGCTGCGCCTGGTGAGCGAGCTGGCCACCCGGTACGCCGACCATCCGGCGCTGGTCGCCTGGCACGTCAACAACGAGCTGGGCTGCCACAACGTGTACGACTACTCGGACGACGCGGCGCGCGCCTTCCGGGTCTGGCTGCGGGAGCGCTACGGCGATGTCGAAGCGCTCAACCACGCCTGGGGCACCGCCTTCTGGTCCCAGCGGTACGACGACTTCGAGGAGATCCTGCCGCCCCGCCTGGCCGCCTCGCACCCGAACCCGACCCAGCAGCTCGACTTCAAGCGGTTCTCCTCGGACGCCCTCAAGGACCATCTGCGGGCCGAGCGGGACCTGCTCCGGCGGATCACCCCGGAGGTGCCGGTCACCACGAACTTCATGGTGATGGGCGAGATGAAGCCGATGAACTACGCCGACTGGGCGGCCGAGGTCGACTTCGTCTCCAACGACCACTACGTGCTGCCCGGCCCGCAGGCCCGTGACGAGCTGTCCTTCTCGGCCAACCTGACCGGCAACATCGCCGGCGGCGAGCCGTGGTTCCTGATGGAGCACTCCACCAGCGCGGTCAACTGGCAGCCGGTCAACGTGGCGAAGAAGCCGGGCGAACTGGCCCGCGACTCGCTGACCCACGTGGCGCACGGCGCCGACGCGGTCTGCTTCTTCCAGTGGCGGCAGTCGCGGGCCGGCGCGGAGAAGTACCACTCGGCGATGCTGCCGCACGCCGGGACCGGCAGCGACCTCTTCCGGAGTGTGGTCCGGCTGGGGGAGCGGCTGCGTGAGCTGGCGCCCATCGCCGGCTCACGCCGCCGCCGCGCCGCGGTCGGCATCGTCTTCGACTGGGAGTCGTGGTGGACGGCCGAGCAGGACTCCCACCCGACCGACCGGCTGCGGTACCGGCAGGAGGCGCTGGACTGGTACACCGCGCTGCTGGATGCCGGGATCCGTGCCGACGTGGTGCCGGCCGGCGGGCCGCTGGAGGAGTACCGGCTGCTCATCGCCCCGGTCCTGCACGTGGTCCCGGCCGCCCTCGCGGACCGGCTGGACGGCTGGGTCGCCGCGGGCGGGCACCTGGTCACCACGTACTTCTCCGGGATCGTGGACGAGAACGACCACGTCTGGCTGGGCGGCTACCCGGGCGCGCTGCGTGACCTGCTCGGCATCCGGATCGAGGAGTTCGGGCCGCTGCTCGACGGCGAGAGCGTCACGCTGGACGACGGCGCCACCGGCACACTGTGGACCGACCGGATCGACGTGACCGGCCCGGACGTCGAGGTGCTGGCCCGTTACAAGACCGGCGAGCAGGCGGACCGGGCGGCGGTCACCCGGCGGCGGGTGGGTGCCGGCTCCGCGGCGTACGTCTCCACGCGCCTCGGCCCGGACGGGCTCGCCGGGCTGTTGCCGCGGCTGCTCGGCCCCGCCGGGGTGACCGGCGAGTTGCCGGCCGAGCTGGCCGGGCGGGTGGAGCTGGCGATCCGCGGCGACCACTGGTTCCTGATCAACCGCACCGACCAGCCGGTGGACCTGCGCGTCCTCCCCGGCGCCCCCGAGGTGCTGGAGGCGCGGGGAGTCGCGGTCTTCCGCAACTGAGCGGAGCCTGACCGCTCCCCGGCCGGATGGGCCGGCCGGGGAGCGGTCAGAGCGCGGCCCGCGGCACGAACGCGGTGGCCCGCTCCGCGGAGGTCTCCACGATCCGCAACCACTGGTCGTCGGAGACGACATAGTGCCCCGGATAATTGTTGGAACGCAACACGAGCGCGGCACCTGAGCGAATCGTCAGTGGACAGAAAGTGGCGTCCTGACGGAAAAGCTCACTGCCGTCGATCCGGTCCAGCCGGATTTCGAAGTTCCGGTGCCGCAAATAATATCCGGGAAAGTTAACAGATTCGAGCGAGACGCAGCCGCTGTTCGCGAGTCCGCTACGGATCCGGAAGTTGGCGTCGTCCCGTTCGCGGCTGCCGATCCGGTCCAGGCGGCCCCGGTAATTGCGGTGCCGGACACGCAGTGTGGTCTCGTCGGCCGCCGCCAGGCCGGCTGTCGAGCCCACGGAGAGTGACACCGGCGCGGGTTTCGTGGTGGTGGCCGTGCGGGTCGGCTTCTTGGTCGCGGTACGGGTCGACACCGCCGTGGTGGCCGGCGCCGTGGTGTGCCGGCCGGGCGGTGTCGCGGAGAGTGAACTCGCTGGTGGGGATGGCTGGACGCTGACCGGCACGTCGGACGCGCCGGGATCGAGCGGCCAGGCGGGCCAGTCCGGTGGCGCCGCGGCCGGGAAGGTGAACTCGGCGGCCACCGGTTCGGGACCGCGGGCGGCGTCCAGGGCGACGGCGACCGCGGCGGTGGCCGCGCAGGCGAGACAGAGGGCGGCGGCCAGAACGAGGCGGGGGCGCGTCGTCACGGAGCCGCGGAGTCGGGGGAAATGGTCACGGGGGCGGGCCCCGCCGGGTAGGGCGGGCTGGACGGTCGGCCGGATCGGCCCGGTGGGTGCCCCGCCGGGTGAATAGGGCGGAATCCAGCCGCCGACCCGCAGTCCGTCGCGGGTGTCGTCTTCCGGCATCAATTCGCTTCCTGGAGAACGCTCACATTGGCACTTAATGTTCCGTTAAGGATCTACACGGTCTATGTGTCGCGGGGCAAGAGGTAGTGCCCCATCAATTCTTTGGGAGCGGTCCCAGTTGATCCGTTCGGCCCGCGCGCCCGTATCCCCGGCTGGATCCATCCGTGCGCTTCGAGGAGAGAGCAGCGTGGACAGTCCCGTCGTGCCTACGACCGGCGACCCGGCCGAGCCGGTTGAGTTGCCCGATATATCGGAATATTGGCCGGATGCCCCGCACCGATCCGGGCCGGCCGCCGACCACTACGAACTGGACGGTGCCGAAGCCGTCCGGACCGACCCGGCCTGGAACTCGCTGGCCACCCACCGGCCCACCCTGGAGCTGACCAACATCGGCCCGCCGCCGCCCCGGCCGCTCTGGCGCCCGGTCCTGCCGCTGCTGGCCGGCATGCTGGTCATCGCCGGCACCTTCTGGGTGGTCTTCGGGCCGGACCGGGAGGCGGAGCGGTCACAGGCGCCGGTCCTCGTCAACCCGCCGGCCGCTGTCCCGGCCAGCCCGCCGGTGTCCATCGGGACGTCCCCGCCGGCCGCCGAGCAGACCACCGAGCCGCCCGTGCCCGCCCCGGGCGCCGCCACCTTCGAACTGGCCGAGGGGACCACCGAACTCGACGTGCGGATCGGTGACCCGGGTGAGGGCTGGTTCGCGGTGTCGACCCCGCAGGACAGCGGGATCACGGTACGGACCGTGGTCGAGGGCACGTCCGTACGGGTCTTCGTCGACGAGACCGGCCGCGACGGCTCCGCCCGGATCGACGTGGTGCTCAGCCCCGAGGTGGTCTGGTCGGTGCTGATGCGCGGCGGCGTACGGGTCGGCGACTTCGACCTCACCGGCGGCCGGGTGGGCCGGGTGGACCTGCTCGGCGGCGCCCGTCGGATCGAGCTCACGCTGCCCCGCCAGGACACGGTCGTACCGATCTCGATGGGTGGCGGCGTCCGGGACTGGAAGATCATCACGGACGGTAAGACCCGGGTCCGGGCGGTGCTCCAGCGGGGCGCCGGCGAGGTGGACCTCTACGGCGACCGGGACCGCGGCGTCGACAATCGCACCGTGTTCACCGTCGGTGACGGTGACGGCGGCATCGACCTGGTCGCGGCCGAGGGCGTCGGCACCCTGACGGTCGAGGCCGGGTGAGCGCGGGGCAGAATTTCGCTGTGACACGAGCAGAGGGCGACGCGGCGCCACCCGAGACCACCGTCTCCCTGGACTACTTCACCGGGCTCTACCTGGCGAAGGACGACCCGTGGGACATCGCCAGCAAGTGGCACGACCGGCGCAAGTTCGCGGTGACCATGGCGAGCCTGCCCCGCGAGCGGTACGAACGCTGCTACGAGCCGGGCGCCTCGGTCGGCACCCTCACCCGGATGCTGGCCGGCCGCTGCGGCGAGGTGCTGGCGGTGGACAGCGTCCCCGAGGCCGTCGAGCTGCTCCGGCAGAACACCGCCGACCTGCCGAACGTCCGGGCCGAACGCGCCGAGCTGCCGGCCGACCTGCCGGACGGCACGTTCGACCTGGCCGTCGTCGGGGACCTGCTCTACTACCTGTCCGCGGCCGACCTGACCGCCCTGCTCGACGGCCTGGTCCAGCGGCTGGAGCCGGGCGGCGACCTGGTGTCGGTGCACTTCCGGGACCGGGAGAACGGCGGCAACTACGACGGCTTCAACGCGCACGCCGCGCTGTTCGCCACCGCCGGCCTCACCCCGGTCGTGCACCACGAGGACGAGTGGTTCCTGCTCGACGTGCTGCGACGGTCCGACGACGGGTAGCGACATCCGGGCCCTCGACGGCAACTTCGTCGCTATGAGTGACAGAAATCGTCGAACCGACACGCCCTGTGATCCGTTCTCTCTGTCAGGCGGGACACGACGTCCCGCGTGATCGACAAGGCGGTGGCGATGCTGATCCTGTCCCTTCTCATCCTGGTCCTGGCCGCCGCCTGCGTGCTCGCGGTGCGTGGGGTGCGGGCGGACGCGTCAGCCGAGGCTGAGCCGCTGAGCATCCCGGAGGCGCTCTTCGCGCCGGAGAGCCTGGAGGGCGTGCTCTGCGCGCAGCTCCTGGACGGGGAGATCACCCGGCGGCAGTACCTGCGGTCGATGGCCGGCATCGCCGCGCGTGACGAGTACCGCCACCCCCTCGTGGTTCCCCGTTACGAGGACTGACGCCCGGCCGGGGTACAGCCCGGTGCCCGCTGACGCGGGTGCCGGGCTTTTTGCGTCCTTGACAGCCTCCCATCGATAGCAGCTAATGGAAACCCTGTTTCGGAGAGTGTTACGGCTGACCACTTGGAGGTCCCGTGTCCCTGTCCCCACGCCGCATCGTGGCGATGCTCGTCATGTCCGCCGGCATCCTGGCCGCCACCACCGCGCCGGCTCAGGCCGCGGCGGTCGAGGTCGACGGTGACATCACCGTCCCCTGCGGCAGTTCGACCCTCACTCAGGACGCCGACTGGTTCTTCCCCGAGACCACCAGCCCGAAGGCCCTGGTCCTCCTCCAGCACGGCTTCTCCCGCTCGAACAGCAACGTCGCCGCGCTGGCCCGGAAATACCAGGCCGCCGGATTCCTGGTCTTCACCCCGACCCTGCCGTCGACCAACTCCAGCGGCTGCACGGTCAGCAACCAGGGAGACAACACCGCCTTCCTGAACAGCGTCGCCGCCTGGATCGGTGAGGCCACCACCCCGGCCAAGGCGCTCGCCACCAGCTACGCGAAGGCGGCGACCACGGCCGGGCGCTCCGGCAGCACACTGCCCACGAAGTACGTGCTGGCCGGGCACTCGGCCGGCGGCGACGCGGTCACCTACATCGCCAACCGGCTGCGCACCACGTTCCCGGCCGCGTTCGCGAACCTGGCCTACCTGCAACTGCTCGACCCGGTGAAGTCGCCGTCCGGCACCAACATGGCGGACGCCCTGACCGGCCTGAACGGAACCTCGCTGCCGATCACGGCGATCTCCTCGCCGCCCTACCTCTCCAACAGCAACGCCAGCGGCACCGTGGAACTGCTCGCCCGGGTCGACCGGCCGTTCCTCGGGGTCCGGCTCACCACCGGCTCACACTGTGACGCCGAGGGCGCCACCACCAACTGGCTCTGCACCCTGACCGGCGGCAGTTCGAAGGCGCAGAACGTCACCGCCCTGCAGACCTTCGCGGTCAACTGGGCCTCGGACGCGGTGGCCGGCACCACCACCGCGACCTACTACCCGGGCGGCTCGTACTACCAGGGCCTGCTCACCAGCAACGTCATCCAGACGCTCAGCTGATCCGCTCCACCGGAGCCGGCGGCCCCACGGTCGCCGGCTCCGGCCCGCGAAAGCCCGGCCCTCGATCTCCGGCCGTACGGCCGGAGGATGTGGGCCGCCGTCCACTGTGCTTGGCTGGGCCGGTGAGTCTGGACGACGTCTTCGAGCCGGGCTGGTCGGCGGTGGACCTGTTCACCGACCGGGTGCCGGAGAGCGAGGCCTTCGCGGCCGCCACCCTCATCCACCTGGCCAACGTGCTGGAGGGCCGCGCCGTCCTGGAGCGCCCGGCCCGGGACAACGTGCTCACCTACTACGGCGTCGGCGGCATCGGCAAGACCGAGCTGTCGCAGCGCCTGGAGCGCTGGCTGCACGGTGAGGTCCCGGCCGGCACCGGCTGGCCCGAACCGCCCCGCCTCGACCACGCGGTCCGCACGGCACGCCTGGACTTCCACGGGTCGCAGACGGTCGACGCGATCGGGGCGGTGCTCGCCCTGCGCGGGGCGGTCGCCGGGCCCGGCCGCCCGTTCCCCGCGTTCGATCTGGGCCTCACCGTCTGGTGGTCGCACGCCCGGCCCGGCCAGCCGCTGCCGGAGTTCCGCAACCCGGCCCGGTTCGACGTCCGCGGCCAGCTCATCGACACAGTCGGCGACGCGGTCAAGGACGCCGGCAAGGACCTCGCGCTCGGCCAGCTCACCGTCCGGGCCGGGCTGGCCGTCTACGACGCGATCCGCACCAGGCGGCTGAACGACCGGGCCCTGCGCGACTGCCCACAGCTGGAGAGGGTGGCCGAGGCGGCCGCCCGCAACGCCGGCCAGGGCGTGGCCGCCGCCCTCGCCGGACTGCTCTCCTGGGACCTGGAACGCCTCGTCGCCCCGGAACGGTCGCTGATCGTCGCGTTCGCCGACGCCGCCGAGTACGTGCAGGGCGGCGACCGCACCCAGGAGGCGCTGCTCAACCGGATCGTCTATCTGACACCCGGTGTGTTGTGGGTGCTGACCAGCCGCGGCTCGCTCGACTGGGCCACACCGGACGTCCCCGGCCTGCCCCGGACCGGGCCGGACCGCTGGCCCGGACTGGTGCTGCCGGCCACCGGCGAGCCCCGCCAGCATCTGGTCGGCCGGCTCGCCGACGAGGACGTCACCCGGTTCCTGGAGCGTGCCTCCGGCAGCAGGGGCAACCCGGAGCTGGGCCGCGAGGCGGTCGGCCGGATCCGTGACGGCGCGCACGGCCTGCCGCTCTACCTCGACCTGTCGCTGTCCATCGCCCGGCAGAGCGGCACCGATCCGGACCACTTCGGCGGGTCCATGCCGGCCCTGGTCACCCGGATCCTCGCCGACCTGCCGGAGGCGGAGCGCGACATCGCCCGGACCGCGAGCCTGCTCCTGCAGTTCGACCCCGCGCTGCTGGCCGCCGGATCCGGGCGCAGCGAGGGCGACGCCGTCCGGTTCTGCCGTCGCACCCTCGTCAACCGGCAGGATCACCCGTGGTTCCCGTACCGGCTGCACGACGTCGTCCGGGAGGCGCTGATCGACGAATCGGTGGCCGAGCCGGGCGCCTGGACGGCCGCCGACCGCCGCGCCCGGGCCGGGACGCTGCTGGACGCGCTGCGGGCCCGGCACGACGAGACCCTCGACGACGTGGAACGCCGCCTCGCCGTCCTGGAGGAGGCGGCCCGGCTCTGCGCCGGCCACGATCTGCGCGCCGACTGGCTGCGCAGGTCGCTGCTCGAGATGCCCAGCATGCCCCGGACCGCCGAGCGGATGCCGCCGCTGGACGACCGCACCTGGATCGGCAACCTGGCCCGCTTCTTCGACGGCTACCGCCACGACCGCGGCCGGACGGAACGGGTCGCCTACTTCCGGGACCTGCTCGGCGAGCCGCTACCACCCGACATCGCCCGCGCCACCCGGATGTTCCTGTGCTACGGGCTGCGCGACCTGGCCCGCGCCGACGAAGCCCTGACCGAACTGCGGGCCATGCACCGGCAGGAGCCGGACTCGTCGCTGATCCGCTACCAGATCTGCCGGACGCTGCTGTCCGCGCGCCGCTTCGACGAACTCGACATGCAGTTGCGCCGCTGGCCGCCGGCCGAGGAGACCGAGGCCCGGCGGCTGCGCAGCGACCTCGCCTGGGAGCGCGGCGACCTCGACGAAGCGATCGTCGGACCCCGGCTGCGGGCCGGGCATCTGCGCCGGCTGGGCCGGCACCGGGTCGCGCAGGAGAACGAGATCGCCGCCCTGTGGCGGCGGGCGGTCGCCGGGCAGGCCACGCCCGCCGACTGCGACGAGCAGGCGGAGACCGCCGACCGGTACGGGATGCCGCTGCGGCTCACCACCGCGCTGGCCTCGAAAGCGGTGCTGCTGCTCGGCGACGACCACGCGGTGACCGCTCTGGCCGCCGACATCGAGCGGCTCCGGCCGGCCACCGAATCGGTCGGCTGGCGGGAATGGACCGTCGCCGCCCTGCTCGCACTGCGCCGTGACGACCGCGCCACCCTGGAACGGGTCGCCCTCGCGGCCGTGCCCACCGGGGGCAGCCGGGGCGCGTACTGGGTGGTGCTCGACCGGGCATTCCGGTACGCCGGGCTGCCGTCGATCTTCCCCGGGGACCGGGAGCAGCCGCTCGGCGAACCGTGGCGGAAGGCGATCGCCGCGATCGTCCACCCCTGACGGATGTCATGGGGGGACCGTGACGGACGGCGGGGGAGCGGATGCGGTCCGCGGTCGAGGATCGGGGCATGACACTCACCGCAACCGATATCACGGCCGCCGGCACGGGGCGGACGGCCGTGGATCTGGACGGCGTGGTCAAACGTTTCGGCCCGGTCACCGCCGTGGACGGAATAGACCTGCGCATCCGCCCCGGAGAGGTGGTCGCCCTGCTCGGCCCGAACGGCGCCGGCAAGACGACCACCGTGGACATGCTGCTCGGACTGTCCCAGCCCACCGAGGGGACGGTCCGGGTCTACGGGCGCTCCCCGCGGGAGGCCGTCGAACTGGGCCTGGTCTCCGCGGTCATGCAGACCGGCGGCCTGCTCAAGGACTTCACCGTCGAGGAGACGGTCCGCCTCACCGCCGTCCTGTTCGGCCGTTCCCGGTCGGAGGTGACCGCCGTGCTGGAGCGGGCCGGGATCGCCGACATCGCGGACCGCCTGGTCGGGAAGTGCTCGGGCGGCCAGCAGCAGCGGCTCCGGTTCGCCATGGCGCTGCTGCCCGACCCGCGGCTGCTCATCCTCGACGAGCCGACCACCGGAATGGACGTCGGCGGGCGGCGCGACTTCTGGGACGCCATCCGGGAGGACGCCGAGGGCGGCCGGACGGTCATCTTCGCCACCCACTACCTGGAGGAGGCGGACGCCTACGCCGACCGGATCGTGCTGGTGCGCCGCGGCCGGATCGTCGCCGACGGCACCGCGGCCGAGGTGAAGGCGCTGGCCGCGGGGCGTACCGTCCGGGCCACCCTGCCCGGCGCCGAGCAGGACGGCCTGGACGCGATGCCCGGCGTGGAGAGCGCGGAGATCCGGGGCGACACCGTCTACCTGCGCGGGCGTGACAGCGACGAGATCGCCCGGCACCTGCTCACCAATACCGCGGCCCGGGACCTGGAGATCACCTCCCGGAACCTGGAGGACGCCTTCCTCACCCTCACCGCCGACCAGGAGGACCCGGCATGACCACGGCGATCGAACGGCGCCGGCCCGCGCTCGGCGGCTTCACCCCCGGCATGATCGGCCTGGAGCTGCGCCGGCTGCTGCGCAACAAGCGCACGGTGGTGTTCACCGTGGTCATGCCGCCGGTGTTCTTCCTGATCTTCGGCACCGGGTCGGAGTACAAGACCGAGCCGGCCGGCGTCGGCAACGTCACCGCGTACGTGATGGTCAGCATGGCGGTGTACGGGGCGATGCTGGCCACCACCTCGGGCGGCGCGATGGTGGCGATCGAGCGGGCCGCCGGATGGAGCCGGCAACTGCGGCTGACCCCGCTGCGCCCGCTCGCGTACGTCGCCGTGAAGATGGTCATCGCCATGCTCATCGGGGCGGTGCCGGTCGTCGTGGTGTTCGCGATCGGTGCTTTCTCCGGGGCCGAGATGCCCGCGGCGGCCTGGCTCGGCTGCGGCCTGCTGGCCTGGGTGAGCGCGCTGGTGTTCGCCGCGTTCGGCCTGTTCATGGGCTACCTGCTGCCCAGTGAGAACGTGATGCAGCTGCTCGGCCCGCTGCTGGCCGTGCTGTCCTTCGCGGGCGGCCTGTTCGTGCCGCTCGACCAGCTGGGCGACGTCTTCGGCACGATCGCGAAGTTCACCCCGGTGTACGGCGTCGGCGAACTGGCCCGGTACCCGCTCACCCGGTCCGGCGACCTGGTGCCCGCGATCGTCAACGTGGTGCTCTGGACCGGCCTGTTCGCGGCCGGTGCGATGTGGCGGTTCCGCCGCGACACCGCCCGGGTCTGACCCCGCCGGTACGGTGTCCGGCATGGCCCTGCCGACCTCCGTCGCACCCGGCCGTGGGGTTCCCTACGGCTGGGTGTTCTCCGGCATCTGGCTGTTCTACCTCGGGGAGAACCTGACCGCCCTGGCCGGGCGGCCGGACGGGGTGTGGCGTGACGTCGGCCTGGTGGCGGTGGCCCTGTTCGCGGTCACCTACGTGGTCGCGGCGCGACTGCTGATGCGCCGCAACGGGCCGCGTGTCGTGCTCACCTGGACCCTCCTGCTGACCATGGTCGCGCTCACGCTGCTCCAGGCGCCGGCGGCCGGCCGGCACTCGCTGACCTGCGCCGTCTACATCGCCGGGATCGCGATGACGGGCCTGCCGTGGCGGCAGGGCGCCGCGGTGGCCGTGGTGGTGACCGCCGCGGTCGAGTCCTCGATCCGGTTGGCGCCGGGCTGGCAGACCATCGGCCACGGGTACGCGCTGGCCGTGATCCTGGCCGCGGCCGCCGCCGGGGGCATCCGGCTCGCCCTGGAACGGCAGGCCCGGCTGCTCCAGGCGCAGCACGAGCTGGCCCAGCTCGCGGTCGCCGACGAGCGGGCCCGGATCGCCGACAACCTGCACGACCTGCTCGGCCATTCGCTGACCGTGGTGGCGGTCAAGGCCGAGCTGGCCCAGCGGCTGCTCGACGTCGACCTGGACCGGGCCCGGACCGAGTTGCGCGACCTGGAGTCGCTGGCCCGGGACGCGCTGGCCGACGTGCGCGCCACCGCGCTGGGCGTGCGCGGCATCTCGCTGCCCGGTGAGATCGCCGCCGCCCGGGCCGCGCTGGCCGCCGCCGACGTGCAGGCCGACCTGCCGACCACCGCGGACGAGGTGCCGACGCTGAACCGGGAGCTGTTCGCCTGGACCATCCGGGAGGCGGTCACCAACATCGTCCGGCACAGCGGGGCCCGGCACGCCGCGGTGCGGCTGCGACCGGACAGTGTGGAGATCGTCGACGACGGCCGGGGCCACGGGGACGGCCCGGCCGCCGGACAGGGCCTGCCCGGGCTGCGCCGGCGGGCCGCCGAGCTGGGCGCGCACCTGACCGCCGGGCGGCGGCAGGACGGACCGGGATTCCGGGTACGAGTGGAGGTCCCCTCATGATCAGACTGCTGCTCGCCGACGACCAGGCGCTGGTCCGCGGGGCGATGGCCGCCCTGCTCGACCTGGAACCCGACCTGACCGTGGTGGCCGAGGTGGGCCGCGGCGACGAGGTCGTCGGCGCGGCCCGGGCGCACGCCGCCGACGTGGCCCTGCTCGACGTGCAGATGCCCGGCCTGGACGGGATCTCCGCGGCCCGGCTGCTGGCCGAGGCGGTGCCGGACTGCCGGGTGCTGATGGTCACCACCTTCGGCCGGGCCGGCTACCTGCGTCAGGCGATGGCCGCCGGCGCCGGTGGTTTCGTCGTCAAGGACACCCCGGCCCGGCAGCTCGCCGACGCGGTCCGCCGCGTCCACCAGGGCCTGCGCGTGGTCGACCCGGCGCTGGCCGCGCAGAGCCTGGCCTACGGCGACTCGCCGCTGACCGAACGGGAGACCGATGTGCTGCGCGCCGCCCGGGACGGCGGCACGGTGGCCGACATCGCCGGTGAGCTGCGGCTCTCCGACGGCACGGTCCGCAACCACCTGTCCGCGGCGATCGGCAAGACCGGCGCCCGCACCCGGGCCGAGGCGGTGCGGCTGGCGCTCGACAACGGCTGGTTGATCTGAGCCCGGGTGGCAGCCCCGCCCGGAACGGGCGGCACCGGCCCGGCCGGCACCCGGGCCGCCGTGCGCCACGGGACGAGGTGTCCTATTCGGAACGCTCCGCCGCGTACCAGATCAGGGTTTGCAGGGTTTCGGGAAGGGTGACCACGTCGGCGTATTTGGCGTCGAGGTCGAAGAGGTTGTGGTCGTGCGGGCCGCCGTCGCGGTCGGCGCAGGCGTCGCGGACGACGATCGGCCGGAAGCCGTGCTGGAGCGCGTCGAGCGCCGAGGCGCGGACGCAGCCGGAGGTGGAGTAACCGCCGATGACCACGGTGTCGATCGAGTGCGAGGCCAGCCAGGCGGCCAGCGACGTGCCGGCGAAGGCGCTCGCGTAGTGCTTGACCACCACCTGCTCGCCGGGCGCCGGGCGCAGCGGCGGCGCGAAGTCACCCAGCGGGTTGCCGTCGGCGAAGACCTTGAGCGCCGGGACCTTGGCGGCGAACAGCGGCGCCTCCGCGCACGACTCGTCGGCGAAGTGGACCCGGGTCCAGAGGACCGGGATATCGGCGGCGCGGGCGGCGTCGGCCAGCTCGGCCATCGCCTCGGCGGCCGCCTGGCCGGTGGTGAGGAAGAGCGGCGAATCCGGGTCGGTGTACGCCAGCGCCGGGTCCACGAGCAGCACCGCGGGCCGGGCGCCCCAGCCCAGTCGCCGCGCGAACCCGGCCCTCGCGTAGTCCTCGCCGAGCTCGGCCATCAGACGATCCCGCGGGTTCTCAGGTCGGCCAGCTCGTCGCCGGTGAGGCCGAGCAGGCCCTGGTAGACCTCCTCGTTGTGGGAGCCGAGCGCCGGACCGGCCCATTTCACCCCGCCGGGGGTGCCGGACAGCTTCGGCGCCACGTTCTGCATCGGGAGCTTGCCGAACTCGGGGTGGTCCACCTCGATGACCGCCTGCCGGGCCTGGACGTGCGGGTCGGCGATGATGTCCTCGGCCGTGTAGATGCCGCCGGCCGGGACGCCGGCCTCGTGCAGCAGCGACAGCAGTTTCGCCGACGGGATGGTCCGGGTCCAGGCGGAGATGATGTCGTCGAGTTCGGCCTGGTTCTCGCCGCGGGCGCCGTGCGTCGCGTACCGGGCGTCGGCCGGCAGGTCGGGGCGCTCCATGACGTCGGCCAGCCGGCGGAACACGGTGTCCTGGTTGGCGGCGATCAGCACGTCGGAGCCGTCGGCGCTGGGGTAGACGTTGCTGGGAGCGACGTTCGGCAGGATCGGGCCGGTGCGCTCGCGGCGGTAGCCGGCCACGCTCCACTCCGGGATCAGCGACTCCATCATGGCGAGCACCGCCTCGTAGATCGCCGAGTCGACGACCTGGCCGCGGCCGGTGCGCTCGCGGGCGTGCAGGGCGGCCAGCGTGCCGAACGCTGCGTAGGTGGCGGCCAGCGAGTCGCCGATCGAGATGCCGGAGCGGGACGGGGACCGGTCGGCCTCGCCGGTCACATACCGCAGCCCGCCCATCGCCTCGCCGATCGAGCCGAACCCGGCGCGCGGCGAATACGGTCCGGTCTGTCCGTAACCGGTCACCCGGACCAGGATGAGCCGGGGGTTGATCCTCGACAGCTCCTCGTAGGAGAGGCCCCAGCGCTCCAGGGTGCCCGGCCGGAAGTTCTCCAGCAGGACGTCGGCCTTCTCGACCAGGCGCCGGACCAGGCTCTGGCCCTCTTCGGTGCGCAGGTTGCAGGTGACCGACTTCTTGTTGCGGGCCACCACCGGCCACCACAGGGACTGGCCGTGCGGCTTCTCCCGGCCCCACTGGCGCATCGGATCGCCCTTGCCCGGGTCCTCCAGCTTGATCACCTCGGCCCCGAAGTCGCCGAGGAGCTGCCCGCAGAACGGGCCGGCGAGCAGGGTTCCGGTTTCCAATACGCGAATGTCAGACAGTGGCGCGGTCACGCCGTCACCCTATACTTGCGAAACGACGTTTCGCTAGATGAAACAGGGGGTGTCGGACGTGGAGATCGTCGAGGTCGGGCCGCGGGACGGGCTGCAGAACGAGAAGCGGGTGCTGCCGGCTTCCGTCAAGGTCGGCTACGTGTCGCGGGCCATCGCGGCGGGGTTGCGGCGGATCGAGGTGGCCGCCTTCGCCCGCCCGGACCGGGTGCCGCAGATGGCCGACGCCGAGGAGGTCCTGCGGTCGGTGCCCCGCCGGCCCGACGTCCGGTATGTCGCGCTGGTCCTCAACGGCCGCGGGCTCGACCGGGCACTCGCCTTGGAGGCCGCGCGGCCTGACGAGATCAACTATGTAGTTGTCGCGAGTGATGAGTTTTCCCGCCGCAACCAGGGGATGTCTACGGCCGCTTCGCTTTCGGCGTTCCGTGAAGTTGCTTCGCGGGCGCGTGACGCCGGATTTTTCGTGACTTTGACGGTGGCCGCGGCGTTCGGATGCCCCTTTACCGGGTCGGTGCCCGTTTCCCGGGTGCGCGACATCGTGGCCGATGCGGGTCCGCTGGATGAGATCTGCCTGGCCGACACCATCGGCGTGGGCGTGCCGGGGCAGGTCACCGAGCTGGCGGCCGCGGTGCGTGAGGTCGCTCCGGGCGCGCCGCTGCGCGCTCACTTCCACAACACCAGGAACACGGGGTACGCCAACGCGATCGCCGCGGTGGCGAGTGGATTCGTGGCGCTGGACGCCAGTCTCGGTGGGATCGGCGGGTGCCCGTTCGCGCCGGCCGCCACCGGGAACATCGCCACCGAGGATCTGGCCTACCTGCTGAACCGGTCGGCGCTGAAGACCGGGGTGGACGTGACCGCGGCCGCTGCCGCCGGGACCTGGATCGGGTCGGAGCTCGGGCTCGCCCCGGTTCCCGCGCAACTCGGCCGGGCCGGCGACTTCCCTCTTGCGCCATGAATGGAAACGGTGTTTCCATTCTCGCATGCTGCGGCCGGGTGGTGCTGATCTGACGATCGCCGGCGGCGTGCGCGAGTTCGGCCGGGCCACCCCGGACGTGATCGCGGTACGCGACGGTGACCGGGAACTCAAGTACGGGGCGCTCGACGAGCGCTCCTCACGAATCGCGTGTGCGCTGCTCGCCCACGGGCTGTCGTACGGCGACCGGGTGGCGCTGCTCTGCGGCAACCGCCTCGAATATCCGGAGATCGCGGCCGGCATCGCCAAGGCCGGCCTGGTGCTGGTCCCGGTCAACCCACGGCTCACCGCGCCGGAGGTGGACTTCATCCTCGGCCACTCCGGGTCGCGGGCGCTGATCGTGGACCCGGCGCTGGCCGGGGCGGTGCCGGACGGCTTCCCGGGGCGGGTCGTGCACATCGGGCCGGAGTACGAGGCGTGGCTCGGCGACGCCCGTGCCGTCGACCCGTGGATCGCGGTGGACGAGCGGGACCCGTTCTGCATCGCCTACACGGCCGGCACCACCGGCGACCCGAAGGGCGTGCTCGTCTCGCACCGGTCCCGGGCGCTGACCTTCTACGCCACCGCGCTGGAGTGGGGGATCGGGCCGGGGCGGCGGACCATCGCGGTCGCCCCGATGTACCACGGCGCCGGGTTCGCCTTCGCCTACGCGGCCGTCTACTGCGGGGCGACGGTCAGCATGCTGCGCTCGTTCCAGCCGGACGGGCTGCTCGACATGATCCAGCGGGACGGCGCCCAGTCGGTGTTCCTGGTCCCGACCCACGCGCAACTGATCCGCTCCTTTTTTGAGAAGGTCCCGGCCGCACCGACGCTGGACACCCTCTACTTCAACGCGGCGGCCCTGCCGAAGGTGCTCAAGGAGTGGGTGTTCGAGGCGTTCCCCGGGGTCGGTGTCCACGAGTTGTACGGCTCCACCGAGGCCGGCGTGATCACCAACCTGCGGCCGCCGGACGCGCGCCGCAAGGCCGGGACCGTCGGGCATCCGTGGTTCGGCACCCAGGTCCGGATCGTCGACTCCGCGGGAAACCCGGTCGGGCCCGGTCAGCCCGGCGAGTTGTACAGCCGCTCGCCGTACCTGATGAACGGCTACCACGAGAACCCGGCCGCGACCGCCGCCTGCACCACCGAGGACGGCTTCCTCACCTCCGGCGACATCGTGATCCGCGACGAGGAGGGCTTCATCTCCATCGTGGACCGGGTCAAGGACGTGATCATCACGGGCGGCGTGAACGTCTACCCGCGCGACGTCGAGGAGGTCCTGCTCACCCACCCGGCGGTGGCCGAGTGCGCGGTCGTCGGCGAACCGGACGAGCGGTGGGGTGAGCGGGTCGTCGCCTACTACGTCGGCCGGTCGCCCGTCGACGACGGCGACCTGGAGGGCTTCCTGCGGTCGCGGCTGGCCGGATTCAAGGTCCCCAAACAGTACCGAACCGTCGCGGCGCTGCCCCGCAACGCCGCCGGCAAGATCCTGAAACGCGAGCTGAGGAGTACGCCGTGAGGGCACATGTGGAGCTGATCCACGAGGACGACTACATCTTCCACGCCGGCGAACTGCCGTACGGCGAGGGGAAGATCCTCGAGCGCCGTCTGTCCACCGACGAGGAGGACGGCTCGTCGTCGCTGTCGCTGCACGCCACCGCGGACTGGGGTCGCAGTGCCGGGATCGTGCACGCCGACACCGAGTTCTACGTGGTCGAGGGTTCCATGCTCTACGGCGGTCAGGAACTGGGCGCCGGCGGTTACGTCCAGGTCCCCAAGGGCACCGCGATGGACTGGCTGAAGATCCGGGAGGGTTCCCGGGTGCTGCACTGGCGTGAGTACGGCGACTGCGGCTTCGACCCGTTCACCAATCTCGGTGAGGCCTCGGCGGCGGCGTCGCCGGAGTCCGGCGAGGGCGTGACCGTCATGGACGCCGAGAAGATGGAGTGGACCGAGGCGCAGTCGGTCGGCCCGCTCACCCCGCTCTACATCAAGCTGCTGCACCGCGACCCCAAGACCGGCTTCTACACCCGGCTCATCCGCGCGCCGAAGGGCTGGACCGACCACCGGCTCGCCCACCACCCGTGCTACGAGGAGTTCTACACCCTGGCCGGGAAGATGGCGTACAACTTCGGCGACATCGACGAGGGCACCTACTGCTTCCGCCCGGCCCGGGTCAAGCACGGCCACTTCGTCGCGGAGACCGAGATCGACTGGATCCTGCGGTCCGACGGTGAGCTGACCAACTGGTACACCACCGACGAGTGGGTCAAGTACGGCGGCCACGCGGAGAACTACGACGAGCACGACGGCCACGTCCACCCGATCCTGTCGTCGCTGCCGGTGCGGTCCCGTTCCCGCGGCGAGTGGTCCGGCGACGGCATGTGAGGTAGCTCCCCGGCTGGGCGCCGGCCCAGCCGGTTCAAAAAGGTTACTCGCGGGTAATATCTCGGCATGAGAGATCGTGTCACCGTTGCGCTGACCGAGGTGCTCGACGGCCGGTGGGCGCACATCCGCCGGGCGGTCCGGGAACGGCTCGGGCCCGAATTCGTCACGGTTCCCGGCGAGACCGGCGACCAGGCCCGGGAACGGGTCAGCCGGCTGATCCGCGAACTGCCCACCGACGTGGGCGTGGCCTCCGCCTTCCCGGTCGAGTACGGCGGCTCCGGCGACCCGGGCGGTTCCACCGTCGCCGCCGAGATGCTCGCCCAGGTCGACCTGTCGCTCATGGTCAAGGCCGGGGTGCAGTGGGGGCTCTTCGGTGGGGCGGTCGTCGCGCTCGGCACCGCCCGGCACCACGACGCCCACCTGCGCGACATCATCTCGGCCGATCTCATGGGCTGCTTCGCGATGACCGAGACCGGTCACGGGTCCGATGTGCAGCAGCTGCGCACGACCTGTACCTACGACGTTTCCTCTGGAAATTTCGTGCTTCATACCCCGCATGAGGCCGCCCGCAAGGACTACATCGGCAACGCGGCCCGCGACGGGCGGATGGCCGTGGTCTTCGCCCAGCTGATCACCGGCGGCCGGTCCTACGGTGTGCACGCCTGGCTCGTGCCGATCCGCGACGAGCACGGCAACCCGATGCCCGGCGTCACCCTCGGCGACGCCGGGCCCAAGGCCGGGCTGCTCGGCGTCGACAACGGGCGGATCTCCTTCGACCACGTCACCGTCCCGCGGGACATGCTGCTCGACCGGTACGGGCAGGTCGCCGCCGACGGCACCTACACCAGCTCGATCGAGAACGACACCCGGCGCTTCTTCACCATGCTCGGCACCCTGGTCCGCGGCCGGGTCACCGTCGGCGCCGCCGCCTCCGCGGCCACCCGCAGCGCGCTGACCATCGCGGTCCGGTACGGCGAGACCCGCCGCCAGTTCACCAGCCCCGGCGCCGACCGGGAGATCGCCCTCAACGACTACCTGGCCCACCAGCGCAAACTCCTGCCGGCGCTGGCACGCTCGTACGCGTACGCCTTCGCCCAGGAGGAACTCGCGGTCACCATGGCCGAGGTCTTCTCCCTCGCCGAGCCCGACGAGCACCGGCAGCGGGAACTCGAATCCCGGGCGGCCGGGCTCAAGGCCGCACAGACGTGGCACGCCACCAGGACCATCCAGATGTGCCGGGAGGCGTGCGGCGGCGCCGGCTACCTCGCCGAGAACCGGCTGCCCGGGCTCAAGGCCGACACCGACGTGTTCACCACCTTCGAGGGCGACAACACCGTCCTGCTCCAGCTGGTCGCGAAAGGCCTGCTCACCGGCTATCGCGACGCCTTCGGCTCGCTCGACGGCTGGGGGCGCGCCACGTTCGTCGCCGAACAGGTGCGGGAGATGATGCTTGAGCGTACGGCGGCGCGCTCGCTCATCCAGCGGCTCGTCAGCGCGGTCCCCGGCCGCGACGAGGAGGTCGCCGTCACCGACCGGGGCTGGCATCTGGCCCTCTTCGAGGACCGGGAGAAGCACCTGCTGGACTCCGCGATCCGCCGGCTCCGCAAGGGCGCCGCCACCAAGAAGGACCGGCCGTTCGACATCTTCAACGACGTACAGGACCACATCCTGTCGGTGGCGGGCGCCCACATCGACCGGATCACCCTGGAGGCGTTCGTCGCCGCCATCGAGCGGACCACCGACGAATCCGCCCGCGAGCTGCTCGGCAAGGTCTGCGACCTGTACGCGCTGACCACCATCGAGGAGCACAAGGCCTGGCTCATGGAACACGGCCGCCTCACCCCGGCCCGCTCCCGGGCGGTCACCGCGGTCACCAACGACCTGCTGCGCGAGCTGCGGCCGCACATGCGCACGCTGGTGGACGCGTTCGCCGTACCGGAGGAGTGGCTGAACGCCGCCATCCTCCGCGAGGAGCCGGCCCGCCAGGACGCCATGTCCAAGGAGGACGACGCCCTCCGCGCCGGCTGACCGTCGCGTGCGGTGACCTGCTACACACGAAACGTGAGGAGCGCGCGTTTCGGGACGGCGGTGACCTGCCTACTGGCGGTCATGGCCATGGCGGCCGCGCCCGGCACTCTCATCCCGGTGGCCGGGACGGGAGAGACCGGCTTCGGCGGTGACGGGGGACAGGCGACGGCGGCGCGGTTCGCGGCGCCGTCCGGGGTCGCGGTGAGCGGCGACGGCATCCTCTACATCGCGGACACCGGCAACCACCGGGTCCGGGCGGTGGCGCCGGGCGGCCTGGTCAGTACCGTCGCCGGCGACGGCGGCGCCGAGGCACACCGCGGTCCCGTGCCACCCGGGACCGCCGGGACGTCGATCGCGCTCGGCACGCCGACGGCGCTCGCGGCCGGACCCGACGGAACCGTCTACATCGCCGACAACGCGGCCGCCCGGGTGTACGCGCTGGGCCGGGACCGCACGATCACGATCCGGGCCGACCTGGGCGGCCGCGACATCAGCGCCCTGGCCGCGACCGCCGACGGCGGCCTGTACGTCGCCGACCGCCGAGGCGACGAGATCCTGTTCTGCGCCGCCGACGGCACGGTCCGCCCGGTGCTCGGACCCTCGGACCGGATCCGCGCCCCGGTCGGCCTGGCCGTCGATGTCCTCGACGACCTGTGGATCGCCGCCGACCGGCTGTACCGGCTCCGGAGCGGCACGCTGTACGTGGTGACCGAGTCCTCACCCGGCCGGTGGGAGGATGCCGAAGCGGTCCTGTCGCCATCGGCCGGCGAACCCCCGTCGGCGGTCGCGGCCCGCGGCGGCTTCGTCTACGCCGGCTTCGGCGGCCGGGTGCTCCGGCTCGGCCCCACCCGCCTGGCCGAAACCCTGCCCGGCCCACCCGGTGACGGCCCGGCGCCACTCGCCGTGGCCCCGGACCGCACCCTCTACCTGGCCGACACCGCCGGTGCCCGCGTCCTCGCCGTCGAGTCCCCCGAGCCGCCCGCCGACCAGGACGAACCGACGCCGGTGTGGGTCTGGCCCTTCCTGCTCCTGACCGGAATGGCCATGATGGCGGTCATCGTCGGCGCGATCCGCCACCGCGACGCCCCACCGCTCTGACCGGCCGTCGGCCGCCGCTGACACTCGCATTCAGGAGAGGAGGGCCAGGCCGGGGAAGTTCTCGAAGTGCCGCCGGTTGAGCGTGAGTAGCGGCGCGTTGTGGTAGATGGCGGTTGTGCAGACCCACAGGTCATTGGTTTCGCTGCTCTGGCCGAGTGGATGTGCCGCCTGTTGCGCCTGGCTCTTGAGCCGTCCCCACAGGCGGGCCAGATCATCGTGGTACGGCGCGACGACGTATCGGCGGATCGCCTCGTCGAGCTGATCGACGCGGCGCTGCCCCCAGCCCTTCTTGGCCGCCCCGAAGTGCACCTCGGCGACCGTGGTGAAGCTGATCACCGGAACCGCGCCGGTCAGGTGGGAGGAGAGCGCGGTTGCCCTGGCGGTGTTCTGCCACAGGTGAGAGAACGCGTCCGTATCGACGATCACGTACTTCATTCGTCATCCGTTCGGGCGGAGCGGATCGCGGTGAGGAACTCGTCGAAATCCTCGATCGGAGGGCCGCTCAACTCGTCGGCCGAGGTGAGCGGGCGGATCCCCTGTTCACGTGCCAGAGAGTCCAGAGAACGGGGGCGAGCACTGTCCAGCACCTCCAGCCTCGCCAGATGGAGCACATGAACAGAGGTGCCGTTGGGATCGAACTCGCCGGTTCCCTCGGCCATGACCATCTGATCCATGGCGTCCAGCACCGAGTCCCGAAGATTCCGGGTGAAGTCGCAGAGGACGCTCCCTGCGTAGGTGTCGATGCGGCAGCGGAGCCCGGCGGGGGAGAAGTCACCCATGTGCAAGCGGCCGACGACGGTCACCGCCTGCTGAACCGACTCCGTCTGGATCGACCGGACCGCTTGCTGGAGCGTTTCGTCGATGGTGAAACGTACGGTGCCACTCCGGCGAAACTCGATGCGGGTCACATTGCTTGCGCTGATGCCGCCGGTCAGATCACGGATGCCGTTCACCACCTGCGGTGTGAAATGCGGTGGAAGGGTCAGCGGGTCGCGTTGAAGACTGTTGACCCCCGCCTCCAGCGCGTCCAGTGAGCTGCCCAGCAGATCATCGAGGGCGAGTTGCCCGGTCCTTGCGACGTGGAGGACGGCGGATCCTTCGTGGAAGCCGACGAAGTCCAGCCGGACGGCGTCGACGATCTCCCTCGGCCGGCGACCGGGTCTGGTGGTATTGCCGCTGATGCTCAGCGCGATCCGTTCGAGGGAGGCCTGCAATCCTCCGGCCAGGCGGGCCAGCTCGGACAACGGGAGGCGCCCGCCTTCCGTCACCGGTCCGGTGGCTTTGATGACCAGGTCGCCGTCATCATCGGAACGATGCTCGGTCCAGCTCATCACGCCACCTCCACTCCTGCCGGTGGAGACCATCATGCCTGAACAGGCCGGTTCGAGCTGTCCGGAAACGGTCTCGCGCCCCGGAAGCGGGGCCCGTGGCGGGCCCCGCCGTGGGGTCAGCGGGCTACGAAGGCGCCGCGGGGAGTGCCCAGGACCTCGCCGTCGCGGTAGGCGATGCGGCCCCGGAGGACGGTGGCCACCGGCCAGCCGCGGACCTTGCGGCCCTCGAAGGGGCAGTGGTCCTGGCCGGAGAGCAGCAGGCCGGTGGTGACCTCCTGTTCCAGGTCGGGGTCGATGATCGCCAGGTCGGCGTCGAAGCCGGGGAGCAGGTTGCCCTTGCGGCCGTCCAGGCCGTACGCGCGGGCCGGGTTCGCGGAGACCAGTTCGGCGACGCGGGCCGGGGAGAGGCCGCGCTTGTGCATGCCCTCGCTGATCAGGATGGGGTAGAGCAGTGCGGTGCCGCCGAAGCCGGGCAGTGCCGGCCACAGTTCGTCGCCCTTCTCCTCCTCGAGGCAGCAGGCGTGGTCGGAGGCGACCCAGCCGACGGTGCCGTCCAGGACGCCGGCCCACAGGGCCTCGGTGTCGTTCTTCGAACGGATCGGGGGGTTGACCTTGCCGCCGAGGCCGCCCTGCGCGTCGAGCTCCTCGTGGGTGAGGCACAGGTGGTGCAGGGTCACCTCGAAGCGCATGTCGACCTCGGGCATCGCCGCCCGGGCCTCGCGTGCGGCGGCCAGGGCCTCGCCGGAGGACAGGTGCAGGAGGTTGATGGCACAGTCGGTGGCCCGGGCCAGGGTGGTGGCCTCGCCGATCGCCACCCGTTCGGTCAGCGGCGGGCGGGCGTCCGAGTAGGCCTTCAGCGTCTGGGGGTCGCCGTTCGCTCGTACCCTCTCGATGAAGAGCCGCATGAGTTCGGCCTGCTCGCAGTGCAGTGACAGCGAGACGCGTCGATCAGTTGAAGAGTTGGCCGCGGCCACCGCCTCCATGAGCTGGTAGAGGTGGCCGAGGTCGTACTCGTCGCTCATCGTGAAGGACTTGGCGTCGCGCGAGTTCGCCGACAGATTGAAGCCCTTGTAGAACATGTAGTACTTGAACGAGCTGACGCCGCTGCCGTCGACCAGCGAGGACACCTCGCCGACCTGGGCGGTGTCCATCGGCGCCAGGTGGAAGCCGTAGTCGGTCCAGGCGTGGCCGGCGACCGCGTCGAGCACCTCGGGGAAGATGTCGGCGTAGGCGCCGGTCCGGTTCAGGTAGTGCTGCCCGGTCCGGAAGTAGGACAGCACCGTGGTCGCGCCGCCGACCAGCGAGGACCGGGTCTCCTCGGCCGCGTCGACCGCGAGCGGACGGTAGATGCCCAGGTGGAAGTGGGCGTCGACGGCGCCGGGGAAGACCAGTTTTCCGGTCGCGTCCAGGACCTCGTCGGCGTCCTCGGCCGGGATCGAGTCGGCGATCGCGGCGACCTTGCCGTCCCTGGTGGCCAGGTCGGCCCGGATCGTTCCCAGGTAGGGCACGACCAGGGTGCCTCCGCGTACCAGCAGTTCGTAACGGCTCATCCGGCCCAACCTCCCACAGGTGTTTCGCACACAGTAACGAGGTTTCCCTTAATGGAACAGAGCGGTTAGGGTGTGGCATGCACAGCCCTCTCGAAGGGGTCCGCGTCGTCGACGCGTCCACCCTGTTCGCCGGACCTCTGGCCGCGACGATCCTCGGCGACTACGGCGCCGACGTGACCAAGATCGAGCATCCGGTCAAGGGCGACCCGGCCCGGGGGCACGGGCCGGCGAAGGACGGGGTGCCGCTCTGGTGGACCATGCTGGGCCGCAACAAGCGGACGGTCACCCTCAATCTGGGTAACGAAAAAGGCGCTGAGGTAGCAAAAAATCTCTTTAAAGACGCTGATGTCCTGATCGAGAACTTCCGTCCAGGGACCCTGGAGCGCTGGGGCCTGGGTCCTGATGTCCTGCACGAGATCAACCCAAAGTTGGTCATCGCGCGCGTCACCACGTACGGACAATTCGGACCGTACTCGCACCGGCCGGGGTTCGGCACGCTGGCCGAGGCCATGAGCGGGTTCGCGGCCATCACCGGTGAGCCGGACGGCCCGCCCACCCTGCCGCCCTTCGGTCTCGCCGACGGCATCGCCGCGCTGACCACCGCCCAGGCGATCATGACCGCCCTGTACCACCGCGACGCGCGGGGAGGCACGGGCCAGGTCATCGACCTGGCCATCGTCGAGCCGATGCTCACCGTCCTCGGCATGCAGGCGATGGTGTACGACCAGCTGGGCCAGGTGCAACAGCGGACCGGCAACCGATCGGTCAACAATGCGCCGCGCAACACCTACCGGACCGCCGACGGCCGCTGGGTCGCCGTCTCCACGAGCGCGCAGGCCATCGCCGAGCGGGTGATGCGCCTGGTCGGCCGTCCCGAGCTGATCGACGAGCCGTGGTTCGCCACCGGCGTCGGCCGGGCCGCGCACGCCGACGTGCTGGACGAGGCGCTGAGCGGGTGGATCGGGGCCCGCGACCTGGCGACGGTCACCGGGGCGTTCGAACGGGCGCAGGCCGCGATCGCCCCGGTCTACGACATCGCGGACGTCTTCGCCGACCCGCAGTTCATCGCGCGCGACTCGGTGACGACCGCGCACGATCCGACGCTCGGGCCGGTGCGCATGCCCGGCCCGCTGTACCGCCTCTCGCGGACGCCCGGCTCGATCCGCTGGACCGGCCGGCCGCGCGGCGCGGACACCGACGACGTGCTCGCCGGCCTCGGCTACGACGAGGGGGAACGGGCGAAGCTGAGGGCCGAAGGAGTCATCTAGTGAAAGTTTTCGACCTTGCGCAGCCGATGCGGAAGGGGATGCCACAGTCGCCGAACCATCCGGCCTACACCCATTCCCTGGTGCGCCGGCACGGTGACATGGTGCGGGCCGGCGGCGGGTCGGCCGCCAACGACATCCTGGTCATGGGTACGCACGTCGGCACGCACGTGGACGCGCTGGCGCACGTCTCGCAGGACGGGCTGCTGCACGGCGGTGTGGTCGCGGCCGACGTGCAGTCCGACGCCGGTTTCGCACGGCTCGGCATCGACGAGTTCCCGCCGTTCGTCGGCCGCGGTGTCCTCCTGGACGTGGCGCGGGTGCACGGCGTCGAGGTGCTGCCGCCCGGCTACGAGGTGACGGCCGAGGACCTCTCGGCCGCCTGCGGCGACCTCACCGTCAACCCGGGCGACGCGGTCCTCATCGGCACCGGCTGGTCACGCCATTTTCAGGACGGGCAAACCTTTCTCGGTACGCGTGACGGCGTGCCCGGCCCGGGAGTGGACGCCGCGCGCTGGCTGGCCGAGCGGGAGATCGCGGTGACCGGGGCGGAGACGATCGCCTACGAGCACATCGCCCCCGGCGCCGGGCACGCCAGCCTGCCGGTGCACCGGATCCTGCTGGTCGAGGCCGGCATCAACATCGTGGAGACGATGCTGCTCAGTGAACTGGCCGACGCCGGGGTGGCCGAGTTCCAGTTCATCCTGGCCCCGCTCAAGCTGGTCGGCGCCACGGGTTCGCCGGTGCGGCCGCTGGCGGTGGTCCCAGCATGACTGACTGCACCGAGCGGCACTTGGCCGCGCTGACGACGGCGTCGCAGGCGAGGGCCGGGAAGGCATGCCAATGAATCTGCCACTCGCACAGGAACTGGGGGAGTTCGCGGCCAAGGTGGACCCGCCCGAGCGGGTGCGCGCGGACGTGCCGACGCGGATCCTCGATGTGCTCGGGAACAGTCTGGCCGCGTACGCCGAAAAGGACGCGGACGCAGGCCCCGCCGCACTCCGCGCGATGCGACGCTGGGGTGGCGTGCCCGAATCGACCGTCCTCGGCTCCGGGGACCGGCTGCCCGCGCCCTCCGCGGCGTTCGTGAACGGGGTGCTCGCCCACTCGCTCGACTTCGACGACACACACCTGCCGTCGGTGCTGCACCCGAGCGCATCGGTGGTCCCGGCAGCCCTGGCCGCGGCCGAGGCGGGCGCGCCCGGCGACCTGATCGCCGCGATCGCCGCCGGCATCGAGGTGACCAACCGGCTCGGCATGGCCGGATGCGATCCGGAGACCGGCGCGAACCTGTACTTCGAACGCGGCCAGCACGCCACCTCGATCTGCGGGACGATCGGCGCCGCGGTGGCCGTGGCCCGCCTGTACGAACTGGACGCCGGGAAGATCGCCGATGCCATCGGGATCGCCGTGTCGATGGGCGCCGGGGTGCTGGAGGCGAACCGTACCGGCGGCTCGGTGAAACGCTCGCACTGCGGCTGGGCGGCGCACGGCGGCGTGGTCGCGGCGACGCTGGCCACCGAGGGGCTGACCGGCCCGCCGACCGTGCTGGAGGGACGCTTCGGGTTCTTCACGGCACACACCGGCCGGTTCACGCCGGAGGCCGTCACGGACGGGCTGGGCGAGCGCTGGGAATTGCTGCGGACGGTGTTCAAGCCGTACCCGTCGAATCATTTCACCCACGCCGGGATCGACTGCGCGCTGGCGTTGCGCGCGGCCGGACTGGATCCGGACGACGTGGAGAGCGCCGAGCTGGGGGTGGCCGAGCCGGTGCTGCGGACCATCGCCGAGCCGGCCGCCGAGAAGGCGCGGCCGCGCAGCGGATACCACGCCAAGTTCTCCGGGCCGTACACCCTCGCGGTGGCCCTGACCGGGGGCGGCGGGCTGGGCGTGGGCCTGGACGACTTCGCGGCGCTGGACCCGCGGCGGTTGGAGCTGGCGTCCCGGGTGCGGATGTACGCCGACGAGGCCGCCACGGCCGCGTTCCCGCGCGCGTTCGCCGGCGTGCTGCGGGTGCGCACCCGCTCCGGGGCGGTGATGGAGCACCGGGTGGACAGCTCACGCGGCGGGCCCGGGCACCCGCTGAGCGCCGCCGAGGTGACCGCGAAGTTCACCGGCAACGCCCGGCGTGCGATATCGGTCGATGCGGTGGCGGCGCTGTCCGATGCGGTCTGGCGGCTCGGGTCCGGTGGGCCGGTTTCCGACGTGTTTCCGGTCTGACGCGTTCGCCCGCGAACTTCGGAAACGGCGTATCGCAGGGCGGGATAGAGCTGGTCGGTGGGTTGACATGAGTGTTGCGGACTGCGTTCATTGATCCCACGCAGAAAGAAAACGCCGTTTCCCTCAGGGAAACGGGAAGGAGACTGGATGCGTACCGCGCGCTAGAGCGCCACCGCCGGAGACGGAGGCGGCGCACCCACTGTCAGAGAGGGGACGCGGCACCACCATGAAACCCACCGCAACAAAGGCCCTGATCGCGGCTCTGGCCCTGGCCGGCGTCGTCGCCGTCCAGGCGCCGGCATCCGCGTACGGGCCGACCGCGAGTTCCCTTGGGTGCCGGATCTATTTCAGCGACGCCGGCACCGGCTCCTCCCCGAGCACGTGGGCGGACACGTTCACCCTGACCCAGACTCCGGCGTCGCCGAAGCCCGGCCAGACCGTGACCGTGTCGTTCACCGCGGCGGAGGGGTCCACCAACGGCCCGGTTCCGCTCACCGCCGGCTCCGTGCCGGTGGCCGTCACGGTCGGGATCTCCGGATCCCAGACCGGAACGGTCACGCTGAACCAGGCCAGTTACCCGGCCGGCGCCGTCGCCGCCTACGCCAAGCTCGGTGGCTTCACCGCCACCGGCGCCTTCACCGCCGGCGCGGCGGGTTCCCTCGACCTCACCGTCCAGCAGGTCAAGTTCGCCAACACCACGGCGTCCACCTACTGCTCGGCGGAGGGCGACCGGGACCACAAGGCGAGCCCGGTGGCCACCACGATCGTCCAGCCGGTCACCGTCTTCGACGGCGGGGCGACCATCACCTCGATCACCGGGCAGACCGGCACGGCCGCCGCCCGCTCCGGCAACACCATCAACTACTCGGTCACCGGCCTGGCCGCGAACGCGACGCTCACCGCGTCGCTCAAGGACAGCGCCGGCGGCGGTACGGGTGAGGGCAGCGGCACCGGCAGCACCGGGGCCACCGGCGCCGGCACCGGCACGCTGGCCGTCCCGGCGAACGCCACCGCGGGCGACCGCACCGTGGCGATCACCGACGGCACCAACACCGTCCTCGTATCCATCACGATCCTCGGCACGCCGGCGATCACCATCACGCCCCCGGGCGGCGGCGCCGGCACCGTCGTCACCGTCAAGGGCACCGGCTTCAACCCGGCCAGCACGGTCACGGTCGGCGGCTACAAGGCGCTCGCGGGCGCACCGCCGCCCCCGGCCACCTCCGACGCGGCGGTCACCACCACCGCGACGGCGACCGGCGGCATCACCGCCACGTTCACCGTCAACGACCCCGCGACCGCCTGGATCGGCGCATCGTCGGGTCAGCTGTTCGCCCTGGCCGCATGGACCGCCTCGGCGGACTCCTGCACCGCGGCGACCGGCAACGTCGACGGGGAGTGCGACCTCACCTACGAGCTCTCGCAGACCGTGAACGGCGGCGCGCTCGCGATGTCACGGGGCACCGGCTCCAGCACCATCGCGTTCGACGGCATCACCCTGAACGGGACCGCGCAGACCGCCAAGGGCACCCTCCCGGCGATCAACGTGACCGACTACCGCGGCAGCACCCTCGGGTGGGACCTGACGGCAGAGGTCACCGACTTCAAGGGTGTGCCCGGCGGCACCATCCCGGCGAGCGCCCTCACCTGGACGCCCGCCTGCGTGGCCCACCCCGGCGCCACCAACGCCGTCACGGCCGAGGCCGGCACCGCGGGTCAGGCGGTCAACGCCGCCACCCTCTGCAAGGGGCCGGTCAACACCACGACCGGCACCGGCGGCTCGTTCGACGCCTCGGCCGCACTGGCCCTGGCGGTGCCCGTGAACCAGCTCGCGGGCACCTACACGGCGACGCTCACGATCACCCTGAGCTGACCCGGACCCCCGGGTGGGGGCGGCCGCCACCGCCCCCACCCACCCCTTTCTCCGACTTTCCGGCCGCCATGCCGTTGGAGGGACAATCATGCGGATCACCCGGATCGCCGCGGCGGCTCTGGCGCTGGCCGCCCTCACGGCCGTCCCGGCCACCCCGGCCCTGGCCACCGGCAACGGCGAGTGGGCGGTGACACCCACCCCGGCCAAGAACGCCGGGCCCACCCCGCGCCTCTACTTCTTCCTGGACGCGGCCGCCGGCCAGACCGTCAAGGAATCGGTACGCGTCACCAACCTCGGCAAGGACCCGAAGGCGTTCGAGATCTACGGCGCCGACGCCTACAACACCGTCAAGGACGGCGGGTTCGCGCTGCGCACCAAGGACCGGCAGCAGACCGACCTCGGCGCCTGGGTGACCTCCGGCGCCGGGAAGGTGACCATCCCCGGCGGCGCCAGCGCGGACATCCCGTTCACCATCGCCGTCCCGCAGAGCGCCACCCCCGGCGACCACGTCGGCGGCGTCGTGGCCCTGGAGGCCGAGCCGAGCGCCGTCACCCAGGCCGGCGGCGCCACCGTGAAGATCCAGCGCGCCGTCGCGGCCCGCGTCTACCTGCGGGTGGCCGGCACCATCGTGCCCGGCCTCGGGGTGCCCAGCCTGCGGATGGACATCGGATCGCCGCTGCTGCCGGTGCCGGTGAAGGGCGACCTGGAGTACGCCGTCACGAACGTCGGCAACGTGCACCTCATGCCGCAGGCCACGGTCCGGGTGACCGGCCTGTTCGGGCATCCGGTGAAGGTGAGCGGGTCCACGCCGTCCAGCGACATGGTCCCCGGCTCCGAAGGCCGGTTCGCCATGACCGCCGACGGCATCTGGCCGTTCGACATCGTCACCACCTCGGTCGTGGTCAAAGCCGACGGCGGTGTCTACGCCCGCCGCACCGACCGGGCCTTCGTCTACTCGTACAGCGGCGCCATGATCCTCGCCGTCGGAATCGGATCGCTCATCTGGGCCACCCGCCGCCGCATCCGCAGCCGTGAGGTCCGGCCCCGTGGGCTGGTGGCGTCTCGATGAGACGGTTCCTCACGTCCCTGCTCGTCCTGCTGGCGCTCGTCATGCCGGCGGCCGAGGCCCGGGCCAGCGGGCTCGTGGCCCGGCTCTCGGTCACCGAGGCGTCGCCCGGCGAGAAGATCCGGGTCACCGGCGAGGGCTGGGAACCGTCCCAGCTGCTCCAGTTCGTCACCTGCGGCGAAGGCGGCGTGACCGGCTCGGCCGCCTGCGACACCCGCGCCTCGATGGCCACCCCGGTACGCCCGGACGGCACCTTCATCGTCGACCTGCTCGTCGGCGAACCCCCCAAAGCCTGCCCCTGCGTCATCCACGTCGCCGCCGTACAGGGCGACGCCGACGCCACCGTCAACCTGCCGCTCACCATCACCGGCCACGCCAGCGGGCAGATCCCGCGCACCGCCGACCCGGTCCGGGACCTGGTCGTCCAGGACGCCCGGCTGACCGGCGGCACGGCGGCCGCCTGGTTCGGCGCCCCCGACCGGCTGCTGCTCGTCTACACGATCCGCAACCCGAGCACGTCGACACTGGTCAACGCCACGGCACAGGTACGCCTCGGCGGAGGCGGCGACGACAACGTCTTCCACCAGGCGCAGATCACCGACCTGGGGCCGGGCCAGAGCCGTACCCTCACCGTGCCGGTCGAGCTGCCCCTCGCCGCGTTCGGCCGCTACGTCGTGACGGTCGACGTCAGCGGACTCGCCCAGGCCCGGCTCACGCACCAGGCGTACCCCTGGGGTCTGTTCGCGATCAACGCGGCCGGCCTGCTGCTGATCGCCTGGGGCGTGCTGCGCCGGGCCCGCCGGCGCGGCACCGAACTGGCCTGGGCCGACCCGTCACAGACCATGCTGCCGTCCGTCGTCCGCCTCGGCAGCCTCGGCGCCTACCTGGTCTTCGACGACGCGCCCGGCGCCCGGCGGCTGCGCCGGATGGCCGGCGCCCAGCTCAGCCTGGAGACACTGCGCGCCCTGGTCGGCCAGGAACGCCCGGCCGGCGGCGGCGACTCCGTGCTCGACCTGGACGCGCTCGATCACGTGATGGCCCGGCGCTACCCCCGGGATCTCACCCTCTTCGAGGAGGACGAGGAATGACATCGCCATCGCCGCGCCGCCCGGTCGACTGGCCGCTGCTGGCCCGCGCCGGCGCCGTGCTGGTGGCCGCGGTGCTCGCCTACACGAGCTGCGGCACCCTGATGCCGGGCGCGGACTCGGCCGGCGGGGCGTCGGCGGACGGCACCGGACCGGGCGTCACCGACGACACGGTGAAGGTCGTGTTCATCGGCACCGACCTCACCAAGACCGCCTCCATGACCGGCTTCAAGAACGCCGACGTCGGCAAGCCGTCCGAGCAGGTCAAGGCCATCGAGGCGTACGTCAACGCGCACGGTGGCGTGGCCGGGCGCAAACTGGAGGCCGTCTACCGCGAGTACGAGGCCAGCAAGGACTCCCCGGCCGCCGAGACCACCCTGTGCAGCCAGATCACCCAGGACGACAAGGCGTTCGCGGTGATCCTCACCGGACAGCTCCAGTCCAACGCCCGGCCCTGCTACGCGCAGCGGCGCACCCTGATGCTGGACGCCACCCTGATCGCCGACGACCGGGCCACGTTCACCCAGCTCGACCCCTACCTGTGGACCGCCTCCTACCCGGAGTACGACGCCTTCGCCACGTCGTTCCTGTCCGTTCTGGTCCAGCAGAAATTCTTCGACGGCCGCAAGGAGGCCGGTCTGGTCGCGGCCGACACGCCGGCCAACAAATCGGTGTACGACAAACTGGTCGTCCCGTTGCTCTCCAAATCGGGCGTCACGGTCGCCGTCAACTGGATCGACACCACCAGCCTCGGCACGCTGAACAGCGGACTGTCCCAGGCGGCCGTCAACTTCCGCGGCAAGAAGATCGACCGGGTGTTCTTCCTCGGCGGGGCCCGGCTCGCGCCGTTCTTCATGACCAGCGCCAAAGCACAGAGCTTCACCGCCCGGTACGGCATCTCCACCTTCGACAGCCCGATCTTCATGGTGAACAACCCGGGAACCGTGCCGCCGGAGTCACTGGCCGGGATGGTCGGCATCGGGTTCGCCCCGGCCAACGACGTACCGGACTCCCAGCTCGCCTTCCCGGACACCGACGCCGAGAAGAAGTGCCTGGACATCTACCAGCAGGCCGGGATCACCTTCGCCAAACGGGAGAACGCCCGGGTCGCCTTCACCTACTGCGACGCCGCGCTGCTGCTCCAGGGCGCCGCCGCCAACCTCGGGCCCAACCTCAACGCCGCCGCCTGGGGCACGGCCGCCCGGGCACTGGGACCAGCGTTCAGCACCGCCGGCGGCTTCGGCGGCGAACTCGGCCCCGACGGGTACGCCGCCGGCACCGGATACCGGATCCTCAAGTACGACACCGGCTGCGGCTGCTTCACCTACGACGGGCCGGTGACCCCCCTTGGCCAGTGACATCGTCCTCCAGACGACCGGGCTCTCCGGGGGCTACGGCTCGATCCAGGTGCTGTTCGGCATCGACCTGACCGTCCGGCGCGGCGAGACCGTGGCACTGTGCGGGCCCAACGGCGTCGGCAAGTCCACCCTCGTCCGGATGATCTCCGGGCTCAGCCGGCCCAGCGCCGGCACCGTCCTCCTCAACGGGCTCGACGTCACCGGCGTGCCCGGTGCCAAACGGCCCCGGCTCGGTATGTCCACCGTCATCGGCCAGCAGGCGTTCGGCTCCCTCTCGGTGCGCGACAACCTGCGCATGCACACCTACCCGGTGAACCGGGGCGACGAGAAACCCACCACCTCGGTCGACGGGGCGCTCGCCGTCTTCCCCCGGCTGCGGGCCCGCGCCGACCAGCCCGCCTCCACCCTGTCCGGCGGGGAACGGCAGATGCTGGTGCTCGCCAAGACGCTCATCCAGCGGCCCGACGTGCTGCTGATCGACGAGTTCTCCCTCGGCCTCGCCCCGGTCGTGGTGGGCGGCCTGCTCGAACTCATCCGGCGGCTGGCCACGGCCGGGGTCGGCACACTGCTCATCGAACAGTCGGTGAACGTCGCCATGTCGGTCGCCGACCGGCTGCTCTTCATGGAACACGGCACGATCATCGCCGAACACACCCCGGCCGAGCTGCGCGAATCCCCGGATCTGGCCCGCCGCCTGGTACTCGGAGGGCACGCCGCATGAGCTTCTTCTGGCATCGCCTCCGCAACGTTTCCGTGGCGGCGGCATGACACTCCTCGGATTCGACCTCGGGCTCGACCGGCTCACCGTCGGGCTGTTCACCGGGCTCACCTACGGCCTGCTCGCCGTCGGCCTGGTGCTGGTCTACCGGTCCAGCCGGTTCGTCAACTTCGCGCACGGCGCCATCGGCGTCTTCGGGGCCGCCGTGCTCGCCCGGTTCGCCACCGGGATGCCCTACTGGCTGGCCTTCCCGGTCGCCATCGTGGTCGCCGGCGGACTCGCCGCGCTCACCGAGATCGTGATCGTCCGGCGCCTCTACCGGCGGCCCCGCGTCATCGGCATGATCGCCACCCTCGGCCTGTCCCAGTTCATCCTGGTCATCGCACTGCTGGTGTCCCGGGACAGCTTCTCCGGCACCACCTACCCGAAACCGCCCGGCCTGCCCGCCTTCAGCATCGGCACCACCGCGGTCGGCTCGTCGCTCACCGCCATGCTGCTGCTCACCCCGGTGCTGCTGGCCGCGCTCGCGTTCTTCCTCCGGCGTACGAAATACGGCATCGGCATCCGCGCCGCCGCCGACAACCCGGACGCCGCCACCGTCGACGGCGTCCCCGCCCCGCGGATGGCGACCCTGGCCTGGGCGGTCGCCGGAGGCATCGCCGCCTTCTCGGCCATCCTGCTCACCCCCACCCAGGGCGTGCAGTCGATCGAATCGCTCGGCCCCCAACTGCTGCTGCGCGGCCTGGCCGGCGCGGTCATCGCCAGGATGACGTCACTGCCGATCGCGTTCAGCGCCTCCCTCGGCGTCGGCGTCCTGGAACAGGTCCTGCTCTCCAAAGAGGGCAGCGGCTTCGTCGACGTGGTCCTCGGACTCGCCATCCTGGTCTCGCTGCTGCGCCAACGGCAGGGCGGCCGCCGCGACGACCAGAGCGCGCCCTGGCCCCGCCAGGAACGTAAGGCAGCCTCCGTTCTCTCCCGGGCCGGGCTGGCACTGCTCGCGCTGTTCGGGGTCGGGCTCGCCTACGTGGTCAGCAACGCCACCGCCTCCATCCTCACCACCATCTGCGGATACACGCTGGTCGCGCTGTCGGTGATCCTGGTGACCGGCATCGCCGGCGAACTGTCGCTCGGCCAGTTCGGCTTCGCCGGCATCGGCGCCGCCGTCGCCGTCCAGGTCGCCACGCTCACCGGCAACATGTTCCTCGGCACCGTCGCCGGCTGCGCGGCCGGCGGGCTCGCCGCGACCCTCGTCGGCATCCCGGCCATGCGGCTGCGCGGCGTCGCCCTCGGCGTCACCACCCTCGCCTTCGCGCTCGCCACCAGCGGCTGGCTGCTGCGCCAGACGTTCCTGCTCGGCGACGGGCTGGACACGCCCTACCCGGTATGGCACGACTACGTCGTCGGCGTCGCCACCGACTACTACCTGTTCGCCCTGCTGCTCCTGGGACTCGGCTGGTGGGTCACGGCCCGCCTCAGCGGCGGCGGCTTCGGCCGCCTCCTGCTCGCGCTGCGCGACAACGAGGAAGCGGGACGCGCGCTCACGGTGACGGCCCCGCTGCGCAAACTTCAGGCGTACGCCGTGGGCGGCGCCCTCGCGGGCCTCGGTGGCGTGGTGATCGGCTTCGGACAGTCGCAGCTGAGTATCAACAACTTCCCGGCCGGAGCGAGCATCGACGTCGTCGCCATCGCCGTCGTCGGTGGGCTGGCCCGCACCGGGGGAGCGCTGCTCGGCTCGGTGATCATCGTGGGGTTGCCGCTGCTGTACCCCCTCGGCATCCCCGGGCAGGCGGCACTCACCCTCGGCTGGCTGCTCGTGGTCATCCTCATGCCGGACGGCCTGGGCGGCTTCCTCGCCGGCAGCGTCCCCCGCCTGGGGCGCCGCGTGGCCGCATGGGGCTCGCGCCGAGGCCTCGACAGCAGGCTCCGCGACCTGGCGGCCGCCATCACCCGCCTACGAGAAAGCCCCCCGGCCAGCACGAACCCCGTCAATGTGGGCGCTACCAGCGCGGACGCCATCGATATGGGCGTCGCCAACGGGGGCGGTGTCAATGCGGACGGCCTTAACGCGGGTGGCGTCAATACGGACGGCGTCAATGTGGGCAGTCTCAACCCGGATCGCGTCAACACGGATGACGTCAACGCGGACGGCGTCAACGTGGATGGCGTCAACGTGGATGGCCTTAATGCGGACGGTGTCAACGCGGACGGCGTCAACGCGGATGGCGTCAACGCGGATGGCGTCTACGTGGACGGCGTCAACGTGGATGGCCTTAATGCGGACGGCGTCAACGTGGACGGCGTCAACGTGGATGGCGTCTACGTGGGCGGCCGTATTGCGGGCGGCGTTGACGCGGGCGGTCTCAACTCGGGCGGCGTCGATGCGGACGGCCTTAGCGCGGGCGGCATCAGCGTGAGTGCTGTCGATGCCGGCGGCGTCAGTGTGGGTGCTGTTGATGCGGAAGAGACGCGGCCGATCTTTGTGGGGGAGAGGCCTCGACTCTGGAACATTGCGCGGCTGCCCGCTGAGCCTCTGGAGCGGGCGGGGCCGGGTGCGCCGGGGGAGGGGAGCGGGCCGCTGCTGGAGGTAGCCGGGATCCGGCGGTCGTTCGGTGGGGTGCGGGCTGTGCAGGACGCCACGTTCACCGTCACCGAGGGTGAGATCGTCGGGATCATCGGGCCCAACGGCGCCGGGAAGACGACGCTCTTCGAGATTCTCGCCGGGTTCACCGCGGCCGACGGGGGTGTGGTCCGGTATCAGGGGCGCGCCGTCACCGGCTGGACCCCGGAGCGGCGGGCCCGGGCCGGGCTGGTGCGATCGTTCCAGGACGCGCGGCTCTTTCCGGCGATGACCGTCCGGGAGAACGTGATGGTCGCCGCCGAACGGATCGCGCCGGTTCGGCTGGCCGCCGACCTGATCGGTGATGAGCGATCAGAAACGGTCAAGGCGGCTCAGGCTGATGCCGCGCTGGAGGCCATGGGGCTGGACTGGCTGGCCGGACGGCCGGTCGGGGAGCTCTCCACCGGCACCCGCCGCGTCGTCGAGCTCTGCTGTCTGCTCACCCTGCGGCCCCGGCTGCTGCTGCTCGACGAACCGTCGTCCGGGCTCACCCAGGCCGACGGCAAGGCCCTCGGCGACCTGATGCTGCGCGTGCGCGCCGAACTCGGCACCACGATTCTCGTCATCGAACACGACCTGCCGCTGCTGTCCCGCGTCGCCGACCGGCTGATCGCCATGGACGCCGGCACGGTCATCGCCCAGGGGACGCCGGACGAGGTCCGTAACCACCCCGCGGTCGTCCTGTCCTACCTCGGCACCGACCAGGCTGCCGTGGCCCGCTCCGGAGAGCCGGCCGGATGACCGGCCCGGTCTGGAGAGCTGTCCGGATGACCGGCCCGGTCTGGAGAGCTGACCGGCCCGGTCTGGAGAGCTGGCCGGATGACCGGCCCGGTCTGGAGAGCTGGCCGGCTGACCGGCCCGGAGATCCTGCCGGCTGATTGACCCAATCCGGAGAACCGGCCGGCTGACCGGCCCGCACCCATGATGGAGGTTTTAACGATGGTCCTTCCCCGCCACCTGCGCCGGCTGGCCGCCGCGGTCGCCGCCGGCCTGATCTGCGCCGTCGCGGTCGTGCTCGTCGACACGTCGCCGGCCCTGGCCGCGCCCGAACTGCACGTCTCCAAGACGAGCGGCATCGCCGACGGTGAGAAGATCACCGTTTACGGGACGGGGTTCAAGGCCGGGCTCACCGACCTGGCGCTCGGGCAGTGCATCGCCGACCCGGCCACCGCCACCGACTGCAATCTCACCGGTGGCGCCGAGTTCGTCTCCACCGACGGCTCCGGCAAGACCAAGACGCTCACCCTCACCATCGCCAAATCGTGGAGCGACGGGGCCAAGACCTGCGACGACGGTTGTGTGATCGCGGCGCAGCTGCTTCCGTCCGGCCACAGCGAGGAGGACGTGGCGGCCAACAAGGTCCAGGTGGAGATCGCGTTCGGCACCGGCGGTGGGACCAGCACCTCACCGACGGCGACGTCCACCAAGTCGGCGACGTCCACCAAGTCGGCTACCGCGACCTCGTCGAAGAGTTCCAGCGCGGCCGCGGGCGCCCTGCCCAAGACCGGGCCCGGCATGGAGTGGGCCACCGTCGTCCTGATCGGCAGCGCTCTGCTCCTGCCCGGAGTCGGCCTGCTCGTCCTGCTGCCGGCCCGCCGGCGCCGGATGGCCGGCTTCCAGTAGGACGTTCTCTCCCGCGTACTCCCTCTCCGCGCGGGAGAGGACGGTTCAGGGGTGTGGGGCAGGCTGTGCGCGGGGCCGGTCCCACACCCCCGATCCGGCAGGACCTACTTGCCCAGGCTCTCCTGGGCGATGAACTCGCCCGCGGCCGGCGCCTTGATGTCGGCGAAGGTCGCGCCGAACTCGCTGAACAGGACGCCTTCGCCCGCCGCGTCCGCGCCGATCTTGACCGGGTACGCGTCGCCGGTCGTCGCCACGAACAGCTTCGAGGTCGCGTCACCGGCGTCGGTCAGGGTGATCACCGCGGTGTCGCCGACCTTCGTGGCCTCGCCCTTGGCCAGCTTGCCGGTCGGCTTCAGGAGCTCGTCGACGTTCGCGGCGGCGAACAGGCCGTTCGCGGTCTCGTCCTTGGCCGGCACCAGCACCCACTTGCCGCCGGTGGCCGCCGCCATCTTCTTCGCCTGCTCGGGGCCGGCGAACATGGCCCAGAAGCCCTCGGTCGGCTTCATGTAGTGCTTGCCGTCGACCGACAGCAGCTCCACGTCGACGCCGTCGCCCATCGACAGCGAGCCCGCGAAGTCGTCGCCGGAGATCCGGAATGCGATGGTCGTCGTGGTGCCGTCGGCCGTCTCGCTGCCCTTGAACTGGAACGAGCCGGCCTTCTTCACCGCTTCCTTGGCCTTGGCCAGGATCTCGTCGGCCGTGAGAGCGGCCACCCCGTTGTCGGTGGCCTGGGTGGCGGCCGGCGCGCCCTTGGACCCCGTGTCGCTCGAGTCGGAGCTGCCGCATCCGGCGAGCAGCATGGCGGCGGCGGCCAGGGCGGCGGCACCGGCCTGGAGCGTAGTCTTCTTCATTGATCTTCTTTCCTATCCCGGCTCACCGGAAACCTGGTTGAGCTGGGCGAATCTATCCGGCCCCGGCAACGATTAGATCAACTTGACGGCCCGGAAACTGAGGTGAATCGCACATACCTCGGGTGACCACCGATCTGCGCCCGGCGGGCGCGGCACAGGCCGGAGCGGGCAGCGAGATCGCGTGGCAGGGCGGAACGGCCCTGAAAAGGACGGGGCGAGGTCGCGCGTACCGGAAAGGAAAACCGGAAGGAAACGCGGACCTCGACCCCGGGAACTGAGCGTGCGGTGCGGTCAGTGGTCGCGGAGAAGGGAGCCCGCGCCGTAGACCTTGTCGTTGATGCCGTTCTCGCGGAGGGCCATCCACCAGGTGGCCGCGTTGATGGCGATCACCGGCTTGCCCAGCCAGCGTTCGGCCTCGTCGGCCAGGCGGACCATGGAGAGGTTGGTGCCGCACTGGACGATGGCGTCGACGTCGGGGGTGTTGACCGTGTGGATGGCGGCGCGCAGTTCGTCCTCGGTCACGTGGGCGATGGAGACCGCGGTGGGGCACTTCAAACCCTCGATGGCGGTCACCTCGAAGCCGATCTCGCCGAAGAAGCGGACCACGTTGGAGTCGCCGACCGGCTGGTAGGGGGTGACCACGCCGATCCTGCGGGCGCCGTAGAGCTTGAGGGCACGTTCGCACGCCTCGGCGCCGGTGGCCACGTCCAGTCCGGTGATCTCCTTGATCTGGGCCACGAACTCGCGGTTGCCCTCGACGCCGCCCCAGAACGTCTCGGCGGACATGCCCATCACCATGTAGTCGGGCTCGCACGTGAGCACCCGCTCGCAGGCGAAGCCGATCTCGCCGCGGATCTGGACCAGCAGGTTCTCGAACTCGGCGTCGTCGGACAGGTTCTGATTGCGGATGTGGATGCGGGAGAAGTGCGAGGTCACACCGGGTACGGCCATCGAGTAGAAGTCCGGCTCGACGATCGTGTTGGTGGACGGGGCGATGACGCCGAACTTGCGGCGCCAGCCGAGGGCGTCGGTCATCGGGAGGCTCCGATCAGTGCGGGACGACTAGCGCGGAGGGTGAGCCACGCGGCCACCAGGAGGCAGAGTTGCGCGGCGGTGTTGATCGACTGTTCGAGCCATTGGAAGGCGACCGTGTGATGCTCGTCGGACGACCGCAGCGGCACCAGTCCCATCACCAGGACCAGGCCGAGCACGTAGAGGGACACCGCCCACCACTGTTTGTACCGGCCCGCGACGACCGCGCCGAGCACGCTGACCGCGGTCACGCCCAGCGTGGCGGCGACGAAGAGCGGGTTGAGGCTGCCGGACAGCACCGACCCGGCCACGCACAACCCGAAGGCCAGCCCGAACGGCCAGAACCGGGTCGGCTTCCCCCGGCGGACGGTGACCGCCAGCGACCAGGACAGCAGCGCGGCACCGGCCGCCATCAGCGGGAACAGCGACTGTTCGAGCAGCGTCCAGTCGCCGGCGCCGGCGGAGTACCCGAGTTTCCAGGCGCATTTGGCGATGCCGCCGGCGCCGATGAGGACGGCACCGGCGAGGCCGGCCTTCCGCGCGGACTCCACCGGCGCGGTCCGGGCGAGCAGGGCGAACCCCACGGTCCCGAAGATCACCGGTACGAAGTCCTCGATCGCGAGGATGATCGGGTAGTCCATCAGGTGTCCCCGAAGAGGTCACGCTTGCGGAATCCGGCGGTGGCGAACCGGTAGGCGGCCTTCGGTCCGGTCAGCCAGGCGACCCGGCCGCCGTTCCTCGTGCCGGCCAGCACCTTCGCGGCGAGCCAGGGGGTGACCGTCTCGACCCGGTCGGCCAGGATGTTGAAGATCTTCTTCGCCTTCTCCAGTTCGGCCGGGTCGTAGTCCTGGATGAGCAGGTCGGTGACGACCATGCCGGGGGAGAGCAGGCCCACCTTGACCGGGGTGTCCTTCAGCTCCTTCGCCATCGCCAGGGTGGCGTAGGTGAGGGCCCGCTTGGTCGCGCCGTACGGCGTCAGGCCGGGCACGATCTGCCCGTTCGAGCCGAGCCCCTCCATGTTCCACAGCGCGCCGTGGCCCTGGGCGAGCATGGCTTCGAGGACGACCGCGCTGGCGTGCAGGGTGCCCCGCAGGTTGAGCCCGACGACCGCGTCGATCTCGTCGGCGGGCAGTTCCCACAGCGGTCTGCGTGAGTTCGACATGCCGGCGTTGTTGACCCAGATATCGACTTTTCCGAACTTGTCGGTGGTGGCGTCCCAGAGTTTGCGGACGTCTGCCCGGTTCGTCACGTCGGCCGCTACGGCCAGGGCGTTCTCGGGAGTGTCGGCGGGAATGGTCCGCCCGCAGTAGGCCACCGAAGCGCCCTGGTCGAGGAACGCACGGACGAGCCCCTGCCCGATCCCGCGCGTCCCACCCGTGACGACCACGACCGTCATGAGCGCCACTCCAGAAGACCGTGCAGCACCGAGTCCAGGTTGCCGCCGTGGAAGAGCTCGTAGACGACGGCCAGCTGCCTACCGGCCGACATGCCCGGCGCGGCGTCGATCGAGAACTCCCGCGCCTTGACCTTCCACACGTCGGTGAAGTGCAGCGACTGGAACGACGCCCGCCCGAACCCGATCGCGTTGCCCCACGCCTGCGGCCCCTCGAAGAACAGCCGGTTGCCGTCCCGCCGGGTCTCGGCGGTGAACACGCGGTCCAGGCCGGCGCCCTGCCAGGACACCGTCCGCCGGGTGCGGAGCAGGTCGATCGGCTCCAGCGCGATGGACGCCGACACGGTGCCGCGCAGCTTCTGATCGGCGCCCCACAGCTCCAGCTCGCCGGTGAACGCGCCGGCCTGCTTGGTCGGCAGGATGTACGGCACCGGGCCGTTCCGGGTCTCCGCCTCGATCAGCTCGTCCACTCGCGACGGCGTGCGCGTGTAGAGGCCGTTGAAGCAGCCCACCACGGCCCACCCCTGGTACAGCACCGACGAGTAGACCTGCGTCTCGCCGTCCGGCAGCACCTGGTTCCAGGTGTTGAGATCGACCTGCCAGCCGGGCCCGTAGTAGTGCGAGTCGACGAACGACCCGTACGGCTGCCCGGTCCCGAAGAAGTCCGGCCCGGTGTAGACCCGGTTGGCGTCCGAGTCGACGACACCGAACGAGAACGGCGCGCCCAGCCGGAACTGCCCGGCCAGCGGGCCGCCACCGATCAGACCACCATCCATCTTGTACGTGGTGACGCCGTCCACGAAATCCGACGACCGCCGGATCTCCTCGAACCCGCACCAGGTGCCGTTGTGGTCGAACAGCGACGGCCGGCCGTGCCACTCCCCGGCGATGCGTTTCTGCCAGACGGACGGTTCAGTCATTGCTCACCAGGGCCAGGCGTACGGATTCGCTCTGCTCCTCGCCGAGGAGGCGGACCGTCTGCTTCCACACCGGGTCGATCTCCGGGCTGAACAGCAGCTCCCGGTGGGCGGCATCCCGCGCGGCGGTGCCCTCCGCCTTGACGCCGCTCTCCACCAGCGCGGCCCAGTGAGTGAGGTAGCCGTCGACCGCGTCGCCGATCCCTTCGAAAGCTTCGGCGTTCGCCCGGTTCACCAGCATCCACGGCGACATGAGGGCATATTGCCGGGGCGTCAGGTGGGCGGCGGTGAGGCCGTCGCGGGCGCTGACTTCCTGATACAGGGCGGTCAGCGGCTCGTACACGGAATCCAGGTAGTCCAGCGACGTCGCCAGGTCGATCCGGGGGATCAGGTCGAGGTGGAACGCGTAGTTCTCCCCGTTGGCCACCGAGTCCAGCGTGAAGTGCGGCACGCCGGACTCCGGGGCGGTGAACGCGAAGATCATGTGACTGTCCAAACCGATCATCGGTACGACCAGCGACACGTTCACGATTTTCACGACGGTGCCCGTACCCCGCCAGATTCTGATCTTGCCGACCGGGGCCGGGCTCATCGGCGACGTGAGCGCGCGCTCGACGTCGAGCGAGACCGCGAAGCGGGCGAGGATCTTGTCGAGCGTGGTGTCGGAGAGTGCTTCGGGCAGGCTCACTTGTCCTCTTCCTCCGGGTTGGTACCCATCAGGCGGGCGGCGGCGACGGTCGGGTGCTCGCCACGGGCCTTGTGGACCCAGGCGCGGGACAGCTCCGGGCTCTCCCGGCGGGCCGGCGAGGGGATCACCGTGGCGGTGCGTCTCGGCACGTCACCGGTGATGAAATCGTCCTCGTGCAGCAGCCAGCCCTTGTCGGCCAGTTCCTGGCGCCGGCGGCGGTACTCGACGGCGATGATGTCGCTCTTGATGTGCAGTTCGGCGCCGAGGTCGAAGGGCAGCAGCTCGGGCCGCACCTTGTCGACCACCGCCGCGTCCTCGTAGAAGATCCGCATGGTCCGATTGATGGCGTCCTTGTTGGCCCATTTCCCGGTGAAGAAGGTGCGCAGCGCGACCCACTTGACCAGCGTGGTCGTCTCGTCGATCGGGATGTTGGTGTCGTAAATGATCATGTCGCCGATCGGCAGCCGCACATGCAGCTTGATCAGGTTCGGCAGCATCCAGCCGGCCGACGTGGTAACCGGCGGCCGCTTCTTCAGGTCGTTGCCGATCAGCCGGCCGAACTTGCCCCACAGCCCGCTCGGCTTCGGCGGGTGCAGATCCACCGTCGCGAACGCCGACCACTCGTCCGGATGCTCGACCTCGTAGTCCGGCACCTGCGGCATGTCCGGGTTACCGAAACGTCCGGCGTGCACGAACGGCGCGTGCGCGATGTCGCAGCCGTTCTCCAGGATCCGCTCGTAGTTGGCCTTCCACAGGAACTCGCCGGTCACCGTGCGGAACTTGCCGCCGTTCTCCACCAGGTCGTCGAACTCCGGCCACACCGGCATCGGCGGGCGCTCCTCCTCCGGGAGATCGCCCATGAAGACCCAGACAAAACCATATTTCTCCTGCGTGGGGTACGAGTCCACCCGCGCCTTCTTCGGAATGCCCCGTCCCGGCAGGTTCGCCGGGATCTTCACGCAGGCGCCGTCCGGCTCGTACTCCCAACCGTGGTACGGGCACACGATCTTGTCGTCGTTGAGCCACCCGCCGGAGAGCGCGGCCCCCCGGTGCACACACAGATCGCTCAGTGCGACGACCCGTCCCTGCTTGGGCGTCCGGTAGATCACCAGGTACTGCCCGAGGACCGTGATCCGCTCCGGCTTGGTGGTCACCTTGTCGGAGAACTCCACCGCGTACCAGAAGTTCTTGAGCATGGCTGTTACCTCCGCCGGATGCCGGCGATGTCGGGATTCTGGAGGGCCTTGTCGAGCGCGTCACCGGAGGCGCCGCGCAGGTGGATGTCGAGGAACGCCGCGGTGATGTCCACCAGGGCGGCGCGGGTGGCCGCCGGATCGGTGGTGGCCTCGGCGTCGAGGAACGCCCGGGCGGCCGTGTCGTCGACCGGGTGCACGATCCCGAAATGGTTCGCCCCGCCGAAGGTGACCTGCACGTTCGCGCCGGACGCCGCGGGCAGCGCCTCGTCGAAGGTGCGGCTGATCGGATCCCGCCTGGTCGCGGCATCCTCGCCGTACCGGTCCGCGGAGCCGTTGATGACGCCGTCGTTCTCGCCGTTCATCAGCAGCACCGGGCAGTCCACCTGGGCGGGGAGAACCGTGCCGGCCGGCCAGCCGAGCATCGTCGCCACCATGGTGTGGGTGCCGTAGGCGGCGACCGCCCTGACCTCGGGGAAGAACCGGGCGCTCTGCAGGATGACCGTGCCGCCGGCGGAGTGCCCGATCAGCGCCACGTTGTCCAGGTCCAGCAGGCCCTCCACCGGCCCGGTCATCGTCCGCAGGGCGGCGATCACCGCGGGAACCGACGGGGTGGTGGCCCGGGTTCCGTAGGCGTCCGGTTTCGCGGCGGCCAGCTCGACGCCCGGCGTGATGCCCTTCAGGCCGCCGAACAGCTCACCCACCCAGTCGTAGGTGACGGCCACGAAACCGCGCGCCGCGAGTTCGACCGCCAGCCAGCGATAGGCCTCCTGGCCCACGTTCACCCCGGAGACGATCAACACCACGGGGTGCGGGGCGTGTGCGGGATCGGCGGGGAAGACGCCCGACAGCCGTTCCGCGTCCGAGCCGGTCGGCTTCGACGGGTAGAAGACCCGCAGGTGCGCGGTGTCGAACGGCTTGTCCGCGCCGGGGATCGTGGCGGCCCACCAGACCGAACGAACGCTCATCACCCGGCCGCCGATTCCGTGGTCGCCTGCTCCGTGGCCGCCTGCTCTGTGGTCGCCTGCTCTGTGGCCGCCGGTTTTGTGGCCGTCGGCTTCTCGGCCGCCGGTTCCGTCGCCCCGGGGCGCGGCAGCTCGCGGTCGCCGCCCCAGAGGGCGCGGACCAGCTTGTTCGTGGTCTCTTCGCCGAAGAAGCGGACCCCCATCACGTTCGCCGGGTCCCGTTCGGCGATGTTGCGGCGGATCGTCTCGTCGGTCGCGGCCAGTGCCGCTCGCTCCTCCGCCGGCACCGGCTCGGCCTCGTCGACCCAGCGCAGCCAGCGGTCCACGTGCGCGTGCGCCCGGGCCGCCACGATGTCGAGGTTGCGCTGCGAACGCTCGAACGAGAAGCAGTACGCGGTCGGCGACAGGCTCGCCCGGATGAACCCGGCCCGGCTCACGAAGTAGTCGAACTCCGGGTCGCCCCGCAGTTCCAGCCACTCCTCGTTGACCGGTTCGTAGTACTTGTCGTAGTACTCGCCGTCCTCGACCAGGTTGGTCCGCGGCACCGAGTCGAAGTAGAACCAGCCGCCCGGCCACACCAGCAGCGCGATGCCCAGGTGCGGCACCTTGACCTGCGGGCCGAGCCAGGCGGTCAGGTGCAGGTTGGCGAAGCTGGCGCCCGGGTTGCCGATCCACGAGTGGACCAGCCAGTCGATCTCCGGACCGGAGTACGCCTCCAGGGAGCCGCCGGGGCCGTCCGGGTAGCTGCCGTACGTCTGGAGACCCAGGGTGGACGGGTCACGCGTCAACTCGAACCGGGCGTCGATCTTCGCCTTCAAGTCGGCGAGGAGTTGCCGGTAGAAGTTGAACGTGTCGTGCACGTCGATGGCCGGCGAGTTGTCGACCATGTCCTCTACGTGCTGGATCGTCTCGGCCACTATGTGCACCCTTCGCTATCGAATCAATGCGTTGTGTCAAGTCAATGCGTGGATGAAGTCAAGTCAATGCGTCGTTTAGCGGGTCAATGCGTCGACGAGGCGCCATGGGCGGCCGTCGACGAGATCGGTGTTCCGTGAGACCAGGCGATTCGCGGCCTGCGCCGGAGCGACCTCGGCGGCGCCGCTCGCCTCACCGGCCGGGATGTCGGTGCGGACCGGGGTGGAGATGCGGCCGGTGAACGGCCCCTCCCACCTGGTCCAGAGAGTGAAGTCGGGGGTCATCGCGAGGATCGCGGCGGGCTGGTCGATCGGGGTGGCGACGACCAGGTTGAGCCGGTTCTCGGCGGCGCGCTCCGGTAGGCCGAGGGCCAGCTCCCAGTCCTCCTGCGCGTCATAGGGCACCGCCACCACGTCGGTGTCCAGCAACGCGGCCAGCCGGAACGTCTCCGGATAGAGCGCGTCGTCACCGGCGATGATCGCCAGACGGCCCCACTCCAGGTCGATCGGGACGATCCCCGCGCCGGACGCGCCGGTTTCGCTGGGCGTGCCGGACGCGCCGGACGTGCCGGTTTCGCCGGACGTGCCGGTTTCGCTGGGCGTGCCGGTTTCGCTGGGCGTGCCGGTTTCGCTGGGCGTGCCGGTTTCGCTGGACCGGCCGATGTCCCCGGGCCGGCCGTGCAGGCGGGGCTGCCGCGCTACGATGCCGTCCCGAGAGATCAGCAGGCCGGTCGGGACACCGCTCTCCAGCGCGGTGGTGACGACGTGGGCGTCCGTTCCGTCGAGGGCCGCCGCGAGCGCCGCCGGGTCGCCGGCCGATTCCGGCATCACCACCAGCTGGGCGCCCTTGTCGACGGCGTCGCGCAGGAGGGCCGGGTCGCGGACCACCGCGCTGCGCAGCACCGGCGCCCCGGGCGGGCGGCGGCGTCCGGTGGGCGGCTCGCCGATCGGCCCGTACAACTCGGGGCGCCGGGTCGCGAAGATGTCCGTCCCGTCCGGACGCCGCTTGTCGTCGGCCAGCGTGGGGTCGATGTCGGCGACCACCACGGCCTCGCCGGTGCGTGGCGCCTTCGCGACCACTGTGCCGTCCGGTGCGACGATCTGCGACTCGCCGGCCCCGTGCAGCCACTCCGGCGGCACCCCGAGGCGTTCGGCGATCGCGGGCAGCTCGTCACGCGGCAGCAGCGGCCCGACCTTGTTGGCGGCGACCACCCACACCTTGTTCTCCGCGGCGCGGACCGGGATGTGCAGGTCGGCCTCGTCGAGAGCGAAGCTGTTCAGGCTGTTGAGCAGCACCTGCGCGCCGCGCAGGGCCAGTCCGCGGGCGACCTCGTTGATGACGCCCTCCATGCAGGCGTACATCCCGATCCGCCCGAGCGGCGTCTCCATCACCGGCCCGACGGTGGCGCCCGGCTCCAGGAAGTCGTTCTCGGCGCCCATCAGGGTCTGCTTGTCGCAGGTGCCGACGACCTCGCCGGCCGGGTCGAACAGGAAGTTGGTGCCGCCGGTGGTCCCGTCCGGGTGGGCGTGCGTGAGGTTGATCTTGATCCAGATGCCGTGCCGGCGGGCTCGTTCGGCGATGGCGGTCAGGAACTCGCCGCCGGGCCGGGTGGCCCGCTCGTGCGCCTGGGCGCGAGACGCGTACCAGGAGAGATGGTTGCAGAACTCGGGCAGGACCACGAGTTGTGCCCGCTGCTCGGCCGCGGCGTCGATGACCCGCAGACAGGCGGCGAGATTCTCGGTGACGTCCTGGCCGGCCTCGATCTGGGCGGCGGCGACACGAACAGAACCGGGCATCCGGGTTCCCCCTAGCGAAACGGCGTTTCCCAAAACTACACTTGGGTGCCACCTTCGCAACAGGTGTTTCTCTTGATGACAAAGATATTTTGGGGGCGCGCGGTGCTGGTGCATGTCGTACTGATGAGGTTTGCCGATCCCGGGGATGCTGCCAAGGCGAAGTTGCGTTTGGAAGACCTTGGCGATGCCGTTCCGGAAATCCGTTCCCTGGAGGCCCACGTCGACGAGCTCCGCACCGAGGTCTCCTGGGATCTGCACCTGCGCACCACGCACCGCGACACCGACGATCTGCGCGCCTACCAGGCACATCCGGCCCATCTCGAGCTCGGCGCGTGGTTGCGCCCGCTGCTCACCTCACGCGCCGTCGTCGACTACACCCAACCCTGATCCGTACGCGGAAAGCCGCAGCTCGCGCACGATTCCCGCGCTGACGGCCCGGTGGTGAACGGCGACGCGGGTCAGCTGTTCAGGATCTCGTAGATCCGGTCCTCGTCCGCGTCGCCCCGCTCGTCGGCCGGGGGCTCCTTCGGGGTCGGGGCCTTGCCGTAGTCGTCCAGCGCGATCCGGCACGTGCCCCCGGCCTGCCCGCCCACCGCCGGGATGTCGGCGGTCAGCGCGCTGAGCCGGCCCGCCGCGTCGACGCTCGCCGTGAACGGCACCGCCGCGGCCGCGTCCCCCAGCTTCCTGATCTTCTCGGCGGACAGCAGCAGGGTGCCGGTCGCCTTCGTCAGGTCGAGCGTTCCGGAATATCTGCGGTGCCCGGCCCGGGCCACCCCGTTCGACGCTTCGAGGAGTTTCGTGAGCTGGATCGGGTCGTGGTCGCCGCTGTCACCGACCGTGTTCCCGGACTCGGCGAAGTCATCGACCCGGGACGGGTCGAAGGCGATCCAGCCCGACGGCATGTCCAGCACCGGGCCGATCTCGGCCGGGGAGGTGACGACCCGGAACCAGGAGGACTCCGGCAGCAGCAGGACCCGCAGCGAGATGCTGGTCCCGGCCTCGGGGCCGGCTCCGGTGATCGCCATCGACATCGCCTGGCCCGCCCAGTCGACCACCCCTTCGGCCGAGTCGCAGGCGCTGCCCCCGAACGAGAACCGGTAGGCGGGCGTGCCCGGCCCCGGAATCGCCCCGACCAGTTCCTCGCCGGGCCCGAGCACCGGGTCGGCGATGTCGGACGCGTCGACCGGCGGTTCCAGCCAGGTGCAGCCGGCGAGACAGAACGTCGCCGCCGCGACGGCGAACCCGCGGACCAGTTTCATGAACGGCTCCTGGAAAGCGCAGGACTGTTGTCGGTGACCGGTCCGGCGGGTGGGACCGACGACCCCGCCGGACCGGTGCCGGGACCGCGAACCGTGACCCACGCCCGGCGACCGCCCTCTCTTCGGCGCCCGGCACCGGGCCACGGTTCGCGGCGTCTCGGTGTTCCGTCATGCGGGCCCTCGCATGACGGACTTCACCCCGCGGGGTACGCCGACGGCCCGCCCCCGGTCACCGCGGCGCCCGGCCGGAACGCGGCCGGGGCGTGGATGACGCAGGTCTGGACGTATTCGGCGAGCCCCTCGTGGGCGTACTCGCGGCCCCAGCCGGAGCGCTTCACCCCGCCGAACGGGGCGCGCAGGCTCATGCCGGTGCGGTTGTGCGTGTTGACGAACGTGAACCCGGCCTCGAACCGCCGCGCGAACGCGAACGCCCGCTCCTCGTCGGCGCTCCACACCGACGCGCCCAGCCCCAGCTCCCCGGCGTTCGCGGCGGCCAGCACCGACTCCTCGTCGGCATAGCCGAGAACCGGCACCACCGGCGCGAACTGTTCCGCGACGACCAGCGGCGACCCCGGGTCCGGTTCCACGACGAGCGCCGGCCGTACGAAGTAGCCGCTCGCCGGATCCCCGTCGAACCGCCCGAGATCGTGCACGGTTCCGGAGTCGCGCAGGGCGAGCGCGGCCCGCTGGGCGGCACCCGAGATCACCGGGCCCATGGTCACGCCGTCGGCGAGCGGATCGCCGGTGACCAGAACCCGGTCGGCGGCGGCCAGGTAGGCGCCGACGAACGCGGACAGCCGCGACGACGGCACGTAGAGCCGCTTCGCCGCCATGCAGACCTGCCCGCTGGTCGCGAAGGTGGCCATCACGAGCCGGTCCATCGCGTCGTCGGTGAACGGCGCGTCGTCCAGGAAGACGGCCGGATCGTTGCCGCCGAGCTCCAGGACGCTCGGGGTGAGCCGGTCGCCGGCCAGTGTCGCCACCGCCCGCCCGCCGGCCGCGCCGCCGGTGAACGCCACCTTCCGCACCAGTTCGTGCCCGACCAGTGCGGCGCCCGTCTCCGCCCCGCCATGCACCACCCGGACCGGCGCGTCGAAGAGGTCCACCACCCGCGAAATGGTCAGCGGCGCGAGCGGCGACGGTTTCACCACGATCGCGTTCCCGGCCGCCAGCGCCGGCGCGATCTTGAGCATGGCCAGGATGACCGGCGCGTTCCAGGGCGTGACGGCGGCCACGACACCGTACGGTTTCCGCTGCTCGACGATCCTGCCCAGGTCGTCGTCGAGCACGCGGTCCGCGTACGCCGAAGGGGCATGCTCGACCACCCACCGCAGATAGCGGACCGCGAAGCCCAGCTCACCGCGGCAGTCGCCGACCACCTTGCCGGACTCGCGCGCCAGAAGCGTGGCCAGCCCGGGCGTCGCGTCCTCGATCGCGGCGGCGACGCGCGCCAGCGCGGCCAGCCGGTCCGGCAATCCGCGTGCCGCCCATCCGCGCTGGTCCGCGTCCGCTTCGCGGACGATCAGGTCGACCGCTTCCGGCGCCGTTTCCCGAACCACCCCGACGATCTCATCGGTACGGGCGGGATTCTCCCGGGCGATCGTCCCCGCCCCGCTCATCTGGTCACCCCCCGGGCCGGCCGTTGTGTGAGGAGAGCTCGGGTGAGCGGCCGTGGCGATGTGGGGAGGGCTCGGGGAACTGGGCGGGGTCATGCGGCGACCGGGCGCAGGGAGGCGATCATGGAGCTGCGCAGCAGGGACTCGCGGGCGCGGGCCGGGTCGGCGGCGATGGCGCGCAGGCCGTCGAGGTGGGCGGCGCGGGCGTCCGGGTCGGTGGCGCGCAGGCGCTCGTAGTTCTGGTGGGAGACGCTCTGCACGTATTCCAGGGCGATCCGCCGCCGGTCGGTGGCGGCCGCCCAGATCGCCGCGTCGTCGCCGGTCGCGATGGCGGCGGCATAGGCGACGGCGTCGTGGATGCCGGAGTTCATGCCGAGCCCGCCGAGCGGGTTGTTGACGTGCGCCGCGTCGCCGGCGAGCAGGACCCGCCCGGTACGGAAGGACGTGGCGACCCGCTGGTGGACGCGGTACATGCTGGCGTGCGCCACCCGCCACGGCCGGCCCGGGTCGTGGACGCCGCGCAGGCGGGCGCCGAGACGCTCGTACTCCTGCTCGTCGGGCGTCTCGGACGGGGTGGGCAGCAGCACCCGCCAGTGGTCGGGGGTTCGCAGCAACACGCACCACTCGACTGGATCGAATACATAGTTGACGGAGGCAAGGTCGTCGAGCCAGTCAATGAGTTCCTCGTCGACCGATGCGACGAGAAAACGCTCGGGATAGGTGATGCCGTCGAAGGTGACGCCGGTGGCCCGCCGGGTCGACGAGTGCGCGCCGTCCGCCCCGATCAGCCAGTCACCGTGGACGGTGCGGCCGTCGGCGGAGGTGACGGTGACCCCGCTGTCCTGGGCCACTTCGGTTACGTGGAAACCGAACTCGATCCCGAAGTTCTCGTACCGCAGCAGGTGGTCGAGCAGGATCGGGGTGAGCTTCGACTGCTCGCACTGCAACCGGTACGGAAAACGGGTGTCGTCACCGAGAACCGCCAGGTCCAGCATGGCGATCAGTCCCTCGCGCCGGTCCCGGTAGGCGAACGTGGGCGACAGCAGCCCCCGCTCGTGCAGTTCGGCGCCGACGCCGAGATCGTCGAGCATCTCCAGGGTGGGCGGATGGAACGTGGACGCGCGGGACTCGGCGGCCAGCGCGTCCCCGGACTCGAGGACGGTCACGGCGAAGCCGCGCCGCGCCAGGGCCAGGGCCGCGGTGAGACCGACCGGCCCGGCGCCGGCGACCAGGATGCGGTTCACGTCTGCAAACCTTTCGGTACGTAGCGGGCGTCGAGGTCGAGCGCCTCGTCCTGGCCGACCAGCGCGGTGAACGCGGCCCACGGCATCCGGTCGACCGGTTCGGCGGTGCCGTGGTCGGCGATCGCCCGGTAGGTCAGCGACGCCGCCCGCATGGCGGCGAGCAGCGCGGACACCGGGTGCAGGACGAGACGGACACCGGCCGCGGCGAGCTCGGCGTCGGTCAGGGCCGGGCGTTCGCCGCCGGCCTCGCTGCGGTTGACGACGATCGGTACGCCGGGGATCGCGGCACCGATGCGGGCGAGGTCGGCCAGGCTGTCCACACCTTCGGGGAACACCGCGTCGGCACCGGCCTCGGCGTACGCCCGGCAGCGCACGATCGTCTCGTCCAGGCCGAGGATCGAGTACGCGTCGGTGCGGGCGATCACCACGATCTGCGGCGCCTGATCGGCCAGGGCGGTGATCTTCGCGGCCGCCTCGCCGATCGGGATCACCTCCTTGCCGGCCAGGTGCCCACACCGTTTCGGGCTGACCTGATCCTCCAGGTGCAGCCCGGCGATCCCGGCCCGGGCGTACGAGAGCGCGGTCCACACCGCGTGCAGCGGGTTGCCGTACCCGGTGTCGGCGTCGGCGATCAGCGGAATGCCGCCCAGAGCCGGGACCAGGGTGGATGCCCGGTCGGCGATCTGGGTGGCGTGCACGAACCCGAGGTCGGGCCGGCCCAGCATGATCGCCGAGACGGCCGCGCCGGACAGGTGCACGGCCCGGTGGCCGGCCGCCACGGCGAGCGCCGCGGTGACCGGGTCGTAGACGCCGGGCACGTGGGTGACCCGGCCGGACGCGAGAATCGCGCGCAGTGCGGTGGCAGTCATGACTGGATCTTCCTCGCCTGAAAGAAACCGGTCACGACCGGCTGTGCAGCGCGAAGCCGTTCTCCACACCGACCACGCGCGGGTTGGTGAAGAACAGCAGGGTCTCGGCGGTGCCCTCCTCCGAGTAGCCGGAGATCCCCCAGGCCGGACGGGGCGTGAACAGGTGCAGGCTCATGATCGAGGAACCGTTGACCTTCACCTCGCCGGCCCGGACCCGTTTCGCGACGGCCAGGGCGGCCTCCTCGTCGGCGCCGAAGACGTAGCCCTCCAGGCCGTACCGGGTGCCGTTGGCCAGCGCCACCGCCTCGTCGACCGTCTGATAGCCGTGCACCGCGGCGACCGGGCCGAAGATCTCGTCGGTGGTGCGGGCCGGGTCGGCGCCGACCACCAGCGACGGCGCCAGGGTGTTGCCCGGGCCGGTCAGGGCGGATTCGAACAGGGTGCCACGCAGGTCGTCGCGGGCCTTCACCACGGTGGCCCGGTGTCCGGAATGGATCAACGGCCCGTAGTCGGTGGCCTCGTCGGCCGGGTCGCCGGTCCGCAGCCCGTCGATCCGGGCCAGCACCGCGGCGGCGACGGCCTCCTCCCGGCCGGCCGGGACGATCAGGCGGCCCAGCGCCCGGCACCACTGCCCGTTCAGGGTGGTGAGCAGGTCGGCGGCGGCGCGGGCCACGGCGTCCTCGTCGGCGTCCGGTAGGGCGATCAGCGCGTTGTTGCCGCCGAGTTCCAGCTGCACCGGCTTGATGTCGTAGGCGCAGGCGGCCGCGACCGCCCGGCCGCCGCCGAGGCCGCCGGTGAACGAGACGGCCCGGATCCGCGGATCCGAGACGATCTGCGAGCCGACCGCGGCGCCGCCGTGCAGCAGCTGGAACAGCGCGGCCGGGGCGCCGGCCTCGCGCAGGACGGTGTCGATCACCTCGGCCAGGCGCTCGGTGCCGTACGGCGCGTACTCACTCGGTTTGAGGATGGTCGGGCAGCCGGCGGCCAGCGCGTTGGCGACCTTGTGGGCGGCCATCGGGGCCGGTGCGTTCCACGGGACCAGGCAGGCGGCCGGGCCCCAGGGGAGGCGTTCGACCAGCACCTCGCGGCCGTCCTCGCGGGTCGCCGTCGAGGTCAGGATGCCGGCCCGGAGCTGCCCGGCCGCCAGTGCGAACGCCCCGGCCAGGATCATGCCGAGCGGGGTGGTCTGCCGGATCGGGACGCCGGTGGCCCGCGACTCCAGCGCCACGATCTCCGGTGCGGCGGCGCCGACCGCGGCGGCGATCCGGTCCAGGACGTCGGCACGGTCGGCGGCGGGCAGGTCCCAGGAGCCGAGGGCGTCCGCCGCGGCGAGCGCCTCCTTGACCCCGGCCCGGGACGAGCCGAGCGCCGGGCCGGTCACCTCTCCGGTGGCCGGGTTCTCCAGATCCACTCCTACCGGAATCGTGCACGCTCTCCACGTACCGTTGATGAGGTCTTTGGTCATTTGGCCACGCTCGCGAAGAGATCGTTCGCCCGGTTGCTGGTGATCACCGACGCGGCCTCCAGGCGCCCGCGCTCCGGCGGGAACGTCATGACCAGGCCCATCGCCAGGTCACGCAGGGCGCGGCCGACGGTGCCGTTCATTGTCGCGTTGGAGGTGCCGGACGCCTTGAGGGCGCCGATCGCCACGTCGAACGCGGCCTGGCAGATGCTGCCCTTGGCGATGCGCCACTGCGCGTACACCTCGGATTTGGTGGCGATCGGCGGCTCGCACGTCTCCAGCAGCAGCTGGCGGCGCAGCCACAGGTAGGCCCGTTCCAGGTTCTCGGTCATGTCGCCGATGATCACCTGATGCATGGGCGACTCGGCGATCGGACGGCCCGTGTCGGCGAACGTCTTGCGGGTCAGCCGCTCCAGGGTGTCGTCGTAGACGCCCTGCGCCGCGCCCACGTAGACCGCCGTGATGGCCAGCTGGTTGCCGACGAAGCTGCCGCGGCTGCACTGCAACATCTTCACGAACGCCCCCGGTACGGTGAGCGCGTCCTCCTGCGGGATGAACACACCGTCGAGCCGGATGCCGTGGTTGGCGCTGCCGCGCATGCCGAGCCCGTTCCAGAACGGCCGCTCGGTCACCCCCTCGGCGTCGCGCGGAACCAGGAACATGACCAGCCCGTCGGCCGTCTCGTAGCCGTCCAGCCGGGCCGTGACCAGGTAGTAGTCGGCGATGCCGGTGGCGCAGCCGAACGACTTCTCGCCGGTCAGCTCCCAGCCCTTCACGCCATCCTTGACAAAGGGGACGGCGGTCGTGGCGATCGCGATGTTGGCGCCGCTCGACTTGACCGACTCGCTGGCGAAGTTGGCGAGCCAGGTGCCGCCGGACATCAGCCGCAGCACCTTCTCGGCGAACGCCTTCACGACCGGCGTCTCCTCCTCGGAGAACAGCCCGGACTCGATCGCCTCCAGCGGCAGCAGGCCGCGCGACGCCGACGTGTTGTGGAAGAAGAAGGCCAGCGCCGTGGACGGGCAGGCGCTGCCCATCGCGTACGTGGCGGCGGCCAGGTCCCGCAGGGTGCCGCCGAGCCCGCCGTACTCCCGGGGGACGATCAGGCCCATCAGGCCGGCGTCGCGCAGCAGCTCGATGTGCTCGCGCGGGAAGGCGCCGTCGGCGTCGGCCTGGTCGGCCTTGGCCCGCAGCGCCGGCAACACCTGCTCGACGAGGGCGGCCCGGGCCTTCTCCTCGACGGTCATGTCGTCGACGAGCTTCTCGCCGATGAGTCGGTCGGCCATGGTGTCACTCCCTGATGTGGGCGAGGTCGGGCGGGCCGGCGACCTCGAGTTGGCGGGACAGGTGGAGCAGGTCGCCCAGCGGCAGCCCGGACGATCCGGAGCCGGGGGCGACGACGTCGAAGTGCGAGACCCCGCTCTTCATCGCGACCAGTGCGTTGACCAGGGCGAGGCGGTTGTCGCCGGAGAGGCGGACGCGCAGGACGGCCGGGCGGGCCCGGACCGCGGCGTCCTGGAGCACCCGGCGGACCTGCAACGGCGAGGCCGGCACGACCAGCGACTCGGCGCAACCGATCTCGTCGCAGCCGAGTGCGGTGAGGGCGGAGACCTCGGCGAGGACCTCGTCCTCACGGCCGGGGCCGAAGGCGTCGGTCACGTACCCGATGACGGTGGCGCCGGACTCCTTGGCGGCCCGGATGGCCGCCGGCGGGGGCGGGGCGTCGGCGGAGAACTCGAAGCAGTGCCCGTCGGCGCGGACCCGGGCCCCGGCCTTCCGCAGCGCGCCGGCCAGTGGGTCGTCGGCGGCCACGTCGACGGTGAGGTTCACCGAGGACGGCAGCGGGTCGGCGATCTGGCCCCAGTTGCGTGAGTGGAACAGCAGCGGCGAGGTGATCCGGGGCAGGGCCGCGTCGGTCACCGCGCCGACGAAGATGGTGTGGTCGCCGCCCGGGTACGCGTGCGCGACCGTGCAGTCCAGCCATGCCACCGCGTCACTGAGCACCGGGCACCCGTTCGCGGTGGTGGTCCAGTCCAGGCCGGCGAACCGGTTCTTGACGTCGCGCTCCTGCCCGGCGAACCGGCGGCCGATGTCCGCCTGGTCCTTGCCGAGGAAGCTGATCGCGAACTTGCCCGCCTCGCCGAGCAGCGCCCGGCTGGGCAGATGGTTGCCCAGGCAGACCGACACGAGCGGCGGATCGAGGCTGACGGAGGAGAATGAACTGGCGGTCATCCCGTGCACGCCGTGCGGGCCCACCGTGGTCACCACGCAGACGCCACTCGGCCACTGTCCGAGCACGGATCGGAAGGTCGTGCTGTCGACCGGCACTCGTACGCTCCGTTCCTGCGGACTGTTTCGCTCTAGGAAACGTCGTTACGCTGAACGTAACGACGCTCAAGGATCGTGTCAACCGCGGAACGGTACGGCGTTTCGCACCGCGAAATGGCAGGCTAGAGTTCGGCAAAGTTTGTTCCGTACCTGTTCCGTGGGGGTTTCGCAGTGGCAGTGAGTGAGGACGAGGGCCAGTCCCGGTCCATCGCCGCGGTCGAGCGCGCGATGGACGTGCTGCTCTACTTCGGCCGCACCGATCAGCCCGATCTCGGGGTGACCGAGATCGCGACCGCGCTCGGTCTCACCAAGGCGGCCGTGCACCGCATCCTCACCGCGCTGCGCAGCCGAGAGCTGATCACCGTCGACCCGGCCACCCGGCGGTACGCGCTGGGCCACGCCGCAGTCGCCCTCGGCCGGGCGTACCTGGCCCGCACCGACGTTCGCGCGATGGCCGCGCCCGAGCTCAAGCGCCTCTCCGAGCGCACCCACGAGACCGCCACCCTGTCGCTGCGCCGCGGCGACACCCGGCTCTACGTGGACCAGGTCGTCCCCGACCAGGAGCTGCGCCTCGAGGTGAGCCTCGGCATCCCGTTCCCGCTCAACGCCGGCGCCTCGTCCAAGGCGTTCCTGGCGTTCCTGCCGGACTTCGAGGTCGACGCCTACCTCGCCCGGCACCCGCTCGAGGCGGTGACCGACAAGACCATCACCGACCCGGCCAAGCTCCGCAAGGACCTGGCCGCGATCCGCAAGCGGGGGTATTCCACCTCGCTCGGTGAGCGCCAGGCCGGGGCCGCGTCGATCGCCGCCCCGATCTTCGACCACGACGCCCGGGTGGTGGCCGTGATCAGCCTGGCCGGGCCGGCGCTGCGCTTCAAGGCGGACACCGAGGAGGCCGTCGCCGACCTCCTGGCCTCCGCGTCCCGGATCTCCGCGCAGCTGGGTTACCGGCCCTAAAGGTTCGCGAAGGGCTTGGCCACGCCGAGAAGGCCGGCCAGCAGGACCGAACCCCAGATCACCCAGACGTACGGGAGGCAGCCGTTGACACTCTTCTTGACGGTTGCCTCGTCGTCGTCCCCGGCCGTGCCCGCCATCACCCTGCCGAAGAAGGCCGGGCCGAACGGTTTGAGCTGCCGCCGGATGCCCAGCCCCGCCGCGATCGCGAGGGCGTAGAGGATGACCTTGCCGCCCAGCCACTTCGGATTCGTGGTGACCCCGAACGGCTCGGCGGCCACCAGCGTGAAGACGCCCATGCCGAACATGCCGGCCACCACGGCGATCCGGATCGCCCAGTCGGCGCGCTTCACGGTCGGGTGCTTCCCCGGCTCGTGGTGGTCGGTCCACATCAGCCAGACCCAGACGAACGATCCGATCCATACCGGTACGAGCAGCCACCACGGCAGCAACCGGATCCCCCACAGCTCACCGCCGTGCGCGTCCAGTGAGATCAGTGTCAGGCCGCTGGGCAGGAAGAGGATGAGACAGATCTTCGGCCCGAGGTCCAGCCCCAGCATGATCTTCAAGGCGGTGAGCCGGGCGGCCGGGGTCAGCGAGGAGTCGATCACGTACCGGCTGGAGTAGAAGACTCCCAGGTCCCCGCCGAGCCAGAAGACCATGAGCACGATGTGCAGGTAGAGGAACGCTTCGAGCATGGGGTAGATGGAAACACCTTTCCACTGTACGAAACAAGTGCTAGCTTCGCCGCATGCTCGGCCGCTATTACGAAGACTTCACCGTCGGTGACACGTACCGCCACCCGTTCGGCCGCACCATCTCCGAAGCGGACAACACGTGGTTCACGCTCCTGACGCTGAACACCAACCAGAGCCACTTCAACGCCGACTACGCAGCGCGTACGCCGTACCGGAAACTGCTGGTCAACTCCACCCTCACGGTCGCCATCGTGACCGGCCTGTCGGTGCCGGACGTCAGCCAGCACGCCTTCGCCAACCTCGGCTGGGAACAGATCAACATGCCCAGCCCGGTCTTCGTCGGCGACACCATCTACGCCAAGTCCACGGTCCTCGACCTGCGCGAATCAAAATCGCGGCCGTACGCGGGCATCGTCAAGGTCTTCACCACCGGCTTCAACCAGGACGGCGTCGACGTCATCACCTGGACCCGCACCATGCTCACCTACAAGCGCGGCCACGGCCCCTCCTCCGAGGTCTCGTAGATGCGCCTCGACGTGCAGCCCTGGGGCGAGACGATGGCCGAGCTGGTCAGCGCCGCCCGGGCCGCCGAGACCGCCGGCGCCGGCGTCGTCTGGGCCCCCGAGCTGCACCGCAGCGCCTTCGTAACAGCCTCCGCACTCGCCGCCGGAACCGGCAAGGACGCCGGTGGTCACTCTCGCATCGGCATCGGTACGGGCATCGCGCTCGCCTTCGCCCGAAGCGCCATGCTGACCGCGCTCGCCGCCGCCGACCTCGACGAACTGTCCGAAGGCCGGTTCCGGCTCGGCCTCGGCACCGGGGTGGCCCGGCTCAACCAGGACTGGCACGGCGTCTCCTTCGACCGGCCGCTGCCCCGGCTGCGTGACACGGTCGCCATCGTCCGCGCGGTCCTGGCCGGCGGCGACCCGATCGTCCACAAGGGGCTCCGCTCGATCCGGGTGCGCGGCTGGCGGCGGCCCTATCCGGCGGTCCGCCCGCACCTTCCGATCTATCTGGCCGGGGTCGGGCCCGGCATGGTCGCGCTCGCCGGTGAGGTCGCCGACGGGTGGATCGCCCACGAGCTGTGCCCGCCCGCTGAACTGCGTGAACGCATCTGGCCGGCGCTGCGTTCCGGCCTCGCCCGTTCCTTCTCTGCGGGCTTGCCGGCCGCGGGCTCCTCCTCTGCGGGCTCCAGTTCGGCTGCGGCCCGTCTGGTGCCTGGCTTCGACGTGGTCGCCGCCGCCTGCTGCTCGGTCGACAACGACGCGGCCGCCGCCCGCCGGCGCGCCGCCAACGTGGTCGGCTTCTACGCCTCGGTCCGCTCCTACGCCGACATGTTCGGCGCCGCCGGATTCGCCGACGTCTGCGAGGCCGCCTCCGAAGCCCTGCGCTCCGGCCGCCCCGCCGACTCCCTCGGCGACCTGATCCCCGACGCGATGGTCGACGCCTTCACCATCGCCGGAACCCCCGCACACTGCGCCGCCCGGATCCTCGAATACGACGGCCTGGCCGACGCGATCAAGCTCTCCCCGCCCTCCTACGGCCTGCCCGCCGACGAGGTACGGCACGCCCAGAACCGCCTGCTCGAACTCGTCGGGAGCATGTGATGAGGCCACTCGAGGACATCCGCATCGTCGCCGTCGAACAGTACGGCGCCGGCCCGTTCGGCTCGGTCCACCTCGCCGACCTGGGCGCCGACGTCATCAAGATCGAAGAACCGGGCACCGGCGGCGACGTCGGCCGCTACGTGCCGCCCTACCAGCACGGCGAGGACTCGCTGTTCTTCGAGACGTTCAACCGCGGCAAACGCTCGCTCTCCCTCGACCTGGCGTCCCCCGCCGGCCGCGAGGTCTTCGAAGACCTGGTACGCCACTCCGACGCCGTCTACTCCAACCTCCGCGGCGACGTGCCCGCGAAGATCGGCATCACCTACGACCAGCTCAAACACATCAACCCGAGCATCGTCTGCTGCTCGCTGACCGGCTTCGGCATGACCGGCCCGCGCGCCGCCCAGCCCGGCTACGACTACATTCTCCAGGGCCTCGCCGGCTGGATGGAGCTCACCGGCGAACCGGGCGGCCCACCCACCAAGTCCGGCCTGTCCATCGTCGACTACTCCGGCGGTTTCGTCGCCGCCATCGCCCTGCTGGCCGGAGTCCACGCGGCCCGCCGCGACGGCCACGGCATGGACTGCGACCTGAGCCTCTTCGACACCGCGGTCGGCATGCTCACCTACCCCGCGGCCTGGCACCTGAACGCCGGCTTCGAACCCGCCCGGACCCGCTACTCCGCCCACCCGTCCCTGGTCCCGTTCCAGCTGTTCCCCTCGGCCGACGGCTGGGTCGTGGTCGGTTGCGCCAAGGAGAAGTTCTGGCACCGCCTGGTCGCCGTCCTCGAAAGCGCACCTACCCCGGACACCCCCGCCGGACCATCGAATTCCGCCGGTTCGGGTGGCGCCGACCCGAGCGTCTCCGCTGGGTGGAGTTCCGCCGGTTCGGGTGGCGCCGACCCGAGCGTCTCCACTGGGTGGAGTTCCGCCGGTTCGGGTGGCGCCGACCCGAGCGTCTCCACTGGGTGGAGTACCGCCGGTTCGGGTGGCGCCGACCCGAGCGTCTCCACTGGGTGGAGTACCGCCGGTTCGGGTGGCGTCGCGCTGAGCGATCCGCGGTTCGCCACGTTCGCGGATCGGCGCACGCACGCCGACGTGCTGCTTCCGCTGCTGGAGGAGATCTTCGCGACGCGGGCGACCGCCGAGTGGCTGGCCCTGCTCGAACCGGCCGGCATCCCGTGCGGGCCGGTCAACGACGTGGCGGCCGCGTTGCGTGATCCGCACACCCTGGCGCGCGGGCTCGTCGTGGAGACCGAACATCCGCATTACGGCACCGTGCGCCAGGTCGCGTCGCCGGTCCGGGTGGGCGACGCGCCGCCGGCCTACCGCCGCGCTCCGCGCCGGGGAGAAGACCTGGGGTACGTCGCCGAACTCCTCGGCTACTCCGACACCCGCTTGACTGAACTACGTTCCTCCGGCGCCTTCGGCAAGGCCCCCGAGTGACACGCGCGGATCGTTCTGACGGCGTCAATGTTGAGCGAGTCAATGTGGATCCCGTCAATGCGGGAGCGATCAATGTTGACTCGACTGGACTGGATTCAGTCAGGATTGATTCGGCCGTGGTTGATTCGGCCGTGGTTGATTCGGCCGTGGTTGATTCGGCCGTGGTTGATTCGGCTGTGGTTGATTCGGCTGTGGTTGATTCAGTCGGGATTGATTCGGCTGTGGTTGATTCGGGTGGACTTGACCTCGGTGGAGTTGAGCCGGCGGCGGTGGTGCTGGCTCGATGGGTTGCCGGGCTTGACTGCACGGCGCTGCCGGACGCGGTTGTCGAGGCGGCCCGCGAGCATCTGATCGACGCTGTCGGCTGTGCGGTCGCCGGCATCGGACGCGGCGCCGCCGAACCCGCGCTCACCGTCGCGCGCGGGCTCGGCGGCCCGCCCGAGGCCCGGCTGTTCAGCGGGGAGCGGGTCGGCGCGGTCGCGGCCGCGTTCGGGAACGCCGTCGCCGTACACGCGCTCGACTTCGACGACACCCACGCCGGCGGATTGGTGCACGCGAGCGCGGTGACCGTACCGGTGGCTCTTGCCGTGGGAGAACAGACCGGGGCGCGCGGCAGTGAGATGATCACCGCGCTGGTCGCGGGTCTCGAAGTCGTGTGCCGCCTCGGCGCGTCGGCGCCGCACGGATTCCACGCGCGCGGGCTGCACGCCACCTCGATGTGCGGGGTCGTCGGCGCGGCCGTCACCGCCGGGAAGCTGATCGGCCTCGACGAGACGCGGCTGGCGCACGCCATCGGGATCGCGGCCAGCGGGGCCAGCGGACTGCTGGAGTTCCTGCACAGCCCGGCCAGCACCAAGCAACTGCATCCGGGCACCGCCGCCGCGAACGGCATCCTCGCCGCCCGCCTCGCCGCCGCCGGCGCGACCGGTCCGGCCGGGGCGCTCGACGGCGAGTACGGCCTGTTCCGGACCATGACGACCCGCGATCCCGACCCGGCCGTCCTGCTGGGAGAACTCGGTGAGCGGTGGGAGACGACCCGGATCGGGATCAAGCCGTACCCGGCCTGCCAGCTCACGCACGCCTCGATCGACGCGGCCGGCGAGTTCACCGGGAGCGCGCCGCCGGCGCTGACCGTGACACTGCACCCGGACGCCGTACCGATCGTCGGTGGTCCGGAGAAGCGGCGGCCGCGCAGCGCCTACGAGGCCAAGTTCAGCGTCTACTGGTGTGTCGCCGCGATGGTCGTCGACGGCTGGGTGGACCTGGACACGTTCGAGGACCTGGACCGGCCGGAGATCCTGGACCTGGCCGCCCGGATCACCGTGCGGGCCGGCGCCGCCGACGTGGTCGCCGCGGACGCGCCCGGCATGGTCGAGGGCGACGGCCGGACCGCCCGGGTGGAGCGGCCCACCGGCGGTGGAGCGCGCACGAAGGCCGCCGCGAACCTCGGACCCGGCGCGGAGGAGGTCTTCGCCGCCGCCGACGCGCTGACGACAGCGGCTGGCGACAAAGCGGCCGGCGGCCCGAAAGCGGCCGGTGGCCCGAAAGCGGCCACACCGGCTGCCGATGTCGCGGAACTGCTCGACCGGATCGAAGGGTGTCTCCAGTGACCGTGTATCTGCCGGCCGTGCCCGGCTACGACCAGCTCGACGTGCCGATCGGCGACGTGGTCCACGTGACCGAGTACGTCACCGCCGCCGCCCTGGCCGACCCGGCGGCACTCGACGCCGCGCGGAAGACGGTGTTCGGGGAGCACCGCGCGCCGGTGTCGCGGGTTCCGGTCGAGTCGATCGTCGGCTCCGGCGCACCCTACGCCGTCGCGGTCGTCACCCACCCGGGCGGCGGGACGCTGTTCACCGACGGCGACGACGTGATCCGGGTGGCGGGCGGCGTCACCTACCTGCCGAGCGTGCACACCACCGATGGCGACTTCCGCGACCAGTACCGCTGGTGCCTGGAACGGATCGCCGCCCTGCTGGCGGTGGCCGGCTCGGGCACCGGCGCGCTGGTCCGGACGGTCGACTACACGGCGACCGCGACCCGCGCCGAATACCCCCGATGTGGACGGCCCCGCCGGGAGGTCCTCGGCGCCGGGCCGGTCCATCCGGGCGCCGCCGGCATCCTCGTCGACGTCCCGGTCGAGCCGGGCGCCCAGGTGTCGCTCGATGCGCTCGCCGCGTCCCCGCCGCTCGAAGCGCTCAACCCCGGCTGGGCCCGCTACGACACGCTCACCTACAAACCGGCCGTACGGGCGGCGAACACCGTCTACCTGGCCGGGTTCGGGGCGCTCGACCCGGTCAGCCAGCAGGCGATCCACGCCGGCGACCTGGTCGCCCAGGCCGAGTACGTCTACCGCAGCATCGAGACGGTCCTGGCCGAGGCCGGCGGCACCGGCGAGAACGTGGTCCACCTGGTCGAATACCTGACCCCGGACGCGGTCGCCGACTATCCGCGCACGGTCGCCCTGCGGGAGAAGCACTTCCCGAACGCGGTCGTCACCGCGGTCGTCTGCTCGGCCCTGCTGCGCCCGGAGTTCCTGCTGGAGACGGTGCCGACGGCGGTGCTGCCGTGACGCTGCTGACTCCGGAACTGGCGGCGCGGATCGGGGAGGAGCGGGTCTACACCGCGCCGGAACCGCTGGGCCGGGCCGCGATCCGCTACTTCGCGCTGGCCACCGGCGACACCGACCCGGCGCACCTGGCCGGCGACGTGGCCCCGCCGACGCTGATCTGCGAGACCAACCAGTACGCCGGCCTGCCCCGTGACGCCGACGGCTACGCCGGTCACGGGTGGCATCTGGACGTACCGGGCACCCGGTTGGTCCGTGGCGGAAACGCCTACCGTTTCGAGCGCCCGGTCGGCCCGGACGACGTGATCACCGCCCGCTGGAAGCTGGCCGACATGACCGAGCGGGTCACCGGCGGTGGCAAGACGATGCTGATCGTCACCTCGGTCGCCACCTACACCGACCAGGCCGGCCGCGTCCTGGCCGTCAACGAGGAGACGCTGATCTATGTCGCTCGTTAGAGAGCAGAAGATCGAACTGCCCGACATGATCGCGTACGCCGGCGCGACCTGGGACTGGCACAAACTCCACTACGACGCCGACTACCTGCGCGAACGCGGCCTCGACAAGCCGGTCGTCGACGGTCAGGTGTTCGGCGCCCACCTGGCGATCGCCCTGCGTGAATGGTTCGGCCCGGACGCGGTGATCACCGCCCTGTCGTTCCGGTTCAAGAGCCTGGTCTTCGCCGGCGAGACGATCCGCTGCGTCGGCACGGTCGTCCGTGAGGAGGCCGGCACGGTCGAGGTCGACCTGCGCGTCGAGGTCGTCGAGGGTGGCCGGATCGCGGTGGCCCCCGCCTCCGCGACACTGACCCTGCCATGACCGGGGTCGCCATCGCCGGCGCCGCCGAATGCGACCTCGGCGCCACCGGGAAGTCGATCCTGGAGTTGCAGACCCAGGCGGTCACCCGGGCGCTCGACGATGCCGGGCTCACCCTGGCCGATGTGGACGGGATCGCCACCAACGGCATCGCACGCTTCTCGGCCACCCAGCTCGCCGACTGGCTGGGCCTGAAACCGTCCTGGTGCGACTCCACTTTCGCCGGGGGCGCGGTCTTCGAGATGTATGTGGCCCGCGCCGCCCAGGCCATCGCCGCGGGTCAGTGCAGCACCGTGGTGATCTCCTACGCTTCGGACCAGCGCTCGGCCCGCAGCCGCAAACTGACCGCCGTCCACGACGACGGCACCCCCGAGGCCGAGTGGGAGGCCCCCTACCAGCCGCTCTACCCGATCTCCTACTACGCCATGGTCGCCCAGCGCTACCTGCACGTTCACGGCCTGACCCGGGCGGACCTCGCGTCGGTCGCCGTCGCCGCGCGGGCGCGGGCCCAGATCAACCCCAAGGCATGGACGTACGGGAGAGGCGCGCTCACCGTCGACGACGTCCTGGCCGCCCCGCAGATCTCCAGCCCGCTCGGCAGGCTGGACTGCTGCCTGGTCACCGACGGCGGCGGCGCGATCGTCCTGACCTCCCTGGAACGCGCCCGGGACCTGCCGAAACGCCCGGTCGAGGTGCTCGGCTACGGCGAGGCGCTGACCCACACCGGCATGGCGAGCGAACCGGACCTGCTGCGCACCGGGGCGATCGACTCGGGCCGGCGCGCCTTCGCCCGGGCCGGGCTGACCCCGGCCGACATCGACGTGGTGCAGCTGTACGACGCGTTCACCGTCTCGGTGCCGCTCGGCCTCGAGGCGCTCGGATTCGCGGCGCCCGGCGAGGGGCTGGCCGTCACCACGCCGCACAACACCACCGGCGGCGGCCTGGCCTACTGCCATCCCGGCCAGTTCGGGGTGCTGCTGCTGGTCGAGGCGGTCCGGCAACTGCGCGGCGAATGCGGCGACCGGCAGGTGCCGGGCGCGTCGACGGCCCTCGCACACGGCACCGGCGGCATCTTCTCCAGCCACGCCACGGTGATCCTGGGAGCGGACCGGTGAAAATCCAGCACTGTACGACCTGCGGGTCCTATCAGCACTATCCACGCCCGATCTGTGTCACGTGCGGCGGCGACCGGCCGGACGAGGTGGACGCGGCCGGCACCGGAACCGTGGACAGCTTCACCGTCGTCCACCGCGCCGACGAACCGTTCGTGCTCGCGCGGGTCCGCCTCACCGAGGGCCCGGTCGTGCTCACCCACCTCACCGGCATCCCCGACCCGCGATGCGACCAGCCCGTCCGCCTCGTCGAGGGCTCCGAACCACCGGTCTTCACAGGGAGTGACGATGGACTTTGACCTGAACGACGAGCAGCGGATGTTCCGCGACGTGCTCCGGGACTTCGTGGACCGTGAGATCCGGCCGGTGGCGCAGGAGTGGGAGGCGTCCGGACGGTACCCCACCGAGATCGTCGAGACCATGCGTGAGCTGGGCCTGTTCGGTCTCACCGTCCCCGAGGAGTACGGCGGGCTCGGCGCCGACATGGTCAGTTTCGCGCTCACCTTCGAGGAGATCGCCAAGGGCTGGATGGGCATCGCCGGCATCCTCGGCAGCCACTCGCTGTCCTGCTGGCTGATCGCCCGGCACGGCACCGACGACCAGAAGTCGCGCTACCTGCCTGATCTGGCCAGCGGCGTACGGCGTACCGGAATCGCTCTGACCGAACCGGATGCCGGAACCGACCTGCAGGGAATCGCCACGACGGCCGTTCGCGACGGCGACCACTACGTCCTCAACGGTCGCAAGACCTGGATCACCAACGCCCGGTACGCCGACCCGCTGCCCGTTCTCTGCAAGACCGACCCGGCCGCGGCCCCCGCGCACAAGGGCATGTCGGTGATCCTCGTCGAGGCCGGCACCCCCGGTTTCACCGTCGAACGTGACCTGCCGAAACTCGGCTACAAGGGCACCGAGTCGTGCGAGGTGCTGCTGGAGGACGTCCGCGTCCCGGCGACCCAGCTGCTCGGCGGCGTCGAGGGCCGCGGCATGCAGCAGGTGCTCTCCGGCCTGGAGACCGGCCGGATCAACGTGGCCGCCCGCGCCCTCGGCATCGCCCAGGCCGCCTACGACGAGGCCCTCAAGTACGCCGGCCAGCGCAAAGCCTTCGGCAAGGCGATCGGCGACTTCCAGGCGGTCCAGCTGAAAATCGCCGAGATGGCTGCCCAGGTGCAGGCCGCCCGGCTGCTCGTCTACTGGGCCGCGTCCCGGTCCGACGGCGGCCACCGCGTCGACATGGAGGCCGGCATGGCCAAGGCGTTCGCCTCCGAGGCCGCCGTGTTCTGTGCACTCAACTCGATGCAGGTGCACGGCGGCTACGGCTACTCCAAGGAATTCGTGGTGGAACGCCTCTACCGGGACGCCCCGCTCATGATGATCGGCGAGGGCACCAACGACATCCAGCGCGTCGTCATCGCCCGCGCGCTGCTGTCCGGGACGGCGACGATCGGATGAGATCCTTCCTGTACGTCCCCGGCAACCAGCCGAAGATGCTGGCCGCCGCCCTGACCCGGGGCGCCGACGCGCTCATCGTCGACCTGGAGGACGCGGTCCCGCCCGGCGAGAAGCAGGCGGCCCGCCACACGGTCGCCGAGTGGCTGCGGTCGCTGCCGGCCGGCGCGCCGGTCTGGGTACGGGTCAACTCCGGGCCGGACGGGCTCGACGACGCCCGCGCCGTCATCGCCCCCGCACCGCGCGGCGATGCCCATGCCGTCCCCACTCCCGCACTGCGCGGCGATGCCCATGCCGTCCCCACTCCCGCGCTGCGCGGCGACGCCCATGCCGTCCCCACTCCCGCGCTGCGCGGCCTGGTCGTGGCGAAAGCCTCCCTGGACCAGCTCACCGGCCTGGGCGGGCTGCTCGACGAGCACGATCCGGCGGGGGCGGTCGGCCTCGTACCCCTCCTGGAGACCCCGCAGGCGATCCTCGCCGCAGCGGCCATCGCGTCGGCGCCTCGCGTCACCCGGTTGCAGATCGGCGAGGCCGACCTCAGCGCCGAGCTGGGCATCACCCCCGGAGATCAAGATCAAGAGCTTCTTTTCGTACGATCGAGCGTCGTCCTCGCCTCGGCGGCCGCCGGAATCGAGCCACCCGCCGCCGCGGTGACCACCGACTTCCGTGACCTGGACGCGCTGCGCCGCTCGACGCTCGCCTTGAAGCGCCTCGGCTTCCGCGGTCGCGCCTGCATCCACCCGGCCCAGATCCCGGTCGTCCACGACGTCTTCACCCCGACCGCCGAGGAGATCGCCACCGCCCGCGACCTGATCACCCGCTTCGAATCCGCCGGCGGTGGCGTCTGCCTGGACGCCCGCGGCCGCATGGTCGACCTGGCCGTGATCCGGGAAGCCCGCCGAACCCTCTCCCTGGCCCCCGCCGTCCCCTGACGCCCCCGGCCCTGCCCTCCCGGTTTCGCCCCGGCCCGTTTCCAGCCTTGTCCTTGCGGGTTTGCCCCGCCCCGTTCCCAGCCCTGACCTTCCTTCCTGGTCCCAGCCCCGTCCCCAGCCCCAGTCCTGAGTCCGCCCTCGCACTCGCACTCGCACTCGCCCCGCCTCCGCCCGTGCCCCCGCCTCCGCCCTCCCCCCGCCTCCGCCCTTGCCCCGCCTCGCCCCCGCCCTCGCACTCGCACTCGCCCCGCCTCCGCCCGTGCCCCCGCCTCCGCCCTCCCCCCGCCTCCGCCCTTGCCCCGCCTCCGCCCTTGCCCCGCCTCCGCCCTTGCCCCGCCTCGCCCCCGCCCTTGGCCCGCCTCGCCCCCGCCCTTGGCCCTGGCCGGGCCCCGTCCCTGGCCGGGCCCGGGCCTGGCCTTTGGCCTCGCTCCTGGCGGCAGGCATCGTGCGCATGATTACTCACGGTGATCGGGTGCGGGATTTTCAGTTGTGGTGTGGAATATCGGGGCTTTCGGGGCGCCACGAATCCTCCACGAGGACGGCCGAGCGAACGCACCGAGTGATGTCCCGGATCCGCCACACCGCAGGTTGTCCACATCGGCGTCCTGTCCACAGGCACGAAAGCGTGCAGGGCGCGGATCGGCGAACCTGATCGGGTGGATCGCGGAGACATCGGACGAGAGCAGCGCGGCGTCGTGACCCGGGCCCAGGCCTTACGGGCGGGCATGACGCTGGCAGAGATCACGCACCGGGTGCGGTCCGGGCGGTGGCAGCGGCTGTTCGCGGGCGTCTATGCAACCTTCACCGGCCCGGTTTCGAGGGAGGTGTGGCGCTGGGCGGCGGTGCTGCGAGCCGGAGAGGGCGCCGTGCTCTCGCACCGGTCCGCGGCGGAGGAGGTGGGCCTGTGCCGGGCGTCGCAGGGGCCGCTGCACGTCACCGTGCCGGCCGCCCGTCGGGTCACCGCCCCGGGTGGGGTGGTCGTGCACCGCTGCCGGCACGTCCGGGAGCGGCGGCATCCGAGCCGACAGCCACCACAGACCAGGATCGAGGAGACGATCCTCGACCTGGCTGTCGGTGTGCCGCCGGAGGAGGCCATGGGCTGGATCGCGGCCGCCTGCGGGGCGCGGCTGACGACCGCCGACCGTCTTCGCCGGGCCTTGCGGCGGCGTGGCTTTGTTCCCGGCCGTCCGGTGTTGACATCCTTGCTCGACGACGCGGCCGAGGGCTGCGCCTCTGTCTTGGAGTGGCGCTATCTCCGGGAGGTCGAGAGGGCCCACAGCCTGCCCGCCCCGGCGCGGCAGTGGCGCCGCCCGCGTTCCGGCGGCTACTGGTATGACGATCTCTACTACCCGGGCGAGCGGCTCAGGATCGAGCTCGACGGGCAGGCGGCGCACCCGGCGGAGACGCGATGGCGCGACTACCGGCGTGACAACGCGGCGGTTCAGTCGGGCGACACCGTTCTGCGATACAGCACCGGCGACATCTTCGATGACCCATGCCGGGTGGCCGGGCAGGTCGCCGACGTGCTCCAGCGGGGTGGATGGCCCGAACCGGCACAGCCGTGCGGCCCCGGCTGTGGTCTCCTTCCCGCCGACCCCGGTCGCGACTGGATCGTTGAGGGGGCGTCCCTGCCTGTGCTGTGAGATGGTGGCCGCGCGGGGCGCTGACGTGCTCCAGCGGTGGATGGCCTGGCTCGGCGGTGCCGTGCGGGTTGGGCCCTGGCCTTCTTGCCGATCCCGGTCGCGCCCGGACCGTTGAGGGTCTGTGCGCCTCCGGCCAGGGCCGTGGGTCGGCCGGGGTGGTGGGCCGGCCAGGGCCGTGGGTCGGCCGGGGTGGTGGGCCGGGTCTGTGGGTCGGCCGGGGTCGGCTGGACCGGGCATGTAACGCGACCTTGCTGAGGATCAACCGGTGAGCCGGCACACCGCCTTGGTGCCCCCGGCGTCCTGACGCGGGCCGGCCGGCGGCGTGAACGTTGATCGATGGAGATGATCGTTGAAACGCCGGTGCGGGGGATGACCCTAACGGTATGGTGAATCAACCTGATAGATCATTGCGCATGCGTCAGCGCTCCGGAGAGGGTCGGGGAACCCCAACGGAGGTGCTTTGTGGACTTGTCACGAACCCTGACCGGATTCGGTGCCGCGTTGCTCGCCATCGCCCTGCTCGCCAACCCGGCGACAGGCGCGCCAGGCGACACCCCGTCGACTCGCGACTTCGGCAACGGGCCGGAACGCAACGAGATCGCCGCCGTCGACCCGGCCGCCGGATGGTCGGCGCGGACGCTGCTTGCGGAGGAGCCCGCGTCCGCGTGGAGCCTCCGGAGCCGCAAGGGCTACCCACGGCAGAACACTTTGCCGGTGTGGCCGGACAATCCCGAGGACCGGTCGATCAAGCTGGGCCTCATCCCGTACCACGAGATGGCCCCGAAGCTGAACGCGCTGCAGCAGGCCTCGGACCGGGTGTCCGCGGAGATCATCGGGAAGTCGGCCGGAGGCCGCGACCTCTACCTGGTGACGGTGACCGCCCCCGAGTCGGTGGGCGAGGCGGCCCGGCAGGACCGCTGGCGTGAGCTGATCGAGGAGAATCCGGCCGCCGCAAAGCGGGATCGCGCTCTCCAAAAAGGTTACAAAACGCCGGTCTGGATCAACGCGAACATCCACGGCAACGAGTGGGAGGGCACCGACGGCGCGCTGCGTGTCATCGAGCGCCTGGCCACCGCCACCGATGCCGCGACCGAAGACTTCCTGGACCGCAGCCGGGTCTACCTGACCGTCACCAACAACCCGGACGGCCGCATCGCCGGGACCAGGGCGAACGGCGCCGGGTTCGACATCAACCGGGACCACGCGACCGGTTCGCAGCCGGAGTCCCGGGCGGTACGCGACGTGGTCATCGGGACGCAGCCGTTCGTCATGCTCGACGAGCACGGCTACACCGGCACCACGCTGATCGAGCCGGCCACCCCGCCGCACGGGCAGAACTACGAGTACGACCTGTACATCAAGCACGCGCTGCCCAACGCGCTCGGCATGGAGAAGGCGATCCAGCGGCTCGGCTACCCGGAGACGGCCGCCGCCGACATCCCGTTCCGGGACTACACTCCCGGCGACTGGGACGACTGGCCGCCGATCTTCACCCCGATGTACGCGATGTACCAGGGCGCGATCGGCCACACCGTGGAGATCCCGCTGCGGGTCAACAACGCCGACTACACCAACCTGCCGGTCGAAGAGTTGCGGCGCCGCGCCGGCATCAACACCGACGTGGTGGCCGCGACCATCGAGGCGGCGCTCACCTACGCCGACACCAACCGGGCCACCCTGCTCGCCGACCAGATCGAGCAGTTCCGCCGCGGCTGGGCGGGCGAGGCGTCACCGGAGATCCCGGACGGTTTCGTGCCCGGTTTCGGCCCCGAGGACCGGTACTCGACGACGTTCCCGCGCGCCTACGTCATCCCGGCGGGCACCCCGGCGGCCGCCCGCCTCGTCGACCACCTGATCGCCAACGACGTCCGCGTCACCCGCGCCCGCCACGACTTCACCGTGAACGGGAATCGTTACCGGGACGGCACCTACATCGTCGACATGCACCAGCCGAAGCGCGGCCTCGCGAACGTGCTCCTCGAAGCCGGCCGCGACATCTCCGAACTGGTGCCGCAGATGTACGACATCTCCGGCTGGAGCCACGGCCTGCTCTGGGGCGCAGGCGTCGACGCCAGCCTCCGCACCCTGCCGCGCGTCCACACGTCGCCGGTCACCCGGGCCGCGCCCACCGGCTCGGTCGACGCGCCCCGCGGGCGGGACCTCAGCCTGTCGCTGCGCGACGGCAACGATGTGCGCGCGGTCAACGAGCTGCTCACGCGGGGGATCAAACTGCGGCGTACGGACGCGGGCACCGTCGTGGTCCCGGCCGAGGCGCGCTCCGAGGCCACCGCGCTCGCCAAGACCTTGGGCGTACGATTCAGCGCCGCCCCTCGTGGCACCAAGGGTGAGGTGTTCGACCAGCCGGTGATCGCCGCCGCCGTCTCCGCGGACGAACTGTTCGCCCTCCGCGAGATGGGCTTCGGAGTGCGGACGGTGTCGACGGCGGTCCTGAACGCCGGGGCCGACCTCTCCGGCGTGGACACCCTGATCGTCTCGTCCGGCCTGTCGTACACCGCCCTGAACCCCACGGCCCGCGCCACCGTCGATGCCTTCCTGGCCCGTGGCGGCGGCGTGCTCACCCGGGGCGCCACCGGGGCCGCCTTCAACGCCGCCGCGAAGGTCCTGCCGGCGACCGCGGTGGCCGGCCGCAGCGACGCCAACGGCGTGGTCACCGTGACGAACGAGGGCGGAGTCGTGGGCGCGGGCTCCCCGCCGCACTCGTTCGTCTACTCGCCGCTCTGGTTCACCGGCACCGGCTTCACCGTGGAACAGCGCTACGGCGCCGACCCGCTGGTCGCCGGCCACTGGCTGCCCACCGGGGCCGGCGCCAACGGCCCGGCCCAGGCCGCCGGCCAGGCCGCCGTCGTCTCCGGCGCCACACCCGGCGGCGGCAACGCGGTCCTGTTCGGCACCGAGCCGCTGTTCCGGGCCCACCCGAAGGGCCTGTACGCCGGCTACGCCCGAGCCCTGTTCTGGACCGCCGGCTAGCGCATCGATCCGGGCCCGCGGGCGGTTCTCCGCCGTCCGCGGGCTCTGCCGTCCGCGGGCTCTGCCGTAGCGTGCGGGTGTGGCGGGGCTGCTGGAGGACTTTGTCCGGGCGGATCGGGAGCGAGGGCTCGGCACCTACGGGATCCATGTGCACTCGGACGGGCGGCCACCGGTGGAGCATCGGTTCCGGCCGGATGAGCGGGTCGATCTGCGCTCGGTGGCGAAGACGTTCACGGCCGTGGCGCTGGGGATGGCGGAGGCCGAGGGGCGGCTCGGGCTGGACGACCGGCTGCTCGACCACCTGCCGGAGCTGCGGGGGCTCGCGGCGGACGGGTTCGAGGCGGTCACGCTGCGGCAGCTGACGACGATGACCAGCGGGACCGGGCATCAGTGGTTCGCCCATCAGCGGATCGACGCCCCCGACCTGCTGGCCGAGATCGTCGCCGCGCGGATGGAGGCGGCCCCGGGGACGCGGTTCCGGTACACCGGGTCGGGCCCGTACGCGGTCGGACGGGTCATCGCCCGGGTGTCCGGCGCCGACCTGCGGGAGTTCCTGACGCCGCGCCTGTTCCGGCCGCTCGGCCTGCACGATCCGGCCTGGCACGCCTGCCCGCTGGGATTCCCGTTCGGCGAGAGCGGGCTCCACCTCACGACCGGGGAACTGGCCCGGTTCGCCCGGCTGCTGCTGGACGACGGCGAGTGGGCGGGGCGCCGGATCCTGCCGGACGGCTGGGTGGGGCGGATGACCGGGGAGAGCGTCGGCACCGGCGGGATCGGGCACGGGCCCGCCTACGAGCACGGGTACGGGCTGGGCGTCTGGCTGGAGCGGGACGGCGCCTACCGGATGGACGGCGCCTACGGCCAGTACGCGATCGTCGACCCACGGCGGCGGGCGGCCGTCACCGTGACCGCCCATTCCGAGCGGGACGGCGACCTTTTGACCGCGGTGCACGATCTGGTGCTCGCCCGGCTCGACTGATTAGTCTCGGTCACAAGGATCGCTGTTGATTCGCGATCGGGTGCCAGGCATAGTGTGTGCTCGTTCACACATTTGCGCCGTGATGGAGGCCTTCCACAGATGAGAAAGACGGCGTTCCGGGAGGGCGGATTCCGGGAAGGCCTGGAGGAGTCGCTGCCCTGGCTGCCGATCATCGTCGCAGTCGGCCTGTTGCTGTTCATGGTCCTGCTGACCGGGCTCCGGCTGTTGTCGCCGGACCCGGACGACGTCACCGTCGAGGCCGTGCCGGGGTTCACCCTGCCCGCGCCGTTGCGGCCCGCAGCGGTCACCTCGTCGGCCGCGCCCGCACCCTCGGTGACGGGGAGCCGGTCGCCGGCGGTTCGGCCGTCCTTCACCCGGCTCCCGGTGCGGACGCCGTCGACCAGGCCGTCGACCAGGCCGCCGGCCGTCGGGCGCCCGTCGAGCCCCGCGCCCACGCCCACGGTCACCGGCGTGTACCGGGTGATGGCGCCCTACGACCGGGAGTTCATCGGCGAGGTCCTGGTGACCAACTCCGGCGCGGCGCCCGCCGACTGGGTGGTCGAACTGGTCTTCCCGGACGAGGTCGGCGAACTGCGCACGTCGTGGGTCGAGTCCGCGCCGCAGGCCACTCTGAGCCGGTCGGGCGACCGCTACATCTGGCGCTCCGGCGCGCCGGTCGCCGCCGGGTCGAGCGCCCCGCTGCGTTTCCAGTACGCCCACACGGGCACGGGCGGCCAACCCTCCTCCTGCACCGTCAACGGAGCCCCCTGCTTCTACAGTTGACGGGCACGGCCACCGGCCCCGGCTGTCATCCCATCAACTCTCGTCACCCGACCTTGGCAGCCCGTCAACCTGGCCCGTCGTCAGCGTGGATGCCGTCAACGTGGCTCGTCGTCGGCGTGGATGCTGTCAACGTGGCGTGTCGTCAGCGTGGATGCCGTCAACGTGGCTCGTCGTCGGCGTGGATGCTGTCAACGTGGCGTGTCGTCAGCGTGGATGCCGTCAACGTGGCTCGTCGTCGGCGTGGATGCTGTCAACGTGGCGTGTCGTCAGCGTGGATGCCGTCAACGTGGCCTGTCGTCAACGTGGATGCCGTCAACATGGATGCGCGTTCGTGTGGATGCCGTCAACCTGGTTCGTTGTCAACGTGTCGTGCAGGTGGATGCCGTTGTTCATGTGGGGGTGGACGGTTTTGGGGGTGACCGGCCGGTCAACGCCCGGCGGTCGCGGCACGGGGCGTCAATGGGCAGGTGATCGCGGGTGCGCCGCGGGACGGGGTCGATTGCGGTCGGGGACGGCGACGTCCGTACCGGAAATGGTGTGTGATTCCCAGGTCGAGTACATGGCCGCGTAGCGGCCCCCGGCCGTGAGCAGATCGTCGTGCGTGCCCGATTCCACGATGCCGCCGTCGTCGACGACGATCACCCGGTCGGCGCGCCGCGCCGTGGAGAGCCGATGGGCCACCAGGATCGCGGTCCGGCCGTCGAGGAGCCGCTGGATCGCCGCCTCCACCCGCAGTTCGGAGCGCAGATCGAGGCTGGAGGTCGCCTCGTCGAGCACCACCACTCTCGGCTCGGCGACGAAGACCCGGGCCAGCGCGATCAGCTGGCGCTCACCGGACGACACCGACTGGCCGCGCTCGTGCAGGACCGTGTTCAGGCCGCCGGGGGAGCGGTCGACCAGATCCCGCAGGCCGACCGCGTCGACCGCCGCCCACACCACCTCGTCGGGCACCGACGGCCGGGCGAAGGCGATGTTGTCGCGCAGTGTCCCGGCGAACAGGAACGGCTCCTGCGGAACCACGCCGACCTGCCGGTGCAGCGAGTCGAGGGTGACGTCGCGCAGGTCGTGGCCGTCGATGAGGACGGCGCCCGCGTCCGGGTCGTAGAGCCGGGCGACCAGTTTGGCCAGGGTGGACTTGCCGGCGCCGGTCGGGCCGACGCACGCGATCGTCTCGCCGGGGGCGATCCGCAGGCTGACGTCGCGCAGCACCGGGCGGTCCGGGTCGTAGCCGAAGGTGACGCCGCGCAGTTCGATGGCGCCGTCGGCCGGGGGCAACGGGATCGCGCCGGGCGCCTCGCGGACGGCCGGTACGGTCCCGAGCAGCCCGCGGAGCTTGCCGAGCGCGGCGCGCGCCTGCTGGTAGTTGGTGTAGAGCTGGACGAGCTGCTGGACCGGCTGGAAGAACGCGTTCAGGTAGAGCACGAACGCGGTCAGCTCGCCGATGGTGAGGGTGCCGTCGAGCACCATGTGGCCGCCGATCAGCAGCAGCGCGGCCAGCCCGAGCAGGCCGATCACCGAGGTGCCGGGGCCGTAGAGGGCGCTGATCCGTCCGGTGTGGTCGTTCGCGTCACGGTAGTCGCCGACCACCTCGCGGTGCCCGGTGACGCTGCGGTCCTGCTGGTTGTGGGCGGTGATGACGCGTACGCCGTACAGGCTCTCGGAGAGGTGGGTGAAGAGGGCCGCGATGGTGTCGCGCTGCCGCCGGTAGCCGACGTCGGCGGCCCCGCGGAACCAGAGCGTGAGCAGCAGCAGCGGCGGCACCACCAGGACCAGGGTGATCACCGCGAGCGTGGCGTCGTAGTGCACCAGGATCGTGGTGACCACGACCATGGTGAGCCCGTGGATGAGGAACTGGGCGAACCCTTCGGACAGCAGGTGCTGCAACGCCTCCACGTCCGAGGTCATCCGGGTGAGCGTGACCCCGGCCTTCTCGCTGGTGTAGTGGTCCAGGCTCAGCCGCTGCAACTGGGCGAAGACGCGGACCCGCAGGTCACGGGTGGCGTAGGCGGCGAGCCGGCCGCTCTGCCGGATCCGGACGGACGAGGCCACCGCGGTGAGGGCGACCGAGGCGAGGAACGCCACGGCCGCCAGGATCAGGACCGGTACGTCGCGGGCCACGATGCCGTGGTCGATGCCGACCTGGACCAGGTACGGACCGGACTGCAGCAGCAGCGCCTCCACCAGCACCGCGAAGGCGGCCGCCACGAGCAGCGCCGGCCGGCCGGACAGCAGCGACCAGAGGCTGAGCCGGCCGCCGTCGGGGGCCTGGGTGAACGGCTCGTCCGGCGCCGGGTGGACGGGTTCGCGGGCCTCCAGCGCGGTCACCCCGGCGGCCAGTTCCGGTGGGATCCCGGCGAACGCGCCCGGGCCACCCTGCCGCCGGTCGCGGCCGCCCGCGCCGGTGCCGCTGAGGCCACCGACCGGCCCGGATCCGGGCCCGCCGCCCGGCCCGCCGAACCCGCCACCAAACATGCTCATGCCGTCACCTCCGCTTCGCTCCGGCGCCGCCATGAGTTCAAGACTGAGCTGAATGATTCGCTCGCAAGCTCGCTCATGTCGTCACCTCCGCTTCGCTCCGGCGCCGCCATGAGTTTCAAGACTGAGCCCGATGATTCGCTCGCAAGCTCGCTCATGCCGGTACCTCCGAGACGCTCGTGGCCAGAACGCGGCGGTAGCGGGGCTCGTTCGCCAGCAGTTCCGTGTGGGTGCCGGACGCGACGGCGCGACCGTTCTCGATCAGGACGACCCGGTCCGCCAGCCCGATCGTGGCGAGCCGGTGGGCGACGACGATCGTGGTGCGGTCGTGCATCAGGTCGCGCAGCGCCTCGTGGATCTCGTGCTCGACGCGGACGTCGATCGCGCTCGTGGCGTCGTCCAGGATCAGCACCGGCGGGTTGACCAGCAGCGCGCGGGCGATCGCGACCCGCTGCCGCTGCCCGCCGGAGAGGGTGTAGCCGCGTTCGCCGACGACCGTGTCGTACCCCTCGGGGAGCCTCTCGATGAACGCGTGCGCGCCCGCGGCGATCGCGGCGGTCACCACCTGCTCGCGTGTCGCCCCTGGATGTCCGAAAGCGATGTTGTCGTGCAGCGACACGGAGAACAGGAACGGCTCGTCCGGCACGATCCCGACCCGGTCGCGCAGCGTGTCGAGGGGATAGTCGCGGACGTCGGCGCCGTCGATCAGCACCCGCCCCGCCGTCACGTCGTAGAAGCGCGCGGCGAGCCGCGCCACCGTCGACTTGCCGCTGCCGGTCGCGCCGACCAGGGCCACCGTCTCACCCGGCCGGACGTGCAGGTCCAGGCCGTCCAGGGCCACGGTCCCGTCGGGGTACGCGAACCGCGCGCCCTCGAAGCGAACGTCCCCCCGGGGTTCCGGCGCCACCGGGGTCACCGGGTCGAGGACGTCGGCGGGCGTGTCCAGGATCTCGTAGATGCGCTGGGCCGACGCGGCCGCCCGCTGCCCCATCATGATGATCATGCCGAGCATCCGGAACGGCGGCTGGAGCATCAGCACGTAGGAGTTGAACGCCACGATCGTGCCGACGGTCGCGTTCCCGTCGAGCACCATCAGGCCGCCGATCAGCAGGACCATGGCCAGGCCGAGCCGGGGCAGGTTGTCCATCACCGGTAGCCAGCGGCCGCGGATCCGCGAGTCGGTGGTGTAGGCCCAGCGGACCCGGTCGGCGGCCCGGGCCAGCGTGTCGACCTGCCGCTGCTCGGCCGCGAACGCCTTGACGATCCGCACGCCCTGCACGTTCTCGTCGACCACGGTGGCGACGCCGGCCAGCCGGGACTGGATCAGCCAGGAGACCGGGAAGATCGCTTTGCGCATGCGTACGCCGAGGACCGCGATCACCGGCATGGTCAGCATCGCCACCACGGCCAGCGGGGCGTTGATCGACAGCATCAGGGCGAAGGCGACGCCCGCGATCGTGCACTGGACCAGGATCGACGGGCCGAACGCCAGGTACATCTGCACGGCCCGGATGTCGCTGGTGGCCCGGGACATCAGCTCGCCGGACTGGGCGCGGTCGTAGAAGGCGTACGACATCCGCATCAGGTGGGTGAAGACGATGTTGCGCAGGTCGTACTCCATCTCGTACGCGGTGCGCAGCAGATAGAGCCGGGCCAGGAAGTTGATCACGCCCTGCGTGACGGCCAGCACGGCGATCAGGCCGACGTACACGGTCAGGTCGCCGGTGCGGTCCACCAGCGCCTCGTCGATGCCGACCCGGACCAGGTCGGGGATCCACACCTGGACGACGAGGCCGGCGAACGAGCACGTCAGCGACGTGGCGAGCAGGGCGCGGTGGGCGCGGACGATCGGCCAGGCGCGCCGTAGCCAGGTCTTCGACGGATCCGGATGAATGCCGCCTCTGGGGGCGCGGCGTGGTGTCGGCGGCATGTTGCTTAGCCTAGCTAACTATCTGGCCCGAGAAGAAGCCCCCGGTTGCCGGAGGGTTGCGGCCGGGCCGTTCTCCTCAACGGGGCCGTGGCCGTACCCGATGGGCGCGGCATGCTCCGCCGCCTCACCGCCCTCGCGGCCACCGCCACACTGGCCGCGGCCGGTATCGCCACCCCGGCCTCCGCCGCGTACGCCGCCTGCCGCCCGGCCGCGGGCAGCCCACGCTGCGTGGTCTGGACCGGCAAGGTCGTCTGGGTCGCCGACGGTGACACCCTCAAGGTGGACATCGCCGGGGACGGCACCGCCGAGGCCAGGTCGGTGCGGCTCATCGGCGTGCAGGCCATGGAGCAGACCGCCTATTCGCCGCGGCCCGAGCGCCGGCGCGGCGAATGCCACAGCCTGACCGCGACCGCGGCGGTCGAGAGGCTGGTCAAGGCCGGTGGAGGCAGGGTACGGATGACCGCGCAGGTCCCGTCCAGCAGCAGCCGGGACCGTCCGCTGCGGTCGGTGGCCGTGCGGATCGGCGGACAGTGGCGCGACCTCGGGCACGAGCTGGTCCGCGCCGGGCACGCCCTGTGGCTGCCGTTCGCCGACGAGTGGGCGTGGGACGCCGACTACCAGTTCGCGGCCCAGAAGGCGGCGGTCGAGCACCGGCAGATCTACGACACCGCCGGCTGCGGGGTGGGCCCGGCCCAGGACGCCGGCCTCACCGTGTGGGTCAACGGCGACGCCGACGGCCCCGACGAGGCGAACCTCAACGGCGAGTGGATCCGGATCGGCAACCCGTCCGCCCGCGACGTGCCGCTCGGCGGCTGGTGGGTCCGTGACTCCGGACTGCGGCGCTACACCTTCGCGGCCGGCACCGTGGCGCCCGCCGGCGGCGCCGTCTACGTGCACGTCGGCAAGGGGACGGACACCGCCACCCACAAGTACTGGGGCCTGACCGCGCCGGTGTTCTCCAACATCCTTCCGGCGCTGCACGTCAACGGGGACGGTGGCTATCTCTTCGACCCGCAGGGCGACCTGCGGTCCTGGATGATCTACCCCTGCCGTACCGCCTGCGGCAGCCCGCTGACCGGCCGGGTCGCGCTGCGGGTGCGGCCCACCGGATCGGAGCTGGTCGAACTGGTCAACACCGGGAGCGAGCCGGTCGACCTGTTCGGCCACGTGGTGACGGGCAGGTCGTGGGCGTACCGGTTCGAGGAGCGCACCGTGCTCGCGGCGGGGGAGGCGTTCACCGTCCCGCTCGGCGACGGCCGCCACGTCCTCGCCGACGACGGCGGTGTGGTCACGCTGCTGACCGCCGACCAGTGGACGGTCACGTGTGCGGCGTGGGGCTCGGGCCAATGCTGACGATCAGCGCGCCGCCGTACCGCTGATGCAGTGCCCGGACGACCGGCGGCGCGATGTCGCCGGTCAGCCGGACCGCGCACGCCGTGGCCTCCATGTCCACCGTGTAGCCGGTGGCGTGCAGCGACGCGGTGGCGCTCACCTCGGCCCGGATCCGTTCCAGGTCGGCGTGGGTCACCGGGCAGACGACGGTACGGAAGCGCCGGTTCAGCAAGGTCGTGCCCAGGGCCGCCACGGCCGCGGCCCGGTCGGCGCCGGCCGCCACGGCGATCACCAGTGTGCCGTCCGGGTCGGTGCCGAGGCCGACGAAGTGCTCCCGGTCCGCGGTGATCCGCTCGTCCAGCGAGGCCCCCGGCGCACCGGCCACCTCGACCGTGATGCTGGTGCCGCGCTCGACCGTGGTGCCCGGCGTAGGGGCCACCGCGATCACCGTGCGCGGGGCGGCCGTCGAGTCCCACCGGTAGCGCAGGATCGGCTTCACCCCGGCCTGGGCGCTCTGCTCACCGATCGCGTCGGCCTCCGCGCCGATCAGGTCCGGCACGGTGACCCGGGCGGCGCCCACGGCGGCCGGGCCGCTCGCGCAGGAGGCCGGTAACAGGGTGCCCATCAGCAGGATGAGCAGCGGCCCGAGGCCCGCGCGAGGCATGACAACCCTCCACGTTGGATGATCAAAAGCGGGGCACACCATAGAGGAATGCCCCGCCGTCGACCTCCCGGCGTATCGAGAATGTCGGGACTTGGCGCTAGAAGTTCGTTTCCGCGGTCACTGAATCGGGCCCGGCCACCCCGTCGCGCCAGTGCCGCCGGCACAGCACCCGGTACGTCACCTCGGCCGCGTCGGACGTGTCACCGACCGCCACCTGCGCGCCCGAGCGGGCCACCCGGCCGTCCTCGATCCGCGCGTTCTGCCGGCCCGGGCGCCCGCACCAGCAGGTCACCTCCACCTGGAGCGACACGATGTTGTCGGCCAGCTCCAGCAGCCGCCGCGCGCCCGGGAACAGCCGGGACATGAAGTCGGTGGAGATGGCGTAGGCGTCCACGTCCACGCACAGCTCGTCGACCACCCAGGCCAGCTGCTCCACCTGCTCCGGCCGCAGGAACTGGGCCTCGTCGACGATCACGAAACCACCGGCCGGCACCTCGCGGGCGATCAGCGCGGTCAGCTCGGTGCCGTCGGTCACCTCGATGGCGTCCGCCGCCACCCCGAGCCGCGACGACATCACCCCGGCGCCGGCCCGGTCCATGCTGGTGAGCAGGATCCCGGGCCGGCCCGCCTGCCGCCGGTTGTACGCGTTCTGCAGCGCCAGCGTCGACTTGCCGGCGCCCATGCTCCCGTGGAACAGGGTCAGCTCGTGAAAGACCGGTGCCAGGGTCCGGACTCGCGACACCACGGGCGTTGACACTGTGACCGGGACCAATGGTGAGCCTTCCTCGGGATTGCTGCGGGCCGCTACACGCTACCCGACCTCGGCATCCGCACTGGAGGCCCGGCGGAACGGATCACCGTAGGCCCGGATCGCCTGGCGCGCGAACGCCTGCTGCTGGGTCGCCACCCGCTCCGACCGGCCCCGGCCCAGGAAACTGACGAACCAGTGCAGCACCGCGGTCACCCGGTTCTTGAAGCCGACCAGGTAGAACAGGTGCACCGCCACCCACACCACCCAGGCCGGGAAGCCGGACAACCGCAACTTCCAGATGCTCGCCACCGCCGAGAAGCGGGAGATCGTCGCCAGGCTGCCCTTGTCGAAATAGCGGAACGGCTGACCGCTCTCCCGGCCGGCGAGCCGCCGTTTGATCTGGTCGGCCGCGTGCCGGCCGCTCTGGATGGCCACCTGCGCCACCCCGGGCAGCGGCCGCCCGTCCTCGCCGGCCAGGCTCATCATGTCGCCGAGCACGAAGATCTCCGGGTGCGCGGGCAGGGTGGTGTCCGGCTCGACCAGGATCCGGCCGGCCCGGTCGGTCTTCGCCCCGGTCCCCTCCGCCAGCCGGGCGGCCAGCGGCGGGGCCGCCACCCCGGCCGCCCACACCTTCGTCATCGCCGGGATCCGCTCGCGGTGCCCGCCGGACTCCACCTCGATGCCGGTCGCGTCGACCGCCACCACCCTGGTGTCCGTCCGCACCTCGACGCCCAGCTTCGCCAGCTGCCGCTCGGCCTTGGAGGAGAGCTGGTCGCCGAACGTGCTGAGCACCGAGCCGACCGCGTCGACCAGCAGGATCCGCGCCTTGCGGGAGTCGATGTGCCGGAACTGGCCGCGCAGGTTGCGGTGCGCCAGCTCGGCGATCTGGCCGGCCATCTCGGTGCCGGTCGGGCCCGCCCCGACCACCACGAACGTCAGCCACCGCTCGATCGTCTCGGGGTCGGTGTGCAGGTCGGCCACCTCGAACGCGCCGAAGATCCGGGCCCGCAGCTCCAGGGCGTCGTCGACGCTCTTCATGCCCGGCGCGTGGTCGGCGAACTCGTCGTTGCCGAAATACGACTGGGAGGCGCCGGCCGCCACGATCAGCGTGTCGTACCCCACCGTGTAGTCGATGCCCGGCCCGGCCACCGAGACCACCCTCGCCTCGACGTCCACGTCCCGCACCCACCCGAGGCGGACGTCCACGTTCCGCTGGCGGCGCAGCACCTCGCGGATCGGCGGGGCCACCTCGCCCTCCGACAGGATGCCGGTGGCCACCTGGTAGAGCAGCGGCTGGAAGAGGTGGTACGTCGTACCGTTGATCAGGGTGATCTCGACGTCCGCCCGGCGCAGTGCCTTGATCGCGAAGAGGCCGCCGAACCCGGCCCCCACGACTACCACTCGATGACGCATCAGCTCTCCCTCGGCTCAGGGCACCCACTCATCACCTTGGTATGCCCCGGGCGTCAGCGGAAGTACCGCTCAACTCAGGCGCTGTGTTGTTCGTCCCAGCCAGCGGGCGACCACGTCGAGTTCGACCGCCGTGAATCCCTCGGTCAGCTCCGCGTTCAGCTCGGTCACCACCTCGCGGGCCGCGCCGACCGCCTGCCGGCCCAGCGGGGTCAGGGCCAGCCGCACCGCCCGGCCGTCGCCGGAATCCGGCGCCTTGGTCACGAAGCCGCCCTTCTCCAGGCGGCTGACCAGCCCGCTCATCCCGGACGGCGACGCGCCCAGGGCCGCGCCCACGTCGCCGATCAGCGCGTCACCGTGGGCGGCCAGGTGGAACAGCACCCCGGCCCCGGCCGCTCCGATGCCGCTGTCGCCGGACCGGGAGTCGATCCAGCGACGGACCGAGCGCTCGGCCGTCATCAGATCGAACACCAGCCGGTGGGCCATCAGGCCACGTCCGCCATCCGCTTCTGGAACCATGTCAGCAGGTCGGGCCAGAGGGTGTCACGAACGGTGCGCCGCATGAACCCATGGTGACCGACGCGCGGAACGCCCGCGTCGGCCGGGGTCCAGGCACGGCGCTCCACCTGGGCGCCGGTCAGCCGGACGGCGAGCGCGTCGACCTGGCCCGGCGTCGCCCACGGGTCGTCGCTCATCCCGATCACCAGCACCGGCTGCGTCACCGCGGCGGCCCGCTCCGCCGCCCGCATCGCCGGGTCGTCGAACAGATAATCCGGCAGGCGGCCCCAACCGCCCCACTGCCGGACCGCCGCCACCGTGATGTCCTCGCCCAGACCCAGCCGGCGGGCCGGGACATAACCGAACACGGCGCCGAGCGCCGGACCGAGAAGATTCAACACCAGGCGTACGCGCATCCGCTCGACCCGGCCGGGAATCGCCCGGATGGCGGCCACATGCGAGGCGACCAGCGCGAACGCGGTCAACTCCGGTCCACCGTGCCCGAGTGCCAGGGCGTGCCCGCCGATGCTGTGCCCGACCGCGAGCTGCGGCAGCCCCGGGAACCGCTCCCGCACCCAGGCGGTCACCGTCGGCACGTCGTGCTCGATCCAGTCACGCATGCCCAGATGCCGGTGCTCGCGCGGCGACCCGGACCGCCCGGTGCCCCGGTAGTCGTAGGTGACCACGGCGATCCGGTTCTCCACCAGGAACTCCGCGAACGCCCGGTAGAACCCGGCCGGCGTCGCCGTGGCCGGATGCACCACCAGCACCGCCGCGGGCTCGGAGTCCGGCTCCCACAACGTACCGGTGATCTCCCCGATCCTGACGTCGTTATTTCGCATGCGAAATAAAGTAGCAGCTATGGTTCGCGGGAAGCTGAGGAGGAGCGATGGCGGAATCACCGCGGATCGAGTCGGTCTCGTGGGGAGCGATGACGGTCGAGGGCCTGCCGCCCGGCAAGGACTTCAAGCTCTACCCCGGCGGTGGCCGCCCCTGGGACTGGACCGAGACCGGAACCCGGCACAGCCCCGGCATCCAGCCCGCCGACGTCGAGGAACTGCTGGCGAACGGCGCCACCACGGTGGTGCTCTCCCGCGGCATGCAGATGCGGCTCGAGGTCGACCCGGCCACCCTGGAGCTGCTACGGAACCGGGGCGTCACCGTGCACGTGGCCGAGACCGGCGAGGCCGTGCGCCTCTACAACGACCTGGCCGGGTCGCAGCCGGTGGGAGGGCTGTTCCACTCCACGTGCTGAGCGGCGATGATGACGGGCGAGCCATGATCCGAAGGAGCCCTCCGATGACGCACGTCTGCTTCACCCTCCAGGTCGACCCGGCGAGGCTCGACGAATACCGCGCCGCCCACGCCGAGGTCTGGCCGGAGATGCTGCGGGCGCTCGCCGCCACCGGCTGGCGCGACTACCGGCTCTTCCTTCGTCCCGACGGCCTGCTCGTCGGCACCCTCCGGACCGACGACTTCGCCGCGGCCCAGGAGGCGATGGCGAAGACCGAGGTCAACGCCCGCTGGCAGGCGGCCATGGCCGGGTTCTTCCCGTCGCTCGGCGAGGCCCGCCCCGACGAGGGCATGCTCGTCCTCGACCAGGTCTTCCACCTGGAGGAGCAGCTCGACCGGCTCTGACCGGGATCAGCGTCCGGGCTTGTGCTTCGACCGGAGGGCGACCGGCCGCTGCGGTGCGGCCGGCCGGCGCCGGGGCCGCGGCCGGGCGCGCACCAGCTTCACCGACCAGCTGATCCCGGCGATCAGCAGGAACAACCCGATCACGCCGAGGACACCCTGCGTTTCGCCGCGATGCCCGCTGAGCTGCCCGAAGTCCGTCACGAAGTCGGCCGGGTCGGCCGCGCTCACCCGGATCGGCACGGTCGCGCCGACCGGCAGGCACACCTCGAAGCAGGCGACCTCCGCCTCGTGGAGCCGGCCGTCCAGCTCGTACCGGACGTACATGGTGGTGTCGTCGCTCGACCGGTTGCCGCCCTCCCGGGTGATCCGGTCCCGCACGGTGGCCGTGGCGGGCGTCCCGGTCGTCCACAACTCGGCCGCCCAGTCGTCGAGTTCGGACTGGGTGTGCAGCGGCAGCCACGCCAGGGCGGCGCCGGCCACGGCGAGCAGGGCGGCGGCGACAGCGCGCCGTGGGCTGTTCATAGATGCCGCACGATACCGGCAACGGACAGAAAACGCACAGCTCAGGGCTGGAACGGGGCGCCTACCCTGTAGACACAGGACCGGCGGGGCGCCGGCCCGGCAGGCAGAGGAGACGGTGCGGTGAGCGGCTTCATCAAGCGGTTCGTGCTCTCGATGGTCGCGTCGAAGCTTCAGCGGATGTCCCACGGCCGGCACAACCCGGCGGTCGACGGGCTGCTGCGGGAGGTCAACCACCGGATCCAGCGCAGCCAGGGGTACGGCTACCACCACCCGGGCGCCTATGGGCATCACGGCCACTACCGGCATCACGGGCACTACCGTCACCACGGCCACTACCGGCGCCGGCGCTGGTTCTGAGCCGATGTCCGCCGCGCTGCTCGTTCACGGCCTGCGCCGGGAGCGGGCCGTGCTGCCCTGGTGGATCGCCGGCGCCGGGGCGCTGTTCCTGGTCCAGTCGACCCAGAGCCAGGAGCTGTACGGCGACCCCGCCGCCCTGGCCAAGCTGCGCGAGACGGTCGGCGCCAACACCGCGGTGATCGCCATGAGCGGCCCGCCCGAGCTGCTCACCTCGATCGGCGGCGAGATCGTCTTCGAGATCTTCGGGTTCGCGGCCGTCGTCGTCGCGCTGATGAACATGTTCCTGATCGGCCGGCACACCCGCGGCGACGAGGAGACCGGCCGGGCCGAGCTGCTGCGGTCCACCCCGATCGGCCGCCGCACCCCGGTCTTCGCGGCGCTGCGGCTGGCCGTGCTCGCCGACCTGGTCACCGGGGCCGTGGTGTTCGCGGTGCTCGCCGGGACCGGGCTGCCGGTGGGCGGATCCCTGCTGGTGGCGGCCGCGACCGCCGCCCTGGGGTGGCTGTTCGCGGCGCTGACCGTGCTGGCCGCGCAGGTGTTCGAGCACACCCGCGGCGTCTACGCGGCGGTCGGCTCGGTGATCGGCGCGGCGTGGGCGCTGCGGGCGGTCGGCGACACCGGTGCGGTGGCCGTGGCGTGGGCGTCACCGATCGGGTGGGGCCAGCGCACGTGGGCGTTCGGCGCGGACCGCTGGTGGCCGCTGGCGATCACCCTGGGCGTGGCCGCGGTCCTGGTCGTGGCGGCGCTCGCGGCGCTGGACCGGCGCGACGTCGGGGCCGGCCTGCTGCGGTCCCGGCCCGGCCGGCCGCACGCCTCCCGGGCGCTGGGCACCCCGTCGGGGCTGGCCTGGCGCCTGCAACGCGGCCTGATCCTCGGCTGGACGGTGGGGGTGGGGCTGCTCGGGGTGGCGTACGGGTCGATCGCCGACAGCATCGAGCAGTGGGTGGCCGACAACCCGGAGACGGCCGAGTTCCTGCCGGGCGGCGCGGGGGACGTCGTCGACGGGTTCCTGGCGCTCAGCGTGACCCTGTGCGCTCTGCTCGCGGCGGCGGCCGGGGTGGCGGCGGTGCTGCGGGCGCGGGCCGAGGAGCTCGCCGGGCGGGCCGAGCCGGTCCTGGCCACCGCCACGAGCCGCGGCGCCTGGCTGGGCGGCCATCTCGGGGTGGCGCTGGCCGGCAGCGCGCTGGTGCTGCTCGCCGGCGGGGCCGGGGAGGGCCTGGCGTACGGGCTGACCGTCGGCGATCCGGGTCAGGCGCCGCGGATGGCCGGGGCGGCGCTGGCCGTGCTGCCCGCGGTGTGGGCCGTGGTGGCCGTGGCGGTGTTCGGTCTGGGCTGGGCGGCGCGGGCCGCGGCGGCGGCCGCCTGGTCGGTGCTCGCCTACTGCGCGGTGGTGCAGCTGTTCGCCGCCTCGTTCGGGTTGCCGCCGTGGGCCCAGCGGCTGTCCCCGTTCACCCATCTGCCGCGGGCCCCGCTGGAGGCGGTGACGGCCGGTCCGGTGCTGGCGGTCGGCGCTGTCGCGGCCGTGCTGATCGCGGCCGGGTTCGCCGGGTTCCGGCGGCGGGACGTGGGCTACTGAGCCCGGCCGGTCAGGGGTGCCGCCCGGTTGCCGATAGGGAGTAGGTGGGGACGGACACCGAACGGCGGCGCGCCGGGGAGCTCGACGAGTACCACCTCATGGACATGCCGCCGGCCGCCGAGCTGGACGCTGTCGTGCGCGTCGCGGCCGCCGTGGCCGGGGTGCCCAACGCCACCCTGAACCTGCTCGACGACTCCCGCCAGTACCAGCACACCACGGTCGGGTTCACCGGCCAGGACTGCGGCCGCGACGACTCGATGTGCGCGGTGCGGCTGGAGCGGGGCGAGTTCGTGCACGTGCCGGACGCCCGTGAGGAGCCGGACTACCGGGACAACCCGTGGGTCACCGGGGAGCTGGGCCACATCCGCTTCTACGCGTCCGCGCCGCTGATCAGCCCGGGCGGGTACGTGATGGGCACGCTCTGCGTCTTCGACAACGAACCGGGCCGGCTCGACGGCGAGCAGATCGGCCGCCTCACCGACCTGGCCGGGATCATCGTGGCGTTCTTCGAACGGCGCCGGCACGCCCGGCTGTCCGCCGGCCTGCGGACCGACCTCACGGCCCGCGAGGAGTGGACCCGTACGGTGCTGGACAGCATCGACGAGGCGGTGTTCGCGGTCGCCCCGTCCGGGCAGTTGCTCCTCTACAACCGGGCGGCCCGGGAGCTGCACCACCCGGGGATCGACCCGGACGCCGGGCCGGTGCGGATCGCGAGCCGCTATCAGCTGTACGAACCCGACGGCCGCACCCTGCTGCGGGAGGAGGACGTGCCGTTGGTGCGGGTGCTGCGCACCGGGGAGCCGGTGCAGGGCCGGGAGCTGATGGTCAGGACGCCGGGCATGGAGGCCCGGCGGGTACGGGCGAACGCGCGGGCGCTGCGGGGCCCGGACGGCGTCATCATCGGGGCGGCGGTCGCGTTGCAGGACGTCACCGCGGAGCTGACCCGGCTGCGGCTTCTCGAGGAGGCCCGCCGGCGGCTGGCTCTCGCGAACGCCGAGCTGCGCCGGTCGAACGCGGACCTGACCGACTTCGCCGGGGCGGTCAGCCACGACCTGGTGGCCCCGCTCGCGGCGGTCGGCGGCTACCTCGACCTGCTGGACGATCTGCGCGACGAGGACGGCCCGGAACGGGTGACCGCCTGGGTGGAGGAGGCCGCGCGGGCGGTCGGCCGGATGCGGGATCTGATCGACTCCCTGCTCGGCTACGCGCGGGCCGGAAGTGCGCCGGTGCGCACCGTACACGTACCGGTGAAGGAGGTGCTGGACCACGTCCTGACGGACCTGAACGCGGAGATCGTGGCGGCCGGGGCGCGCGTCAGCGTGCCCGGCCCGTTGCCGACGGTGTGCGGCGACCCGGTGCTGATCCGGTTGCTGTTGCAGAACCTGCTCGGCAACGCGCTGAAGCACCGGCGCCCGGACCGGCCGTGCCGGATCGAGGTGAGCGCCGACGGGCCGTCGCTGCGGATCGCCGACAACGGGCCCGGCATCCCGCCGCCGCGGCGCGCCGTGGCGTTCGGCATGTTCTCCCGGCCGGGACACGGGATCGGGCTGCCCAGCTGCAAGCGGATCGTGGACCGGCACGGCGGGACGATCACCCTCGATGACACGCCGGGCGGCGGGCTCACCGTCACCGTCGCCCTGCCCGTCACCGATGGGCCAACGAGTCAGTTCAGCGGGCCCGCTGCCGATTAGACCCACGTGGACCTGGCGGAACGGTTGCCGGAACAGGAGCGGTCGCGTCTCGCCGCGCTGCACGAATACCGGCTGCTCGACTCTCCGGCGGGCAACGAGCTGGAGGCGGTGGTGCGGGTGGCGGCGGCGGTCGCCGGGGTGCCGCACGCCTCGCTCAACCTGATCGACGAGAACCGGCAGTGCCAGCTCACCACGGTCGGCTTCGAGGGCGGCGACTCGGACCGCGCCGACTCGATGTGCGCCATCCGCTTCGAGACCGGCCGGTTCATCTACGTCCGGGACGCCAGTGCCGATCCGGTCTACCGAAACAACCCGTGGGTGACGGGCGCCCGGTCCGGCATGCGCTTCTACGCCTCCGCGCCGCTGGTGACACCGGAGGGGTACGCGCTGGGCTCGCTCTGTGTCTTCGACCTGGTGCCGCGGGACCTGAGCGACGAGCAGATCGCCCGGCTCAAGGACCTGGCCCAGATCGTCCTGGCGCTGTTCGAACGGCGCCGCCAGGCCCGGATCAACGCCGAGCTGGCCACCCTGGCCGAGGAACGGCAGCGGTGGACCGACACCCTGCTGGACACCATCGACGTGGCGGTGGTCGCGGCCGACCCGGCCGGACGGCTCACCCTCTTCAACCGGGCCGCCCGTGAGTGGCACGGCACCGACGCCGACCCGGACGTCGACCCGGACGATTTCCCGAACCGGTACCAGCTGTTCGAGACCGACGGGCACACCCTGCTGCCGGCGGGACGGGTGCCGTTGATCCGGGCGCTGCGCGACGGCGCCGTCAAGGACGCCGAGCTGATCATCAAGCGGTCCGGGGCGGATCCGCTGCACGTCAGCGTCAGCGGCCGGGCGCTGACCGGCGTGGACGGCGCCCGGCTCGGCGCGGTGGTCGCGATGCACGACGTCACCGGCGCCCGGGCGCAGCAGCGCGCCATCGAGGAGGCCCGCCGCGAGCTGGCCGCGGCCAACACCGAGCTGCGCCGCTCCAACGCCGACCTGGCCAACTTCGCCGGGGCGGTCAGCCGCGACCTGGTCGCCCCGCTCGCCGCGGTCGGCGGCTACCTGGAGCTGATCGGCGACGAGGTGGAGGGGCGCCCGCGCAAGTGGGTGGAGGCGGCCACCCGGGCGGTGAGCCGGATGCGGGAACTGATCCGGTCGCTGCTCGACTACGCGCAGGCCGGCAGCGCGCCGGTGCGGCTGGGCGAAGCCGATCTGGCCGACCTCTTCGAACAGGTCCAGGGCGACCTGCGGCCGGCCGCCGAGGCGGCCGGCGCGGTGGTCGAGGCGCCCTGTCCGCTGCCGGTGGCGACCGGCGACCCGGTGCTGATCCGTCAGCTGTTGCAGAACCTGGTCGGCAACTCGATCAAGTACCGGGACCCGCAACGGCCGTGCCGGGTGACGGTCACCGCCGAGCGGGCCGAACCCGGCTGGACGGTCCGGGTCGCCGACAACGGCCTCGGCATCCCCCCGGACCAGCGGGAACGCGTCTTCGACATGTTCACCCGGCTCGGCAACGGCACGGCGGGCGGCCACGGCATCGGCCTCTCCACGTGCTGGCGCATCGTGGAGAGGCACGGCGGGGCCATCCGTGTGGACGAGACCCCCGGCGGTGGCACGACCGTGTCGTTCACCCTGCCCGGGTCAGAACAGGGGTGAACGGCTCTGGTACCCGGTGGACAGGCGCAGCCCGGCGGTGAGCGCCTTGCCGGTGCCGCGGTAGAGCATCAGGTAGCCGGTCGACGACTGCACCGCGGCCAGGTCGGTGAAGCCGTCCCGGTCGAAGTCGCCGATGCCGTACAGGTCGCGCAGTCCGGCGGCCGAGCCGATCCGCAGCGCGGTCTGCAGGCCACCCGACTTCCCGCGGTACAGGTAGATGCCGTTGTTGCTGTTCAGCTTCACGACCAGGTCCGGGAAACCGTCCCGGTCGAAGTCGCCGACGCCGGCGAACTCGCTGCGGGTGTTCCAGTCGCCGTACGCGATCGCCTTCCGCTTGCCGAACTTGGCGCCCTTGACCCCCGGGTAGAGGTAGAGGTTGCCGTTGCTGGTCTGCGCGGCCAGCATGTCGGGGTAGCCGTCCCGGTTGAGGTCGCCGATCGCGGTCAGCTCCCGCAGGTGGCTCAGGTTCTTGTAGAGCTGCTTGCGAGTGCCGAACTTCCCGTTGCTCAGGCCCGGGTAGAAGTACACGGCCCCGGCCCGGTTCCGGGCGATCAGGTCGACGTAGCCGTCCCGGTTCAGGTCCATCCGCAGCAGCGCGTTCGCCGAGGCGTACGAGCCGACCTTCGAGCGGTAGCCCTCGGAGATGTAGACGCCGTTGCCGGGGTAGGCGAACAGGTTGCCGGTCGACGTGGTCCGGGCCATCACGTCCGACCAGCCGTTGCGGTTCCAGTCGGACAGCTTGGCGCCCGGCAGGCGGGCGAAGTCCAGATAGTCGTTGTCGATGTTGATGGTGACGCCGCCCCAGGTCTCCTGGTGGCCGCCCCGGTACTGCTTCATCCGGCGCTTCGGCGCCCAGTACGACGCCGGGACCACCTTGTCGGAGACGGTGACGACCTGGTCCCAGCGGGCGAAGTCGATGTAGTCGGGTCGCACGTACCACGGCCTGTTGTAGACCGCGACCATGTCGGCGATGCCGGACGCGGCACTGCTGTAGTAGCCGGAGAAGTAGCCGTAGTCGTGCAGCCGGTTGGTCCACGCGTTCATGAACGCCAGCACGCCCTCGCGGCACACGGTGTTCTTGCTGTCGTACGACTCCATGTCGTAGATCAGCACGCTCTCCTTGGCGAGCCCGAGCGCGGTGGCCTGCCGGACCGCGTCCTCGGCGGTGGCCCGGCCCTGCGCTGCGGCCTGGGTGTTGTCGATCAGGTTCTTCTTGGTGACCGACGTGCAGCTGGCCTGCGGGCCGACGTACAGCGGGATCAGCCGCCACCCCGCGGTGACCTGCTCGCGGACCCACTCGGCGGTGAGGTTCTTCTGCGTGCAGCCACGGTTGTTGCCGCCGAAGTAGATGCCGGCCGCGCGGTACGGCGACGACTTCAGCCAGGCCGCCATCGTCTCGCTGGACGGGGCCGTACAGGCGTCGAAGCCGTACCCGGTGAAGTCGCCCGGTTGCGGGGCGAGGGCGGTGGCCGCGGTGGCGTTGCCGTTGACGAACGCCAGCGGGGCGACCGACAGTGTCACGACGAGGGCGGTGAGTAATCGCTTCCGGTACCTGACGAGTCGGCGGGGATTCAACCGGTGACGCCCTCGGCTGGGCGCAGCGTTCATAAATGGACCTACTTCGTCATCTCGAAAGGCCCATCGAGACAAGCAGGCATCGGTCGATTCGGATACGTCCGTTCGGTCCAGGATGATCATCTGTTCGGTCATTGCTCACATCGATGAGCTGTTCACCGGATGGTCATGTGCCGTTGGCGACCCGTCTCCCCTCCGCGACCTAGGGTGGGCGGCCAGATGAACGCTGGGTAGCGAGAGGTAGTCCGATGCGTAGCTCGGTACTCGAGGTGAGCACCAGCCCGGACGGCAGTGTGGTCATCCAGCCACATGGATCGGTCGGCCCCGATGTGGCGGTGGAGTTGCGGCAGCTCCTGGTGCACACCGTGCGCCGCGTCCGGCCGTTGCGGCTGATCGTCGACCTGGCCGACGTGCCCGAGCTGGACCCGATCAACCTGGGTTCGGTGGCCGCCGCGTGCGGGCTCGGCGACGACCTCCAGGTCGCCGTCTTCGTCGACAATCCCAACGGGCGGCTCGCCGAGCAGCTCGCGGCGGCCGGTGTGCCCGCTCAGCGGGTCCGGGGACACTGACCTTTTCGGTCACCGGCCATCGGCCGTCCATCCGCCGTTAACCCGCCCCGGCATAGCATCCGCCCATGACCGATGTGCTGCTCCGATCGCGCGCCGACACGGCCCGGCTGGTGGCCGAGTCATTGATCGGTGACAGCGGCAACCGCTGGAAGCACACCGCCGGGGTGGCCCACCGCGCCGCCGAGCTGTCCGCCCGGCTCGGCCTCGATCCCGACGTTCTGGTCGCGGCCGCCTGGCTGCACGACATCGGCTATGCCGAGCCGATCGCGCTGACCGGTTTCCACCCGCTGGACGGCGCCGTGCACCTGAGCGGCGAGGGCTGGCCGGCCCGGATCGCCGGTCTGGTGGCCTACCACTCGGGCGCCCGTTTCGTGGGCGCCGCCCGTGGTCTGGCCGGTCAGCTCGCCGCCTTCCCGGACGAGCGCAGCCTGATGGCCGACGCCCTCACCTACGCCGACCAGACGGTGGGCCCGACCGGTCTGCGGGTCGACCCGGAGGCCCGCTACACGGAGATGCTGCACCGGCAGGGCCCCTGCTCGTGGAACGCGGCCGTCGACGCCGACCGCCGCCCCCACCTGCGGGGCACGGCCGCCCGCGTCGAGCACCTGCTAGCCGCCTAGACCTTTCAGAAAACCTTCGAGCGCTTTCCGGTACGGCGGGAGCGTTCGCAGATCGATGAACTCCTCCGGGCCGTGCTGCCCGTCGCCGCCCGGCCCGAAGATCACCGCGTCCACGCCCACCGCCGAGTAGAACCGGCCGTCGGCCGCCCCGTGCTTGCGCAGCAGCGAGCCGTCGTACCCCGCCTCTTGCGCGGCCGCTCGCAGCAGTCGCACCTCGGCGCTCTCCGGATCGGCGTGGTGCGGCGCGCCCAGCGCCTCGACGGTGACCGTGGCACCGGCCACCGCTGTCAGGTGGGCCGCGATCTCGCCGGCCGACCGGCCGGCCAGATCCTCGTCGGACGGCGGGAACCGGATGTCGAGCAGCGCCGACGCGTCCGCCGGAACCACGTTGGCGGCCTCGTTGGAGGTGTCGATCCGGGCCACGTTGACCGTCGTGGTCCACTCCTCGGCGGCCGGGACCGGATGCCGGTCGAGCAGCCGCCGGATCGCCGCGGTCACCGTGAGCAGCGCGTTCGACCCCAGCCACGGGTAGGCGGCGTGGGCGGTGCGGCCGGTCGCGCTGAGCCGGGCCCGGATGATGCCCTTCGACTCGGTGACGATCCGCAAGCCGCTCTGCTCGCCGATGATCACGAAGCCGGCCCGGACGCCCTGTGCCACCTGGTGCCCGGTGCCGTCGAAACCGCCCACCTCCTCGTCGGTGACCAGCTGCAGGGCCACCGGGTACGGCAGGGTGGGCGCCACCTCCCGGAACACCGTGGCCATCACCAGGGCGGCGGCCTTCATGTCGTGGGCGCCGCGACCGTACAGCCGGTGGCCGTCGGCGCGGGCGGTGAACTGCCCGGTCGCCCCGGGGACCACGTCCAGGTGGGCGTTGAGGATCACCCGGGGCGGGCCCGGGGTGGACACCAGGGCGCTCGGCTTCCCGCGGGACTCGAACCGGCGGACCTCGAACCCCGGGCCGACCACGCCGAGCACCATGTCGAGTGCCCGCCGCAGGTCGGCCGGCCGGTCGGCGGTGGACCGGATCCCGATCAGTTCGGCGAGTTCATCCATCGATGAAAACTACCGCGGAAGCCGTTCTCCCGCCTCGATCGCGACCGGCAGCCGGTTCCCGGCCGGCGGCAGCGGGCAGGTCGCGAACGCGGTGTAGGCGCACGGCAGGTTCGTGGCCCGGTTGAAGTCGAGCACCACCGACCCGTCCTCCTCCGGCGGGGCGATGAACAGGCTGCGGTTCGCGGCGTAGGTGGTCAGCCCCGAGGTGGCGTCGGTGAACAGCGCGAACAGGGATCCCGGCGCGCCGCCGTTGAAGACGGTCAGCGACTGCGGCTCCCCGCCCACCGTGAACTCGACCCGGCCGGGCGACTCGTAGACGTGCTCGACGCCCTCGGCCACCGACCCGACGGTGACCGGCTCCGGCTCGGCGAACGCCGTGAACCGGCCGCCGATCACCCACTTCTCCTCGGCCGGGTAGGCGGGCGTGCCGGTGTAGGCGGTCAGCACCGGGTTGTCCGGATGCCGCGGCCGGATCACGTCGACGCCGCCCCGCCGGGCGACCTCGATCACCGCGCCGCCGTGGCCGACGGTGACACCGGCGTTCTCCGCCAGGGGCGGGAACCGGTGCGTCCCGGTCAGCTCCCGCCCGTCGACGGTGAGCGTCTCGCCGGCGCCGAGCGCCACGGTCACCCCGTCCGGGCCGCTGCTCCACTCACCGGGCGCGCCGTCGAAGCGCTGCGGGGTGGCGTCCAGCCAGTGCAGGCCGGTGATCGCGAGGAAGCCGTGCGGGTCGGCGCGCCGTTTCTCGTGGTCGGCGTGCCATTGGTCCCACTCCTGCTGGAACAAGGTCGTCATGCCATAGGACCTTAATCTCTACTTGTTGCATGGGTTATTGGCCGGGGTCGTGACATCTGCTAACTTCCTCGGCAGGTCATGAGTGCCAGCGCGAAGCCCCGGCTCGCTGGCCGGCAACCCTCCAGTTCGCGACGGGGTGCCCCGGGTGAGGACCGGGCCGGTGTCGTCCGACGCCGGCAAACGGCGAATCCGTGGAGGCGCGGTCATGCCATCTCTGGACATTCTCGGCGACGATCTCAAGGTTGCCCTCCCCTCCGGCGAACTGGTGCGTTTCGCCCACCTCGACTACGCGGCGTCGGCGCCGTGCGTGCGGGCCGCGGCCGACGCGGTCCAGGACCTTCTGCCACGCTACGGCTCGGTGCACCGCGGCACCGGCGTACGCTCCCGCGGCTCCACGCTGGCGTACGAGCTGGCCCGCGACGTGGTCGCCGAGTTCGTGGGCGCCCGCCCCGGCGACGCGGTGATCTTCACCCGGAACACCACCGACGCGCTCAACCTGCTGGCCCGCGCGCTGCCGCCGGGCACCACCACGATCCAGTTCGAGGGCGAGCACCACGCCAACCTGCTGCCCTGGCCGAACCCGCTGCGCCTGCCGCTGCCGGCGTCGTCCGGGGACGCCGTCACCGCGCTGCGGCAGGCGTGCGAGGGCCTGGACGGGCCGGCCGTGCTGACCGTCACCGGCGCGAGCAACGTCACCGGCGAGGTGTGGCCGGTCCGCGAGCTCGCCGAGGTGGCCCGCGCGCACGGCGTACGGGTGATCGTCGACGCCGCCCAGCTGGCCCCGCACGCCCCCGTACGCCTCGACGACCTGGGCGCCGACTACCTGGCGTTCTCCGGCCACAAGCTGTACGCCCCGTTCGGCGCCGGGGTGCTGGCCGGCCGCTCGGACTGGCTGGACGCGGCGGAGCCGTACCTCGCCGGTGGCGGCGCGAGCGCCGTGGTGGGCGACCGTCCCGGCGACCTGACCTGGGCCACCGGCCCGGCCCGGCACGAGGGCGGCACCCCGAACCTGCCCGGCGCGGTGGCGCTGGCCGCGGTCTGCGAGGCGCTGGACGCCGCCGACCGGGCCGCCCTGCACGCCCACGAGCAGGAACTGCTGGCCGGGTTGCGCGACGGTCTCGCCGGTCTGCCGGGAGCCACCGAGGTCAGCGTCTTCGGGCCGGACCACCCCCGGGTCGGGATCGTCTCGCTGGCCCTGGCGGATCACGATCCGGCGGCCGTGGCCCGGCGGCTGGACGCCGAGCACGGCATCGGCGTACGGGCCGGGCAGTTCTGCGCCCACCCGCTGGTCCGCCGGCTCACCCGTGACGGCCGCGCCGGGAGCTGCGGGGACGGCCCGCCCGGACTGCTGCGGATCAGCTTCGGCCTGGGCAGCACCGCCGAGGACACCGACCGGCTGCTCGACGGGCTCCGCGCGGTGCTCGGCACCTGATTCGCAACCGGAAGGGTTCTGAGACCCGGGCACCGGGAAGCCGATCGTTCCCACCGTGGCGACGTGGATGACGCGGCTCCGTGACCGGCTCCCGGCCGGCGGCGGCCTCCGGGACGAGGACTGGGAGGGCCGGCACCGGCTTCTGACGGTGCTGCTCGCCGTCTGCATGGTGCTGCTGACGGTGTTCGGCGTGTTCCGCGCCGAGCACCCCGCCGACCTGCTGATCATCGACGGCCTGTTGCTGCCCGGCCTGGTCGCGGCCGCGCGGTTGCGGAACCGGCGGGCCCGGTCGATCGCCGTGGCGCTCGGCTTCGCGGTGTCGTGCGCCGGGTTCGTATCGCTGTGTCACGGTCTCACCGAGGCGCACTTCACGTTCTTCATCGTGATCGGGGCGCTCGCCCTCTACCGGGACTGGGCGCCGTTCGGTGGCTTCCTGGCCGTCACCGTGGTGCACCACGCCGGCTTCGGGGCGGCCGATGCCGGCCACACCTTCGGCCACGGCCAGGCGCAGGCGAACCCGCTGGTCTGGGCGCTGCTGCACGGCATCGCGGTGCTGGCCGCCGCCGGATTCCACGTGGTCGCCTGGCGGCTGACCGAGACCGAGGAGCGGCGCGCCCAGGACAACCTGGACGAGAGCCAGGCCCAGCTCGGTGTCGCCTTCGACGAGACGCCGGTGCCGATGGCCATGTTCGGCCCGGACGGGCGGATCCTGCGCATCAACCCGGCGTACCGGGACTGGCTGCGCCTGCCCGACCGGCTGCCGGACGGGTTCCGCGTCGCCGACCTGCCGCTCGTCCAGGTCGACGAGAGCGAGCCGAGCCTGATGCGGCTGGCCACCGAGTCCCGCGAGCCGACGAACGTGACCCGGCAGTACCGGCGTACCGACGACGGCTCGCTGATCTGGGTGCAGACCCACGCCACCGGCCTGCGCGACCGCGCCGGCCGGCTGCGGCTGGTCCTGGCACACTGCATCGACGTCACCGCGACCCGCGACCACGAGGCCGAGCTGCGCCACCAGGTGCGGCACGACTCGCTCACCGGCCTGCTGTCCCGCAAGGCGTTCGAGGAGGACCTGGAGCTGCTGCTGGCGAGCAGCGCCGAACCGGTCAGCGTCATCTACCTGGACGTCGACCGCTTCAAGTCGATCAACGACGAGGCCGGGCACGGCACCGGCGACGCCGTGCTGCGCGCCCTGGCCGCACGTCTCACCCAGGTCGTCCCGGACGGCGCCCTGCTCGCCCGGCTCGCCGGCGACGAGTTCATCGCGGCGCTGCCCGGCCCGTCCGGCACCGGCCTGCGGATCGGTAAAGGCATCCTCGCGTCGCTCGCCGGGCCGCTCGCCGTCGGTGGCTCCGAGCTGCCCGTGTCGGTCAGCGTCGGCGTCACCACGGCCTTCGGCGGGGTGTCCGCCGAGGAGGTCGTGCTCGCCGCGGACACCGCCATGTACGCGGCCAAGCGCGCCGGCGGCAACCGGCTCCAGGTGTTCACCGAGCAGCTGCGGGTGCCCGTGCAGGAGCGGATCGCCGCGGAGGGCCGGTTGCGCCGCGCCCTGTCCGGCGACCTCCGGATCACCCTGCCGCTCTGGTTCCAGCCGGTGGTCTCCACCGCCACCGGGCGGATCGCCGGGGCCGAGGCCCTGGTCCGGATGCGCACCCCGGACGGGGAGATCCTCACCCCGTACCACTTCGTCGGCGTGGCCGAGGAGACCGGCCTGATCGTGCCGCTCGGCGAGCACGTGCTCCGTTCCGCCGTCGACCACCTGCTGCACTGGTCGGACCGGCTCGGCTACGTGTCGGTCAACGTCAGCCCGCGGCAGCTCGCCGAGCCGGACTTCGTGCCGATGGTGGCCGGGGTGCTGGCCGGCGCTCCCGGGCTGGACCCGTCCCGGATCGTCCTGGAGATCACCGAGACCGCGCTGCTGGACTCGGCGGTCGACGTCAGTGAGCGGCTCGCCTCGCTCAAGCACCTCGGCGTACGCATCGCCCTGGACGATTTCGGCACCGGATACAGCTCGCTGACCTGGCTCAAGTCGCTGCCCGCCGACATCGTCAAGCTGGACCGCTCGTTCGTGGCCGGTCTCGCCGAGGACCCGCGCAAGGCGTCGATCATCCAGGCCGTGCTGTGGCTGGCCCACTCGCTGGGCATGTCCACGATCGCCGAGGGCGTCGAGGAGCTGTCCGACTGGGAGGCGCTCAAGGCCGCCGGTTGCCCGGCCGTACAGGGCTATCTGTTCAGCAAGCCGCTGCCCGCCCCGGCGTTCGACCGGATGCTTCTGGCATCCCACGAAAGGGCCACCTCGGGTGGAGTTCACTTGAACGAAACCACCGGGACGGTTCTGGCCGGTTAGAGTCCGGCCATCCTGGACAACGTTGATCCCTTCATCGGCACAGCGGCCACCGATCTGCCTCGGGCACACGGTCTCGCCGCTACCTGGTGGTGGCCGAAACCTCAGGTGGGCAACACCCACCCGGGGGCCACCTCCCCCTTCGGCATGGTCTCGGCCTGTGCCTACTCGGGGGCCTACCCGACCGGCTACGGCCGGTACGCCAAGAACACCGAGGGCGTGCCGGAGGACATGTTCGGCCGGATGCAGGCGTCCGGCTTCACCCACTTCCAGCAGTCCGGCACCGGCGCCATCCGCAAGTACTACAACTATGTGCGGGTCACGCCGATGGTGCAGCCGCTCGACGACCTGGGCCAGTCCTGGGCGCTGGAGGACGAGCGCGCCGAAGCCGGCTACTACGCCGCCAACCTCGCGACCGGCATCCGCTCCGAGGTCACCGTCGGCGAGAAGGTGGCGGTGCACCGCTACACCTTCCCCGACCACCACAGCGCCCGGCTCGTCATCGACCTGTCCTGCGGCGGCCTCGCCATCGACCTCGGCCGGACCGTGCCGCTGCGCGCCCAGATCGAGAGCATGGGCCACGGCCGGGCACAGGGCACCGTGGTCATGGAGGGCGTGCCGCTGTCGGTGTACGTCGAGGTGGACAGTCCCGGCTGGCGGCAGATGCTCTGGTACGACCGGCGGCTCATCCCCGGCGGCACCCGGCTCGACTTCGACAGCATCCGGCACACCACGCTGCGCCCGTTCGGCATGCTCTTCATGGGCGCCGCCCGGGCCGGGCAGACCATAGAGGTCCGGCTGGGCTTTTCGCTGCGCGGCTGCGACCAGGCCCGGCGCAACCTGGAACGCGAGTGCGGCGCGGGGCAGAGCGCCTTCGAGACGGTCCGCGCCCGGACCCGCTCCCGCTGGCGCGACCACCTGGGCCGGGTGCAGGTCGAAGGTGGTACGGACGCGCGCCGCACGGTGATGGCGACCGCCCTCTACCACTCGCTGATCAAGCCGTGCATCGCCGAGGACGAGAGCCCGAACTGGCCCGACCCCGGCCCGTACGCGTTCGACGTCTGCACCATGTGGGACATCTACAAGACGCAGATCCCACTGCTGTCGGCGATCGTCCCGGACCGGGCCGGCGACGTGCTGGAGTCGCTGATCCGGGTGTGCGAGGAGGAGGGCAACTTCCCGATCGGCTACCGGATGGCCCGCGGCGCCGACCGGTTCTTCCGGCAGGCCAGCGCGCTCGCGCACACCGCCCTGGCCGACGTGCACGCGCTGCGGCGGCCGGGCATCGACTGGAGCTGGGCGCTCGTGCACATGGTCGACGACCTGCGCCGGCTCTACGGGGAGGACTTCTGGGAGCACGGCGTGGTGCACCCGATCACGCACACCCTCGATCTCTCGTACGCCCATCACTGCACCGCGCAGGTGGCCCGCGCCCTGAACGACCACCGCCTGGCCGATGATCTGGAGCGGCGCAGCCGCGACTGGATCAACGCCTTCGACCCGGCCACCGGCCTGCTGCGCGACTCGGAGTTCTACGAGGGTGGCAAGTGGAACTACTCGTTCCGGCTGCTGCACGACATGGCCGGGCGGATCCGGATGGCCGGCGGCGACACCGCGTTCACCGCGATGCTGGACCGGTTCTTCGGCTACGGCGCCGAGCCGGTCAAGCAGCCCGGCCGCTGCCCGGATCCGATCGAGATGACCGCCGGGTACGCGCTCAACCGTTTCGAGGGCCTGAACAACGAGCCGGACATGGAAGTGCCCTGGGCCTACCACTACGCGGGCCGCCCGGACCGTACCGCCGAGATCGTCAACTCAGGCCTGACGTGGCAGTTCGGCACCGGACCGGGCGGGCTTCCGGGCAACGACGACTCCGGCGGCCTGAGCTCCTGGTACGTCTGGGCGTCACTGGGCCTGTTCCCGGTGGCCGGACAGAACCTCTTCCTGGTCAACGCACCCGCCTTCGCCCGCGCCTCGCTCCAGGTCGAGGGCGGCGAGTTCGTCATCGAGACCAGCGGGCATCGAGATTCACCGATCGGTGTCGACGGCATCGACCGCGACCCGCCACCCCAGTACGTGCAATCCGCGACCCTCAACGGGAGGCCCCTGCACGCCACCCACCTGAACGCGGCCGACGTCCATCACGGCGGACGGCTGCATCTGCGGCTCGGGCCCGAGCCCTCCACCTGGGGGCAACGGATCCGGCCGCCTTCCCTCTCCGATCCGCACCCTAAGGAACGCCGATGAGCCGACCGACCCGCCGCCTCGTGATCGCGGTCCGAGCCGATCCGGTCATCTGTGGACACTCCGGCGAGGCCCGCAACCTCGCCGAAGTGGCCCTCACCCGTGGTTTCGACGATGTACGGCTGCTCACCTGGCCGATCCCCGCCCTGCAATCGGCCGGGCTGCCGCTCAAGCCGCTCGACCGGCTGCTGCCGTACAGCCCCGGCATCACCGTGGAACGGCCCGAGGCGGTGGGCGACTACCGGGTCCCGGACGGCCGCCACCTGGCCGGGCTCACCGGCCGCCTGGTCGAGCTGCTCGCCGAACCGGTGCCCACCGTCTGCCTGTCGATGTACCTGGTACCCCACACCCAGGTGATCAACGACGCGGTCACCGCGGCCCGGGCCGCCGGGTTCGCCCCCGACGTGCACACCATCGCCAAGGCGGTCGGCTCCGACGTCACCAACGTCATCCGCTCCTGCCTGCGCGAGGGCCGGTTCGGGGCGGCCACCGTGCTGCTCACCACCTTCCTGGCCAGCGACGAGGTGGTGGCGGTCTCCGAGTACACCCGCGACGAGATCATCGCCGCGGCCGAGGAGGTCGACGCCCACTGCGGCACCGGCTTCGCCGAACAGTGCCGGGACCGGGTCACCGTCAGCTACCCGCCGATCGACGCGGCCGCCTTCGTGGACCCCGACCCGGTCGCCGTCGACGCCGCCCTGGCCAACCGCGGCCTGAAACGCGGGAAGTACATCCTGTTCCTCTCCCGGGTGGCCCGCGCCAAGGGCATCTACGACCTGGTCATCGCGTACGGCCAGATGCGCTGCCGGGACGACGTGACACTCGTCGTGGCGGGCACCGGGCCGGCCCTCGAACACGTGCGGGCGATGGCCAAGGAGGACGACCGGATCATCTTCCTCACCGATGTGGACGACGACGAGAAGCCGCTGCTCATGGCCGGATGCGCGGCGTACGCCCTGCCCACCAAACCGGAGCCGGACTTCGTCGAGACCTTCGGCATCGCGCTCGCCGAGAAGGCCCTCGCCGGCGGCGGGCCGATCATCACGACCACGACCGGGGGAGTGGGCGAGGCGGTCGGCGACACCGCGGTCATCGTCGAGGCGGGCGACATCGGCGGGCTCGCCGACGCGGTCGACCGGGTGGTGCTCGACATGTCCGCCGAGGAACGCCGGGACCTGGAGGTGCGCGCGCGGGCACACGCCATGACCTTCGACCGCGGCGCCGTCTTCGACCAGCTCTTCCAGATCAAAACCGAATGACCACGGTACGGGGGACGAGCGCGCGCTCGTCCCCCGTACCCCTCGGATCTTGATCTTTGTGGTCGAGGTCCGCGTTTCGCTCCTTTTGCGGTACGCGTGTCGTCGTCCCGTTCGTCACAGGGCCGTTCCGCCCGCCCGGCCCCGCTCGCTGCCCGCTCCAGCCTGTGCCGCCCCCGCCGGGCTGAGATCGGTGGGACACCCCCGCATGTGCCGCCGCTTGCGCCGGGTGGGTGGTTGCGGTCGTGCTCGCCAGGCATCCTGGGCGCTGCTCCCGGCCGTCAGGCCGCTTGCGCCGGGTGGGTGGTTGCGGTTGTGCTCGCCAGGCATCCTGGGCGCTGCTCCCGGCCGTCAGGCCGCTTGCGCCGGGTGGGTGGTTGCGGTTGTGCTCGCCAGGCATCCTGGGCGCTGCTCCCGGCCGTCAGGCCGCTTGCGCCGGGTGGGTGATGGCGCTTGGTGCCGGTCGCGCCACGGGAACCCGCCGGAAGTCACTCACCGTGACCGCAATCTTGGGGTATGTGAGGGTGCGTGGTACATCCATGCTGTTCTGGCTACCTCTATCCTCCACAAGAGCCGGTGAACCGGCTTCATCGCTCACGCGGAGTGCCGGCCGGTCGGGCTTTCGGCGGTGAACGCACACGAAAGCCGCCACGTGGGCGGCCATCGCCCCGATAGGGCACCTAGGCGACCACGACACCGCCACCGTGCGCGCCCACCCGCCCTCGCGAAAGCGCGCCCACCCGCACCGGGCGACCGGCGCAACGGCCGCGAGCGGGCAACCCCGTGCCTGGGAAGCAAGACCGCGACCACCCGCACCGGGCGACCGGCGCAACGGCCAAGGACGGGCAACGATCTCTAGATCTTGTGCTCCGCGGCCAGTCGCTCGAGTTTGGCGTAACCCTCGTTGACGCCGACCTCCATGCCGCTCTGCAACCAGGCGTCCCGGCCCTCGAAGCTGTCCACCAGCGACTGCGCGTGCAGCCGGGTCCGCCCGTCGCCGAGGTCCTCGAACCACAGCGTCTCCAGTGCCACACCCTCCGGCTGGCCCTCGAAGGTGAAGGTCTGCACGATCCGCTCCGGTCCCACCTCGTGGAAGGTGCCGCGGAACGCGTACTCCTCGTCGCCGCGCCTGGCCACATACCGCCAGCTGCCACCGGTCCGCGCGTCCCAGTAGTCGATGGTGTTGGTCAGCGAGTCCGGACCGCTCCACAGCACGAAGATCTCCGGATCGGTGTGCGCCCGGAGCAGCTGCGCCGGGGTGGCCGCGAAGTCCCGGGTGAGCCGGATGATCGGCAGCTTCGGGTCGGCCTCGATGGTGGCCTCCACGATCTTGTTCATTGTTGTCCCTCTCCCTCTCGCTCTGGCTTCTCGTCCGTGCGCATCGCGTCCTTCTCGTCCGTGCGCATCGCGTCCAGCACCGCGTCGAGCCGGCTGAACCGCTGCTCGGCGCGGCTGCGGTAGCGCTCGATCCAGTCGTTCATCCGGTCGAACACCTCCGTCTCCAGGTGCACCGCCCGGGGTTGCGGCCCCGGCGGCCGGGTGACCAGTCCCGCCTCCTCCAGCACGCGCAGGTGTTTGTAGATCGCCTGCAACGACATCCGGTACGGCTCGGCGAGCTGGTTGACCGTCGCGTCCCCGTCGGCCAGCCGGGCCACCATGTCCCGCCTGGTGGGATCGGCGAGCGCCGCGAACACCCGGGACAGTGAATCCGCCGACATCGGTCCCTCGTTTCAACTCTCCGGTTGAAACTCAAGTTAGGCCGCTTCTCCGAGCTTGTCAACTCAATGGTTGAAAGTGCACGTCAGATCGATTTAGCGGGGAAGTGCTAAACCGAACTGTCGTCCCCCGGAAAACATCTTGTAAACACAGTCTCGACAATCGGTTACTGATCTGTGCCCAATCCCGGGCTTCCGGGGCCTAGGATCGATCTCACTCACCCCCCATGCCGTTCACCGGCTCTGGCCGAGCACGCCCGGGGACCATCCGACGGGGAGGAGCGTTCCGTGCACGACGAGATGATGACGCTGATCGACGACTGCATCGCCCGGATGACACTGCTGCGCGACCAGCTGGCCGCCTCCCGCCGCGTCCAGCCCGGCGAACGCCACACCACGGTGCTCGACGCCATCGCCGTGGCGGAGCGCTTCGCCACCGAGGCCACCCGGACGGTGAGCCCGCCGTCGGTCACCCTGTCCCCACCCGCCACCGGCCCGGTGGTCCGCTACTCCACCGCCGGCTAGGCCTCCCTCCCACCGCTCACCCGGGCCTTCGACCATCCCCGGCGGGCGCTGTCTCATCGCCGGTCACGGTCGGCCGTGGGTTCCGGCTGGCCGTGGGAGCTCTCTCAGCGCTCTTGAGGCAGCACTGAGCGCCAGCCGGACAAGACCGACCGCAGCGCACGGCCACCTGAAACCGGCCACACCCGCCGGTCGCCCTGATCAGTGGCCGAGGCCGGCTTGCCAGGCGCCCGGTCTTCCCGCTTCCGGCTCGAGCGCCGGTCCCGCTGGGACGGAGCCAGCGTCACCCCAGGCGCCTGGTCTTCCCATTTCCGGTTCGAGCGCCGGTCCCGCTGGGACGTCGCCAGCGTCACCCCAGGCGCCTGGTCTTCCCGTTTCTGGTTCGAGCGCCGGTTCCGCTGGGACGTCGCCAGCGTCACCACAGGCTGGGCAGGCTTACACGTTCGCGGTGTCGTGTGCGCCTGCCCGGCCTGTGGGCTTGGTCAGTGCACGCGTGGGGGCCAGTCGTGTGTGCGGACCCGTTCGGGCGTAGCACTTCCGGCACGAACCCGGCATCGCGGCCGATGTGCTTGTCCGCTCGTGCGGCCGGCAACGGTGGTCGTCCAGGCCGACGTGCTCGTGTGGTGACCCGGTGACCCGGTGACCCGGCGGCGGGGTCAGGGGCGGGCGGTCGCCTGGTCCAGGACGTCGTCGGCGGGACAACGGCCCCGGTAGACGTACCTCTCAGTGAAATCGGCGACCGCGTCGCGCAGCTCTCGCGAGACGCCCTGCCGGGCCAGACCCGCGTAAGCGGCCAGGAAACAGTCCCGCGCGGCGGCCGCCAGCACCGGATCGGTGAGCGCGTCCCGGGCCGCGCGTTCCCACAGCGCGGGCTCGCCGGCCAGATGCGCGGTCGCGTCGGCGGCCTCCGTGGCGGCCCGCGGATCGTCCAGCAGAATCGACGTCACCGCCGCCACGATCCGCCAGCCGTCGCCCGGTTGGTGGTCGGCCACGTCGAGTTCGAGATGGCCGCGCGCGGCCACCGGCGGCCGCAGCCCCGCCAGGTGCCGCTCCAGGTCGGCGATGGTGATTCGGCCCAGTTCGCGGAGCGTCTGCCGCGGCGAGGTGCCTCCGCTTCCGCTCGCCTCCATCGCGTACGCCGTCCAAGCGGCCCGCGGATCCCCGCCTCCAGGGTGGAGGACCGGCAGGGTACGTCGCGCCGCCTGGCGTACGCTGCGCCAGCCGGTCGGCCGACCGTGCCGCAACGGCGAATTCGCAAAAGCGGCCGCCAGCACCGGAGCGAGCGTGTGAGCCAGCGCCCAGCGGCGCGGCAGCCCGAGCGGTCCACCCCCGTCCAGCCCCGCCTCGAGCCCCACCCTGATCCCAGCGGTCGCCGACCACGCCACCTGCTCGGCGCCGTCCGACCGGGCCACCTGCTCGGCGCCGTCCAACTGCGCGCCGGCCGAGGCCTGTCCCGACATGCTGAGCCGATGGTCCGTGCCGGTCGTGGTCTGTCCGGGCGTGCTGAGTCGATGTTGTCCCGTGCCGGTCGTGGTCTGTCCGGGCGTGCTGAGTCGATGTTGTCCCGTGCCGGTCGTGGTCTGCCCGGGCGTGCTGAGCCAATGTTGCTCCGTGCCGGTCGAGGGCTGCCCCGGCACGCTGAGTCGATGCTGCTCCGCGATTCGCGCCGAGGCGGCCAGGTCGTCACTCATCCGCCGGAGCGCCACCTCGATCCCGGGCGACGGCGGTCCGCTGACGGTCATCACCCGCGGCGACCGGATGTCCAGGAACCCGTGCCGCAGCGACCGCCGCCCGACAGGGGCGCACCCCGGATCCACCGGCAGATCGACGGTGATTCCCACGAACCCGGGCAGCCCCGGTGCGAACGCCCGCGCCGCCACGAACTCCTCGGCCGCCCGCTCACTCAGGCTTCCCATACCGGCCCCGCCTCCACCCCGTCCCAGGAGCGGTGAGCATAGCATTCCTATCTGCCTACTAGGAATATCGTCATCGCGCGTTCCCGGCTCCCACCACGGCGATCATTCTCCTCCGCCCGCCGCATCGAGCGTTTGGCATTGAATGGCTCAGGCATCGAGTGATCCACTTGCCGTCCCGTCGGCCCGCCACTGTCGGCCCGGAACGACGATCGCTGTGTGTTCTCGTTCTCGAAAGCCCAGCCGGCCGGAACTCCGTGTGAGCGAGGGCCCCCGTTCGCCGGCTCGCGGGGAAGACAGAGGTGGCCGAAGAGCCTGTTTCTCGGTTGTGGGTGGCCGCGATGTCGAGTCGCGCATTCGGGTGGCTGCGGCGTCACCCCGACCCGCCGGCAATCTTGGGCGATGGTGGCTGTCGGGCCGATCTTGATTCCTGGCTGTTGTCCGGAGCGACAAAACGTCCAAGATCGCGCTACGTGTGTCAGCGAGGGCTGGCGGTGGGCGATCTGGGACGTTTGCTTACCGGATGGGGTGGTCAAACGTCCAAGGTCGTGCAGCGCGGGGTTGGCAAGCGCGAGCGTGGGCGATCTTGAGCCTTTGACTGCCGGGTGGGGTGGCAAACCGTCCAAGGTTGCGTTGGGTGTGTCGGTGAGCGCGAGCGTGGGCGATCTTGAGCCTTTGGCTGCCGGGTGAGGTGGCAAACCGTCCAAGGTCGCGTTGGGTGTGTCGGCGAGCGCGATCCTGGGCGATTGGCTACCGGTGGTCAACCATCGCCCATGATCTATTTTCGCTGGAAGGCCTTGGGTTGTCGGATACATCCGGATGTCCGCAATGCCGCAAGATCGCGCGCTCGGTGACGATCAGCCCAGGTCTACATCGATGCTTGCGGATGACTCGCGCGGCCGACGGTGACCGGCCGAACCTCGCGGCGAAGACGGGAAACACGCGAACAGGCGACTCGACATCCACCCTCCGGCGACAACCGGGAAAGAGACTCCAGAACCACCCGGATCTTCCACGTGCCTTCACGCGTTCACCACCGCGGTCCCGGTGAGTGACTCCCGGCGGGTTTCCCGTGGCGCGACCGGCATCAAGCGCAACTATCCGTCTGGCGCGAGCGGCGCGACGGCCGGGAGCGGCGCCCCGGATGTCTGGCAACCGCTACCGCCACCACCCGCATGCGGGGAGACCCATGCGGAGCTTCCGTGGGCCCGGCGGTGTGGACCCTGGCTGTCAGGCGGGAGCCGTGAACGAACGCCGGCCGGTCATTCTTTCGGGATGGGTTCCTAGGATGCCTTAGGGGAGGTGGCGGGGAGCCCTTAGCGGGGAATCGGGGGTGGGGCAGGGAAAGCACCGGTGCCGGGCCGATGCCGCGCGGCCATACGGTCAGGCCATGCCATCGAACAGCGTCACCGTTCGTTTCGCCGCCCTGGACGCGCCGGCTCTCATGCTGCTCTATGGGCTGCTCCGCCTGATCGACGGCCTGGACGGCGCCCGCGACCCGGGTGGCCTCGCCTGGACCGTCGGGCACCTGGCGTTCTTCGCCGCCATGGTGCTGTTCGGCGTGCTCGCCGCCGGCCTGCGCAGGCTCGCCCCGCCGGGTGCCGGACCGGTCGCCACGGTGGCCACGGCAATGACTCTGTCCGGTGTGGCCGGCTTCCTCGCGGCGATCGCGGGGGACCTGTCACCCGCCTTCCAGGCGGCCGCTCCGCTGCCCGAACAACTCCAGGTCGCCGGCCCGCTGCTGTTCGCCCTCGGCATGCTCACCCTGCTCGGCCTGATGGTCGCCGCCCGGCGAGCCCCGGCGTGGAGCCCACTGATGTTCGGCGCCGGCATCGTGGCGCTCACCCTGGACGTCGACAACCTTCCGTTGGCCGCCCTGATCCTGCTCGCCGCGCTCGCGCCCTTGGCCCGCCCGGATCGCCGCCGGGCCGGCCTGACCCGCCGCTACGTCTGAGCTCCCGCGCCGTTCGGAGACGTCACCCGCGGCCACGCCCGGTGTCCTGACTCCGGGGAGGCGACCGGAAAACAGGAAGGCGTCGTTCGGCCCCGTACCGCCCGGTCGGCCGGGCGGTGACCGATCATCGTGGCGTGATGCTGTTGCTGCCCGCTGATGTCCTGCGCCCGCGCCGCCCCGATGAGCACTTCGCCGGGGAGGCGCGGGCCGCCCGGGAGGCCGGGATCGAGGTCGCCCTGATCGACCATGACGCGCGGAGCGGCTGGGACGCCGCGGTGGCACGCGTCCCGGCGGGCGCCGCCGCCGTCTACCGGGGATGGATGCTCGACAGCGGACGGTACGCGGCGATGGCCGGGGCGCTGGCCGCCCGTGGGGTGACGCTGCGAACCGGGGCCGCTTCGTACCGGCAGGCCCACGAGCTGCCGGGCTGGTATGCGGCGGCCGCGGGGGACACCCCCGAGTCGGCGTGGACCGACGGTGACGACCGGGAGGCCTTCCGGCGGGCGTGCGCGGCGCTGGGTGGCGGGCCCGCGGTGCTGCGGGACTGGACCAAGTCGATGAAGCACCACTGGGACGAGGCGGCGTTTCTGCCGGACGTGGCGGACGAGACGGCGGCCTGGCGGGTCGCGAGCCGGTTGCGGGAGTTGCGCGGCGACGATTTCGCCGGTGGCTTCGTGGTGCGCCGGTTCGAGTCGTTCACCGGCGCGGAGGTACGCACGTGGTGGGTGGATGGCTCGTGCCGGCTGGTCACGGCTCACCCGGACACCCCAGGGGCGCCGCCGCCCGTGGATGCCGAGATCGGTGTGGCGGCGTCCGCCGTACGATCGCTGGGTTTGCCGTTTGTGACTGCCGACCTGGTCCGGCGTGCCGACGGGCGGTGGCGGATCGTCGAGATCGGCGACGGTCAGGTGAGCGACCGTCCGTCCGGCACCCCGCCGGAAGAGTTGATCGGGGCGCTGTTCGCGGCCTGATTTTCTGTCGTACCCCTCGCTGGGTTCGTGGCCTCGCTCACCCCCGGCGGGCGCGGGTGGGCGTACCTATGAAGGGGGTTTGAGGAGGTTGTCGCGTTTGGTGGCGTATTCGTCGTCGGTGAGCAGGCCGGCGGCGTGAAGTTCGGTGAGGTGGTGCAGCAGGGCCGTGTTGTCGGGGGCGGCGGGGGTGCCGGCGAGCCGCTGCTGGATGAGGTCGGCCAGGTAGGGCGCGGTCGGGCGGTCGGTGCCGAAGGAGACGGTGTGGCCGCCGGTCTCGATGTCGATCCGGGAGCGGAGGAGGCCGCGGTGGGCGGTGACCGAGGTGACGGCCGCGAGGGGGATCCGTTCGCGGCCGGCGCCGGCGCGCATCAGGGTGCCGGTGCTGGCGAGTTCGAGCCGGTCCGGGTAGACGAGGAGGTAGAGGTCGGCGCCGCCGTCGCGGGTGTGGGCGACGGCGAGGGCGCCGCTGGTGTCGACGCTGTTGCGCTGCGCCTTGGCCAGGGCCCGGGTGCAGTGATCCGGGACGGGGTTCACGACAAGCCACCGTAGCCCATCGACGATCATCCATCGGTTGCGTAGGCTTGCCGCCCATGGACGAACGGGTCTTCACCGAGCGCGGTGAGCTGGTCCTGCGCCGCCGGTCCGGGCATTTCGAGCTGATCAGCAACGGTGTCTTCCTGATGGACACCCGGTCGGGGGAGTCGGAGCGGGTGCTGGTGCGGGCCGCCCTGGCCGCCGCGCCGCCCGGCCCGCGGCTGCTGATCGGCGGCCTCGGGGTGGGGTTCTCGCTGGCCGAGGCGGTCCACACGGACGCCGCGGAGATCGTCGTCGTGGAGATTGAACCGGCCGTGGTGCGGTGGCATCACGGGGTGCTCCGGCCGTTCAGCGAGGGGGCGCTCGACGATCCCCGGGTGCGGGTGGTGACCGACGATCTGGCGTCCTGGTTCACCGGGACCAGCGACCGGTTCGACGTGATCTGCCTGGACGTCGACAACGGCCCCGGCTGGACCGTGTTCGACCACAACACGGGGCTGTACCGGGCGGCCGGGCTGGCGATGCTGCGCGACCATCTGCGGCCGGGCGGGGTGCTGGCGGTGTGGAGCGCGTCGGCCGAGCCGGGTTTCGAGGCCACCCTGACCCGGGCGATCGGGCCGGTTCGCACGGTTCGGGTGCCGGTCGGGCGCGGTGAGCCGGATGTCGTCTACGTGGCATCATGCGCGGGTGACGACCGCACTGATCTACGGTGAGTTCGCCGCCCGTGAGGCTGCGGGCGAGTCCCCGGCGTACCAGAACCTCGCCGTCGCCGTCTCCCGCGACGCCCACCTGATCGGCCTGCTGGACACGTTGCCGCCGGCGAAACGGCAGCCGAACCTGCTGTTCGCGGCCGGCCGGTTCCTGGGCGCGCCGGTCACCGACCCGCCGGCGTTCCTGGAGTTCGCGGCGGCCAACTGGGAGCGGGTCGCGCACGAGATCCGCCACCGGGCGACGCAGACCAACGAGCCGGCCCGGTGCGCGGTGCTGCTGCCGCTGCTCGCGGCGCTGCCGCAACCCCTCGCGTTGCTCGAGGTGGGCGCGTCGGCCGGCCTCAATCTCTTCCCCGACCGGTACGCGTACCGTTACGGCGATCACGTCCTCGGCGACGGTGATCCGCTCCTCGACTGTGCCCTGACCGGAACCGATCCGCCGCAAAAGCTGCCCGAGGTGGTCTGGCGGGCCGGACTCGACCTCAACCCCCTCGACGTCACCGACCCGGCCGACGCCGCCTGGTTGCAGGCCCTGATCTGGCCGGAACAGGACGACCGCCGGGAACGGCAGCGCGCCGCCGCCCGTACCGTCGCCGCCGACCCGCCGTTGATGGTCCGCGGCGACCTGGTCGACGACCTGCCGGCGCTGGCCGCGAAGGCGCCGGCCGACGCCACCCTGGTCGTCTTCCACACGTCGGTCCTCTATCAGGTTCCGGCCGATCGGCGCCGGGCCTTCACCGATCTGGTACGCACGATGCGCGCCCACTGGATCTCAGTGGAGAACCCGACCGTTCTCGATCACGCCGGCCTGCCGAATCCACCGGACGAGCGCCTGCACAACGTGCTCGCGCTGGACGGCCGCCCGCTGGCGTGGGCGCGCCCGCACGGCGAGGCCCTCAACTGGTTCGGTGACCGCCCATAGACCCGTGCACAGGAGCCGGCGACCCGGGCCGCCAGGGGAGCAGGACGACACTGGCCGCGACGGCGAGGCCGCAGACCGCCAGGGCGGTCCGTACGTCGGTGAGCGCGGCCAGCAGCCCGCCCAGCGCGATGCCCACCGGCTGGCAGATCCGCGACGAGATCGACCACGCCGAGATCACCCGGGTCATGTAGTGGTCCTCGGTCTGCTCCATCCGGTACGCCGCGAACGCCGGATTGAACACCCCCGTCGCGAACAGGGCGAACGTCTCCACCACGATCATCAGCAGCAGCCCGGGGAGCCCGGCCGGCATGAACGCCAGCAGGCACAGCCACACCGCCCGCCAGACACCCGACCACAGCAGGACCCGGCGCTGGCCGAACCGGCGGGTCAGCGGCGCCAGCGCCAGGGCGCCCAGGACGCCGCCCAGGCAGGGGATGCCCCAGCCGATGCCGTACTGCCAGGCCGGGAAGTCCAGTTCGTCGAGCATCAGGACGGCCAGCAGCGGTGAGGCGGCCATCATGCCGGACCCGAACAGTTGCGCGTTGAGGAACAGGGCCCGCAGGTCACGGTGGGCGAACACGTACCGCCAGCCGGCCCCGATCTCCGCCCACCGGCCGGTGTCCGCCGCGCGCCGCGGCGGCTCCGGTTCGGGGCCGCGCAGGCTGCGGACACCGGCCGCGGACAGCAGGAAACTCACCGCGTCGACGGCCACCGTCCAGCCGACGCCCACCCATGAGGTCAGCGCCCCGCCGATCGGTGGGCCGGCGCTGTAGGCGGTCCAGAACGTGGCCTCCAACCGGCCCGTCGCGGTGGCCCGGTCACCCGGCGCCACCAGCGCTTTCAGGTGGGCGCCGCCGGCCGCCGCGAAGACGATCGCGGCGGTCGCCTGAACCGCCGCGACCACGCCGAGCTGGCCGAAGCTGAGCATGTCGAGCCAGAGCGCCACCGGTACGCTGAGCAGCGCGAACGCGCGCACCAGATCAGCGCCGACCATGACCGGGCGTTTGCGGCGGAACTCCACCCACGGGCCGGCCGGCACCGCCACCGCGGCCGCCGCCAGCCCGGACACCGTGGCCAGCAGCGACACCTGCCAGGCGGGGACCTCCAGCACCAGGATCGCGACCAGGGGAAGCGCGCCGAAGCCGATCCCGGTGCCGATCTCGCTGGCCGCGTACGCGGCCCACAACCGCCGGAAGTCCGAGCCGAGTGCCACCGGCGCACCCTACCGGCGGCCCGCCTCTTTTTGTCGAGCCGGGCCGACCGGTTCGGTGTGCAGCAGCCCGCCGATGAGGGCGATCCCGTCCGGAACGGAGTGCAGCACCAGGGCGGTGTTCTCCTCCGGGCGAGCAACCTCGGGATCCTGCCGGCCGCACAGCCGCAGAAAGCGCACCACCGTGACCACGAACGACCCGTCGTCCACAGTGAGCCGGAGCGTGTCGCCGCGCCGGATCGCCCCGCCCCGCACCCGCCCGGTCACGGCCACCCCACCGGCCGGGTCCGGCCAGGTGTCCTCGATCCGCATCTCGCCCACCGGCCGAATCTAGCGATGCTGTCGCAACCCGGCATCCCGATGCGGCCGCGGTCCATGCCCGCGTGTGGTCCATGCCCGAGTTTCGCTTCCGCCCCTTTCCGGTACGCGTGACTCCGCCCCGTTTTCATCAGGGCCGTCCCGCCCTGCCACGCGATCTCCTGCCCGCTCCCGCCCGTGCCGCCCCGCCGGGCTCAGATCGGTGGCCGGGCGGGCCCGGCCGGTCGCGGCCACCCGCGTGTGCCGCCGCTCCCGGCGCCGGGACGTGTCCGCTTTCCCAGTGACTGTTCACCGTGGTCGAGCGCACCTCCCCACATCCCGCGATCTTGGACGATTGACCACCGAAATCGGCAGGAAAACGTCCAAGATCGCGGCAGGGCGCCCGCGCCGCCTGACGCCGGCGGCCCCAGCGCCGGCGGCCCCAGCGCCGCTGGGCACTGCCCACCACCGCTGTCGCTGCCCGCGATCTTGGTCGTTTCCTCACCGCGATCGGTGGCAGGACGTCCAAGATCGCGGCAGGGTGCCTGCGCCGTCTGGCGCCGCCTGCGCTGGCGCCGCTGGGCGCTGTGCCGGCCGTACCGCCTACCACCGCTGTCGCTGCCCGCGATCTTGGTCGTTTCCCCACCGCGATCGGTGGCAAGACGTCCAAGATCGCGGCAGGGTGCCTGCGCCGTCTGGCGCCGCCTGCGCTGGCGCCGCCTGCGCTGGCGCCGCTGGGCGCTGTGCCGGCCGTACCGCCTACCACCGCTGTCGCTGCCCGCGATCTTGGGTGTTTCCCCACCGCAATTGGTGGCAAGACGTCCAAGATCGCCGATGCGCCTGGCGGGCAACGCGGGGTACACGGAGGGCGCTGTGTGTGCGGCCGGGCAGGCGGTCGGCGGGTGGGCGACTACGGCACGGTGATCGTGTGTGCTCAGGTGATCCGCGCCCGGCCTCGGGCAGCGGCATGCCGGCGCCGTCGGGCTGAGGGCGTCGCGGAAGGGATGGCTGTGTGTGGCGCGGGTGTTATGTCAGGCTGAGGGTGTCGCGGAGGAGCTGGCTGTGTGTGGCGCGGGCGTTATGTCAGGCTGAGGGTGTCGCGGAAGAGCTGGCTGTGCGCGGCGCGGGCGTTATGTCAGGCCGAGGGCGTCGCGGATGATTCGGCCGGTGTTGTCGACGTGCTGGCGGGCGATGCGGGAGGCGGTCTCGCCGTCGCGGGCGCGCAGTGCGGCGACCAGCTGGCGGTGCTGGGTGTTGACGATCTCGTCGTCGGCGGGGGTGAAGACGACCGGCTGGTTGAGGTTCCAGTAGTTGATTTTTGTGCGCCGGTGCAGCTGGGCGACCACCGCATTGGTGGCGCTTTCGGTGACGATGTCGTGGAAGACGTTGTTCAGCTCGTTGAGCCGGAGCCGGGAGACCGAGTCGTCCTCCATCGTGACGATCAGTTCCTCCATCCGGGTGAGCTGCGCCTCGGTGATCCGCTGCGCCGCGAGGTAGGCGGCGTGCGCCTCGACGCCGGCTCGTGCCTCGATCATCTCCAGGATCTCGGCCGGGGTGTGATCGCGCACCACCCAGCCTTTACGCTGGATGACGAGGCCCTCCTGGACCAGCCGGAAGAGCGCCTCGCGCACCGGTGTGCGGCTGACCTCGAGCCAGTCGGCGATGTCCTTCTCCACCAGCCGGTGGTTGGGCCGCAGTTCGGCGGAGAGGATGGCCTCGCGCAACCGCTCGTGGACCACCTCGGCGCGGTCACCTCCGCGGCTCTGGGGCGGCGGTGTGCTCATGAGGGCCCATGGTATACACGTCGGTACACCCTCGTGGCTCCGGGCGGACTTGAAATGTTTCAATGGGCGTGTTTGACTTCTGGTCGACTCACCCACCGTCAGGAAGGGCCCACGTTGACTCCGCACCCGCGCAACGGTCGAGCCCCGTCGGTCAAGGACGTCGCCGCTGCCGCGGGCGTCTCCCTGGGCACCGTCTCCAACGTCCTCAACCGGCCGTCCGTGGTCAGCACCGCCACCCGGGAGCGGGTCGAGCGCGCCATGGCCGAGCTCGGGTTCGTGCGCAACGAGTCGGCCCGCCAGCTGCGCGCCGGGACCAGCCGGGCGCTGGCGTACGTGATGCTCGACGGCGGCAACCCGTTCTTCCACGACGTCGCCGAGGGCATCGAGACCGCCGCCGAGGCCGCCGACCTGTCCCTGTTCGTGTGCAACTCCAACGGCCGCGCCGACCGCGAGGCCAAGCACATCGACCGGCTCGTCCAGCAGCGGGTGCAGGGGATACTGATCACCCCGGTCGACCCGGACGCCGGCCACCTGACCGAGATCGCCCAGCGCGGCATCCCGTTCGTGCTGGTCGACCGGTTCAGCCGGTCCGGCGGGCACTGCTCGGTCGCCGTCGACGACGTGCTCGGCGGCCGGATCGCCGTCGAGCACCTGATCGACCGCGGGCACCGGCGGGTCGCGTTCGTCGGCGGGCCGTCCAGCATCGGGCAGGTCCGCGAGCGGCTCCAGGGGGCGCGCGCCGTGTGGGCCGAGTTCGGCATGCCCGACGAGGACCTGATCCACCTGCCGACCGAGGCGATGACGGTCAACGAGGGCCGCTCCGCGGGGGAGCGGCTCGCCGGGCTGCCCAGCCGCCGCCGCCCGACCGCCGCGTTCTGCGCCAACGACCTGCTCGCGCTCGGCCTGCTCCAGCACGCCGTCACGGCCGGGCTGCGGGTGCCCGACGACCTGGCCATCGTCGGGTTCGACGACATCGACTTCGCGGCCGCCGCGGCCGTCCCGCTCACCTCGGTGCGCCAGCCGCGGCAGGAGCTCGGGCGGACCGCGGCGCGGCTGGTGCTCGACGAGGCCACCAACCCCGATCACGTGCACGAGCAGGCCACCTTCGTGCCGGCGCTGGTGGCCCGGGCGTCCACCGGTACCGTACGGCGGTGATCCACGACCTGTACGAGGTCATCCACCGCCGCCGTGACGTCCGCGGCGAGTTCACCGGAGAGCCCGTCCCCGACGACGTCCTCGACCGCGTCCTGAGCGCCGCGCACGCCGCGCCCAGCGTCGGCCTGTCCCAGCCGTGGGATTTCGTGATCGTGCGCTCCGATGACGTGCGGAAGTCCTTCCACCAGCACGTTCACGCGGAACGGGAAACGTTCGCGGCGAGTTTGACGGCCGAGGCCGCGCGCCGCTTCGCCCGTATCAAGATCGACGGAGTGCTGGAGTCCAGCCTGTCGATCGTGGTCACCTACGACGCCTCGCGCGGTGGGCCGGCGGTCCTCGGGCGGCACGCCATCGCCGACGCCGGGCTCTACTCGTCCTGCCTCGCCATCCAGAACCTGTGGCTGGCGGCCACCGCCGAAGGACTCGGCATCGGGTGGGTGTCGTTCTACCGTGAGGAGTTCCTGCGCGAGCTGCTCGGCATCCCGGACGGGGTGCGGCCGGTGGCGTGGCTCTGCGCGGGGCCGGTCACCCATCTGGAACGCGTCCCCGACCTGGAACGGCACGGGTGGCGGCAGCGGCGGCCGCTCCGCGAGGCCGTGCACGCCGACCGGTGGGGTGGATCGTGAGGCTGCACGTCGGGTGCGCGATGTGGAACCTGAAAGCGTGGCAGTTCCCGCAACCCGCGCTGAGCACCTATGCGAGCTGGTGCACCGCGGTGGAGGGGAACACCACGTTCTACGCCACACCGAGTATGGCGACCGTCTCCGCCTGGGCTTCCCAGACTCCGCCGGACTTTCGGTTCGTGCTCAAGCTGCCGCGGTCGGTGACACACAGCGGCGCTCTTTCGTACAATTCGGATTTGTTGGAGTTCATCCGGGTGATTGAGCCGCTCGGCGCCCGTACCCATGCTCTGTGGGTGCAGTTGCCCGGGTCCTTCGGACCGGGCGATCTCGCGGCTCTCTCGCGCTTTCTGCGGGGTCTTCCCGATCATTTCCGGTACGCCGTAGAGGTTCGCGATCCTGCCTTCTTCCACTCGCCCGGCCCGCTCGAGGAGACGCTGGCCGAGATCGGGGCGGAGTGGGTCCCGTTCGACACGACCGAGTTCTTCCGGACCCCGCCGGGCAGCGACGCCGAACGGGACGCGTGGATGAAGAAGCCCCGCATGCCGCTGCGCACCGCCGCCCTGACCGACCGTCCGATCGTCCGCTACCTGGGCCGTGACTCGGTCGAGCGGACCGTCGCGGGCTGGCGGCGGTGGGTGCCGGTCGTCGCCGGGTGGCTGCGCGAGGGGCGGTCGCCGACGTTCTTCGTCCACACGCCGGACAATGTGGACGCGCCCACGCTGTGCCGCCGCTTCCACGGCGAGGTGCGCGCGCTGGTGCCGGAACTCGCGCCACTGCCGGACATCGTGGAGCCGGAGGCCCCGCTCACCCTGTTCTGAGGGTTCCCGATAGATTGCCGTCCATGATCAAGACTCGGCGGTCCGTGGGCGGCCGCCTCGGGGACGCGGCGCAGTGGGCGCTGATCGGGATGTACCTGCTCGGCTCCTTCGGCATCCTGGTGCTGGCCGTCGTGAACAGCGGCGATGTGGGCGCGCTGCTGGATCCGGGCCTGGACCGTCTCGACGACCCGAAGGTCTCGGTTCCGCTGGGCTGGGACTCGGCCGCCAACCCGCTCGTCTGGATCTTCGGCGTGGCCCGGTTGACCGCCATCCTGATCGTCCCGGTGGCGGCGTTCGGCGTGATCCTCGGCGGACTGTCGGCGGCGGCCGCCCGCCGCGCCGGCGACCGGCGGCGGCTGAACTTCGCCCTGCTGCGGATCGTGGTGTGGGTGGTGCTGTTCGCGGTGGCGTTCAGCCCCTACGGCGAACAGCTGCACATCTGGCTCGCGGACTGACGTGCCGGGGCCCGGCGCGGGTGCGCCGGGCCCCGGGCTCCGGACGGGTCAGGCGTGCGGGCAGGTGGAGCGGTACTCCTCGATGGCAGTGCCGGACGGGGCCGGGCACAGGAACTGGTCGTAGCGGGTGTCGTCGTCGATCCACCGCTTGATCCAGGACAGGCTGTACTTGGCGGCCGTCACGTTCTGCCCCGAGGTCGGGGCGGAGTGGGACGCGTTGTTCAGCTCCAGGTACGCCTTCTCCGGGGCGGTCGTCATGCTCGTGTAGAACGGCTCCGCGTGCGACGACACCGGGGCCACCGTGTCGCTCTCGGCGCCGACGATCAGGGTCGGTACGCGTACCGTCGACCAGCTCTTGGTGCTGTGGTACGGGGTGAGCGGCACCGCGGCCTGCAACGCGGGACGGGTCCGGGCCGCCGCCAGGCTGCCGCCGCCGCCCATCGAGTGGCCCATCACGCCGAGCCGGCTCGCGTCGATGCGGGTGCGTACCGAACTGCTCCCGGTCAGGTAGTCGAGCGCCGCCAGCAGCTGGGTGCCGCGGCTGTCCGGCTGGTCCAGTGTGCTCAGCGTGTCGATGGTGATCACCACGAAGCCCTGTGAGGCCAGTCGCGGACCGAGCCAGGCGACGCTGGACTGGCTCGCCGTGAAGCCGGGGGAGATGGCCACCGCGCCGAACGTGCCGGCGCTGGTGTCGGTCGGGTAGTAGATCGTGCCGCCGCCGAAGCCGGAGACGCTGGACCGCGCCACGGTGACCTGGGCGATGGCGAACGAGCCGCGGGCGGCCTCGATGCTGGCGTTGGTGGGGGCGGGGCCGCGTTCATACGGGTTGGCCGCGAGAGCCGGTGCCGCGGGGACCGTCAGTGCTGCCGCGGTCGCCGCGAATGCGGCTGTGAGCAGGGAAAATGTCCGGCGAAGGGTGGGGACGGGCATGGGAACTCCCTAGAGTGTGGGGCTCATGCATCGATGGATATGAATAGGGTTAACTCACCAGTAACAAGCCGGTAATCCCATCCGGTACCTGCCGCGGTGGTATGCCGCCGGTAAATCGCTTGCCGTGCCCGTGGTGATCCGCGAGGGTGGGCGGCATGACGTACTGAGGCACTTCACCAGCGCATCCCTCGCGGCCCCGGGGCACATCTGACGCCCGGCCGCGCCTCCGTCATGCGAAAGAAGATCTCTTTTGTCTCCAGCGCAGTCCGCCACGTCCGCGTCCGTCACCGTCTTCGCCTCGCCCGGCAGCTGGATCGAGTCCAGCGCCGTCGCCCAGTGCCACCAGGTCGCCACCCTGAACGGCATGATCCACGTTGCCGGCATGCCCGACCTGCACCCCGGCAAGGGCGCCCCGATCGGCGCGGCCATGGCCTCCACCGTGCTCTATCCGTTCCTCGTCGGCTCCGACATCGGCTGCGGCATCGCGGTCTACCCGGTCCGGCTCAAGAAGGCCGTCCCGGAACGCGTCGCGGCCCGGTTCCCCGACCTCGACCAGCCCGTCGACCCGGCCTCGCGGTCCGGCGAGGACATTCCGGCCGGCTACACCGAGCAGCTCGGCACCGTCGGGCGCGGCAACCACTTCGTCGAACTCGCCCGGGTCGACGCCGTCCTCGACGGCGAGCACGCCGCGCGGCTCGGCCTCACCACCGGGGACCTGGTGCTCATCGTGCACAGCGGCTCCCGCGGGCTCGGCGAGCGCATCCTGCGGGCACACACCGAGGTGCACGGCGCCGGAGCGGCCGCCGACCCCGCCGCCTACCTGGCCGCACACGACGACGCGGTCCGGTGGGGACACCTCAACCGGCGGCTCATGGCCGAACGCGTCGCCGACGCCATCGGCGCCCAACTCGGCGAGCCGGTCACCGACGTCTGCCACAACTCGGTCGAGATCCGCGACGGCGTCTACCTGCACCGCAAGGGCGCCGCGCCGGGCGACGGCCACGACGTGCTCATCGCCGGCACCCGCGGCACCCACTCCTACCTGGTCGCCGGGCACGCCGGGCCGGACGCCGGGCACTCCGTCGCACACGGCGCCGGGCGCAAGATGTCCCGGGCCGACGCACTCCGGCGCGGCCGGGCCAAACACACCGTCGAAGAGCTCCGGCGTACGGCGGTGGGGTCCCTCGTCGTCTGCGGTGACCGGCAACTGCTGTTCGAGGAGGCGCCCACCGCGTACAAACGGATCGAGCAGGTGATCGGCGACCTCGTCTCGTACGGCCTGGCCACACCGATCGTCAGCACGCTGCCGGTGGTCACCTACAAGACCGCCGACCTGGCGCCTCGGCGGGGAGGCCGTCGATGAGCGCGCCCCGGCGGGCCGTCCGCCCACGTCCGCGACGCCGCCTGACGCTGGGCGCCAAGGCCGCCCGGCGGGCCGGCTGGCTCGATCCGCGCCGGCGGCCCGGTCGCCGCTTCCGCGGCTGTCCGTTCGGGATCACCCCGATCCGCCGTCCCACCCTGCGCCGCCTGCCGGCGGGCCGCTTCCGTGTCACGGTCGACCTCGGCGGTCGCCCTGATCGACCCGGTTCCGCTTTCCATCGTTCCCATCGGGTACGGCCGGTGGCCGCCGCCCGCGTCAGGCAAGCTGGACCGGGCGGTCAGTCACCCGTTGTCGGCGCGTCCGACGGGAGTCTCCACCCGGTACGCCCGGTCTCGGCCGTTCCCATCGGATCGGCTGGCCAAAGCGGACATTCCCCTCCGGTCGGGCCACTGGATGCGGTGCCCGCCGCCTTCGCGCTCTTCGGGGTGCGAGCGAGCCTGGGCGGCCATTTCCATTCGGTGTGGCGTGCGTCCACCCTCGGCATGCCGACTGAACCATTCCCAACGGGGGGCGCCGGACGGGACCGCCGGACGAATCCGCAGCGTTCCGGCGGCGACGGGCGGGAGACCGGGCGGCGGATGCGACCGGGGACGCCGGTGGAGAGCCGGGCCGGGTTCGGGCGGGTCTTGAGGTGGCTGCGGTGACCGTACATCTGCTGTTGTCCGCCGGACGCGGGCCGCAAGAGTGCGCCTGGGCCGTGGCGCGGCTGGTCCGTCGGCTGGAAGCCGATGCCGGAGGACGGGAGAAGGTCTCCACCCGGCGGGTGGAGACGGTGGCCGGGGAGCGGCCCGGAACGTTCCTGTCGGTGCTGCTGGAGATCAGCGGGGACGCGGCGGTGCGGTTCGCGGGCTCGTGGACCGGGACGCTGTGCTGGCAGGCGCCGAGTCCCTACCGGACCGGGCCCGGGCGCAAGAACTGGTACGTGACCGCCCAGCAGGTGCGGGTCGGGGTGACGCCGACCGTCTTCGACGAGGCGGACGTCGACTTCGTGCCCTGCCGCACCGGAGGGCCGGGCGGCCAGCACCGCAACAAGGCCAGCACTGCGGTTCGGGCCACCCACCGCCCGTCCGGAACCGTCGTGGTGGTCGACACCGAGCGGCAGCTCAGCCTCAACCGGGGGATCGCGCTGCGGCTGCTGCGGGAACGCCTCGAAGCGGGCGACGCGGCGGCCGGCCGGGCGGTGGAAACCGCACGCCGGCGGGTCCACGACGAGCTGGTACGCGGCAACCCGGTGCGGGTGGAACGGCCGGAGCCCGGAGTGGACGGCTCCCGCCGGAGCCCAGCCGCGGGGGCGACTCCCCGTCGAGGGAGGGCGTGACAGGATCTGCGGTCATGCGCGCCTTGATCGTGGGTAACAGCGACGGCATCGGACTCGCCCTGACGCACCGGCTGCTGGCCGAAGGGTGGCAGGTCACCGGGCTGTCGCGGCGGGCCGCGCCGGTCGGTGAACCGGTCGTCGTGGACGTCACCTCGGCCGGCTTCCCGGAGGCGCTGGCCGGGGTGGGAGCCGTCGACCTGTGTGTCTACGCGGCCGGGGTCGGCGAGCTGCTCGGCGGGGACGACTTCGCGGCCCAGACCCGGGCGCTCGAGGTGAACCTGATCGGCGCGGCCCGGACCGTGGAGGCGGTCGTGCCGGGCATGCTGGCCGCCGGGCGGGGCCACGTCATCGGGCTGTCCAGCCTGGCCGACGCGATGATCTCGGCGGATGCTCCCGGTTATGCGGCGTCCAAGGCGGGGCTGACGTCGTACCTGCTCGGGCTCGACGCGGCGCTCCGGCCGCGCGGGGTGGCGGTGACCGCGGTGCGGTTCGGTTTCGTCGACACCAAGATGGCCAAGTCGCCGGTCACCCCGTTCAAGATCTCACCGGAGCGGGCGGTCGACGTCCTCATGCGGTGCGTCCGCACCCGGCCGGCGGTCGTGTCCTACCCCCGTCGGATGGCCGTCGTGACCGGTGCGCTCGGCCCGGTGCTGCGCACCGCGGCCCGGCTGCGCCGCTCCCGCTGAGAACGTCCGCCGGAGTGCCGAAAGTGGACCTGAGGGCCGCGCCGGGATGGGCGGCGGCCCGAACCGGTGCCGTCGCCCACCCCGTGCGGGGCCGTTCACCGGGCACGGCTGGGAGGCGCCCGCGAACCGCGGTCCCGTGCCGTGCCGATCTTCGACCCTCGTAGAGCATGACGTCTGTCGAGCCGGAACAGTTGCCTCCCGGGCCAGGTGTAACGGGGAATTCACATCGAGGGGACGGCCGGTCCGAGTTGTTTCACGTGCCGTAACAACGGGGTCGATTCCACCCGGTCGACGCCGTCGAGGCCGCTGACCCGCTCGGTGAGGTAGCGGTAGAAGGCCGCCATGTCGCGGCAGATCACGGTCGCCATCAGGTTCGTGGCGCCGGTGGTGGCGGCCGCGAAGACCACCTCCTCGTGACCGGCCAGGGCGGCGCCGACCGCCGCCAGCCGGGCCGGGGCCACGGTGAGCCACAGCATCACCGCAGCGCTGAAGCCGAAGACCAGTGGGCGGACCTCGACGTCGTAGTAGAGGGCACCGGATCGGCGCAGCTCACGCATCCGGCGGCGGACCGTCGACTCGGGCCAGCCGGTCGCGGCGGCCAGTTCCGTGTAGCCGGCCCGGCCGTCCCGGCCCAGCGCCTCCAGCAGCGCCTCATCGGCGGGGGTGAGGGCAAGCGGGGAGGGCGGGATGTCCTGCGGCTGAGGGCCGTCGGGCGGGGTGAGGGCGGCGATCTCGGCGGGGGTGAGGGCGTCGTCGCGGAGGTCCGGGCCGACCGCGCCGCCGACGTACTGGTGGATGAGGCAGTGGGCGCTCACCGAGATCAGCCCGGGGGTGCGGGGCAGGCGCTGAAGTAGCAGGGCCTCCCGGTCGGCGTGCGCCGGGATGCGGACCTGGCAGGTGATCTCGGTGCCGCCGGAGAAGAGGCTCACCCAGCCGGTGTCGCCGCGCCGGGCCAGTGCCTCGGCCAGGGGGATGGCGCGGTCGGGGGCGGTGTGCAGGCGCAGGGTCCACATCTCGTAGCCCAGCCGGATCGGGTTGGGGATGCCGACCACCCGGACTCCGGCGTTCTCGCGCAGGCGGCGGTAGCGGCGGGCCACGGTCTGGTCGGAGATGCCGAGCACCGCGCCGATCTCGCGCCATCCGGCGCGGCCGTCGGTCCGCAGCGCGTGCACGATCCGCCGATCCAGCGTGTCGACTTCCATCATCTGATCCTAGCCAGATGTCGAGAAGCGCCAAAATCGGTTCAGGACATGGTACGAACGAGCGGGCGACCCGGATTCTGTGGCGCATGCGTAAATGGTTTCCGCTGGTTGCCGTCTGTCTCGGCACCTTTCTGCTGCTCGTCGACGTCACCATCGTGGTGGTCGCCCTGCCGAGCATCGCCACCCAACTGAACGCCGACCCGCACGACCTGGCCTGGGTTCTCGACGGCTACGCCCTGGCGCTGGCCGCCCTCCTGCTGGGCGCCGGGTCGCTGGCGGATCGCCACGGGCGCCGCGCGACGTACCTCATCGGGTTGTTGATCTTTGCGGTCTCGTCGTTGCTGTGCGCGCTCGCGCCGAACGTGCCCACCCTGGTCGCGGCCCGGGTCCTGCAGGGCGCCGGAGGCGCCGCCATGTACGCCACCACCATCGCCATCCTCAACGTCACCTACCGTGGCCGGGACCGCGGTGTGGCGTTCGGTGTCTGGGGCGCGGTCAACGGCGTGGCCACCGCGGCCGGGCCGCTGGCCGGCGGGCTGCTCACCGAGCACCTCGGCTGGCGCTGGATCTTCCTGGTCAACCTGCCGGTCTGTGTGGCCGCCGTGGTGATCACGCTGCGGCACGTCGCCGAGTCGCGTGCCGGGCGGGCGAGCCGGTTCGACCTGCCGGGCACGGCGACGTTCACGCTGGCCGCGACGGCCGCCACCTACGGGCTGATCCGGGCCTCCGACGACGGCTGGACCGCCCCGTCCGCGCTGCTGCCGATCGCCGCCGGCCTGGCCGGGATGGGCCTGTTCGTGCTGGTGGAGCACCGCTCCGACCATCCCATGCTGGATCTGCGGCTGTTCCGTGACGGCCGGTTCGCCGGGCTGATCGTGGCGGCGTTCCTGTGCCAGGCGGCCGCGTTCGCCTACCTGCCCTACACCACCACCTGGCTGCAACGGGTCCTCGGGTACGGGCCGGTCGACGCCGGGCTGCTCGGCGCGCTGCCGATGAGCGGGGCCGCGCTGCTGGTCGGGGCCTTCGGTGGGCAGGCGCTGCAACGGGCCCGGCCGGGACTGGTGATCGGCGCCGGGCTGCTGGTGATCGCGGCCGGTGACCTGGCCCAGTCGGTGGTCGGCGACGGTTCCGGGGCGGCGGTGCTGATCCCCGGGCTGGTGCTGGTCGGGCTGGGTGTCGGCGCGGTGCTGCCGGTGCTGTCGTCGGCGGTGCTGGCGGCCGTTCCGGCGGAGCGCAGCGGCATGGCCGGTGGGGCGCTGAACACGTTCCGGCAACTGGGCTTCGCGTTCGGGGTGGCGGTCTTCGGCTCGTTCTTCCATGAGCGGAATTCCTATGCCGACGGACTCAGCGGCGCGGTCACCCTGGCGGCCGGGTTCGCCGTGGTCGCGGCCATGACGGTGTTCGCCACTGTGCGGGAGACCACTCGCCGACCGGTGGAAATCGGGTGACATCTTTCGACATCTTTACGGCAGCATGACGGCGTGGTCGATGCGCGTGGTCCGGTTCGGTATCTCTGGTGGCTGGCTCGGCAGGTGAAAGGGCGGGTCGCACTCGGCGCCCTGTTCGGGACACTGTGGTTCGTCAGTCTGGCGGTCACGCCGTACCTCATCTCGCAAGCGATCGACCGCGGCCTCGCGCCGCGCCGCCCCGGCGTGCTGCTCGCCTGGGCCGCGGTGGTGTTGATCGTCGGCGTGACCAGCGCCGGCCTGGGGATCATGCGGCACCGCAGCATGACGAAGCTGCGGCTGGCCGCCGCGCTGCGCACCGCCGACCTGGTGATGACCCACGCCACCCGGCTCGGCGCGGCCCTGCCCCGCCGGGTCACCGCCGGTGAGGTGGTCACCATCGGCATCTCCGACGTGTGGACCGTCGGCCGGGCGATGAACGCGGGCGGTGTCGGGGTGGCCGCGGTCGCCGCGGTCGGCATGATCGCGTTCCTGCTCCAGCGGATCTCCGGGGTGCTCGCCCTGGTCGTGGTGGCCGGCGTGCCGGCGCTGGCGCTGGTCATCGGGCCGCTCCTGCGCCGGGCCCAGCGGGCCGGCGGCCACTACCGCGAGCATCAGGGCCGGCTCAACGGGCGGCTCGTCGACGTGGTCGGCGGCCTGCGCGTGCTCAACGGCCTGGGCGGCAAGGAGGCGCACCAGGCGCGGTACGAACGGGAGTCGGCCGGGCTGCGCGACGTCGGCTACCGGGTCGGCGGCCCGTCGGCCTGGATCGGCGCGCTCGGCGAGGGCCTCCCGGTCGTCTACCTCGCGGTGGTGATCTGGCTGGCCGCCCGGCTCGCGGTCGGCGGTGGGCTGACCCCCGGCCAGCTGGTGGCGGTGTACGGCTACACCGCCGTGCTGGTCATCCCGGTGAGCGTGTTCATCTTCGTCGGGTTCGACGTCACCCGCGGTGTGATCGCGGCCCGCCGGGTCACCGACTTCCTGCGCCTGCCCGCCGACGACCCGGCCGGTGACCCCGCCCCGCAGGGTCCGGCCGTCCTGCACGACCCGGAGTCCGGGGTGTGCGCCGAGCCCGGCCGCCTGACCGCCCTCGCCTCGGACCGCCCCGCCGACTCGGCGGCCGTCCTGGAACGCCTCGGCCGCTACCGGGCCGGTGACGCCACCTGGGGCGGCCGGCCGCTCGCCGGCATCGCCCAGCCGGAGATCCGCGCCCGGATCCTGGTCGCCGAGCACGACGCCCACCTGTTCGCCGGCCCGCTGCGCGAGGTGGTCGCCGGCCCCGGCGAGCCGGACGACGACCGGGTCCGCCGGGCCCTGGACATCGCGGTCGCCCACGACGTCGGCGCCGACCTGGACCGGCCGGTCGACTGGGGCGGCCGCAACCTGTCCGGCGGGCAGCGGCAGCGGGTCCGGCTGGCCCGCGCCGTCTACGCCGACCCGGAGATGCTGCTCGCCGCCGAACCCACCTCGGCCGTCGACGCGCACACCGAGGCCGCGATCGCCGACCGGCTCAGCTCCGCCCGCGCCGGCCGCGGCACCGTCCTGGCCACCACCTCGCCGGTGCTGCTGGACCGCGCCGACACCGTGCACTACCTGGTCGGTGGACGGGTCGCCGCCACCGGCACCCACGCCGAACTGCTCCGAACCGAACCCGGCTACCGGGCGCTGGTCACCCGCGCCTTCGGAGGCGACGAATGAGAACCCTGCTCCCGGTCGCCTCCCGGCGTGACGTGGCCCGCGCCGCCCGGCGCCTGATCCGGGTGGAGGCCAGGGCCGTCGCCGGGTTCCTCGCCGTCGCCTCGCTGGCCGCGGTGGCCGGTCTCGGCGGGCCGGCGCTGCTGGGCCGGGTCATCGACGCGGTGTCCGCGGGCGGCGGCACCGGTCAGGTGGACCGGCTGGCCGGCGCCGTGCTCCTGTGCGCCCTCGCCCAGACCCTGCTCGCCCGGTACGCGCTGGCCGCCGCCTACCGGTTCGGGGAGCGCACCGCCGCCCGGATCCGGGAGACGTTCCTGCGGCGGGTGCTCGGCCTGCCCGCCGCCGTGGTCGAACGGGTGCCCGCCGGTGACCTCGCGGCCCGCGGCAGCACCGATGTGGACAGTGTGGCCAACGCGCTGCGTGACCTGCTGCCGCCGATCTTCGTGGGCGTCGTCCAGATCGTCTTCCTGATCGTGGCGGTGGTGGTGCTCGACCCGCTGCTCGGCGTGGTCGGGGTGATCGGGTTCTCCGGGATCTGGTTCGTGACGCGGTGGTTCCTGCGACGGGCCCGCGACGCGTACCTCACCGAGGGCGAGGCCACCTCCCGGCTCGCCGACGAACTCGCCAACACCACCGGCGGCGCCCGCACCATCGAGGCGTTCGGCCTGCACGCGCGGCGGATCGCGGCCGGCGACGAGGCGATCGCCGAGACCCGGCGCACGAGACTGTTCACACTCGGGCTGCGCAGCGTGTTCTTCCCGCTGGCCGAGTCGTCCTACGCGATCCCGGCGGTCCTCGTCCTCACCCTCGGTGGGCTGATGCACATCGACGGCCGGGTCAGCATCGGCACCGTGGCCGCGGCCGTGCTCTACCTGCGGCAACTGGTCGGCCCGCTGGACGGCATCCTGATCTTTCTCGACCAGTTGCAGGCCGGCGCCGCGTCCTTCGCCCGCATCGAGGGCCTCGGCTCCGTCCCGGCGCCGCCCCCGCCGGACGAGCGGGCGCCCGACAGCGAGCAGATCGAGGTCGACGACGTTCGGTACGCGTACGACCAGGGCCGTGACGTGCTGCACGACGTCGCCCTGACCGTCCGCCCCGGCGAACGGCTCGCCGTCGTCGGCCTCTCCGGCGCCGGCAAGTCCACCCTGGGCCGCCTCATCGCCGGCGTCGACCGGCCCACCTCCGGGACCGTCACGGTCGGCGGCGTGCCGATCGCCGACCTGCCACCGGACGAACTGCGCCGCCACGTCGTCCTGGTCACCCAGGAACACCACGTCTTCCAGGACACGCTGCGCGCCAACCTGATGGTCGCCGCCCCCGACGAACGGCTGCGCGAGGCCCTGCGCACGGTCGGCGCCGACTGGGCCGACGACCTCGACCGCGACCTCGGCGAACACCCCCTCGACGGGGCTCAGGCCCAGCAGCTGGCGCTGGCCCGGGTGGTGCTCGCCGACCCGCACACGGTCATCCTCGACGAGGCCACCGCGCTGCTCGACCCGACCGCGGCCCGGACCGCCGAACGCGCCCTGGCCGCCGTCCTGCACGAACGGACCGTCATCGCGATCGCCCACCGCCTCCAGACCGCCCACGACGCCGACCGGGTCGCCGTCATGGACGACGGCCGCATCATCGAACTGGGCCGCCACGACGACCTGGTCGCCGCCGACGGCCCCTATGCCGCCCTGTGGCGCTCCTGGCACGGCGGAGGCCGAAGAATACCCCGCTAAGACCGAGACCACCGAGCTTCTGAGCCTTGACCCGGGGTGAGTGGCCGCCGTAATCTACCGGTAACTCTGAAACGTTTCACGCCGAACGAAGAGCGGACCTTCATGACCAACCCCGTAGTCTCCGAGCTCATCGCCCGCTCGAACCGCCTCGGTGCGGATCCGCGGACCACCAACTACGCCGGTGGCAACACGTCCGCCAAGGGTGCCGACATCGACCCGGTCACCGGCGTTTCGGTCGACCTGGTGTGGGTGAAGGGCTCCGGCGGCGACCTCGGCACGCTGACCGAGAAGGGCCTGGCCGTCCTGCGCCTCGACCGGCTGCGTGCGCTCACCGGCGTCTACCCGGGCATCGACCGTGAGGACGAGATGGTCGCCGCCTTCGACTACTGCCTGCACGGTAAGGGCGGGGCCGCGCCCAGCATCGACACCGCCATGCACGGCCTGGTCGACGCCCCGCACGTGGACCACCTGCACCCGGACGCCGGCATCGCGATCGCCACCGCCGCCGACGGCCCGGCGCTCACCAAGGAGATCTTCGGTGATCGCGTCCTCTGGGTGGACTGGCGCCGGCCCGGCTTCCAGCTCGGCCTGGACATCGCCGCCGCCCACCAGGCGAACCCGCAGGCCATCGGCGTCATCCTGGGCGGGCACGGGATCACCGCCTGGGGCGCGACGAGCGACGAGTGCGAGGCCAACTCGCAGGAGATCATCAACACCGCCGCGGCCTACATCGCGGAGCACGGCCGCAGCGCGCCCTTCGGCGCGACGGTTCATCAACCCCGTCAAGCGGATGTACGCCGTGAGCGCGCCGCCGCACTGTTCCCGGTGATCCGGGGTCTCGCCTCCACCGACCGCCCCCAGGTCGGGCACTTCACCGACAGCGACGTGGTGCTGGACTTCGTGGGCTCCGAGCGCCTGGCCGAGCTGGCCGCCCTCGGCACCTCCTGCCCCGACCACTTCCTGCGCACCAAGGTGAAGCCGCTGGTCGTGGACACCGCGCCGGATGCGCCGCTGGACGAGGTGATCGCCCGCCTGAGGGAGCTGCACGAGGCGTACCGGGCGGACTACCGCGCCTACTACGAGCGGCACGCCACCGGCGAGAGCCCGGCGATCCGTGGCGCCGACCCGGCGATCGTGCTGGTCCCGGGCGTGGGCATGTTCTCCTTCGGAGCGAACAAGCAGACCGCCCGGGTGGCCGGCGAGTTCTACGTCAACGCGATCAACGTGATGCGCGGCGCCGAGTCGGTGTCAAGGTACGCGCCGATCGACGAGGCCGAGAAGTTCCGGATCGAGTACTGGGCGCTGGAGGAGGCCAAGCTCCAGCGGATGCCGAAGCCGAAGCCGCTGGCCACCCGGATCGCGCTGGTCACCGGTGCGGGTTCGGGCATCGGCCGGGCGATCGCGCTGCGTCTCGCGGCCGAGGGCGCCTGCGTGGTGGTCAGTGACCGGGACACCGGGGCCGCCGCCGAAGTGGCCGCCGAGATCGGTGGGCCGGACGTGGCCGTCGCGGTGAGCCTGGACGTCACCGATGAGGTCGGCGTCGCGAACGCCGTACAGGAAGCGGTCCTGGCCTTCGGTGGGGTTGATCTCGTGGTCAACAACGCGGGACTGTCGCTGTCGAAGTCGCTGCTGGACACCACGGCCCGCGACTGGGATCTCCAGCACGACGTGATGGCGAAGGGCTCGTTCCTGGTGTCGCGGGAGACCGCACGGGTGCTGATCGCGCAGGGCATGGGCGGCGACATCATCTACATCTCCAGCAAGAACTCGATCTTCGCGGGACCCAACAACGTGGCGTACGGTGCGGCCAAGGCCGACCAGGCGCACCAGGTCCGGCTGCTGGCGGCCGAGCTGGGCCCGCACGGCATCCGGGTCAACGGCATCAACCCGGACGGGGTGGTCCGCGGCTCCGGCATCTTCGCCGGTGGCTGGGGCGCCGACCGGGCCGCCGTCTACGGGGTGCCGGAGGAGAAGCTCGGCGAGTTCTACGCGCAGCGGACCCTGCTCAAGCGTGAGGTGCTGCCCGAGCACATCGCCGGCGCGGTCTTCGCGATCACCGGCGGCGACCTGACCCACACCACCGGCCTGCACATCCCCGTCGACGCGGGTGTCGCCGCGGCCTTCCTCCGATGACCTCGGCTTTCGCGGCTGTCGATCTCGGCGCGTCCTCCGGGCGCGTCGTGGTCGGCCGCTTCGGGGACGGCGGCCTCGGCCTCGACGTGGTGCACCGGTTCCCGAACGAGCCGGTGCGCGTCGGCGACACGCTGCACTGGGACATCCTGTCGCTGTACCGCGGAGTGCTCGACGGCCTGAGAGCCGCCGGGCCGGTGCGGAGCATCGGCATCGACTCGTGGGCCGTCGACTACGGGCTGCTCGACGCCGACGGGGCGCTGCTCGGCAACCCGGTCCACTACCGGGACGGCCGCACCGACGGCGTCGCCGAGCGGGTCCGGGAACTGTACGACGTCTGCGGGCTGCAACGACTGCCGTTCAACACGGTCTACCAGCTGCTCGCGGCGGAACCGACCGTGCAGTACGGGATGGCCCGCCGGTTCCTGCTGATCCCCGACCTGCTGGCCTACTGGCTGACCGGGGAGATCGGCGCGGAGTACACCAACGCCTCCACGACCGGGCTGCTCGATGTGCGTACCCGGGACTGGGCCCTTGATCTGATCGGTGAGCTGGGGTTGCGCGCCGAGCTGTTGCCGCCGGTGCGGCATCCCGGGTCGACCATCGGGTATTTCGAGGGCACGCCGGTGGTGGCGGTCGGATCGCACGACACGGCCAGCGCGGTGGTGGCCGTGCCCGCCTCCGGGACCGATTTCGCGTACATCTCCTGTGGCACCTGGTCGCTGGTCGGTCTGGAGCTGGACCAGCCGGTGCTGAGCCCGGAGTCGCGGCAGGCGAACTTCACCAACGAGGGCGGCGTCGACGGGACGATCCGCTACCTCCGCAACGTCATGGGGTTGTGGCCCCTCCAGGAGTGCCTCCGCGAATGGGACTCACCCGGCCTGCCCGAACTGCTGCGGGCGGCGGCCGCCGAACCGGGCCTCGCCCACGTGGTCGACCTCGACGATCCGCTGTTCCTGCCGCCCGGCGACATGGCGGGCCGGTTGCGCAAGGCGGCCGGGCTCCCGGCCGACGCGAGCCGGGCGACGATCGTGCGCTGCATCCTGGACAGCCTGGCGCTCGCGCAACGGCGCGCGCTGCGCCAGGCCCAGGAGCTGGCCGACCGGTCCGTCTCGGTGGTGCACCTGGTCGGCGGCGGCGCGCTCAACGAGCTGCTCTGCCAGTTGACCGCGGACGCCTGCGGGCTGCCGGTGCTGGCCGGGCCGGTCGAGGCCACCGCCATCGGCAACCTGCTGGTGCAGGCCCGCGCCGCGGGTGTGGTCGAGGGCGGACCGGATGCGATGCGGGCACTGGTGCGCGAGACTCAACGCATCGTGCGCTACTCGCCGGGCGGCTCCGAGAAGGACTGGGACGCCGCGGCCGCACGAGTGGGGAGGTGAGAAGTGCGGATCGCGTTCTTCGCCACCTGCCTGGCCGACACCCTCTTCCCGGAGGCGGCCAAGGCCACGGTGCGGCTGCTCGAACGGCTCGGGCACGAGGTGGTGTTCCCGTTCGAACAGACCTGCTGCGGGCAGATGCACATCAACACCGGCTATCAGAAGGAAGCGTTGCCGCTGGTCAAGCGATATGCGCAAACCTTTGATCCGTACGAGGTGATCGTCGTTCCGTCGGGATCCTGCGCCGGGTCGATCCGTCACCAGCACGCCATGGTCGCGTCGTCCTACGGCGACGCCGGGCTCGCCGCCCGCAGCGCGTCCGTGGCGGCCCGCACCTACGAGCTGTCCGAGCTGCTCATCGACGTGCTGAAGGTCGAGGACGTGGGGGCCTACTACCCGCACCGGGTCACCTACCACCCGACCTGCCACTCGCTGCGGATGATCCGGGTCGGCGACAAGCCGCTGCGACTGCTGCGGCAGGTCCGCGGACTCGACCTGGTGGAACTGCCCGCGGCGGAGCAGTGCTGCGGGTTCGGTGGCACGTTCGCGCTCAAGAACGCGGAGACGTCCACCGCCATGCTCGCCGACAAGATGACCAACATCGTGTCCACCGGGGCGGACGTGTGCACGGCCGGCGACACCTCCTGCCTCATGCACATCGGCGGTGGGCTGTCCCGTCTGCGTACCGGGGTGCGGACCGTCCACCTCGCCGAGATCCTGGCCTCGACGGAGTCCTCATGACCACCTTTCTCGGAATGCCGGCCACCGCTCCGCGCGGCGTCGGGCACCTCCGCGGTGACCAGCCGTTCCCCCGTGCCGCACACGACGCCCTCGACAACTCGCAGCTGCGGCGCAACCTGCGGCACGCCACCACCACGATCCGCGGCAAGTCCGGCCGGGTGATCGCCGAACTGCCGGACTGGCAGCGGCTGCGCGACGCCGGATCGGCGATCAAGGCCGACGTGATGTCCCGCCTCCCCTCGTTATTGGTGGAACTCGAGTCCCGCGTCATCGAGGCGGGCGGCGTCGTGCACTGGGCCGCCGACGCCAACGAGGCCAACGAGATCGTCACCGGCCTGGTCCGGCGGACCGGCTCCGAGCGGGTCATCAAGGTCAAATCGATGGCCACCCAGGAGATCGGGCTCAACGAGGCCCTGGAAGACGCCGGGATCACGCCGGTCGAGACCGACCTCGCCGAACTCATCGTGCAGCTCGGCGACGACAAACCCAGCCACATCCTCGTTCCGGCCATCCACCGGAACCGGTCCGAGATCCGGGAGATCTTCCTGCGGGCCATGCCCGGGGTCGACCCCGCGCTGACCGACGACCCACCGGTGCTGGCCGCGGCGGCACGGCGCTACCTGCGGGAGACGTTCCTGTCCACATCCGTGGCGGTCAGCGGGGCCAACTTCGCCATCGCCGAGACCGGCACCCTCGGGGTGGTCGAATCCGAGGGCAACGGGCGGATGTGCCTCACCCTGCCCGACACCCTGATCACCGTGATGGGCATCGAGAAGGTGCTGCCCACCTGGCGTGACCTGGAAGTCTTCCTGCAACTGCTGCCGCGGGCGTCGACCGGGGAGCGGATGAACCCGTACACCACGATGTGGACCGGCGTCACCCCCGGCGACGGTCCGCAGAACTTCCACCTGGTGCTGCTCGACAACGGGCGCAGCGCGGTCCTCGCCGACACCGTGGGGCGGCAGGCACTGCACTGCATCCGCTGCTCGGCCTGCCTCAACGTGTGCCCGGTCTACGAGCGGACCGGCGGGCACGCGTACGGGTCGGTCTACCCGGGGCCGATCGGGGCGGTGCTGTCGCCGCAGCTCACCGGCATCGAGGACAACGCCTCCCTGCCGTACGCGTCGTCGCTCTGCGGGGCCTGCTTCGACGCCTGCCCGGTCAAGATCGATATTCCGTCGATGCTGGTGCACCTGCGCAACAAGGCGCCGCACTCGCCGGCCGAGAGGGCGGCCATGGCGGCCGCCGCCTACACCATGAGCCGGCCACGCCTCTATGCGTCGGCTCAGCGGGCGGCCAAGATGGCCCGGATCGTGGGACGGCGCGGGCGAGGACTGCCGCCGCCGCTGTCCGGTTGGACGGCCGGGCGCGACCTCCCCGAATTCCCGGAACAGACCTTCCGCGATTGGTGGGCCCGGCGATGAGTTCCTCCCGGGAGTTGATTCTGGACCGGATCCGGGCCGCCCTGCGGGACGCGCCCGTCGCCGGTGAGGTGCCGCGGGAGTACCGGCCCGCCGGGACCGGCACCGCGGACCTCGACGTGCTGATCGACCGGCTGGCCGACTACAAGGCCGAGGTCCACCGGGTCAGCGCCGGCGAGGTGGCGGCCACCGCCGCGCGCCTCGCCGGGGTTGGGGGCGCGGTGCTCGTACCCCCTGGTCTGCCTCTGCAATGGCGCCCGGAGGGTGCCTTCGCCGACGACGGCCTCGCGCCGGACCGCATCGCCTCGGCCGGCGCCGTGCTCACCGCGGCGGCCGTCGCCGTCGCCGAGACCGGAACCATCGTCCTGGACGCCTCACCCGACCAGGGACGGCGCATCATCACCCTGCTGCCGGACGTGCACGTCTGCGTGCTCCGCCCGGACCAGGTGGTCGCCTCGGTGCCGGACGCGATCGCCCGCCTCGACCCGCGCCGCCCCCTGACCTGGATCAGCGGCCCCTCGGCGACCAGCGACATCGAACTGAACCGGGTCGAAGGCGTCCACGGCCCCCGCCACCTGCACGTCCTCATCCTCGACTCCTGATCTCGCCGCGGCCGGTGCCGATGGCGAGGGTCTCGATGCGGGACAGGAGGTCCTGGGCGGTGAAGGGCCTGGCCAGGAAGTCGTCGGCGCCCGCGTCGAAGGCCGCCGCGGCGTCCAGTGCGTGGCCCTGTTCGGTGAGCAGCAGGATCGGGATGTCGGCGGTGCACCGGTCGGCGCGGATGGCGCGGCACAACCGGCCGGCGGACATGGCCCCGGCGGTGTGGCCGGGGCCCGTGCCGAGGACGGCGCAGTCGGGCAGGTGGGCGTGGGCCGCGCGCAGGGCGGCCTCGCCGGTGTCGCGGGACGCCACCTCCAGGCCCGCCGATCGGAGCACCGTCTCGACGAGGCGCAGCAGGGTCGGATCGTCGTCGACCACGAGGACGGAAGTCACCACAACCTCCTTGATCGCTACCTAGAGTAAATGCCGTGTCGGCGTCCGGCTGGACGATGGGCCGCCTGCTCCGGTCGGGGATCGCGGTCGCGCTGGCGGCGGTCGCGCTGGTGGGGGTCACCGGGTTTCTGCGTAACGACGAGATCCTCCAGGCGCAGACGGCGGTGCTGCGTTCCGAGCAGGTGCTCGGCCGGATCGGGGAGCTGCGGGCGGTCGTTCAGGCGGAGCCGGTCGCGGAGGACGCGTTACGGCTGCGCGTCGCCGAACTGGGTGAGGTGGCCGGCGCCGATCCGGTGTACCAGCGGTTGTTGCCGCTGGTGGGTGCGCCGGGGCCGGACGTGGCGGGGATGCGGGCCGCCGTCGAGGAGATGCGGCGGCACGAACAGGCGCGGCTCGACCGCGGCCTGCGGGAGCTGGGCGCCGTCTCGCGTACCAACCGGTGGCTGATCGTCTGGGTGTCGGTGGCGGCGGCGCTCGTGGTCCTGATCGGGGGCCGCCTGCTGGTGTGGCGCTGCGGCCGGACCGCCGGGGAGATCGCCGCCGCCGCGCGCCGGGCCCGGCCCGCGCCCGTGGACGGTCCCCGGGAGCTGGCCGAGCTGGCCACCGCCTGGAACGAGTCGCTGGCCGCCGGCGCGGCGGCCCGTGCGGCGGCCCGGACGGAGGCGACCGCGGCGCACGCGGCCGGGTCGGCGTTCGTGGACGCGATGCGGCAGGAGATCCGTACGCCGATGACCGCCCTCACCGGCATGACCGGCCTGCTGCTGGAGACGTCCCTGGACACCCGGCAGCGGGCGCTGGCCGAGACCGCGCACGCCAGCGGGTCGGCGCTGCTCACCGCGGTCGGCGACCGGCTCGACCTGGCCGCGGCCGAGGCCGGTGACCTGGTTCTGGAGCGGCGGCCGTTCGCACTGCGCGACTGTGTCCGGCGGGCGCTGGAGCCGGTCGCCGCCGAGGCCGCGGCGAAGGGCCTGCACCTGGACGGTCGTCTCGCGCCGGGCTGCCCGGAGTGGGCCGGCGGTGACGAGCGGTGGGTACGCCGGATCCTGACGGCGCTGCTGCGCCAGGCCGTCGCCGGGACCGGGCACGGCGACGTCACGGTCACCGTGTCGGAGGCCGGGGGCGCCATCCGGTTCGCGGTGGCCGACACCGGGCTGGGCGTGCCGGCCGAGCGGCACAACGATGCCGGGGTGCTGCTGGCGGGGCGGCTGGCCGAGGCGATGGGCGGCGGGATCACCACGGAGAACCGCCCGGGGGAGGGTGCCACGGTCACCGTCACGGTTCGGCTGGACGAGGTGGAGCAGCCGGAGCGGTGCGGGGACGCGTACGCCGATGTGGAACCCGGACCGAGCGACAGCGAGCCGGACATGATCCGTGCCCGCGCCGAGGTGATCGCCGGGCCGGAGGCCGGGGCGCCGGAACGCCGCCGCCTCGCCGGGATCCTGCACCGTTTCGCCGACCGCCTGCCCGGTGTGCTCGACCGGATGGACCGGGCGGTGGCCGACGGCGACACCCGCAACCTGGCCCGGCTGGCGCACGGCCTCAAGGCGTCGGCGGCCACCCTGGGCGCCAACCGGTTCGCGGCGCTCTGCGCGGACCTGGAGGATCGCGTCCACCACGCGCACGGCGACCCGGCGCCGGTGCTGCGGGACCTGCACGAGCGGGCGCGCGAGGTGGGCGACAGCATGGAGTCGGTCTCCCGGCGGCTCACCCGCGAGCCGAACGTCATGAATGGCCCGGGCACCCGGCGATCGTGAAAGCCCGGCGGAGCCCGGTGCGAACAGCCACAATCAACCGGTGTGAGCAGGAAAACGGGGCGAAACGGTCGGTGGATCGGCGCCTTCCTCGTGATGGCGGGCGCCGTGGCCGCCGGGATCATCCTGGCCGTGCTGCGGACGGACACCGGCGCGCCCGCCCCCACCGTGGTCGCCGTCGCCGACCGCGGCGAGGTCACCCGGGACGTGGCCACCACCGGCACGATCGAGCCCGCCACCACCCGCGGCCTGGCCTTCGGCGTGAACGGCACCGTCGCGTCGGTGTCGGTACGCCCCGGCAACCGGGTCACCAAGGGGCAGGCCCTCGCCGCGCTCGACGGCACCGGCGCGGCCGACGACGTGAGCGACGCCGAGGCCGCCCTGTCCGAGGCGCAGAGCCGGCTCACCGAGGCGAAGAACGTCTCGGTGAGCACCACGGCCGGCGCCACCGACTGCGCCCGGCCGAAGGCGGCAGCCGCCCGGCCGTGCGCCACCCGGGGCTACCCGGACACCGGCGGCGATCCGGTCCTCACCGCCGAACAGCGGGTCTACCAGGCCGCACACCGGGTCGAGGAGGCCGAGCAGGCCCTCAAGGGCACGACTCTCAAGGCGCCGATCGCGGGCACCGTGCTCGCCGTCGAGGGCAGCGTCGGCGACCACGCGCAGAGCGGATCCACCTTCGTCAGCCTGGCCGACACGGACGCCATGCGGGTCCGCGCCGCGTTCCCGGAGGCCGACGCCGCCACCCTCCTGACCGGCCAGCCCGCCACCATCATGCCGGCCGGGTCGGACGGCACGTACGCCGGCGAGGTGGTGCAGGTCGACCCGGTCGGCACCTCGGACGGCACCCTGGTCCGGTACGGCGTGCTGCTGTCCGTCGCCCACCCGCCGAGCGACCTGCTGGTCGGGCAGAGCGCCCAGGTCGAGGTGCGGACCGGCCACGTGGACAACGCGCTGCGGGTGCCGTCGACCGCGGTCCACGACGTGTCCGGCGACTCCGGCACGGTGCTGGTGCGCAGTGGCGGGGGGCTGGTCGAGCGCACCGTGACGCTCGGGTTGCAGGGCGACGAGCACACCGAGATCGTCGGCGGGCTCGCCGAGGGCGACCAGGTCGTACGTTACCGATGATCGCGGAATCCCTGGAACACCGGATCACGAACCGCCCGGAAGGCATGATGACGGTGTGAATGCGCTGCGCCGTCCCACCACGGTGGTGAACGCCCTGCTGGTGCTGCTGATCGTCAGCGCCGGGCTGTGGAGCTGGACCCTGCTGCGGGACGCCTCGAAGACGACCGGGGCGAACGCCTCCGGGGCGCGGACGGTGAACGTCGCCCAGGGCACGGTCACCCGGACCGCGTCCGCGGACGGCACCGTGGCCAGCGCCGCCACCGCCAGCGCCACCTTCACCACGCCCGGAACGGTCACCGCGATCAAGGTGAAGGTCGGCGACAAGGTCGGCGCGGGCGCCCTGCTGGCCCGGGTCGACCCCACCGGCGCCGAACGCGATCTGGAGCTGGCCCGGGCCGGCCTGGCCGCCGCCGAGGACGCCATGGCCCGTGCCGAGGAGGCCGGCACCGACACCGGCCCCGCGGCCGACGCCGTCACCGGGGCCGAACTGGCCGTCGACGAGGCGGAGGCCGCCGTCGCCGGGACCAGGCTGACCGCACCGGCGGCCGGGACGGTGGTCGCGGTCAACGGGTCGCTGGGCGGGCCGAGCGCGACCGGCGAGGACGGGTTCGTCGACCTGGCCGACCTGAACCGGCTCCAGATCACCGCCGCCTATCCGGAGGCCGCCGCCACCGAACTCGCGGAGGGCCAGAGCGCCACCGTCACCTGGAACGCTCTGCACGGCGCCGAGACCACCGGCGAGGTGACCGCGATCGCCCCGGCCGCCACCGGCGAGAGCGGCGTGGCGGCCTACGGCGTGACGGTCAGCCTCCCGGACCCGCCGGCGGGCGCCAAACCCGGCCAGACCGTGAAGGTCGCGGTCGTCACCGGCAACGTGGAGAACGCCGTCACGGTCGACTCGGCGGCCGTCACGAGCACCGGCGACGGGAAGACCGTGACCGTCGTGGACAGCGCCGGCAAGCGGGAGACACGGCAGGTCCGGGTCGGCCTGGAAGGGGACGGCACATGCCAGATCATCGCGGGCCTGGCCCCCGGGGAGCGCGTCGTGCTGCCGGCGACCACCGCCCTGCGCTACGAATGAGGACACCAGTGACCAGCCACGACACCGAAGTCCTGCCGCGACCGCCCGACCTCGGCGGGAAACCCGCCGCCGCCCGGCGACGCTGGTGGAACCGCACCACCGTCGCGCTGCTCGGCGTGGTCCTGCTGGCCGGCGGCTTCCTCGCCGGTGTCCGGGCCCACGAACGCTGGGGCGGCTCGTCCGCCGCCCCGCCGAGCGCGGGCACGCCGAGCGGCGGGGCGGACGGCCGTGCCGCGGCCGCCCCGTCGCCCTCCGTGGGCGGCGCTACCGGGACCGTCCAGCTCGTCGACGGCACCACCCTCTACGTGACGACCGCGAGCGGCGAGACGGTCACCGTCCGGACCGGCGACGACACCACGGTGAAGGTCAGCCGGACCACCGGCCTGGAGACCCTCACCTCGGGACTGCCGGTCACGGTGGAGGGCGTCGCGGACTCCGAGGGCGTCATCACGGCGACGTCGGTCACGGCCGGTTGACCGGATCCCGGCCGGGGGTCCACCAGTTGGCGCGGCCGAGCATGGCCATGGTGGCGGGGACCAGCAGGCCGCGGATGATCGTGGCGTCGATGGCGATCGCCACCGCCAGGCCGAGGCCGGTCATCTTCACCACGGGGCTGGAGGTGAGGACGAAGCTGGCGAAGACGCAGACCATGATCAGCGCAGCCGAGGTGATCACCACGCCGGTGGCGGCCAGACCCTCGCGAACCGAGGTGCGGTTGTCGCCGGTGGCGTCCCAGGATTCGCGAACCGCGGTCAGCAGGAACACCTCGTAGTCCATGGACAGTCCGAAGAGCAGGGCGAACAGCAGCATCGGCACGTAGGACTCGATCGGGACCGGACCCGACAGCCCGACCAGGGTCACGCCCCATCCCCACTGGAAGACCGCGGTCAGCACACCGTAAGCGGCGGCCACCGAGAACAGGTTCATCACGGCGGCCTTGACGGCCACCACCGGCGCGCGGAACGCCGCCAGCACCAGCAACGCGGCCAGGATCACGACCAGACCGATGACGTACGGCATCCGCCCACCCACCCGCTCGGCCAGGGCGGCCTTCATCGCCGTCTGCCCGGTGACGTAGATGTCCAGCCTTCCGGCCTTCACGGCGGCGATGCGTTCGGCCGTCGCCACGGTGGCCGGGTCACCGGGCCCGGTCTCGGGGATCACCCGTACCGTGACGGCCTGCCCGTCCGAGGAGATCCGCGGCGGGTGCACCCGTTCCACGCCGGGCACCTCCGTGAGTGCCTTGACCAGCGCGTCCACCCGCGGATCACGGACCCGCGGTCCCGGCGTCCCGGTGGCGGCCGTCCCGCCCGCGCCGCTCGGCCGCGGGGAAGCGGGCCCGGCGGAGGTGTGGCCGCCGGGCGACGGGGAGGGGGACCGGAGAGTCATGGGGACGGGCGCCGGCGGCGTCAGCTCGGCGATCACGGTGAGCGGGCCGGTGATACCGGGGCCGAACTCGGCGGCCAGGACGTCGTGGCCGATCCGGCCCGCGCTGCCGGGCGGCTGGTCTCCGGCGTCGGTCTGGCCCAGGGTCATGACCGTCACCGGAGCGGCCACGACCAGCAGCAAAACGGTGCTGGCCAGGGCGTACGGCCACGGGCGGCGGGTCACCCGGTCGGAGAGGGCGGCCCACATCGACGGGCGGACCGGCCGCTGGACGTGCGGGCGGCGGCGGATCGGGAGCGCGTCGATCCGGTGGCCCAGCACCATGAGCAGGGCGGGCAGGAGGGTGACCGCGGCGGCCACCGCGACCAGGACGATCAGACCGGCGGTCCAGCCCAGGGTGGCCAGGATCGGGACGCCGGCGACGGCCAGGCCGGCCAGCGCGACGATCACCGTGCCGCCGGCGAAGGCCACCGCGCTTCCGGAGGAGGCGACCGTGGTGACGATCGCCTCGGGGACGGGGACGCCGGTGGTCAGCAGCGAACGGTACCGGGTGATCATGAAGAGGGCGTAGTCGATGCCCACCCCCAGGCCGATCATGGTGGCCAGGGTGGTGGCCACCTCCGGTACGGCGGTCAGGTGACCGGCCAGACCGATCGCGCCGAGGCCGCAGACCAGGGTGAGCAGGGCGGTCAGCAGGGGCAGCCCGGCGGCGACCAGGCCACCGAAGGCGGCGACCAGCACGACCAGCGCCACGCCGATGCCGAGGGCCTCGCTGCGGCGGGTGTCCGCCGCGGGCCGGGCCAGCGTGCCACCGGGGAGCACCTCGTCGGCGGCGGGCGCGGCGGCGGTCAGCACCGCGGCGGTCAGCTCCGCGTCGATGTCGCGGGGGCCCACGTCGAACTGGACCGTGAGATAGCCGGTGTCACGGTCCGCGGTCAGTGAGCCGGCCTCCGTGGTGGGCGCCGTCACCGCGTCCACGTGGTCCAGTTCCTCGATCCGGTCGGCGGCGGCCCGCACCGCCTCCTCGTCCAGCGGACCGTCCGTGGACCGCACGATGATCTGGCCGGTGGCCCCGCCCGTGCCCGGAAAGTGGATCTCCAGCAGGTCGCGCCCGTGCTGGGCGGCGCTGCCCGGCATCGTGGTGTCGTCGTCGACCGGGCGCCCGAAGGTCACCACCATCGCGGCGACCGCCACCGTGACCAGCAACCACGTACTGATCGTCCACCAGGGCCGCCGGACCGCCAGCCGCCCGGCCCCGGTGAACCACCGGTGCACCGGGCCGCCCTCCCGCGCCGCGCTCATCGCGTGCCCTCGCTGCCCGCATCGCGCGTGACGGTGGCCCGGTCGCCCGGCGTGGCCGCGGCCGGGAGTTCGAACCACACGGCGACACCGTCGCCGGTGTCGATGCCGGTGACGCCGCCGTGGGCGCGGACCACCTCGGCCACGATCGCGAGACCCAGGCCGAAGCCACCCGCGTACGTCCGTGCCGCGTCCGCCCGCCAGAACCGCTCGAACGCCCGCCCCGCCGCCTCGGCCGTCATCCCGGGCCCCTGATCGGCGACGGTGACCCGGACACGGTCGCCGTTCGCGCTCACCGTGATCTGCGCCGGGGTGCCGGGCGGGGTGTGTGCGCGGACGTTGCCGAGCAGGTTGGCCAGAACCCGGCGCAAGGTGCCCTCGTCGCCGGCGACCGTCACCGGGGCGATGACCCGCACGGTCAGTGGACGGTCCGGTTCGGCGGCGCGGGCGTGGGTGACCGCGTCGTGGACGAGCACGGCCAGGTCGACCGGTTCGCGCCGGGCCGGCGGCTCGGACTCCAGCCGGGCCAGGTAGAGCAGTCCGTCGACGAGGACACCCATCCGGCTGGATGCCTCCTCGAGGCGGCCCAGCACGTCGGGCCGGGCGGCCAGGTCGACCGCACCGCCGCGGATGAGCTGGAGGTAGCCGCTGATCGAGGTGAGCGGGGTGCGCAGCTCGTGCGACGCGTCCGCCACGAAGGTGCGCATCACGGCCATGCTGGTCTGAATCCGGGTGAGCATGCCGTCGACCGCCACCGAGAGCCGGCCCACCTCGGTCCGGGCCGCGGGGCTGCCCGGTTCCGGGGCGCCGACCCGCCGGTCCAGGTCGCCGTCGGCGATCGCTCCGGCGATGGCGGCGATCTCCTCGAGCGGGCGCAGCCGGCGGATCACCAGCCAGCGGGCCAGTACGGTGAGCAGCGTCAGCACCGTGACGGCGGTGAACGCGGCGGTCGTGGCGAGCCGGGTGACGGCGTCCCGGACCGGGGCCAGCGGCAGGCCGATCAGCATCGTCCCGTTGACGCCCCGAACGACCCGGACCCGGTAGGCGCCGCGCACGGTCTGCGGGCCCGGAACGGCGGGATCGGCGCCGTCCAGCAGCGGTTCGGCCGGCAGCGGGGTGCCGCCGTCCAGGCGGACCGTGAGCCCGTCGGCGCGACGGAACTCGATCAGATAGTCGGTGACGGGCGTTGCCGAGTCCGGGCCTTGTTCGGGTACCGGCGCGGCCCCTTCCCGGACCAGGGCCACCGCCGCGGCGAGCCGGTCGTCGATGCGCTCCAGCAGGTACGCCCGCAGCGCCAGCGCCGCGGTCAGCCAGGTGATCGCCAGCGCCGCCGCGGTCAGCCCGGTCACCCCGGCGACCAGCGAGAACCGAAGAGGCCGGGCGGAGGCGATGGAGGGCCGGTCATCGGCGACCGGGGTGTGCGCGCTCATGGTGCCGTCATCAGAGCACGCTTAATTGAGAGATCGATGAGAGCCGGAGGTCAGCGCTCCCGGCGGTGGCGTGCGATCAGGATGACGGCGATGACCGCGGCGAACACGTCGACCGTGATGATCACACCAGGCCACCCGAAAAGTATCATCACCGGCGGAACCAGGACGAACAGGGCGACGCAGAGGGCGAAGACGATCGGGAACCGGACCTCGGACTCCGGCGCGGCCATCCGCGCGGCGAACTCGGGGTCGGCTTCGAGCTCGCTCTCCAGCTCGGCGAGGGTCCGCCGATCATCATCGCTCAGCATCGATTCCCCTCCAGGCCCGCCTGATACCCGGCTGCCGCGGGTCTAAACCGGCTGGAACAGGGAATTCAGCGGACATGAAAAATCAGCGCGAACCGGAAGAGAAGAAGCCCGAGGACATGCCCCGTCATCCGGCGGCACGTCCCCGGGCCGAGGCGGACCGTGAGCTGGTCCCGCCCGACGAGCCGCTCACCGGAGCCGCGGGACCAGACCCGAGGGGCCGAGGAGGGCGGTGAGCAGGGCGGTCCGTTCGGCCATGCCGTCGGCCGACACCCATTCGGTACGGGCGTGCGCACCGCCGCCGCGGGGCGCCAGCCCGTCCACGGTGGGCCGCCCCAGCGCGCCGGTGGTGTTGGTGTCCGCCGCGCCGTCGGCCGGACGGCCGTCCAGGGTCTGCCCGAGGCCGGCGGCGATGCCCCGGATCCGGTCCAGCAGCTGGGCCCCGGCGTGGTCGGGCCGCCAGGTGGGCCGGTGCGACAGCAGCCGCGCCGACACGGTCGCCCGCTCCCGGACCGGCCGTAGCGCCCGCAGTTCGCCGAGCAGCGCCTCCTCGTCGGCCGGGTCGGAGAACCGCAGCCCCAGGTCGGCGTGCGCCCGGCCGGCCACCACGTTGGTCCGGCCGCCGCCGGCGATCGTCCCGGTGTTCAGCAGCACCGGCCGCCGCTCCGCCACCGTCCGGACGTGGATCAGCTGGTCGACCAGCTCGTCGATGGCGTTGGCCCCGGCGCCCGGGTCCAGTGCGGCGTGCGCCTCCACCCCGGTCACCTCGATCCGGGCCCGGGTGCTGCCCCGGCGGCCCGTCTTCAGGTCGCCGCCCGGGTGCGGCGGCTCCAGGCCGAGCACCACCGCGGCCCGCCCGGCCTCGGCGCGCACCAGGTCTCCGGCGCTGGGCGAGCCGATCTCCTCGTCGGCGACGACGATCACCCGTACCTCGGGATGGTCCTGATCCTTGATCTCGGCCGCCGCCGCGAGAAGCGCGACGAGACCGGCCTTGGTGTCGTAGACGCCGGGGCCGCGCACCACGTCACCCTCCACCGACCAGGGCATGGTGGCGAGCGTGCCGACCGGCCACACGGTGTCGTAGTGGGACAGCAGCAGGATCGGCGGGCCGGCGATGCCGCGGGCGGGCAGGTTCCAGAGCAGGTGGTCGCCGGTCGGGTGCGGCTCGCGGGCGGTCGTGAAACCGGCCCGCCCGGCGTCCGCCTCCAGCGTCCCGGCCAGGGCGGCCAGCGAGCGGGCATCCCCGGTGGGTGACTCGAGGACCGTGTACCGGTGCAGCGCTTCGAGCTCGGGTGACGGCATATGCGAACGCTAAGTTGCCGCTACAGCGTTGTCAACGAGCGATGATGTTGCAAGGATGGCGTTTATACGTTCCCTATCTTTATCCGGAGGTACGGCATGGAGCTGTCGGTGCGGGAGCTCGACGGGCTCGCCGAGTGGACTGCGGCGGCCCGCCTCTACCGGACGGTCTTCGGCTACGAGGAGCCGGAGTACGGGTTGAGCCCCCGCCTGCTGGCCGCCCTCCGGGAGAACTCCGGCTCGGTGATCGGCGCCCTCGGCCCGTCCGGCGGCCTGGTCGGCTTCTGCTTCGGCTTCTCCGCTGTCGACGCCGGCGAGGTCTACCACTACTCGCAGGCCGCCGTCGTCGCTCCCGAGGCTCAGGGCCTCGGCGTCGGCCGCCTGCTCAAACAGGCGCAGGCCGACGTGGCGCGCGGCACGGGGGCGCGCACCATGCGGTGGACCTTCGATCCGTACGCGCTGCGCAACGCCCACTTCAACCTGGCCGTGCTGGGCGCCACCGGGGTGAGGTTCCTGCCCGACTACTACGGTGGCGACACCGACCGGATCCTGGTCAGCTGGGACCTGTGGCACGCCCGCAAGTCCGGCGTCCCCGGCCCGCCCGTGCGGACCCCGGCCGACCCGCGGTTCGCCGCGCCGTCGCTGTCCGACCGGGCCCGGCTGCGCGCGAGCCTCCAGGAACGGTTCGCGTCCGGCGGCCGTCTGGTCGGTGTCGCCCGGGTGCCGGGGGACGCGGACCGGGTCGTCTACACGTTCGAGAATGCCGAACTGTGACGAGCCCGCGTTCCACCCCGTCCGAACGGTTCGACCGCAACGTGCAGCGCCGCTCCGCCCAGGTGCTCAAGCAGCGTGTCCTGGAGCAGCAGCGCACCGAGTTCGAGAAGGCGCTCGCCTGGGCCGCCGAACAGGACGCCATCGAACGGGCCGCCGCCCTGATCGTGTCGGCCCGCCGGCGCTACCTGATCGGGCACGGCAAGTCGCTCAGCTACGCCTCGATGCTGGCGGTCGACCTGAGCGCCGGGCTGTCCGGCGTGCATCTGGTCGACGGCGCCTCGGCCCGGCCGCTCGACGTGCTCAGCGACATCCGGCAGGGCGACCTGCTGATCGCCGTGTCCATGTCCCGCTACCGCCGGGAGACCGTGGACGTGGCGTCGGCGTACGCGCGGCGCGGCGGCGACCTGGTGCTGATCACCGACGCCGACGACACCCCGCTGTCCGCCCACGCCACGGCCGGCATCGTGATCGGCGCCGAGAGCGCGTCGTACGCGAACTCGCCCACCTCGGTCGTGCTCGCCCTGCACCTGCTCGCCACCCTGACCATCGCCAGCTCCAAGGGGGCCGGCCGCCGCCTGCGCGACCGTGACGACCTCGCCGCGGAACTGGGCCTCTACACCGGGGACACGGACGAGACATGATGCGGATCGAGAAGGTGGAGCTGCGCCGGGTCCGGCTGCCGCTGGTGCACCGGTTCCAGACCAGCTCCCACGCCAAACGGGAGCTGGAGCACATCCTCGTCACCCTCACCGGTACGGACGGGGCCGTCGGCTGGGGTGAGATCGCCTCGCCGAGCGGGCCGTTCTACTCCGCCGAGACGGTGGACAGCTGCTGGGCGGTGGCCCGCACGTTCCTGGCGCCGCTCGTGCTGGCCGCGGAGTGGGAGCATCCGTCCGAGCTGGCGGCCGCGATGGCGAAGGTGCGGGGGAACCATTTCGCGCGGGCCGGGTTCGACATGGCGGGCTGGGCACTGTGGTCGCGCGCGATGGGCGTACCCCTCTCGAAAGCTCTCGGGGGTGAGCGGGCGAAGGTCGAAGCCGGTGTGTCGCTCGGCATCGAACCCACCATCGACGACCTGCTCGCCCAGGTCGGGGCCCGGGTGGCCGAGGGGTACCGGCGGGTGAAGCTGAAGATCGCACCGGGCTGGGACGTCGAGCCGGTCCGCGCGGTCCGTGCCGCCTTCCCCTCCGTGCCGGTGCACGTGGACGCCAATGGGGCCTATCTTTTTGATGATTGCGCGATCTTCGAGGAGTTGGACAGGCTCGGCCTGCTGATGATCGAGCAGCCGTTCGCCCCGCGCGCTCTGGTCGACCACGCCGCGCTGCAAGCCGTCCTGAAGACGCCGATCTGCCTGGACGAGTCGGTCGAGGAGGTGGACGACCTGGTCACCGCGCTGCGGCTGGGCGCCGGGCGGATCCTCAACATCAAGGTCTCCCGGATGGGCGGGCTCACCCCCGCGGTCCGCGCCCACGATCTGGCCGTCGCCCACGACGTGCCGGTGTGGTGCGGCGGCATGCACGAGTTCGGGATCGGCCGGGCCGCGAACGTGGCGCTCAGCTCGCTGCCCGGCTTCACCCTGCCGTCGGACGTCTCCGGCTCGGACAAGTACTACGCCCGGGACGTCACCTGCGAGCCGGTCGTCTGCGACGGCGGGTTCGTCGAGGTGCCCTCCGCGCCCGGTCTGGGCTGGGAGGCCGACCTGGACTTCCTCGAATCGCGGACGACCGGCCGGGAGACGGTCAGCCCTTGATGCCGTGGACCGCCGGCACGGTGAGGGTGCGCTTCTTCGGCGTGCCACCCAGCACGATCCTGCGGAGCGCGGTGTTGTTGCCGGTGGTCAGCTCGCCCAGACGGTTGCTGGGGTTCGCCTTCACCTGGATGTAGTAGGTGCCGTTCGGCAGGTTCGTGATGTCGAACGACTGGCCGGGCCGGTCCTGGGTGTAGGTGTCGCCGTTGCCGATGTCCAGCACCTCACGCACCGCCACCACGGTGTTCGCCCCGCACGAGGTCTCCAGCGAGGTGTTCTCCGGCCGCCACTTCGCGCCCGCGATCGTGTAGTCGACCGCGTCCGTGTTGGCCAGGCAGAACGCCTCCTTGCCACTGCGCACCGCCAGCTTCTTGTCACTCTTCAGCAGCGTGTACTGCGCGAAGTCGGTGAAGTGCCAGTGCTTGTGGCCCTCCCGGTCGTCCCACTCCATGGTGCCGGCCGGCCGGGACCCGACCTGCTTGCCGTGTGCGTCGAAGAAGTACTGGTACGCGTCCATCAGATCCGTTCCGGTACGCCGGAAGCCGTCCACCACCAGCGGGGACGTGCCGGCGTTCCAGACCGTGGCGCCGAAGTTCACGTACCACTTGCCGCCCTCCTGCGAGAGGCTGATGCCCCAGGCCGGCAGCGACCGCAGATCCGGCTTCGGGCCGGCCTTCGGCGCCGCCTTGAGGACCGTGGGCCGGCTCGCCGCCGCGCGGAACTCGGGCAGCCGGTCGGAGACCTGACCGTGCGCCTCGTGACCGCCGGCCAGCGACTTGTCCGCATCCGGCTTGACGTCGACGACGTTCAGCGCGACCTTGGCGGTGGCGCTCTTCGCCGGGATGCCGAACATCTTCCGGTACGCCGGGTTCACCGTCGCCGTGGCCGTGTACTTCCCGGCCTTCACGTTCTTCAGCGTGGCCGCCGACCGCGGCTGGTCGGTGATCGCGGCGTTCCAGCCGGCCTGCACACCCCAGACCGCGCCCAGCGTGAACGGATTCTCGCCACCGCACCCCAACGGGTACGGGTTGGTCGCCGGAGCGGTCGGCCGGGTGCGCGCCGACTGGTCCGAGTTCCCGCAGAACCCCGTCCGGTACGTCGCGACCGTCTTCCCCTTGGCGTCGGCGATCGTGATCGTGGTGAAGTCCTTGAGCCCGGTGAAGTCCTTGACCGTCCCGGCCGGAAGCTTCACCCAGGTGCGCTTGCCCTTCTTGACTACGCTGCGGTGCGCGACGATCGGCTTGTCGTAACCGGTCCTCCTGGCCAGGATCACCAGCGGGTCCTTGCCGGCGATCACGTGCAGGCCCAGGTTGAAGGACAGATAGACGTCGTCGCCGTCGACGTACCGCTCCGCCGTGACCGTCCTGCTCGCGGCCACCAGCGTCACCGGAGTCGGGGCGGCCGCCGCCTCGGCCACCCCGGCGCTCGCCAGCACCACGGCACAGGCCGCGATGATCGCGATTGTCCTCTTCATGATCTTTCCTCCCCCTTGAACAGCTTTCGTGGCTATCTCACCCGGAATGCTGTGAAGCCGCTGTGAAGCGGGGAGGTTTGGCGTGAACCGGGGACTCAGCCGCCGAAGGCGGCCTTCACCTCGGCCGGGGTGAGTCCCTGAGCCCGGAACCCCGTGGTCCCCGTCTCCAGCAACTCCCGGGCCGCGTCCCGGACCGCCCCGTAAGCCGCCCAGGCCAGCGCCCCGCCCACCGAGACCCGCCGGACCCCGAGCTTGCCCAGCTCCGGCACGCTGGGCGCACCCGGCAGAACGAGCACGTTCACCGGCGCCCGAACGGCGGCGACCACCCGCTCGATGTCCCCGATGGCCTTCACCCCGGGCGCGAACAGCACGTCGGCCCCCGCGTCCCGGTAGGCCACCAGCCGATCGATCGTGTCGTCGAGATCCCCGGCCCCGTAGAGATGGTTCTCGGCGCGGGCGGTCACCACCACCCCGTGCCGCCGGGCGGCCTCCACCGCGGCCCCGACCCGCTCGACACCGACCGCCAGCGACTCCACCGCCCCGGCCACCGGGTCGTAGTCCTCGATCGACAGCCCCGAAGCCCCGGCCTCCGCCAGCAGATCCACGGTCTCCGCGATCCCCCCGGCGGTCTCCGCGAACAGCCGCTCCGAGTCCACACTCACCGGAACCCCGGCCCCCGCCGTCATCGCCGCGACATGGGCCACCAGCTCATCCCTGGTGACCTGCTGATCCAGCTTCCCCAGGGTGGCCGCCAGCCCCGACGACGTGGTGGCCAGAGCGGGGAACCCGGCCCCCTCCAGCACCCGTGCCGACCCCACGTCGAACGCGTTGGCGATCACGAAGGTCCCGGCCGAGTGGAGTTCCCGAAAATGCTTCCGAAGCGAATCCATGCCCATCACCCTGGCACACCCCCGGATCAGTCGAAGATGGAGATCCGGGTGCGGTGGTGGCGGGGGTTCTCGATCTCGTCGAGGGCCGCCACCGCCAGGTCGGCATAGGAGAGGGTCGAGCCGGTCGCGGTCGCGGTCTCGCCGCCGGTGCGGTAGCGGCCGGTCCGGTGAGCCGCGGCGTCCAGCTGGGCCGGTGGGGTGAGCATCAGCCAGTCGACCGGAGTGTCCGCGGCGCGGAGGTGTTCCAGACCGGCGGTGTGGGCGAGGGCGAACGGGCGGAACTCGGCGGGCAGGACGGCCGGATCGTCGAGGAGCAGCCCGCCGTCGGCGGAACGCAGGTTGACGAACAGGCCGATCAGGACCAGACGCGGTACGCCCGCCGCGGCCAGCCCGGTGAGCAGGGCCTCGTCGGCGGTGACGAACCACTTCTCGTCCAGGTTGCCGAGGGCCGCCAGCTCCTCGGGGCCGGAGGCGGGGGAGACCGCGTTGACCACGGCGTCGTGGCCGCGGACGAGGTCGGCGATGGCGGCGGCGTCCTGGACGTCGCCCTGGACGACGCGGTCGGCGGCGAGGGCGGGATGGCGGGCCGGGTCGCGGACGACCCCGGTCACCCGGTGGCCGCGGCGGTGCGCCTCGGCGGTCATGGCGCGGCCGGCCCGGCCGCCTGCTCCGAAGATGACGATGCTGGTCATGGCGCGGACGCTAATCGACGGGGGTCTGGTTACCGCAACGAAACCGGCGCCTATGGTTGCTGACCGGGCCTTGAACTACGGAATCGTCGGCTGTTCAGGCGTCAAGGCGGCCGGCGCGGCCGGCCGCTCGCGCCGCCCAGCAGGGCCGGGCCGGAGGCCCGCCGCGACATGTGGCCTGGCGGCCACATGTCGCGGTTCCAGCCCGGCGGCGGGCGCGAACGACGAATGGCCCCGGAACCACCGCACAACGGGTGGCATCCAAGGCCATTTAGTCAGATCACACGCTGGTTTTCGCCCGAGTACGGCCAAGGACGTGGCCCGGCCGACGGTCAATCGGCCCGGATGATCATGTCGAGGCCGTCGTCCGGGTGGTAGGTCCAAGACGCGGTGATGCCGTCCCAGCTTTCCTGCTGACGACCGTCAAGCGCGCGGGTGTCCCCGATGTGTGCCTGGACTGCCACGGGCATCTTGAGCGCATCAAAGACGCATTGTTCAGCGTCGTACGGGACACCGGAATAGTCTTCCTCGCCCGTTCCATCGAAGATGAGCGTATGCCCGTCGTCAGCGATATCGGTGCCTTTGCCAGCCGGATCGCAACTTGCCTGAACGTCCTGAAGTGACGAATGCTTTTCCAAGCCGATCGCTGCGGCCGCGCCCTGTCCAGCGTCGCTTTGAGCCACCACAGCGAGCACCACAGCAGCTCCACCGAAGAGTACAAAGCTGGCCACCGCCGCGCTTGCAAAGACCGGCACCTTGCCAAACTTCTTCGGAGCCGAGGTCGGCCCGCCGTACTGTGCTGCCTGAATCGGGTACTCCCCGAGGCCCATGGGCTGAGGCTGCCCTGGAGTGGGCTGGGAATAGGGTGCCTGCTGGTGCTGCGGTGGGTACTGGGGCTGGGTGAAATCGGATGGCGGAGGGTAGAGCGGCTGCTCTGTCATCGAGGGCTCCCCGAGGCCCATGGATTGAGGCTGCCCTGGAGTGGGCTGGGAATAGGGTGCCTGCTGGTGCTGCGGTGGGTACTGGGGCTGGGTGAAATCGGACGGCGGAGGGTAGAGCGACTGCTCTGTCATCGAGGGCTCCGTTGGTTTGAAGTCGTGATTGCGACCACCACCATCGGACGCTGAGCTGCCCGCTTAAGGACTCGCCGCTGGGGGCGGTTCGCCGCAAATCGGTTGAGGCCTGAACTGGAATTCCTGGGCTCGAAGTAGGGCGTCCTCGCCGGACGGGCTGGCTCCCAGGACGACGGAGACGTCGTTCAGTCACGGATAGTGAGGCCTCTGGGCCGGTCCGGGATGGACCCGTCAACGAGACCACCAGAACCGGCGCTACGGTGGGCTTTGTGACGACCGAGTTGAGGCCGGACATGTTCGCTCCCGAGTGCCCCACCCGGCAGGTGCCGGTGCGGATCGGTGACAAGTGGACGGCGATGATCGTGCTCTGTCTGGAGGGCGGGCCGCGCCGGTTCGGCGAGCTGCTCGTTCCGCTGCCGGCGATCACGAATAAGGTGCTGGCCGAGACGCTGCGGGCGATGGAACGCGACGGCCTGGTGACGCGTACCGAGTTCCCGGCGAACCCGCCACACGTGGAGTACGCGCTCACCCCGCTCGGCCGCAGCCTGCTGACCCTGATCGACGCGGCCCGCGACTGGTGCGAGGAGCACCTTCCGGAGCTGACCGAGGCGCGCCGGGCCTACACCAGCTCCTTCAGCGCCGCGTCGAAGATCTCGTGATGCCGGGCCACGTCGGCGGGCGTGGTCTGCGGGCACATCAGCGCCATGTTGTGGAACGGCGTCAGCAGCACACCCCGGTTGGCCAGGTAGACGTGCAGGAAATCCTCCAGTGCGGCGTCCGCGCCACGGGCTGACTCGGTGCCGTTGCGCGGGGCCGGACTGGCGAAACGGTACTCGACGCGGGCGCCGAGGCGGCTCACCGACCAGGGCAGCCCGTACCCCTCGATGATCTTCACCAGGCCGTCGGCGAACGCCGTCGCCGTCTCGATCATGCCGGCGAACGCGGCCTCGGTGAGCACCTCGCTCAGGGTGGCGCGGGTCGCGGCCATCGACAGCGGGTTGCCGGCCAGCGTGCCGCCGACCCCACCCATGTCCACCAGGTCCAGATCGTCTCTCCCGCTGAGCGTTCCGGCCAGCTCCGCGCTCAATCCGTACGCCCCGACGGGCACCCCGCCACCGATCGCCTTCCCGATCGTCACCACGTCGGGTTCCAGCCCCCAGTACGCGGTGGCCCCGCCCGGCCCGGCCGAGAACGTGTGCGTCTCGTCGTTGATCAGGTAGGTGCCGTACCGGCGGGTCAGCTCCCGCACCCCGGCCAGGTAGCCGTCCTCCGGCAGCACGATCCCGATGTTCGTGAGCGCCGGCTCCATCAGCACGGCCGCCACGTCCCCGTACGCCAGTTCCCGCTCCAGCCCCGCCAGATCGTTGAACTCGGCCACCCGGCTGGTCATCGTGACGTCCACCGGCGCGCCCACATTGCCCTCCCGGGAGGCGCCCCGCCCGTCCGGGCCCACCACGATCAGCGACTCGTCCACCGAACCGTGGTAGCAGTAGCTGTTCACCAGGATCTTCGACCGGCCGGTGACCGCGCGCAGCAGCCGGATCGCCCAGCGGTTGGCGTCCGTGGCGGTCAGCGCGAAACTCCAGGCCGGCAGCCCGAAACGGCGGGCCAGCTCGGCGCCGGCGACGGCGGCGTCCTCGGTCGGCATCATGGTGGCCAGGCCGTTGCGGAGACGCGCGGTGACCGCGGCGACCACCGGCTCGGGGGAGTGGCCGGCCATCGCGCCGGTGTCGCCGAGAGCGAAGTCGACGAACTCGTTGCCGTCCACATCGGTGATCCGGCTACCGCGCGCCTTGTCCAGATAGATCGGGAAATTTCCGGCAGCCTTGTTCATCCAGGTCATCGGCACCCGTCCGAACAGGTGGTCGGCGTTCGCGTACGCGGCCCGGGAACCGGCGTGGCGGTCGGCGAAGGTGGCGAGCTCCCGGGCCGTGAGATCAGCGAGGCGGGCGCGGGAGATGGAATCCGTCGACATGGCGCGACGCTACCAGGGAATCGTTACTCCTCCGAGACTCTCAGCACGGTTACCGTCTTTCCTCGGCCGTCGGTCACGTAGAGCCGCTTACCGTCCGGCGACAGGGCGTTGACCCGCGGACTGTCCCCGACCCCGATCGTCGACACCACCTTGCCCGTCGACAGGTCGATCACCGAGAGATTGTCGGACCCCTCGTTCACGATGTAGGCGTGCCGGCTGTCCCCGGAGATCATCACGGCCTGCGGCTCCTTGCCCACCACCACCCGGTGGATCAGCCGCTGGTTCCCGGTGTCGTAGACCTCCACGGTGTCCAGGTCGTAGTTCGTCGCCACCAGCTGCTTCCCGTCCGGGGTGACGGCCAGCGCGTGCGGCGACTTGCCCACCTTGAAGTTCTTCCGCACCAGCCGGTCCGCCACGCTCACCACGGAGATCTGGCTCGACTCGTGGTTGGCGGTGAACGCGGTCTGCCCGTCCGGTGTGAACACGATCCAGTGCGGGTTCGGCGGCACCGAGATCCGCGCCGCCTCGGTCAGCGTCTTGTCGTCGTAGATCTCCACCCGGGCCCCGTTGTGGATCGGCAGCCAGACCTTCCCGTCCGGTGCCACCGCCGGCTCGAACGGCCGCGGCCCGGTCCGGATCGTCTTGACCAGGGTCTTGTTCGCCGTGTCGATCACCGCGAGCCCGTTGCCGGTGAAGTCGTTCTCGAACAGCGACACATACAACCGGCCACCGTCCGCCGACAACGCCAGGAACCGCGGCGTGTTCGGCACCTTCACCGCACTGACCTGCTTCGACTGCACGTCGACGAAGTGCACGTCCTTCGAGTCCTGATCGGCCACGTAGAGCGTCCGGTTGTCCGGCGAGACCGCCACACCCTCCGGCTCCCGCCCCAGCCTGATCTGCTCCAGCACCACCGGCTTCGCCAGACTCGGGGGCGCGGCCGGCTGCTGCGTCCCCGCGGGCTCGGTCGCCGGCCCGGTCGGCGCGGCGCCGGCGGTCTGCCCGGGCGCGCTCTGCGTCGGGGCCGGGTTCTGCGAGGCGGCTTCCGGCTCGTCGCTCTTCAGGACAAACCGCACTCCGGCGTACGTGGCGCCGGCCAGCAGAAGCAGCGCCACCAGAACCCCCGCCACCAGAGCCAGGCGTTTCCGCGGCGGCTTACCCCCTTCTTCACCGTACGGTCCTGAGCCCCCGAACCCCGTCCCGTCCTCGTAGGTCACCCGCGGCGGACCGCCGTGACCGCCACCGCGCACGCCGCCCTGCCCGTGGCCACCGGCTCCCGGCCCACCGCCTTGCCCGTAAACGGTCGTTCCGGGTCCGCCGGCCGGACCGTAGCCGGTGCCGGCCTGTCCACTCGGATAGCCGGCGTCATAGGTGCCGGTCGTCTGGTCGTCCGGATGTGCCGTTCCCGGGGCCTGAGCAGCCCCGGGTTGCGCTTGCGCCCACGGATCGGCCGCCGGTTGCGCCGGTGCCCACGGGTCCGCCGCCGGTTGTGCCTGTGCCCACGGGTCGGACCCCGGCCAGGCGGTCGCCGGCGAGGTCGGCCACCCACCGGCCGGCGACGTCGGCCACCCGGCCGCACCGCCGCCCGCCGGCTCGGCTCCGGCCGGGCCCGAACCGGTGTCCGCCGCGCCGGTTCCGGCTTCCGCTCCCGGACCGGCGGTCGACGCGACCCGGGGGCGGGCCGGTGTGCCCTGCTGATCGGTGCCCGACCATCCGGGTGGCTGAGGCTCCCCGGCGAACCCCCGGGCGGCACCCGCCTCCGCGAACCCACCGCGCTCCGCGGCCGACTCGCCCTGCGCGGACGGAACCAGCCAGGGCCCGTTCTCCTCAGCCGGTTGCCGCTGAGCCGGAATCGAGACCCCGTTCCCGGACGTCCGCCCCGGCCACGGCCCGGCCGGCCCCGCCGAACTCTCCTCCACCGGACCGCGGTCCCCGTCATCGGCCGAACCGGGTTCCGGCCCTTCCGTGCCACGCTCTTCGAGATCCGCGGACGTTTCCTCCTGAGCGCTCCCGACCTCGCCACCCGCGTTCACGGCGGAATCCGCATTCGTTTCGCTCGGATGCGTTCCCTCCGCGGCCGCTGCTGCCGAAGCCCCCGCCGCGACAGCGCCCGCAGTTCCCGCCGCGACAGCGCCTGCGGTTCCCGCCGCGACAGCGCCCCCAGCGACAGCGCCCGCGGTGCCTGCCGCGTCGGTGACAGCCGAGCCCTGGCCAGGTTTCCGCCCCGCCGACGGCCAGAGGCCGTCCGGATCGGACTCCTGTGAACCCCACGAACTGCCCGGTACCGGCCACCCTCCGCCGTCCGCAGCCGCGGGCTTCCCGGGGCGGTCGACCGCGGAGTCCGCCACGCCTGATGCGGGCGTGTCCGAGGCGGCACCCGGCTCCGAACTGGCGGACCGCGCCGCATCCGGGCTCTCCGCAGTCGTCGGGCCGGTCGCGTTCACATCCGGCTGCGCTCCCGCCGAGCTGCCGGCTGCCGCCTCCTCAGCGACGGAGACCGCCGCCTGTTCGCCGTCCGGTCCGGAGTTGTCATCGGAAGCCGTAGCCGAATCGGTGGTGGCGGTCGTCCGGTCCGGTCCGGAGGTGTCATGGGAAGCCGTCGCCGAATCGGTTGCGGTGGCGGCCGGCCGATCTGGTCCGGAGGTGTCATGGGAAGCCGTCACCGGGTCGGCGGGGTCAGGCCTGGGAGCCGGATCCTCCGTGCTGCCGGAACCTGCTGCGGGGTGCGCGGGGAAGATGTCGTCCGCATGGTCCGGTTCGGATTCGCCTGCCGGGCTGACGGTGACGTCATCCCGTTGTCCAGGTCCGGCAGACGGTTCCTCGATGAAAACGGGTGTGGCGCTCGCTGCCGTAGTGCTGTCCCACCCGGCTTCCGGGCCGGTGGTCGCGGCCGGTCCCGGGGGAGCGGCCGGGGTGTCCGCTGCCGCTACCGGGAACGAACCACGTACCGTCGCCCTGGGCGCGACCAGAGGTTCGTCACCCGAAGGCCCGGACGATTCGGTCTCCGGGAGAGCCGCTTCGGGCTCGCCACCGCGAACGTCCGAGCGTTCCACCGCCGAAGTGTCGCTGTTCGTTCCCGCTCCAGAGTCCACCGAAGGCTCATCGGCGGGCCTGACCGTGCTCTCGAACGAGGCCGCAGCACCCGACTGCCCGGCCGAGAGGGCGGCGGAGCGACTCGACGACGGCGGCCCACTGGTGGGCGCCCACGGCGAGGTCCACGCCGCGGTGCGCGGCCCAGCCGCATCGCCCGAGCCTGGAGCCTTCTCGGGGGAGACCCGCGGTGACGCGTCAGCAGGCAGCCCCGAAAGTGAGCCCTCGGCGGTCGGGGTGGCAGGCGTTTGACCGGCAGGCTCGGGGCGGGGTGTCTGGTCGGAGCGCACCCACGGGGAGACATCAGCGGGCCGGCCCTGGACCGGTGACGCGCCGGCCGGAGCGTCCGGATGCGGGGCGGTGCCACCCACGGCCGGTGGCGGGGTGCTCCGAACCGGAGGGCCGCTCGTGGGGGACCAGGCCGGGGACCCCGATGTCGGTGCCCATCCGGGGGATCCGGCTGTGGGCGGGACCGCTTCGGCCGTACCGGAAGAGGGGTCGGGGTTTTTGTCTCCTGACCCACCGGATGGCCATGCGGCCGGTGATCCGGCGCCGCTGCCCGGCTGAGCGGGTGGTGCCGCCTCGCCGGGCGCCGCTGCCGGGTCCGGGGTCTGCCGTGGCTGATTTCGGACTTCGCCGGGCCAGGCCGTCTCACCCGGCCACGCCTCCTCGGGTGTCGGGGTCTCGCCCGGCCAGGGCTGTCCGCCCGCTGCCCAGGCCGCCTCCCACGCGGCCGCCGGGCTACCCGCTGCCGGCGGCACAAAGCCGCCGCCCGAAGGCGATGTATGCGGCCCGGCGCCGGATGAGGGCACGGGAGGGACGGCGTGCGGCCCGGCGCCGGATGAGGGCGCCGGAGAGACGGCGTGCGGCCCGGCGCCGGACGTAGGTGTGGAACCGGCTGCCGGCGACCCGGGTGGGGAGAAACCCCCCGCGACCGGACCGCCGCCAGTGGGCGGCGCGGCAGGCAGAGCAGCCTGCGTGCCGTTCCCTCCGGGCGCCGGGACCCAACCGCCGGTGGCCACGTCGAAGTCCGTGGCGACCTCGCCGGTCACGGTGAGGCGGGCGGATCCGGCCGGCCCGTCGAGGGTGACCGCTCCGTCGAGCCGCCCGACCGTGGGGAACCAGGAGACCCGCAGCACGTTGCCTTCGAGGCGGGCGTGCAGGCCCTCGGCATCGCTGGACACCGCGGACGCGGCGGCCAGCGGTGGGCCCTGGACGGCGACGACGGCGGCGAGCTGGCGGGTTCCGGGGGCGACCCGGCCGAAGTCGACGGCCGGTTCGGCGAGGCGGACGGAGGTGCGGCGGAGCGCGGCCGACGCCGCGGCCGCGACCCGGCCCTCACCGGTGGCGAGCCGCTGCAACGACGAGCGGGCCTCGACGGCGCGGGACAGGTCGTCGCCGGCGGCCGCGACCGCGAGCTGGGCGATCTGTGCCATCTGGTCGCTGCCCTGGCGGCGGATCCGGGCCAGGTACGGCTGCCGCCCCGACCCGAACACCCACTGCCGCACGCTGGGGTCGCGTTCGCGCAGGTGGTCGTGGAGTTCGCCGATGCCGATCCAGCCGTCCCGGTCGCGGTCGGCGGCGCCGGTGACGACGCCGTCGGCGATGAGCCCGGCGAAGGTGGGCGGTTCGGGCCGGGCGGTGGCGGCGATGACGACCCGGCTCTGCCACTCGGCGGCCCGTGCCGCGCGGAAGTGGTGCCCGGCGTCGACCGGACTCCCGGTACGCCCGTCGAGCAGCACCACGGCCTGCCCGGCCCGGCTCCGCTGCATGAGGACGGCCATCTGCGCCACGTCGATCGCGGTGTCGGTGGGCCGGCCCATCACGGTGTCGGCGGTGGCCAGGTAGAGCCCGCCGCCGGGCCCGGTCAGCATGACGCCGCGGAAGTAGACGAGGACGCAGTCGTCCTGCTCCCGGCCGTCGAATATCGACTTCGTCCGGGAGTACGCCTCGCGCGCCCCGGGATCTCGCAGATAAGTCACGTCGAACCCGCCGAGCGCCGGCTCCCCGAGCACGTCCACGAACGCCGGAACATCTGCCGACGGCACCGAGAACCTGCGCAACACGGGATCGTCGTGCTGCTCGACGCTAACCACTACTGCCAGTCGTCGCCCGCTCATCGAATGCATCACCCGTCATCCATGGTGCGACGACGAGGCCCGACACGAAACCCCGAGTTGATTACGAACAGCGCCGATCCGGCGACACTGCGTTGTTGATCTAGCCGGGGCGCGGTCGTCCGGGCCGCTCGGCGACGGGTGTCCGCATGGCGATCTACCAGCGATGATGTTGCCGAATCGCCGGGCCTGGAAAGAGGTGGAAGAGCGTCGATCCATCGTGCGCCGGAGAGTGTGCCGAAGTCACGGCGAATTCCCGGCTTTCACCGGATCCGGTGGTTCTACCATGATCGGATGTCTGATCTGTCCGGTGCCTTTGGGTTGCGCTCCGTGACGCCGCCGACCGTCGAGGCCGATTTCGGGGCCGGTCCACAGACGATGATCGCCTCGATGACCGTACTCGATCTGACGAATCGCGTGCCCACGGACGGCCCGGTCGACTTCGCCGCGCTGGACGCCTTCCCACAGGCCAGGAACATCCTCTGGTTCGGCGCCGACCGGGGTCTCGCCGAGGCCCTCCGCTCCCGCCCGCGGATCCGCTTCCTCGAGTGGCGCGATCCGGTCGGCGACATCGATCTCGCCGGCACCTCCGTCGGCACCCTGCGCCTGCACGGCTGCGACGGCCTGCACGGCCTTCGCCTGCCCGCCATGGAGACACTGCTGCTCGCGGGCCGGTCACCCTCGCTGCGGGTCGATCTTCCCGATGCGGGGTACGACGTGAGCCTGCGCTGGTTCCCCGACGAGCCGAACGCGCGGCTCCCCGACGGCCTCCACCGGGTGCGGGACGCTGAGGCACCGGGCGTTCGGCTCCCTGACGGGCTCCACCGGGTGCGGGACCTCTGGCTCCGGGTGAGCACCGGGGTGTCCGCCTCGGTGCTGTCCGGCCTCACCGAGCTGGCGAAACTCCGTCTCGACTTCGACGACCCGCCGGGCACGCTGGAGGATCCGCACCTGCTGGCCGCCTGCTCCCGCCTGCGTACCGTCTCGCTGTCCGGCGCCTACGCCCTCGGCCCGGACGATCTTCCCGATCTCCCGGAGTTGCGCCGCATCGAGGTGCACGGGATCCGCCGAAGCGTGGCGAGGGCGCTGCGTGACCGCTACCGTGGCGGCGCCGTCCAGGTGTATGTGCGGGGCGACGTCTCCGACGCCTGGCTGGCCCGGCACCTCGGCAACCCGTTCCGGGACTGGGTGGAGGACTCCGAGGCGGCCGCCGAGGAGGCCGGTTCCGCCCACGCGCGGGCGCTCGCGGCCGCTGAGGGGATCACCCCGTCGACGCCGGATCGTCTCCTGCGGGCCGAGCGGGCGCTGCGCCGGTTCGTCGCCGATCTCAACGGCATGAATCAGCGGTACGGCGTGATCGACACCGCCGAACGTGAACAGGTCTGGGACGTCTACTGCGGCCTGGCCGCCCGGTTCCACGTACCCGTGGAAGAGGGGCCGTCCGAGTGGTTCGACGCCGGCCGGGAGTTCTGACCGGGTAGCGGAATCGATGATGCGGCGTGCCACTGCGGCGTCACCCCGACTCGCCGGCGATCTTGGGCGATTGCAGCTTTCAGGCCGATCTTGATTCCTGGTCGCCATGCGGTGGTCGATCATCGCCCATGATCTATTTACGCTGGAAGACCTCGGGTGATCGGATGCATCCGGGATGCTTCTTCTTGGCTGCCCACGGCCGAATCCGCAATCCCTCGTCCAGCGGACGCGTCACCCTGAGCGATCTTGGTCGATTTATCACCGTCTCGGGTGGCCAATCGTTCAAGATCGCAGAGCGTCGGCATGCAAAGCGGGCGAAACGGGCATCTGTTCCCCGCGAAAGCCCCATTTCCACCTAGCGCGGCGGATGGCGGCCCCTTCGCCGATTCGCCCGACCAGGCGCTTGACGTCGAACCGCAAACGTCCAAGGAGAAGGCTCCCGGATGACCGTGATCGCGCAAGATCACGCCGCCGGCGACGATTACCCAAGATCTGCATCGGTGCTCGCGGATGGCTTGAGCGGCCGGCGGTGACCGGTCGAATCTCCCGGCGAAGGCGGGGAAACACGCGAGCAGGCGACTTGACATCGGCGCCAGGCGAAAAGCGAAAGAGACTCCCTGGCGACGGGCGACGGGCGACGGGCGACGGGCGACGGGCGACGGGCGACGGGCGACGGGCGACGGGCGACGGGCGACGGGCGACGGGCGACGGGCGACGGGCGACGGGCGTGCCCCGGCGTGGGGCACGCCCGTGTTCGCTCAGCTCTTGGCGCCGACCAGGTCGCGGGCCTTCTCCGGCCAGGAGGCGAGGCTCGCCGAACCGCGCATGCCGGCCGCGTTGATCGCCTGCTTGAGGCTGTCCACGTCGGAGTCGGCCAGCTTCGCGTAGGTGGTGATACCGGCCGCGGCGAGCGCGACAGCCACCTTCGGGCCGATGCCCGCGATCCTGGTGAGGTCGTCCTGCGCGTCGACCGGGGCGGGCGTGGCCGCCAGGTCGGGCTCCTCGGTGATGACGGCCTGCACCGGAATGACCGGCTCGGGCGTGAAGACCGGCTCGGGGGCCACGACCGGCTCGGGCGCGACAACCGGCTCAGGCGCGACGACCGGCTCCGGGGCGACGACCGGCTCGGGCGCGACGACCGGCTCCGGGGCGGTCGGGGGCTCAGCGGCGGCGACCGGCTCCGGCTCGGCGACGGGCTCAGCGGCGGGCTCGGTGGCGGCGACCGGCTCCAGTTCGGCGACGGGCTCAGCGGCGGGCTCAGTGGCGGCAACTGGCTCCGGCTCGGCGACGGGCTCCACGACCGGCTCGGCGGCGGCAACTGGCTCCGGCTCGGCGACGGGCTCCACGACCGGCTCGGCGGCGGCGACCGGCTCGGCGACGGCGATCGGCTCAGTGGCGGCGACCGGCTCGGGCTCAGTGGCGGCGACCGGCTCCGGCTCGGTGATGGGCTCGGTGACCGGCTCGGCCTCCACGATGGTGACCGACTCGGTCTCGGTGAGAGCGACCGGCTCGGGCTCCGCGATGACGACCGGCTCGGGCTCTGCGATGACGACCGTCTCGGGCTCGTCGACGGCGACGGGCTCGGCGGGCTCGGTCTCGGCGGAGGCCACGATCTCCTCGGCGGCGGCAACCGGCTCGGCGGCAACCGGCTCGGCCGGGGCCTCGGGCTCGACGGCGGGTGCGGCCTCGGCCTCGGGCTCGGCGGCGACGGGCTCGGCGATGAGCTCGTCGGCGGGCGAGGTCACGGCAGACGACTCGGAGTCGGTGTCGGCCGGTGTCGCGTCGACCGCGGGCGCGACCGCGGTGGCTTCGGTCGAGGACGGCGACGGGGCCGTGGTCGACGGGGCCGAGGCCGACGTGGCCGGGGCGGTCGCGCCGGAGCGGCGGCCCCAGATCAGCCAGCCGGCTATCACGCCGATCACGAGCCCGGCAACAAAGTAGAGGAATGATGCCATATCGGGCCTCCGGACAGGAGAGGAGGATGCATGTGGTAGCGGGCAGCTTCGCACATCGCTTCAAGCTGCCACGACGAGGGTGTCGACCAGCGTCGAACACCCGCCACCTGCGACGCCCCAAGATTTCCGTCCGGTTACGCCGATCGTGCGACCCGGCCCGGTCACCCGATCAGGTACGCGATACTGCGCCCGGAACGAGGCGGTTCGTCGCATACGTGATGGCCCACAGCGCCACTCCGATGAGCAGCAGCACCCCGGCCACCCGGTAGTCCGCCCCGGCCCGCCCGGAGAGAGGGCTGGCCAGGAAGGCGCAGGCGATCGCCCCGAGCACCGGGATGACCGTCGGCGCCCGGAAGTGCTGGTGCTCGACCCGGTCCCGCCGCAGCACCAGACAGGCCACGTTGACGACGGTGAAGACGCAGAGCAACAGTAGCGCCGTGGTGCCGCCGAGGGCGGCCAGATCGGCGAACCAGATCAGCCCGAACGCGATCAGCGTGGTGAACACGATTCCCACCCAGGGCGTACGGCGACGGCGGTGCACCCGGCCCAGCACCTTCGGCAGGACCCCCTCGTTCGCCATCCCGTACAGCAGCCGGCTGGCCATCATCATGTTGATCAGCGCCGAGTTGGCCACCGCGAACATGGTGATGAACGCGAACACCCACAACGGGAACCCGGGCGCCCCGGCCTGCACCACCTTGAGCAGCGGCGTGTCCCCGGAACCGAGTTCGGCGGGCGGCACCAGCGCGACCGCCGAGATCGCCACCAGCACGTAGATGACCCCGGTGACGCAGAGGCCGGTGAGCATGACGCGCGGGAAGATGCGGACCGGGTCCCGGGTCTCCTCGGCCATGTTGACCGAGTCCTCGAAGCCGACCATCGCGAAGAAGGCCAGCGCCGTCCCGGCGGTCACGGACAGCCACACGCTCTCCCCGGGCGGGGTGTTGAACTCGGTGAGCCGGGACAGGTCGCCGTTGCCGCCACCGAGCGCCCACGCGCCGACCCCGATGACGATCAGCAGGCCGGTCAGCTCGACACAGGTGAGCACCACGTTGGCCTTGACGCTCTCCCCGACGCCCCGGAAGTTGATCAGGCCGACCAGGGTGATGAAGCCGAGCGCCACGGCGGTGAGGGCCAGCCCGTCGCCGAGGGTCAGGTCGAACGCCTTGCCGAAGTTCCCGGCGAACGCCTTGGACGCGCTGGACGCCGAGGTCAGCCCGGAGCACATCACCGCGAAGGTGACCATGAAGGTCAGGAAGTGCACCCCGAACGCCTTGTGGGTGTAGAGCGCCGCGCCGGCGGCCCGCGGGTACTTCGTGACCAGTTCCAGATAGCTGAACGCGGTGAGCAGCGCGACCACGAACGCCAGCAGGAACGGCAGCCACACCGCGCCGCCGACCTCGTTGGCCACCTTGCCGGTCAGCGCGTACACGCCGGTGCCGAGGATGTCCCCGATCACGAACAGCAGCAGGAGTGCCGGGCCGATGACCCGGTTGAGTGCGGGCTGCTCGGACTCGGGCGAGGTCACATCCGCCATGCGTGCTCCCTGCGAAGGTCCACTGCGGATAAGTGACGTTACCCGTACCTTGGGTGACATGCATATCGTGCTTGCCGCAAATCCCCAGGCCGAGCAGCCGTGGGTGACCGACGCCGTCGCCGACCTGGTCCGGCAGACGGGCGCGTCGGTCATGGTGGTCGCGGTGGACGAGCTGGAGAGCGAGTATCTTTCGCCGATGCCGCGCAGCGTCTACACCGAGCGGGCCGAGCATGCCGCGGAGGTCGCGGTCCGGCGGTTGGCCGAGGCCGGGATCGAGGCTTCGCGTACGGTCCTGCCGGGCCGCGCCGCGGAGCAGATCATCCGGTTCGCGAGCGATCAGAAGGCCGACCTGATCGTGCTCGGTTCCAGCGTGCGCCCGGTGGTGGCGCAGCGCCTGCTGGGGAGCGTGCCGCTGACCCTGATCGAGAAGGCGGGCCGCCCGGTGCTGGTGGTCACCCGCCCCGTGAACGGGTGACCACCAGACCCTGGTTCGCGAAGGGTTACGGGACCGCGGGGTAGTCCGCCACGAAGACCGGCTGGCCGACCTTGGTGGTGTCCGCGGCCTCGCCGACGCCGTTGACCACGTGGTCGATGATGCCGGCGCTCAGGTTGACGGTCATGATGTGGTGCAGCTTGACGCCGGGGGTCTGCGGCACCTCGAACCCGTTCTCGGTGTGGATCGACGGGTTGTTCTGGTTGAAGACGTAGACGCCCGCCCCGTACAGATGATGGGTCTTGACCTTGGATCCGACCTTGTAGCCGGCGTAGCCCTCGACCGATCCGTTCATCCAGTCGGCCTGCGTGGGCGGGTCGTACGGAAGCTCGTTCTGGTAGAGGACGGTGGTGCCGCGCTCGCCGTTCCAGACGGTGTTGTACTTCTGGAAGTGCTCGACGAACAGGCCGGTCGCGGTCACGTCGTCGCCGTTGATGACGGCGCCGTAGCGGCCGGTGTTGGTCTTCCAGCGGTCGGTGTCGCCGTTCACGCCGTTGGTGAAGCCCTCGACGCCGTGGTCGCCGCGCCACACCCAGGTGTGGTCGATCAGCACGTCGTCGCTGTTGACCTCGAGCGCGATGTTGCTCTTGCCGATGTGCGGGCCGCCGACGCGGAAGTAGACGTCGTTCAGCGTGGTCGGGTTGGCCGCCGAGCTGAAGCCGAGGCCGTGCTTCTGGCCGACGCGCAGCAGGACCGGCGACTCCTTGGTGCCGGCGTCGATGGTGACACCGGCGATGATCGCGCCGGGCACGTCCGCGACGTCGAGCGGGATGGAGCCGTTGACCGCGGTCAGCGTGGCGTGGCCGAGGCCGAGGACCACGGTGTTCGGGCGGCGCACCTCGATGCTGCGGGCGATGTCGTAGACGCCCGGGGTGAGCAGCAGGTGCTTGCCGAGCGCCAGCGCCACGTTGATCTTGGTGACCGAGTCACCCGGCTTCGCGACGTAGAAGTCCGAGAGCGGGATGGTACGGCCGGAGGCGTCGTCCCAGGAGGTGCCGGCCGTGTTGCGCTTGGCGGCGGGCACGCGTACCTGGTACTTGCCCTTGGCGTCGACGAACAGGAACGGCTTCTCCCGGCTGACCGGGGTGGTGGGAAGCGTGGTGTACGGCGGGTTCGGGAACGCCGCGTCGTCGGGCGCGCCGGTCACCCCGGCGAACACCTGGTTCCAGACGGCGTTGGACCAGGTCGCCACCTCGCTGTTGCGGGTGAGCCACTGCTGCTGGGAGCCGTTGACCGTGTTCGGCAGCTTCGAGTTGGCGATGAAGCCGCCGCTGGCGTACTGCGGGCCGGCGGTGCAGTAGTCCATCAGCGACAGGGTGCCGCCGGTGAACTGGGTCCGGCGCAGCGAGACGGCCTGGGAGACGGCCCAGAAGTTGGCGGTCTGCCGGCAGCCGTCCTGGCCCGCGCCGTTGATGTTGACGGTCAGGTTGGACAGGGTGCGCCAGAAGTTGACCAGCGCGATGCAGTTGGGGTTGGCCGGGTCCGAGCCGAGGCAGCGGTTGTACGCCTCCACCTTGCCGTTGATCACCACATCGCCCGGGTTCGCCCCGAGGCCGGTGATCTCCGTGTAGTAGCCGACCTTGATCTGGAGCGGCTGCTCGGCGGTGCCGTACGTGCCCGGCTTGAACAGGTACGCGTACCGCGCCGTACCCATCTCGTTGTCGACCTGCTTGGCGTAGGTGGCGTCCAGGGTGGCCTGGATGTCACTGACCGGCATGCTGGGGTCGAAGACGGTGACGTTGGAGCCGAAGCCCGGAGTGCCGGAGCCGTGCGCCGACGCCGGTGAGCCCGGCACGGCGGCGAGTGAGAGCCCGAGAGCGAGGGCACCCACTGCGGCGCGGCGGAACGGGCGGATTCTCGTCATGCGGAGGGGTTCCTTCCGAAACAAGATCGCAATGATGCCCGTCACAGAAACAACCCTCGATCGCCTGTGTCAAGGGAAGCTGTCCGGCATGCGGCCCGAACCGGGGCAAGACGGTCAGGTTCCGGAACCAAACTGACCGAAAAGCCGGTCGGAACCGCTCCCGGAAGCGGTTACGAGAGGGCCTCCGCGAAGACGACGATGTTGCTCCGGTAGCTGCCCCGGCCCCGGTCGAAGACGCCGCCACAGGTGATCAGGCGCAGCCCGGGACGATCCAGCGGGGCGTACACCTGGTCGCTCGGAAAGTCCCGCTTCGGATAGGTGGCCACCTTCGTCACGGTGAAACGGGCGACGGAGCCGTCGGTACGGCGTACCGCGACGGGGTCGCCCGGCCGCGCCTCACCCAGCCGGTGAAAGACCGCGGGCCCGTCCCGCGCCGAGTCCACGTGCCCGGCCAGCACCGACGCGCCCACCTCGCCCGGCGTGGGGGAGTGGCGGTACCAGCCGGCCGGGGCATCACCGCGCAGCGGCGGCACCTCGAGCGTCCCGTCGTCCCGGAGCCCGAGCGTCATCAGCTCGGTGTCCACCCCGATCGACGGGATCTCCAGGCGCACCGGCACCGACCGCGTCATCCCTCGCGCGCCGACATCCTTCCCGCCGCCCGCCGCGTCGTTCCCCTTCTTCCCGCGGGCCGCCTCCTTCTCTTCCTCACCGCCCGCCGCCGAGCCGGACGGCGTGAGGGAAGCGCCGACGGCCTCGGCCGCGAGAGACGGTGGTACCGGTCCGGTGTCCTCGGTGCGCAGGCCGAGCGTGACGGTCGCGGTTCCGAGCAGCGCCAGCACGGCGGCGAAGGCCGCCGCACGGCGGTCATGGACGCGGGGCACGCCGCGCCTATCGGTGGTTCGGGCGCCGCATGCTGTACGCCCCCGCAGCGGCCGCCGCGATCAACAGGAACAGGCCCGTCGCCAGCAGCGTGAGGCGCCGCCCGCCGACCAGACCACCACCTCCGGTGTCCACGCCGCCGGAGGGTGTCGGCCGCGGAGAGCCGCTGGGCTCATCGGTGACCGGGGGCGGTTCGGTCGTGCCGGGCGGCTGGGTCGTGCCCGGAGGCTGGGTCGTACCGGGCGGTTCGGTCGTGCCGGGTGGTTGGGTCGTGCCAGGCGGTTCGGCCGTGCCGGAACCGCCGGAACCGGGCGGCACTGATCCGTTTCCGCCACCGGACGGCCCCGGGTCCACGCCGCCCGGCTGCGAGCCGCCCGGGGTCGGCCCGCCGGGTTCGGACGCGCCCGGGTTCGGCCCGCCCGGATCCGGGGAGCCGGACGGCGGCGCGCCCGGGCCGGACGACGCCGGCCCGGCGGCGGGCGGCTGGTCGTCCTCACGGCTGTCGCAGTACGCCAGCACGGAGAAGAGCAGAATCAGCGCGAGCAGCAGCCCGGCGCCGATCGCGACGGCCCGGTTGTTCTGCAACGGGCTCGGCCGGCGGTGTGTCGGATAGCTGCTGGGGTCGGACATGCGGTCCTTCCAGGACGACCGGGGTGGGCGCCACCCTAGTGGTCCTCTTCCCCGTTCCGCAGCCTTCTATCCGTGATCGGTCACTTCGGACGGTCCCGGGGCCGGGCGGGGCAGCAGCTTGGGGCGTGTAGTCCCGCCCGGCACGAGCAGCATGCCGGGCGGCGCTCTCGTTTCGCTCTCGGTTCGCTGTCCGGCTGTCCGGTGCGGATCAGAGCAGAAGGAGGTACGCGGTGAGCGTCAGCACGATCACGGCGACCACGGCGATGGCCGCGGGCAGGACCACCCGGTGCAGCTCCCGGCCGGAGGGGCCGGAGGGGCCGGAGGGGCCGGGAGGGCCGGGAGGCGGTTCCGGCACGCGGTGACCGGGCTGCCCGGAGACCGCGTCGACCGGCTGCATGGCGTACGGCACGGCCGGCACCTCGGGGTGCGGCGCGGGCGAGGCCGGCCGGGTGCCGGAGAGCAGCGGCAGCCCACCGCGCCGGGCGGAGGCGGGCTGGGCGGCGTGGAGCGGCGGATCGCCGGGGGTGACCGTGTGCTGCCCGGGGGCCGCGGGCCCGGTCGGCGGCACCGGCGGGAAGAAGCCGTTCGGTGGTGGCGTCGGAGGGCCGCCGGGCTGGATGTGATCGGTCCACTTCCCGCCGTCCCACCAGCGCTGGGCCGGTAGACCGCTCGGATCGGCGTACCATCCGGCGGGCTGCGACATGGGCGTGCTCCCTTCTCGGGCCGGGGACGAGGGCTGGTCCTCCCGATCGGCCGGAGACGCCCGGGTCTGAAGGGTTCCCGCCCGCCGGGAGAGTCCGGCGGGCGGGTGACGAGGGTTTCCCGCCCGCCGGGGCTGACCGGCGGGCGGGTGACCCGGCTCAGGAGCTGGTGATGACCAGGTTGTCGACGGCGGCCTCGACGAGCGAGGCGGTGCCCGCGTCGGCGGCCTCCACCCGGATGCGGACGGTCTGCCCGGCGTACGAGGACAGGTTGGCGGTCGCCGTGGTCCAGGCCGCGGCCTTGTTCGCGGCGCTCGCCGTCTGGCTGAGCACGGTCGTCGTGGTGGTCCCGGAGACGACCTGCACGCGCAGGTAGTCGGCGCTCGTCGCGTTGTTGAGGTAGGCCAGGTACCAGGACAGGCTCAGCGTCAGCGTGCCGGTGGGCAGCGTGATCTGCGGGGAGACGATGCTGGTCACGCCGCCGTCGAGGTCGTTGGCCCCGGCGCTGGATCCGGCGGTGGCCCCGGTGATCAGGGCGTAGCTGCCGCCGGCCGCCGCGTCGAGCTGGGTGGCCACGCCGGAGCTGCTGGTGGCGGCCGGGTTGCCGCGTTCGAGCAGGCCCGCGGTGGCGGTGTCGCCGGTGCCGGCGGTCCAGCCGGTCGCGGTCTCCAGGCCGTCGGACCAGACGGTGGTCCCGGGCGGCGGTTCGGTTCCGCCGCCGTCGGCGAGGGTCCAGACGGCGTACGCGATGGCGTCGCTGTTGCGGTCCAGCGCCGTGTCGTTGATGTTCGACGTGGTGTCGCAGGAGGCGTGGTAGCAGGGGTCGAAGCGGGTGGCGGTGCCGCCCCAGAGGGTGACCTGCGCGGACGTCTTGGTGCCCTCGGCCCCGGTGAAGATGCCGCCGGCCGGGATGCCGTTGGCGATGAACGGGCCGTAGTCGCTGCGGCCGTCGAAGTCGGTGCCGCGGGTCGGCACGCCGATCGAGGTGAAGTAGGCGGCCAGGGTGGCCTCGATCTGCGCCGAGCCGGCCGGGCCGGGGCCGGAACCGGTGCCGTCGGAGTTGTCGCCGTCGTAGAGGAAGTAGCCGGGGTTCGGCGAGCCGACCATGTCGAAGTTCAGGTAGCCGGTGATCTGCGACCGCTGAGCGCTGGTGAGCGAGTTGACGTACGCCGTCGATCCTCGCAGGCCCAGCTCTTCCGCGCCCCACCAGGCGAAACGCAGATGCCGGTCCGGCTGGAAGCCGGATCGGGCGACCTGGAGGGCGACCTCGAGGTTGGCCGCCGAGCCGGACCCGTTGTCGTTGATGCCGGGGCCGGCCGTGACGCTGTCGAGGTGGCCACCGATCATCAGTGTGTCGCTGGTGTCACCGCCCGGCCAGTCGGCGATCAGGTTGTAGCCGGTCGCCCCGTTGTACGTGAAAGACTGCTGGGAGGTGGTGAATCCGGCCTGGTCGAGCAGGTTCTTCACGTAGGTGACCGAGGCCAGGTAGCCGGGGCGGCCGTGCGCCCGGTTGCCGCCGTTGGCGGTCGCGATGCTCTGGAACTGGCTGAGGTGGGCCTTCACGTTGGCGACCGGAATGTCCGGCGCGGCGGCGGCCTGGGCTGGGCCGGCTACCGCGAGGCCGGCCAACAGCAGGGCGGCGGCGCCGACGAGGGGTGTTGCTCGCACGAGATCTCCTCTGCGGGCTCAGGAATCTGGGGTTGCCCGAGCATCGCAGAGGAGAACGCCCGGACCCTCATATCAATCGATACCTATCAGGGCCCGGGCGTCCGGTGCGGAGCTACCGCATCGCGTTGCGCTTGGCGGCCTGGATCTGCTCGTAGACCCGGGTGCGCAGCTGGATGAACCGGGGGTCGGCCCGGGTGGTCAGCTGGTCCCGCTGGTCGGGCAGGTCGATGGCCAGCTCCTCCTGCACCACGGTCGGCGAGGTGGAGAGCATCACCACCCGCTGTCCGAGGTAGACCGACTCGTCGATGTCGTGGGTCACGAACAGGATGGTCACGCCCAGCCGCTTCCACAGCTGGCGGACCAGGTCCTCCAGGTCGGCGCGGGTCTGCGCGTCGACGGCCGCGAACGGCTCGTCCATGAGCAGCGTCTGCGGCTCGTACGCGACCGCGCGGGCGATCGCGACGCGCTGCTGCATGCCGCCGGAGAGCTGCCACGGGTACGCCGACGCCGTGCCGGTCAGTCCTACCGCTTCCAATGACTGCTCTACCAGCTGCTTGCGTCGGGCTCGCCCGACTCCTTTTTGCTTGAGCGGCAGTTCCACGTTGTCGCGCACGCTCATCCAGGGGAACAGGCTGCGCCCGTACTCCTGGAACACCACGGCCATGCCCGGCGGCGGCCCGTCGACCGGCTTGCCGTTGACGCGGACGTCCCCGGCGGTCGGGTCGAGCAGGCCGGAGATACAGCGCAGCAGCGTGGTCTTGCCACAGCCGGACGGGCCGACCAGGCAGACCAGTTCGCCGTTGTCGACGGTGAACGTCAGGTCGCGGAGCGCCTCCACCTCCCGGCTTCCGGACCGGTAGACCTTCCGCAGTCCCTTCACTTCGAGCATCGTCGCTCCTCCCTCAGCTCTGGCGCTGCGCCGCGCGCAGGCCCTCGTACCATCGCAACGCCCGCCGCTCGGCGAGCCGGAACAGCAGCGACAGCACGAAGCCGAGCAGGCCGAGCAGGATGATCCCGCTCCACATCTCGGGGATCGCGAAGCTGCGCTGGAACTGCACGATGGTGAAGCCGAGGCCGTTGCTGGCCGCGAACATCTCGCTGATCACCATCAGGATGATCGCGATGGACAGCGCCTGGCGCAGTCCGGTCGCGATCTGCGGGCCCGCCGACGGCAGGATCACCTTGGTGATGCGGGCGACGCCGTTCACCCCGTACGAGCGTGCGGTCTCCAGCACCACGCTGTCCACCGCGCGGACGCCTTCCACCGTGTTGAGCAGGATCGGCCAGATGCACCCGAAGACGATGACGATCACCTTCATGGCGTCGCCGATGCCGGCGAACAGCATGATGACCGGCACCAGCACCGGCGGCGGGATGGCCCGGAAGAACTCCAGGACCGGTTCCACCGCGGCGCGCAGGCGCCGGTTCATGCCGATCGCCACGCCGGCGCCGATGCCGATCAGGGCGGCCAGCAGGTACCCGGCGAACAGGCGCAGCAGGCTGGGCGCCACGTCGGCCTTCAGGCGGTCGAGGCTCCAGGTGTCCCCGAAGGCGACCAGGATCTTCTCCAGCGGCGGCGAGTAGAAGCTCTCGCTGCCGGCGCTGAGCACGTACCAGCCGGCGAACAGGATCAACGGCAGTGCGATGGCGAGCAGGATCCTCTTCACGACGTTCATGCGGTCACCTCTCCCCGCACGGACTGGTGCCAGGCGAGCAGGCGGCGCTCGCCGGTACGAGCCAGCAGGTTGATGATCACGCCGAGCACGCCGGTGACGACGATCAGGGCGTACATGGTGGGAACGGCCTCGGAGGCCTGTGCCACGGCGATCTCCTTGCCCAGGCCGGGCGAGCCGATGACCAGCTCGGCCGTGATCGCCAGGACCAGCGCCACCGAGGCGGCCAGCCGGACACCGGTGAAGACGTACGGCAGGGCGGTCGGCCAGAGCACGTGCCGGATCCGGCCCCACGCGGAGAACCGGAAGCTGCGGGCGGTCTCGAAGGCGACCGGGTCGACGTCGGCCACCCCGTACAGGACCTGGACCAGGATCTGCCAGAAGGCGGCGTAGCAGACCAGCAGCAGGGTGGAGCCGAGCTCGGTGCCGTACATCAGCACGGCGAGCGGGATCAGCGCCACCGACGGGATCGGGCGCAGGAACTCGATCGTCGAGGCGGTCAGTGACCGCAGCACCGGGATCGACCCGATCACGATGCCGGCGAGCACGGCGGCGCCGACCGCGATCGCCAGGCCGACGGACCAGGCGAGCAGGGTGTCGGTGAGCGCCGTCCAGAACGCGGGGGTGCCGGCCTCCTCGGCCAGCGCGGCCGCGATCCGGCTGGCCGGCGGCAGGAACCGCTCGTCGACCAGGCCGAGCCGCGGCGCCAGCTCTATGACGAGAAGCAACCCGGCCAGGCCGGCAACACCCAGAAGGGCGGTGCTGCCGGACCGGGCCGGGTTGCCACGACGTGGGGACGTCACGGGAGGAGCTTCTCCAGGTCCGGGGTGCCGGTGAAGATGCCGTCCTCGGCGCCCAGGGTGGCGAGGGTCTGCACCGACGGCTCGTTGATCTGGGTCGGCCACTTCGGCAGCACCAGCGAGGAGCGGAGCTTCTCATCGATCTTGGTGTAGGTGCCGAGCACGGTGCGGACCTCGTCCGGGTGCGCGTCGGCGTAGGTCAGCGACTCGTTGATCGCCTCGGTGAAGCGCTTGACCAGGTCGGCGTCCTTCTCGATGAGCGTGGTCGAGGCGAAGTACGCGGCCACCGTCAGGTTCGGCGCGGTGTCCACGAACGTCGAGGCGATCTCGCGGCCACCCGCCGCCTTGATGGTGGACAGCTGCGGCTCGACCACCCACGCGGCGTCGACCTGACCGTCCTGGAGGGCGGCCGGCATGTTCGGGAACGGCATCTCGACGAAGTTCAGGTTCTTCTTGTCGCCGCCGTCCTTGCGGACCGACTCGCGGGTCACGGTGTCGCCGATGTTCTTCAGGGTGTTCAGCGAGATCTTCTTGCCGACCAGGTCCTTGGCGGACTTGATCGGGCTGTCGCCCTTGACCACGACGGCGCCGAAGTCCTTGCCCGCCTCACCGGTCGACGCGACGCCGGCCGCGATCGCCTTGATCGGCACGCTCTTGGTCTGGGCGATCAGCAGCGAGGTGAAGTTCGAGAAGCCGAACTGGAACTGGCCGCTGACCACGCCCGGGACGATCGCCGCGCCGCCCTGACCGGCTTCCAGGGTGAGCTCGATGTTCCGGCTCTTGAAGAAGCCCTTCTCCTTGCCCAGGAAGATCGGGGCCACGTCGACGATCGGGATGACACCGACCTTGACCTGGTCGACGCCGCCCGCGTCGGTGGTGTCGCCCGAGTCGCTGGAGGTGCCGCATGCCGCGAGGGCGCCGGCGAGGACGGCCGCCGTCAGCCCTGCGAGAAGTCGCCGCATATTTACTCCTTCGAAATGTGTGCGCATGACGAACGTGAGTTCTCATAGAGAACGCTATGATGTGCCCCGTGTCACGTCAACGACTCGGGTCGATCATCTGATGCCGCGCGAACCGTACTACGTTCAATCGCTGGAGCGGGGGCTCGCGGTCATACGTGCGTTCGATGCCCGGAACCCGGAACTCACGCTCAGTGACGTGGCTCGCGCCTGTGGTCTGCCGCGCGCGGCCGCCCGCCGATTCCTGCTCACCCTCACCGATCTCGGGTACGTGCGCACCGACGGCCGGCTGTTTTCGCTGGCCCCGCGCGTCCTGGAACTCGGCTACTCGTACCTGTCCAGCCTCTCGCTGCCGGAGGTCGCCGAGCCCCATCTGGAGCGTCTGGTGGCCGAGGTCCGGGAGTCGTCCTCCATGTCGGTGCTCGACGGTGACGACATCGTCTATGTCGCCCGTGTCCCGACAAGTAGGATCATGCGGGTCGCCATCAACGTGGGTACCCGATTTCCGGCATACGCGACGTCGATGGGCCGGGTCATGCTGGCCGCCCTGCCCGAGCCGGAGCTCGACGCGTACCTCGCCCGGGCCAAGCTGGAACGGCTCACCGACCGCACCATCTGCACCCCCGACGCGCTGCGCGCCGAGCTGCGGCAGGTCCACCTCCAGGGCCACTCGATCGTCGATCAGGAGCTGGAGGAGGGTCTGCGGGCCATCGCGGCGCCGATCCGGGACCGCACCGGCGCCGCCACCGGGGCGGTGAACATCTCGGTGCACGCGGCCCAGGCCACCGTCGACGAGATCCGCGAGCGGCTCCTGCCCCCGCTGCTCGCGGCCACCGCCGCCATCGAGGCGGACCTGCGGGTCGCGGCGCCGCGGCGGACCATCACCTGAAACCGGTCAGGCGGCCGCGGCCACGGTCGCGGCGTGCAGGTGCGCCGATCCGGTTACGCGCTTGGCGGCGTACATCGCGCCGTCCGCCGCGCGCATCAGATCCCCCAGGTCGTCGCCGTGCCGTCCGCAGGCGAAACCGATGCTGGCCCGGATGTGCAGCGCCCGGCCGGCCACGGTGACCGGATCGGCCAGCCCGGCCACCACCCGGCCGGCCACGGCGGCCGCCTCGGCGCAGGTGGTTCCGGGCAGCACCAGCACGAACTCGTCGCCGCCCAGCCGTGCCGCGGTGTCACCGGGCCCGACCGTGCCGGCCAGCGCCGCGGCCACCCGGGTCAGCAGCTCGTCGCCGGCCTCGTGGCCGTACGTGTCGTTGATCTCCTTGAATCCGTCCAGATCGAGCAGCGCCACGTGCACCGGGCACGGGCCGGACAGCGCCTCGGCCAGACGACGGTGGCACAGCGCCCGGTTGGCCAGCCCGGTCAGCCCGTCGTGCGAGGCCGCGTGATCGAGCCGCTCCAGTAGCCGGCTGTTGTCCCGCAGCGCCCGGGTCTGCCGGTACGCCACCACCGCGGTCAGCGTCACCGCGGTGAACGCCACCGCCACCATGTCGTCCGACCGCTGCCAGGCGGCCACCAGCAGCAGCCCGTCCACCGCGGCCACCGCCACGTAGGGCAGCACGCTGTACGGCCGCCGCCGCACCGGCCGGGCCCGCGCGACCGGGGCGCGCGACTGCGACTCGGCGGCCAGGGCGGCGCACCAGAACGTCAGCGGCATGTACAGCTGCGCCATGAACAGCCGGGCGTCCACCTCGGCGAGCAGCGGTTGCAGCATCGGTCCCACGGCCGCGAGGAACGCCCCGGCCGCCAGGATCCGCAGACCGTGCCGATCGATCGCCGTGTAGTCCGACATCACCACCTTGGCCAGCGCGAACACGACCAGGACGGCCAGCACCGTGAGAGCCAGCGACATCAGCACGGCCGAGGACATCCCCTCGCGCAGCGCCGGCCGGGTCCCGAAGTGCCAGATGAACAGCGCCCCCGCCAGGGCCACGGTGCCGGCGTCCAGGGCGACCCGCGCGCCCGAGCCCAGCCGGCTGTCGCCGACGGGCAGGCGCGCCAGGGCGAAGACCAGGCAGAGAATCGCCAGGCCGTCCAGAATCAGCATCACCGAGCCGGTGTACGACGTACGCGCGCCCGGATGAGCCAGGACATCGGCGGCCTGCGCCATCTGCGCGACGGCCGTCAGCAGCGGGATCGCGCTCAGATGCCGCCAGAACCGGCGGGTCGGGGCGGGCAGCGCCCGGTTGCGGGAGACCGACCAGAACGCGACCGCCGCCAGCGGCCCGCTCACCGGGACGGTCGCCCACAGCAGCCAGGCCGGGCCCACCGGGTGAACAGCCGTGATCGCGAACCACACCACGGCCACCCCGAAGAGGGCCAGGCAGGCCCGCGACACCATGCGCCCGCTCGTCTCCACGAACCGCCTGATCGACACCGGGGACGTGGACTTGAGCAGCCCGGTCCCGGCGCCGCCGTCCGATCACGGCCCGATCGACGGGACGGGAAGCGACAGCGGGGGCCAGGCGCCGGCCTCGGTGAGGGCCCGGAGCAGGTCGTGCGATGGGGTGTGGATCAGGGTCTCGAACATCGGGGGGTGCCCGTAGCGGCCCCGATCGTTCACGTCCAGGCCCTCGGCGAGCAGCCGGGGCAGCAGCTCGGCGTGCTCGAACTGGTGGATCCGGTGCAACAGGGTCCGGCCCTGCCCGTCGCGGAACCCCGGATCCAGGCCAGCGTCCAGCAGCGCGAGCACCACGCGGCCACCGCCGTGCTCCATGCGCCGCCACAGGTCACGCCGATAGGCGCGCAACCGTTTCGGAAGTGCCCCCTCGCCGCGGCGCCAGGCGCGGTCGACCCGGAAACATGCGTTGATCACGCCCCCGAAAGCGCCCAGCGCCAGCTCACGCTCCTTCTCGGCCACGGTGTGGTGGAGAAGCTCCAGGCGACCACCTCGCAGACGGATCCGATGCCACTGCCCGGCGCAGTGGATCCGCAGCATCTCCTCGTCCCCGAAACCGTCCGGAACCAGCGAGCCGCCCGCACCGGACCCGCCCGCACCGGGGAAGAGGGCCGCGCGGACCAGCGGGTGCACCTCGCCGGCGTCGAGGTGGCCCAGCCGGACCAGGTCGAGGTCGACCGGGGAGCGCAACAACTGCCGGTGCAGGCACAGATCGGCCCGGGTCGGCGCCGGCTGGGACGGCTCGTCCGCGCGCAGGACGACCCGGAGGCGGCCGTCGCCGATCTCCAGGCGCACGTGCCTGTCCGGCCGCCGGTAGGCGCTGCGGATCCCCTCCGGCCACAGCCGCCACGACCACCGGCGGAACTGGGCCGTGACCCGTCGCAACTCCCGGGCGGCGACCACCGGGTCCGCCGGACCCAGCAGATCCTCCCCGGGCGCGGGGACGGCCGCCGGGACCTGCCAGCCGGTCGAGGCCCACGTCGGGGTGCCGGCGGTCAACTCGGCGGCGCGGCGGGCGTCCCACAGGTGGGGCGCGACCGGGAAGACCGGGCCCGGCCCCAGATCACCGAGCCGTCCGGACAGGAGGGTGAGACGCTGGGCGCCGGACACCCACCGCGGCGACCGGACCTGGAGAACGACCGTGTCCGCGGTGACCGGCCCGTCCGGCGTCAGGAGAAAACGCATTCGCTGAGCCAGGGCCGCCGTCCCGTTCAGCGCCCGGGGCAGGTGCCAGCGGAGCAGATCGGGGGCGAACCCGGCGAGCAACCCGGCGACCGGCCCGGGATCGCCGACGCGGACATCGACCCGGGCCGCCTCGCACGCGGCCCGCCAGTCCTCTCGCTCCCTGGCCTCGGCGCACTCGGCGATCATCCAGCCGGGCACGGCATAACGGCGAACCGCGCGCCAGTCCTCCAGCCGCTCGCTCACCTGCCCACCCCCGTGTCGTGGAGAGAAGAGTGGCGAAGCCGACCGGATTCGAACCGGCGTCCTCCTACGTGCCGTCAAGGCGCGACTACCTCTGCGCTACGACCTCGCCGCGCCGGAGCATACGGGGGCCGTACGACAGTTCCGGCTGCCCCGGGCCGCCCATCCGGTCGGCGGGTTCTTCAGACGGCCAGGGCGACGGCCGCGCCGACGAACACCACCTGCATGGCGGTGCGCAGCGGCAGCGGGGTGACCGGTCGCCCGCCCAGGCTCAGCCCGCGCCGGGCCGCCGACACGTTGGCCGGGAACATCGCGAGCATGAGCAGTGCCAGCCCGGCCGCGGCATAGGGGGCCAGCGGCGGGATCAGCAGGGCGACGGCGCCGGCCAGTTCCAGTACGCCGGTGAGCGTGACGAGCAGGCCGGGCCGGGGGAGTGCGGGCGGCACCATCGCGATCATGTCCTCCCGCCAGCCGGGCCGGAAGTGCTGCATGCCGGTGAGGAGCAGCATCAGCGCGAGGCCGCCACGCAGGGCCGGCTGCCAGCCGTCGAGGGCGTCCACACCGGCCAGGCCGATCAGGCGGAGGACGGTGGACCCGGCGATCAGAACGAGGAGCGGAATCATGAGCATCACCTTTCCAGTGGAAACTTTCCACTGGAAAGATAGCGCGGTGCTCCCGATTTTGCCAGTGGAAAGATAGGGTTCCGGCATGGAGCCGACCGCCTACCACCACGGGAACCTGCGCCGCGTCATGCTGGACGCCGCGCTCCAGGCCATCGGCGAGTCCGGCCCCACCGGCTGGAGCCTGCGCGAGCTGGCCCGCCGCGCCGGGGTGTCGCACACCGCGCCCGCACATCACTTCGGTGACAAGACCGGCCTGCTCACCGCCGTCGCGGCCGAGGGCTTCGACCTGTTCGCCGCGGCCCTCGAGGCGGCCGGCGGCGACTTCCTCGAGGTCGGCGTGGCGTACGTCCGCTTCGCCGTCCGGTACCGCTCCCACTTCCAGGTGATGTTCCGCCCCGAGCTGTACCGCCCCGCCGACCCCGCGGTGGCCCCGGCCCGGGCCCGCGCCGCCGCCGTCCTGTCCAGCGGCGGCCGCGCCCTCTCCCCGGACCCGGCCCGCGACCGGCTCGCCACGGTGGCCGCCTGGTCGATGGCCCACGGCTTCGCCGACCTGTGGCTCAGCGGCGCCCTCGCCGACGCCGCCGAGATCGACCCGGAGGCCTACGCGCGCGACCTCATCACCCTGGCCTTCGGCCACCTCCGTCACCCTAAAGCCTGATCTATCTAGTTTCAGCGCTTCTCATTCAGAAATTGGCGATAAGTCCGATATAAGATCGCTGCTGCAATGGCGCGGAGGCTTCCGACCCACGGCTGACCCGACGGCGAATGCCCGTGTTCAGCCCGCCCCGCGTCGCCGAGTGATCTCGCGGTGATCTCGGCCGGCAGAACAAATCGGCTCACGCTGCGCGGAGAAGGCTTCCGTGCTCTATCGTTTGCGAGTTCTCGTGGATCACAGCCATAGGGAAATTCGTGAGGTCGTCTGCTACGGGGTATTCGATTTTCTGACTCCACGGCCGATCGACTGGACGATCCCGCTGATGAAGAACATCGTCATTTCATATCGTTCCTACAAGCGCACCAGGCCCTTGGTGATCGATGGGCCGGCGGACCGGGACAGCCGTCCGGTTCCTCGTAAGGAGGCGGTGCGGGAAATCGGGTCGGCCGTCAACATGGCCAACTTCGAAGCGCTGCGGGCGGCCTTCGCCGAGAAGAAGCGGCGCGAAGAGAAGTACGAGCGCTGGGCCAAGATCGTCGCGGAGGACGATCAGTACGGATACCTTCGCTGGCTGGTGAACGGCGCCGATTCACGCGACTGCGACGCGATTCTCGTCATCGGTGTCGCCGGGGTGGATTTCAAACGTGCTCCCCTTCTCGTCAGGCATCAACTGGTCGACTACCGCGCGATCGGGACCGAGATCGCGAAAATGTGGAGAAACGCAAACCGTCGTGACTACCGGGAAGGCTGACTCGTGAAGATGGGCAGCGGGATCGAATTCGAGTGTGGGCACGCGGACCCGGAGGAGACGGACGAGTTCTCCCCGTACGAGGACGGATACGCCGTGCACGAGGCCGGGCACGTCCTGGTCCGGTACGGCGAATTCGAGACGGCGCTGAAATGCATGGAATTCGCGCTGGACCGCGGTGTCGTCCGGGCGGACGACGACGTCATGGTGATCGAGGAGACCGTCGAACGGGCCGGGCGTCCCCGCGAATCCGTCGTCGCCCCGCCGGTCGCCCGGGTGCCGACCGGCGAGGGCGGGCAACCGCTGCGGCCACCGGTGGACAGGTTCCGCGGCTCGACCGCACTGCTCGTCGCGGCCGCCCTCCTCGGCGCCTTCCTCGTCGTCGCACAGCTCGACGCCGGGGGCAGGGCCCGCGAGGAGCCGCAGCGACTCAACTCCCTGGTGTTGCAGACCGTGCCCGAGGGGGAGGCTCAGCAACTGCCGGTGGTCCAGGACGGCGCCGCACACCGGACCGAACCCGAGACGCCGGCCGGCGCTCCGCCGTCGGCCGCCCCGGAGACGACCGAACCCCTGGACGAGACCGTGACGGTGCTCCGCGGGCCGAACAGGAGGGGCGGCATCAGCACCGCCTTCGTACCCCGGGAACGCGGCACGAGGAAGAACGAGTCGCGGATGCGCTGGAAGGAGGTGAAGTCGTCGCGTCTCGTCACCACCCTCCAGTCGCCCGAGGACGCCGAATGCACCTGGCAGTTCCGCGGCGGCGACGGCACCACATCGGAGTACCGCACGTCGCAGATCGCCGTCGAGCCGGGGGCGGCGCGGAAGGTCGAGGTCCCGGTGACCCGGTGGCGGGACGTGACCGCGGTGGCCGAGACCGACCGCGCCGGGCGTGACTGCTTCATGGTCGACCCGGTGTTCGAGCGCACGGGGAAGGACGACACGTCCCCGCGTCCCGAGTCGACGGTCCCGGACCGCTGGCTGGAGACGGCGGCACCCACGGCGACGCCCGAACCGGCCGGGACGCCCGCGCCCACGGCGGAACCGGAGACGAGCGACGGTCTACTACAGTCGGCCGACCCAGGGGAGTCAGCGAAGGAGTAGTGCCTTGCGCGTCACCGCCCACCTCGATGTCGAGATGATCGCCATCGAGACCGAGGACCAGGTCTCCGTGATGATCGAGCTGGCCGCGCCGCCCGCGCCCGCCGACGGCGCCGAGCGGGCGCCCAGCACCCTCGTGGTGGTGCTGGACCGCAGCGGCTCGATGAGCGGCGGCCGGCTCGACGGGGCGAAGAGCGCGCTGACCGGGCTCGTCGACCGCCTGGATCCCCGCGACCACTTCGGCCTGGTCGTCTTCGACGACCGGGTCGACGTGGTGGTGCCCGCCCGGCGGCTGACCGACAAGGCGGCGGCCAAACGGGCCATCGCCGGGGTGGAGGCGCGCAACAGCACCGACCTGTCCGGCGGCTACCTGCGCGGGCTCCAGGAGGCCCGCCGGGTGGCCGGGCCGGCCGGCGCCACCGTCCTGATCATCAGCGACGGGCACGCCAACGCCGGCATCACCGACCCGGAGGCGCTGGCCCGGATCGCGGCCGAGGCGTACACGCACGGGGTCACCACGTCGACGCTCGGGTTCGGGCTGGGCTACGACGAGCGGATCATGTCGGCGATCGCCCGGGGCGGCTCCGGCAACGAGCACTTCGCCGAGGAGCCGGACACCGCCATCGCGCTGATCGCCGGCGAGGTCCAGGCCCTGCTGGCGCAGACCGTCCAGGCCGCCTCGCTGCACGTCCGGCTCGCCCCGGTGGTCCGCGGCGTGCTGGTGGTCAACGACCTGCCCGCCAACGTGGTCGACGACGGCCTGCTCATCGAGCTGGGCGGCTTCTACGCCGACGAGACCCGGAAGCTGGTGCTCACCTTCGAGGTGCCGGCGGTCGCCGCGCTGGGCCTGGCCGAGATCGCGACGCTGACCTTCACCCATGTGGAGCTGCCGGCGCTGGCCCAGCACACGGTGACGGTTCCGGTGCACGTCAACGTGGTGCCCGGCGACGTGGCCGCCGGCCGGGTGCCCGACCCGGTGGTTCGCACCGAGCTGGTCTATCTGCGCGCCCAGCGGGCCAAACGACGGGCATCCGAGCTGCTCAACCAGGGTGACTCGACGGCCGCGCTGGAGGAGATCCGGCAGGCCCGGGAGGAGATCGGCAAGGCGCGGGCGGACGCTCCGGAGTCCCTGGCCGCCGACCTCGCCGAGGAGGCCGCGACACTCGACTACCTGGCGCACGAGACCGAGATGGGCTCGGCCTCGCGCGCCGGTAAGTTCATGTCCGCCAGCTCCCGGGCCCGCCTCCAGAAGCGCGGCCGGCGGTACGACACCCCGCCCGTCCCGCCCACCGAGGAGTCGGACCCCGACGAGGACGAGGCCTAGCGACGGCGATGGGCGGCGAGATCGGCGAACCGGTGCGGGTGCTGCCAGTCACCACCCGCCCGGTCGACCGGGCAGCCGGCGTTCTCCAGACGCTGGGCGACCTTGTTGCGCCAGTCCACCGACGCGCTGACCGTCACGTAGTTGAGACCGGCCAGATCGGCGGTGCGCCGCATGTCGCCCGCCTCCAGGATGATGGTGTGGTCCGGCAGCGCGGCCAGGGCCATGCCGAGTTCGAGAAACACGTTCGGCCGCGCCTGGCAGCCGGTCGACAGTTCGGCGGTGGTGTCCGAGGCCTCGCGCAGTTCGGGGTGCAGCTGCACTCGGTCGTCGGGGGTCAGTAGCGCGACGACCGCCTGGGCCTCCCGCACGGCGCGGGTCACCACCTCGGTCAGCGACGGCGCGCCCTTGCCGGTGGCGCGGACCAGGTGTTCCCACTCCTGCGGCTTCAATCCGAGGGCACGCAGAAAATCGAAGATCGCATTGCGTACGTCCAGATCGCGGCCGTGGATGACGAAGACGGTTCGCGGATCCTCCGCCTGCCGGACGCTGTCGTTACGCGGTGCGGCGGCGCCCCGGCTGCCCACTTCGTTCTCGTCGCCGAACGCCACGTTCGTACCGTGAAATTCTTTGATCTTGTTTCGTTGACCCTTGCCCATTTCCTCACTTCTCCTGGTCCGTCTTGGGTTCCTCCTTGTCCGGCGACTTGTCACCCGCCTTGCCCTTGCCGAACACGACGTTCTTGGAATGGAGTTCGCCGATCTTGTTCTGTTGGCGATGGATCACCGTTCGGATGTCGTCCTCCAACGAGGAGGTGTCGATGTTGCGGCTCTTCAGATAGTCGGCGAGCCCGTTGCGGAGGGCCTGCATGAGAAACGCGATGGTCCGGTTGATGTCCTGCACCGCGTTCGGGTGGACCATGATCACTCCTTCCGCCAATTTCTCCCGGATGGAGTAGGCGGCGCCGCGGCCCACGGGTTTGTTGTGCCGGATCTGGTAGTTCGTGAACCAGGCGGCGGAGAGGCGCTGGGTGAGGCGATAGAGATCGCTCGGGAGCCAGAGCAGACCGCGAACGGCGGCCCGCCAGACGCGGGTCGAGCCCAGGCGGACCGCCGCGGTGCCGTGTGTCCACCAGTCCGCGGGCAACCGGTGAATCACCGATGATCCGCCGAACGACATCAGCGGAAGGATCAGTGTGTCGATGTGCAGCATCAGGTTGTCGCCGGTCAGATCGGCCCGGAGGAACAGGGTCAGGATGATCCGCTCGTCCCAGTTGACGACCGGGACCTGGTAGCACTGGTAAGTGCGCCGGGTCGCGGTCGGATCGGTGAGGCCGGCGAGCATCCGTTCCAGCGGGAGCCAGCAGTCGGGCACCGTCTGGAGGCCGTGCCCGTCGAGGTAGGTCCGGTAGCCCACCCATGATCCGGGCAGGGCGTCGGTGAGGGCGACCCCTTCCAGCGCGCGGTGCAGGGACACCAGATCGACGGGTTTGGGCTTCTTCTTGGAGCCGTCCGCCGTGGTGCGTCCCCTGGCGACGTCGATGTCGAACTGGAACTGGTCGATGACCGAGCCGCTGCCCACGAACGTGTTCTCCAGAAAGGTGTCCCGGCGGGCCCCGAAGTCGTAGGTGACGACCCGGGCCAGGGCGTTCTCCGATGTCTGCGGCGGTTCGGGGGTGTCGTACAGGTCGGCGAGGCGTCTCGCCAGCCGGGCCGGCAGGGGCGGCGCCTGCGCCCGGGGCGGCAGCTTGCCGTCGCGGCCCGGCCGTCCGGTCAGCGCCCGCCGAGCTCGTGCCACGACCACGGCGGCGTCGAGGATGCCGATGATCAGGACGACACCGGCGGCCATCCCGGCGACCATCGCCTCCCGGCGGCCGACCGCCTGCCAGAGCCCGTATCCGGTGAGCGCCAGGGCCGCGACCGTGACCGCGGCGCACAACAGGATGAGCTGCCGCCAGGACTCCTTCTGCCGCCGGTACCAGGTCACCGCATTGCCTACGGTCAGCGCCTTCCGGCGCATGAATCGCCGGACCACGACGGCCACGGCGATCCAGGCCATGGTCGCGCCGACCGCCACGAGACGGCCGTGGACCCACCACCGGGAGACGAGCGTGACGACCATGGCGAGCAGGACCAGCCCGAGGGCGGTGTCCCGGATGCGCTGCCAGCGCCGGGCCCACCAGGCGTGGCGGATGACTGCGGTGCTGTCGGCACCGTAGTTCGGCCCCCACGCCCGGTGCCGCTCGCCGAGGAAGAGTTCGAGTACGGCGTTCCGGAGGCCGGCGTCCATGTGCATCGAGGCGCAGAGCTGGCGGGTCGGCGTGCTCGTCCACGAGCGGTGCGGTTCCTCCTCCGGAACGTCCATGGCCGAGGGTCTTTCCTGGAGGGTCGTCATCGGGGGACGACCTCGTACGGCGGATTCAGCGGCGCCAGGTCGGCCGCGTCCGGCACCCGCAACTGCCGCCGGACGGCGCGGTAGAAGTCGAACAGGGCCGCGAGCGCGCGTTCCCGCGGGGGATCGTGCGGATAGTCGGCGGCCCGGGGATCGATCCCGGTCGCCGCCGTGACCTGGAGGGCCCACGCGTGGCGCACGAACCGCCGCGCGGCCAACTGGACCGGCTCGTCGGCCAGGATCCGGACCTCCGTCATGAGGGTCTGCAACTGGCCGCGTTCCCGGCGGATCTGTTCCAGACTCGCGGGCTGGTCCGCCGTGCGGAGTGCCGCGTGATGTTCTGCGAGATCGAGAATGGTGCGGGCGCACGCCGCGAATTCCGCGCACGTGCCCTGGATCGCGTTGTCCCAGCGGGTGCCCAGCGCGCTCCGGTGCCGCATTCTCTCGATCATGAGGGTGGGAACCGAGCCCGCTATCGCGCCGATCACGATCGACAACAGCATCATGGCGTTGTGTCCTCCGTCATCGATCATCGCTATCGCCTTCCGCTGATGCGCGAGCGCTCGTGATTCCGTAGATTCGGCTCATCCGGTCGCGTCCTCTCCGCGCCGGAACCCGCGTCAAAAATTGATCAACGCCGTCAGTTCCGGTCACCGACTCATAGGAAATCCGAAGGATGCTTCCCGCAAAAGGTTCCGGGCGCTTCCCGATCGCTTCCGGAACGCTTCCGGTCCTCACCGTCCTGGGACCCGCCGCATTGACCGTCGAGGGCGGGCCGTGGCGGCTGTCGCCGCGGTCGGTCGCCGTTCTGCTGCGGCTCGCCGTGGACGCCGGGGAGTATGTGCCGGTGGACCGGATCTACCGGGACGTGTGGCGGGACGCCGGCGGCCGGGTCGGCCGGCACGAGCGCACCCAGGTACAGAAGGCCGTCAACGAGATCCGCAAGGCCGGGACCGGGCTGGTCGAGACGTACCGGCTCGGCCGTACCGCGTCGTACCGGTTGGGGCTGGCCCCGGACCGGATCGACTTCCTGCACTACCGGGATCTGATCGAGCGGGCGCGCCGCTCGGACGCCGCGACCGCGGTGGACCTGCTGCGCGAGGCGTCGGAGCTGTGGCGGGGGAGCCCGCTGCCGGAGGTGGCGCGTCTCCCCTTCGCGAAGCCGGTCATCGACGGCCTGGCCGACCTGCGTGCCGCCGCCGACCGTGACCTTTTGCAGGCGTACGTGGACATCGGCCGCTACGAGGAGGCGCTCGGGCTCGCCGAACGCCTGATCGCCGGTGGCCCCGACCACGACGGGCTGTCGATTGTGGTCGGCGATCTGCGGCGCCGGTTACGGGCCGGCCGCAGGGACCTGCTGCGCCGCACGCTCGACGGCGTGCGGCCGTTCGTGGTCTCGGTAGTGGTGGGCGACATCTTCGCGGAGGACGACGTCCATCTGGCCATCGGCTTCACCGACACCTTCGACACCGACTCCCGGGCCGACATCGTGATCAGCGGCGGATCGCTGCAGGCGGAGGCCGCCCGCAGGCTCTTCGGCGACGACCGGGAACTGCTCGATCGCCGGTTGCGGGGCGCGCTGACGGGCGTCGAGCCGCGGACCCGTGAGATGCGGGCGGCCAAGCGCCGCGGCAAGCTGATCCGATATCCGGTCGGCACGGTCGCCACCCTCCGGGCCGGCGGACGGCTGCTGTTCGCCGTGGCGTACAGCAGGATGGGCAACGACCTGGTCGCCCGGTCCTCCGAGCAGGACGTGGCGGTCAGCCTGGAACGGCTGTGGGACGCGGTCTATCTGCGCGGCCAGCTGCGGCCGGTGGCCGTGCCGCTGATCGGCGCGGGACTGTCCCGGATCGCCTCGGCCACGCCGGACGAGCTGATCACGATGCTCGCCGGCTCGTTCGCCGCCCGTAACCGGGCCGTCCGGATCAGTCCCGAGCTGCGGATCGTCCTCCGCCCCGAGGACGTGTCAAGGGTCGACCTCGGGGCGCTGGCCCGGTTCCTCGAGAGACAGTGAGTCGCTCAGGGCAGCCACTTCTCCCAGACGGTGCGGTTCGCGTCGACCCACCTGCGGGCCGCGTCCTCGGCGGACAGGTTGTTCTGGGTCATGTCCTTGGCGACCTTGTTCTGGTCGTCGTTGGTCCACGTCCAGTTCCTCAGGAAGGTGGCGGCCGGGCTGCCCGAGTCGACGAACTTCTTCCGGGCGATCTTGTCGAGGTCGTACGGCTGGTAGTCGCAGGCCACCGTCTCCCCGTCGGCGTCGCAGCCGGGCGTGTAGTTGGGCAGCGGCACCCGTACCAGTTTGATGTCCGACAGCAGCCACTGCGGCTCGTAGAAGTAGCCCAGCAGCGGCGTCCGGTTGGCCTGCGCCTTCCGGAACGCGGCGATGAGCTTGTCCTCGCTGCCCGCGTACACCACGGTGTAGTCGAGCTTGAGGTTTTCGATCAGCTTGTCGTCGTTGGTGACGAAGGACGGGTCGCCGGCCAGGAACTGGCCCTTCTCGCCGGAGGCCTTGGTCTTGAAGAGGTCGGCGTAGCTGTTGAGCTTGCGCCAGTTCGTGATGTCCGGGTAGGTCCTGGCCATCCACGGTGGCACGTACCAGCCGATGACGCCCTTGTTGCCGGTGAGCCCGAGCTCCACGGCGACCTTCTGGCCGTCGATGTACTTCTTCTTCAAGTCGTCGTGGCCCCAGTTCTCCAGGATCACGTCGATGCTGCCGTCGACCAGGCCGGCCCACGAGGCGGTCTCGCTCAGTTCCACGGTGCCGACCGTGCAGTTCAGCTCGTTCTCGAGCAGGTAGCTGACCACGGCGACGTTGGCGGAGTACCCGGACCAGGGGTTGACCGCGATGTTCACGCTGCCGCAGCCGACCGGGTCGGGCACACCGGGCGGCGGCGTGATGGCCGCCTCGGTGCCGGAGCAGCCGGCCAGCGCGGCGATGCCGATGGCCGCGATGAGCCGGGAGAGTCCGCGCCTCACCGGATCGACCCCGCCCGCTCCCGGCCCGCCCGTTTGGCGAGCACCTCCTCGGTGAGTGCCACCAGGACACTCTTCACCGACTCGCGGTCCCGCGCGTCGCACTCCACCAGGGGTACGCCCTCGCTGACCCCGAGCGCGTCGCGGACCTCGGCGAGCTGGAACCGTTGGGCGCCGGTGAACCGGTTGACGCCGATGATGAACGGGATCTCGTGCTCCTCGAAGTAGTCGATGGCCGGGAACGAGTCCTCGATCCGCCGGGTGTCGACCAGCACGATCGAGCCCAGCGCCCCGTCGACCAGGTCGTCCCAGAGGAACGCGAACCGGTCCTGCCCGGGGGTGCCGAACAGGTAGAGCAGCAGGGCGTCGTCCAGGGTGATCCGGCCGAAGTCGAGGGCGACGGTGGTGGTGGTCTTGCCGGACACCGCGGAGGTGTCGTCGATGCCGATCGACTTCTCGGTCATCTCGGCCTCGGTGACCAGCGGTTCGATCTCGGAGATGGCCCCCACGAAGGTGGTCTTCCCGACGCCGAAGCCGCCGCTGATGACGATCTTGACAGCGATGGGGTGCGCTGTCGACGGCTCCCTAGAGCGCCCGGACACGGTCCCTGATCCTTTCGATCAAACTGGTGGAGAGCTCGCCGGGCTGGTCCTCGACGGAGAGGTAGCCCTGCGTGATCAGGTCGGCCACGATGACGCGGACGACGCCGAGCGGCGCGCGCAGCGCCACCGACAGGTCGGCGACCGACATCGGCGCCTGTGCGAGTTCGACGATGCGCCGGGACTCGAAGCGCAGCGGCGCCGACAGCGCGGCCGGTGCCGCGTGCAGCAGTGTCTCGATCCGGATTCCGTCCTGCAGCGGCTCGGTACGCCCACCGGTCAGCATGAACGGGCGGATCACCGGGTCCTCGTCCATGCCGCCCGAGTGCAGCCCGTACCCGTCGGACGGCCGGTGGGAGCCGGCGTAAGGGATTCCCGACGGCCCGGTCATTGCGCCACCTCCGCTTCGCTCCGGTGTCGCAATGAGTTAAGGACTGAGCTGAATGATTCGCTCGCAAGCTCGCTCATTGCGCCACCTCCGCTTCGCTCCGGTGTCGCAATGAGTTAAGGACTGAGCTGAATGATTCGCTCGCAAGCTCGCTCATCGCGGCAGGTGTTGCCGGGACTCTGCGATCAGGGCCGGGGTGAGCAGATCGCCGAAGCGGTCGGCGAGCAGTGAGATCTCGTAGCCGACCAGGCCCAGATCGCTCTCGCTGCCGGCCACCACGCCGAGGACGCTGCCGCCGCGGATGACCGAGACCAGCAGGAAGCCCCGGTGCATCTCGATCATGATGAGCTTGAGGCCGTCGAAGTCGTACCGGCGGGAGGCGCTGCGGGCCAGGCTGGCCAGGCTGGAGACGATGGCGGAGAGCTGGTCCGCCTCGGCCCGGTTCAACCCGTCCGAGCTGGCGATCAGCAACCCGTCGGAGGACACCGCCACGGCGTCGCGCACGCCGTCCGTCTGGTGGACGAAGTTGCCGAGCAGCCAATTGAATTGATGCCGGTCCGCCGAGGTGTCAACGCTCATCATTCTTCTTTCCAGGTTGCTGCCGAGGGGCCATTTCTGAGTACTAGTCATGAAAGCCCCGCCTTTTCGGCGTTGCCGCGCTGGATGCCGCCGCGCAGGGCATTGAGGCGATCCCGGACCGCCTCCGGCGAATCGGCGACCGGCGCCGGCTTGTCGGCCGGGGCGGTGACGGTCTCGGCTGGGCGCGACGGGGTGCGCTGCGTGCGGGGGATGCGCTTCTTCAGACCGTTCGCGGTACGGGCTGCGCCGTCGACGGGGGCGGCTTCGTCCTGCACCACCACGTACTCGATGGCGGTGGACCGCAGGGGCCGTGCGCCGTTCGTGACGGGCGCCGGCTCCAGCCGCAGCGGCGCGGCAGGCACGGTCGGCGCCGGTGGCTCGACGGTGGCGGTGGCGGTGACCTGCCTCGGGATCGGGGTGATCTTGCGGGCCGGGGCGGGCGGCCGGGGCGCGGCGCCGACCGTGTGTGGGTCGGCCAGGATCTCGGCGGGCACCGTGATCCGTGCCGTCACACCGGTCACCGGTGACGGCGTGAGCTGTACGTCGATGCCCATCTGGAGGGCCAGCCGGCCGACCACGTAGTGGCCCAGGAAGCGGGCCGGGGCGGTGATGAAGTCACCGCGGCCGCGCAGCCGCTCGTTGGCCCGGGCCATGTCCGCCGGGGTCATGCCGATGCCCTGGTCGGTGATGGCGATCAGGTAGGTCTCGCCCATCCGGCGGCCGTGGATCTCCACGTCCACGTCCGGCGGGGAGAAGGCCAGGCCGTTCTCGATGAGCTCGGCCAGCATGTGCGCGATGCCGCTGACCGTGGAGCCGGTGACCATGGTGTCGTCGACCCGGCGCAGGGTGACCCGGCGGTACTCCTCGACCTCGGAGACCGCGGCCCGGATCACGTCGGAGACCTGCAACGGCTCGGAGAGCTGCCGGGGGCTGGCCGCACCGACCAGGACCAGCAGGCTTTCCGCGTTCCGCCGCATGCGGGTGGCCAGGTGGTCCAGCTCGAACAGGTTCGCCAGGCCGGCCGGGCTGGACTCCTCCCGCTCCAGCTTGGTGATGAAGCCGAGCTGGCGGCGCAGCAGGTTCTGGTTGCGCCGGCCCAGGTTGGCCAGCGACTCGGCGGTGGTACGCCGCAGCACCGCCTGCTCGGTGGCCAGCGCGTACGCCGTGGCCTGCACCCGGTCGAAGGCGTCGGCCACCAGGCGGACCTCGGTGCTGGCGCCGCGTGGCACGAGCACCGGTGGCGGGGGAGCGGTGCTGTCGCCGGCCGCCGCCTGCTGGACCGCCTCCGGCAGCTGTGTGCTGGCCAGCAGGTTCGCCTCGGAGGCCAGGACGGCCAGCGGGCGGGCGACCGAGCGGGACGCGACGGTGGCGAGCCAGACCGAGCCGGCCAGGCAGAGCAGTACGGCGCCGAGCAGCACGCCCATACGTGTGGTCGCGTCGTCCTCGAGGGCGGTGGCCCGCGCCGTGATGACCGACCCGATGTGCTGCTCCAGCTGGAGCATGTCGTCGAGCATCGTGGTGTGCGCGGACCACCAGGACTGCGGGTTGACCTGGAGGTACCGGTTGTCACCGGACTGGAGGGCGACCTTCTCGAAGTAGGCCGCCTCGCGGGCCGCGCCGGTGTCGAGCGCGTAGTCGCGGGCGGCGCGCTCGGTGCTGTTGGCGTACCGGTCGAAGGCGGCGAGCGCGGCGTCCTTGGTGGACCGCATGGTGACGAACTGGAGGAACTCGCCGGACTTGAAGCCGCTGGCCGAGAAGACGCCGTTGAGGAAGGCCCGCTCCTGGGCGGTCGCCTCCTTGATGTCGCCGAGCGCCTCCAGTGCGGCCGCGCCCCGGCGCAGCTCCGGGTCGGTGGTGCCCTCCAGGTCGAAGTCGAGGTTGCCGAGGTCGGCGATCCGGGCGGTGTAGAAGGCGAAGGTGGCGGCCCGCTCGCCGGAGCCGGTGTCGGTGCCGGCCCGTACGCCGGTCAGCCCGTCCAGCTGCTGGAGCGCGGCGCCGACCCGGTCCTCCACCTCGCCGCCGTCCGCGATCAGCACCTCCAGCTGGTCGCGCCGCAGGTCGACCGCGTCGCGGGCGGGCAGCAGCTCGGCGCGGAAGCCGTCGTTGCCGCCGAGCAGCCCGGCGGTCAGGCCACGTTCGGTCTGGAGGTCCTGGACCAGCTCCTGGACGGCGAGGTCGATGGTGACGGCGCGGGTGGTGTCCGAGGCGGTGCGGTAGTTGCCGACCTCGCCGACGGCCACGATGGTGAGCAGCACCAGGGTGGTGGCCACCGGCAGGGCGAGGGTACGCACCACGCGCTGGCGGATCGTCCCACCGGCCCGTCGTGATCGCGCCCTCTCGTCGCCGGGGTGGCTGCTGGGGACCGGGGCGTTCCCGCCCGGCTCGGACTGCTCGGCGTCCTCAGCATGGACGGACAAGCGATCAGCTCCTCTGTCGACCGCCGGCTCGGCTCGCTCACGACCGGCGTGCACGTCGATTCATTACGGTCTATCCGCAAAGTTTGTTGCGTGAAGCGGGGGATGGCGCGTCGGAATCGCGGTCGCCGGGAATGGAACTGATCTTCCGGCTACGCCGCAACAGAATCGTCGCTTCGTCCTTGATGGTCAACAGTGCGAGCCGAAATTTACGATGGCGCAACGTCACAAAGCATTGACATGATCACTGATCGTGAGATGGGAGCGTTATCAGTCACCCGCTGTGAATTCCTGGGCCGCGTCGACGAGCCAGTCGGCCAGGTGTGCCGCGAAGGACGCCCGCACCAGAATCCAGAACTCCGTCTCCCGGCGCCAGATGATCACCGGCGCGTGCGCCACCGTCGTCTGTGCACAGTCACCCACCCGGAAGACCCGCGGGTGGAGGTCGATCGCGCAGCCCATGGCCAGCAGATCGAGCACCCGGGATCCGCCCACCGCCACGGTGGTGCGCTGAGCCGACACGTCCACCACGGAGGAGCCCGGCGTTTCCAGCGGCTCTCCGACGATCAGCCATTCATCCGGACCGAGTTGGAGAGCGTTCACATCTTTCGACGGAAGAGCCCGCACGTTGAGCTGGGTCAGGAACGGCACCTCGGCCACCGTGACCGCGCCGCCGGTCGCGACCGCCACCGCCGCCAACCGGTCCGCGGCGCCGCCCAGAGGAGAATTCCGCTCAGCCATCCCGCCGGGTTCCTTCCGGGTCGTAGAGCACCGAACCGGTGACCGTCACCGGTGTCACGCCGTCGTCGAGGGTGGCCCACAGCGTCTGTCCGATCAGGTCACGGCCGCCGCGCACCAGGGCCAGCGCGAAGGTCCGCCCCAGGGCCGCGCTGTGGTACGAGGACGTCACGTGCCCCAGGGCCGCTGTCCCGTCCGGCCCGGTCAGCAGGTGCGAGCCCTCCGGCAGCAGGGTTCCGGCGTCCGGCAGCAGCCCGACCAGCTGCTTGCGGTCGGGGCGCGCGGTGTCCGTACGCGAGAAGGATCTGCGGCCGACGAAATCGGCCTTCTTGCGCGACACCGCCCAGCTCAGCCCCAGATCGTGCGGGGTGACCGTGCCGTCGGTGTCCTGGCCGATGATCGGATAGCCCTTCTCGGCGCGCAGCACGTGCATGGTCTCGGTGCCGTAGGGCGTGATGCCGAGCGGCGCGCCGGCCGCCAGCAGCGCCTCCCACAGCGTGACGGCGTCCCACCAGCTCACGTTGATCTCGTAGGCCAGCTCGCCGGAGAAGCTGATCCGGCAGACCCGCGCGTCCAGGCCCGCCACCCCGGTGTCGCGCCACGTCATGAACGGGAAGCCCTCCCGGCTGACGTCGAGGGCGGGCGCCAGCGTGGCGAGAACCCGGCGGGAGTCCGGTCCGACCAGCGCCACGGTGGCCCACTGCTCGGTGACCGAGGTGCAGTGCACGCGCAGTTCCGGCCACTCGGTCTGGAGCCACTCCTCCATCCAGTCGAGGACCGCGGCGGCGTTGCCGGTCGTCGTGGTGACCAGGAAATGCTCCTCGGCCAGGCGGATCACGGTGCCGTCGTCGAACACCATGCCGTCCGGGCGGCACATCACGCCGTACCGGATCGCGCCCGGCGCCAGCGTGCTGATCATGTTGGTGTACAGGCGGTCCAGGAACACCGCGGCGTCCGGCCCGCGCACGTCGATCTTGCCGAGGGTGGAGGCGTCCATCATCGCCACGCCCTCGCGGGCCGCCCAGCACTCGCGCAGGACGGCGGTGGCCATGTCCTCACCCCCGCGCGGGTAGTACCACGGCCGCCTCCACTGGCCGACGTTCTCGAAGAGCGCGCCGTTCGCCTCGTGCCAGGCGTGCAGGGCGGTCACCCGGACCGGATCGAAGCGCATGCCCCGGTTCCGGCCGGCCAGCGCCGCGAAGCTCACCGGCGTGAACGGCGGCCGGAACGTCGTGACGCCCAGCGTGCCGACCTCCACGCCGAGCAGTTCCGCGATCACCCCGCTGGTCAGCGCCCCGGACGTCTTGCCCTGGTCGTGCGCGGTCCCGGCGGTGGTGTAGCGCTTCACGTGCTCGGCCGAGCGCATCCCGGTCCCGGTGGCCCGTTCCAGGTCGGCCACCGTCACGTCGCGCTGGAGATCCACGAACGCGGTGGCCGGATCCCCGCCGGGCAGCGTCCAGATGGCCAGCGGCGGCGTCACCCGCGGCCCGGTGACCTCCGGCAGGACGATCCCGCCGGCTTCGAGACCGGCGGCCCCGGCGGCGCGCTTCCCGGCCGCGGCGCCTTCGGCGAGGCAGACCCCCAGCTCGTACGAACCTCCGGCGGCCCCGGCGACCTCCAGCGCCTGCCGGCAGTTCCCGTCCGGGCGGAAGGCGGCCAGCGCGGGGTCGTGGACGAGCCGCCCACCGGCCTGGCTGTAGAGCGCGCCCACCGGGTTCCAGCCACCGGACACCAGCAGCAGGTCCGCCTCCAGGCGGCGCTCGATTCCGTCCGGGGTCCGCAGCGTCACCGCCTCGACCCGCTCGGCCCCGTGCACCCCGGCGATCGCCCAGCCCTCCCGCAGATCGGCGATCGCGGCGATCTCCACCCCGGCGGCGGCCAGATCCCGGGCCGCGTCGTGGGCGCTGTCGTTGCCGGTCAGCACCACCGCTCGGCGGCCGGGCAGCACGCCGTACCGGTTGACGTAGGTGCGCGCCGCACCGGCCAGCATGACGCCCGGCCGGTCGTTGCCGGCGAACGCGAGGGACCGCTCGTGCGCCCCGGTGGCGAGAACCACCCGGCGCGCCCGGATCCGCCACACCCGTTCCCGGGCCCGGTGCTCCGGCAGCCCCGGCCGCCGCTGCACCGCCACCACGTAGTTGTCGTCGTAGTAGCCGAATGCCGTGGTCCTGGTCAGCAGCCGGGCCTCGGGGGCGGCGTCCAGTCCGGCCACCACCGTGTCCACCCAGTCGAGATGCTCACCGGTGCCGAGCAGGCTGCCGCCCGCCCGGATCTGGTCGTCGACCACGACGACCCGCGCGCCCGACGACGCGGCCACCCCGGCGGCCGCCAGCCCGGCCGGTCCGGCGCCGATGACCAGGACGTCGCAGTGCGCGTACATCCCGTCGTACCGGCCCGGGTCGGGGTCCGCCGCGAGCCGGCCCTGACCGCGCAGGCCGCGCGCCACGAGCCCGTCGTACAGCTCGACGGTGGTGGCCGTCAGCATCGGCTCGGGGAACGGCTCCTCGATCTGGACCAGCGCGTTCGGCTCCTCCACCCCGGCCGCGAAGATGCCGCGCGGCCGTCCGGTCCGGATCCCCGACGAGACCCGGTGGACACCGTTGGCGAGCAGCGCCGACGCGAGCGTGTCACCCGGGTGCCCCTCGTACTCCCGTCCGTTGAACAGGAAGGCCAGCGTGCGGCCCCGGTCGACGAGCCCACCCGCCTCCATACGGAATGGCTGGGTCATGCCAGGACCTCGTTCGTCACGGTGTCGCGGACCAGGCTGAACCAACGACGGCAGCCGGCGCTGTGGCTCCACCGTTCCCGGAACGGGCCCTTCGGGTTGTCGCGGAAGAACAGGTACCGCGCCCACTCCTCATCGGAGAGCGCGCCCGGGTCGGCCGGGTAGGCCACCCCGGCCTGCCCGCCGTAGTGGAACTCGGACTCGTCGCGTGGCCCGCACCAGGGGCAGGGGATGAGCATCATGGTGTTCCTCGTGGTTCAGTGGGCGACCGCGGCGGCGCCGTGCTCGTCGACGAGCGCTCCGGTGACGAAGCGCTCCAGGCTGAACGGGGCGTTCAGCGGATGGGGTTCGCCGTGCGCCACGGTGTGGGCGTAGCACCAGCCCACCCCGGGAGTGGCCTTGAACCCGCCGGTGCCCCACCCGCAGTTCAGGAAGAGGCCGTCCACCGGGGACAGGCCGACGATCGGGGAGGCGTCCGGGGTGACGTCCACGATCCCGCCCCAGGTACGCAGCACGTGCGCCCGGGCGAAGAACGGGAACAGCTCCAGCGCGGCCGCCATCTGCCGCTCGATGATGTGGAAGGCGCCGCGCTGCCCGTACCCGTTCCAGGTGTCGATGCCGGCGCCCATCACCAGCTCGCCCTTGTGCGCCTGGCTCACATAGACGTGGACGGCGTTCGACATGACCACCGTCGGGTGCACCGGCTCCAGCAGCTCGGAGACGAGCGCCTGCAACGGGTGGCTCTGCAACGGCAGGTCGATCCCGGCCATCCTCGCCACCACCGACGTGTGCCCGGCCGCGCTGAGCGCCACCCGGCCCGCCCCGATCGTGCCGCGGGTGGTGTGCACCCCGGTGACCCGGCCGCCGCTGACCTGAAGACCGGTCACCTCGCAGTCCTGGATGAGATCCACCCCGAGGGCGTCGGCGGCCCGCGCGTACGCCCAGGCCACGTGGTCGTGCTTGGCGATCCCGGCGCGCGGCTGGTAGGTCGCCCCGTGCACCGGGTACCGCACGTCCGGCGAGATGTTGATGATCGGGCACACCTCGCGGACCTGCTGAGGGTCGAGCCATTCGGCGTCGATCCCGTTGAGCCGGTTGGCGTGCACCCGCCGCACGCTGTCGCGGACGTCCTGGAGGCTGTGCGCCAGGTTGAGCACGCCCCGCTGGCTGAACAGGATCGGGTAGTCCAGCTCCTGTTCGAGACCCTCCCACAGCTTGAGGGAGTGCTCGTAGATCCCGGCGCTCTCGTCCCACAGGTAGTTGGACCGGATGATCGTGGTGTTGCGGGCCATGTTGCCGCCCGCCAGCCACCCCTTCTCCAGCACCGCCACGTTGGTGATCCCGTGGTTCTTCGCCAGGTAGTAGGCGGTGGCCAGGCCGTGCCCGCCGCCGCCCACGACGATCACGTCGTAGGCGGCGGCCGGCTCCGGGTTACGCCACAGCCGTTCCGGGTGGACGACTACTGGCCCAGCCACGCCTTCACCTTGTCCGGGTTCGCCTCGACCCACTTCTTGGCCGCGTCGGCGGCGGACATCTTGTCCTGGGCGATGTACTTGGCGACCACGTTCTGGTCGTCGTTGGTCCAGTTGAAGTTCTTCACCAGGTTGTAGGCCGGGCCGTTGGCGTCGGCGAACTTCTTGCTGACGATCTTGTCGAGGTCGTACTCGGGGTAGTCGCAGGCGACCTTCGCGGCATCCGCGTCACAACCCGCGGTGTACGCCGGAAGGCTCACCTTCTTCAGCGGCACCTCGGCCAGGAACCACTGCGGCTCGTAGAAGTAGCCGATCAGCGGCGTCTTCTTCGCCTCGGCCTGCCGGAACGCGGTGATCAGGGCGGTCTCGCTGCCCGCGTACACCACCTTGTAGTCCAGCTTCAGGTTCTTCACGAGCGCCTCGTCGTTGGTGACGAACGACGGGTCGCCGTCGAGCAGCTGGCCCTTGTCGCCGGACTCCGAGGTCTTGAACTGCGCCGCGTACTTGTTGAGGTTCTTGGAGTCGGTGATGTCCGGGTACTTCTCGGCCATCCACGGCGGCACGTACCAGCCGATGATGCCCTTGTTGCCGGTCGACCCGGCGGCCACCGCCACCTTCTGCTCGTCGATGTACTTCTTCTTGAGGTCGTCGTGGCCCCAGTTCTCGACGATCGCGTCCACCTCGCCGGTGGCGAAGCCCTGCCAGGAGATCTCCTCCTTGAGGTCCTTCTTCGTCACGGTGCAGCCGAGATCCTTCTCCGCGACGTACGCGATGACCGCGGCCGTGGCCTCGTACCCGACCCACGGGTTGACGGCCAGGTTGAAGGTCCCGCAGGGGGCCGCCGCCGCGGCGGACCCGGGCGTCGTGGTGGTCTCGCCGACCTTCTCGCCGCCGCAGGCGGTCAGGGCGAGCGCCGTGATCGTGGCGGCCGCCACGATGCGCGTCGATTTCATGATTCAGTGACCTTTCCGGGTGTTCGAGGGGGACGAGGCTCGGGCGATGCGGTCGAGCATGATGCCGAGCAGCACGATGGCCGCCCCGGCCGCGAGGCCCTTGCCGTACAACTGGCTCTGGGAGAAGCCGGCGACCACGTCGTAGCCGAGCGCACCGGCTCCGACCAGACCGCCGACCACCACCATCGACAGCACGTAGATGAGGCCCTGGTTGGCGGCGAGCGTCAGCGACCGCCGGGCCATCGGCAGCTGCACCTTGGTGATCAGCTGCCAGGTGCTGGACCCGGCGGCGGTGGCGGCCTCGACCGTGGTGGCCGGGATGCCGCGTACGCCGTCCGCGACGATCTTGATGGCGACCGGTGCGGCGAACACCACCGCCGCCACGATCGCGGTGAACCTGGTGGCCGCGAAGAGGGCCACGAACGGCACCAGGTAGACGAATGCCGGCATGGTCTGCCCGGCGTCCAGGACCGGGCGGACGATCCGGTCGACGTGCCGGTTACGGCCCATCCACACGCCGACGACGACCCCGAGCACCATCACCAGCAGGGTCGCCACGATCGTCATGGCCAGCGTGGTCATGGCGTCCTGCCACAGGCCGGTGCCGATCAGCAGCGCGAGGCAGGCGACGGTGACGACCGCGGCGCGGACCCCGCCGATCAGCGCGGCGAGCAGTACGGCCACCGCCGCGACCAGCCACCACGGCGACTCGGTGAGCAGCGCCTGGAGCGGGTTGAGCAGGGCGTAGGTGACCAGGTTCTTGACCGCGTCGGTGACGGCGAACAGGTGGTCCTGCGCCCACACGGTCACCGTGTCGGCGCCCCGGGAGATCGCGCCGCCGATCCGGTACGTGTCCGGGAACTCGGCGGCCCACACGTACGTGTAGGACATGTAGCAGCAGGCCGCGGCCAGGATCCCGAACAGCGCCACCAGCGGCCGCCGCAGCCGGGAGGAGGGCCCGGTCCGGCGAACCCGGTCGCCGGCCGCCGTGGTGACCCGGTCCAGCACGATCGCCAGCACCACGATCGCCAGACCGGCGTTGAACGCGGTGCCCACGTCCAGCGTCTGCAACGCCTTGACCACCGACTTGCCCAGGCCGGGCGCGTCGATCAGGGCCGCGATGGTCACCATCGACAGCGCCGCCATGATCGTCTGGTTGACGCCCAGCACGATGGTGCGCTTGGACAGCGGCAGCAGCACCTTGAACAGCTTCTGCCGGCCGGTGGCGCCCAGCGACTCGGTCGCCTCGACCGCCGACGGGTGCACCGAGCGGATGCCGTGCGCGGTCAGCCGGATGGCCGGCGGCATCGCGTAGATCAGCGTGGCGATCGTCGCCGACGCCGGCCCGATCAGGAACAGCAGCGTGAGCGGGGCCAGGTAGACGAAGGTCGGCATGGTCTGCATGAAGTCGAGCGCCGGCGTGATCAGCCGGTGGAACCGGTCGGACAGCCCCGCCCAGACGCCCAGCGGGATGCCGACGAGCAGCGAGATCGCCACCGCGGCCAGGGTCAGCGCCAGCGTGTCCATGCTCTCGGTCCACAGGCCCTGCAACCCGAGGAGGACGAACCCGCCGGCGGCCAGCAGCGCTACGCGCCAATTCCCGAAGACCCAGGAGAGGTACGCGACGAGCGCCACCACGCCCAGCCAGCCCAGCACCGGCACCGGCCGCCCGTACGACGGTTGCGCGATCAGGTCCTGGAGCAGCGTGACCAGGCTGTCGATGGCCGCCCGGATCTCGTTGAAGAAGTACAGGAACACCGGACTGCTGTTGCGGTTGGCGCCGACCGTGTCGTTGACGTCGTTGAGCCAGCGGTGCAGCGGGGTCAGGTCGGCGGGGGACAGGCCGAGGGTGTGCATGCCGTGCACCGGGATCCACAGCACCACCCAGGCCAGCAGCACCGCGGTCACCAGCACCGGCCGGCCGATCCGGCGGCCGGCGGACCGTGGCGCGGCGAGGGTCGTGACGGCCATCAGACGCCGGCCTCCGCGCCGGTGACGACGGTGAGGATCTGGTTGCCGGTGACGACACCGAGCAGCTTCCCGTCCTGGACGATCCGGACCGGTGCGCTCGCCCCGAGAACGGTCCGGACCGCGTCCCGGACGATCACGTCCGGGCCCAGCTCCGGGCCGTCCAGGTCGTCGTCCGGGCGGGGCCGCCGCATCACCCGGCGCAGCGTGAGCACATGCGACTTCGGCACGTCGCGGACGAAGTCGCGCACGTAGTCGTCGGCCGGCGCGCCGACCAGCTCGTCGCCGGTGCCGCACTGCACGGCCGCGCCGTCCCGCATGATCAGGATCCGGTCGCCGAGCTTCAGCGCCTCGGACAGGTCGTGGGTGATGAACACCATCGTCTTGCCGACCTCGCGGTGCAGCCGGATGACCTCGTTCTGCATGTCCCGCCGGATCAGCGGGTCCAGCGCCGAGAACGGCTCGTCGAAATAGAGCACGTCCGGGTCGACGGCCAGCGCCCGGGCCAGGCCGACCCGCTGCTGCATGCCGCCGGACAGCTGGTCGGGGTAGCTGTGCTCGTACCCGTCCAGGCCGACCAGCTCGATGACCTCGCGGGCCCGGCGGTCGCGTTCGGCCCGGCCGGTGCCCCGGATCTCCAGCCCGTACGCCACGTTGTCGACGACCTGCCGGTAGGGGAGCAGCCCGAAGTTCTGGAAGACCATCGAGAACTTGTGCCGTCGCAGGTCCCGCAGCCGCCGGCGGCCGGCGTCCAGGATGTCCTCGCCCTCGAACACCACCTTCCCGGCGGTCGGTTCGACGAGCCGGGTCAGGCAGCGGACCAGCGTCGACTTGCCGGACCCGGACAGGCCCATGACCACGAACACCTCACCCGGCGCCACGTCGAACGACACCTCCCGGACCGCGGCCGTGCAGCCGGTCCGGTCGGCGAGCTCGCGCCGGGACAGCGCGGCCAGCTCGGCCGAGCGTGGCACCCGGTCCGCCTTGGGCCCGAACACCTTCCACAGGTCCCGGACCGAGATGACGGCCTCGGTGGTCATCGTGACAACTCCAATGTTCAGGGACGGAACCAGTGCTGCGGCCGGGGATCGATGTTCTGCCAGACGTGCTTGACCTCGCGGTACTCGTCCAGGCCGCGCGGGCCCAGCTCGCGGCCCACACCGGACTGCTTGAACCCGCCCCACTCGGCCTGCGGCACGTACGGGTGGTAGTCGTTGATCCACACGGTGCCGTGCCGCAGCCGGCCGGCGACCCGCTGCGCCCGCCCGGCGTCCCGTGTCCACACCGCCCCGGCCAGCCCGTAGTGCGTGTCGTTGGCGATCCGGACCGCCTCGTCCTCGCCGCGGAACGTCTCCACGGTGAGCACCGGCCCGAACGACTCCTCGGTCACCACGCTCATCCCGGACCGGCAGCCGTCCAGAACCGTGGGCAGGTAGTAGAACCCGCCGGCCAGCTCCGGGTCGTCCGGCCGCCGCCCGCCGCAGCGCAGCTTCGCGCCCTCGGCGAGCCCGGCCGCCACGTACGCCTCCACCTTGGCCAGATGGGCCGCCGAGATGAGCGGCCCGGTCTCGGCGTCCGGGTCGAACGGGCCGCCCAGCCGGATCCGCGCGGCCCGGTCCACGACCGCGTCCACGAACTCGTCGTGCAGGGACTCCTCGACGATCAGCCGCGCCCCGGCCGAGCAGACCTGACCCGAGTGCAGGAAGACCGCGGTGAGCGCGAAGTCCACCGCGGTCTCCACGTCGGCGTCGGCGAACACCACGTTCGGGTTCTTGCCGCCGAGCTCCAGGGCCACCCGCTTCACCGTGCCGGCGGCCGTGGCCATCAGCCTCCGTCCGGTGGCCAGGCTGCCGGTGAACGAGATCAGGTCGACCCGGGGGTCCTCGGCCAGCGGCGCGCCCACCTCGGGGCCGGCGCCGAGCACCAGGTTCGCCACCCCGTCCGGCAGCCCGGCCTCGGCCAGCAGGCCGATCAGCCGGATCGCGGTCGACGGGGTGAGCTCGCTCGGCTTCAGCACGAACGTGTTGCCGGCGGCCAGCGCCGGGGCGACCTTCCAGGAGGTCTGGAGCAGCGGATAGTTCCACGGCGTGATCAGCCCGCACACGCCGGTCGGCTCGTGCGTGATTCGGCTGATCGCGTCGGTGCGGCCGGTCTCGATCACCCGGCCCGCGTCGGTCGCCGCGATGCCCGCGAAATAGCGGAAGGCCTTCGCCACGTCCGCCATGTCGTACTCGCTCTCGACCAGGCGTTTGCCGGTGTCGAGCGACTCGGCGCGGGCCAGAACGCGCGCGTCCCGGTCGATCAGGGCGGCGACCCGGTACAGCAGGTCTCCCCGCTCGGCCGCCGGGGTGCGCGGCCACGGGCCGTCGTCGAACGCCTGCCGGGCCACGGCGATCGCGGCGAGAGTGTCGGCGCGGGTGTGCTCGGGGACTTCCGCGACCAGGCCGCCGTCGGCCGGGTTGCGGATCTCGCGGGTGGCGGTCACCGGTCGCTGCCCTGCCGGAAGAACGGCACCGGTTCCGCGGCCAGGGGGGTGTTGCCGAGGATCAGGTCGGCCGCCTTCTCGGCGACCATCATCACCGGGGCGTAGATGTTGCCGTTCGTGACGTACGGCATGACCGAGGCGTCGACGACCCGCAGCCCGTCGACTCCGTGCACCCGCATGCTCCCCGGATCGACCACCGACATCTCGTCGACACCCATCCTGGCCGTACAGGAGGGGTGCAGCGCGGTCTCGCCCTCCCGTCTCACCCAGTCGAGGATCTCCTCGTCCGACGCCACCGCGGGACCGGGGGAGATCTCGCCACCGTTGTACGGATCCAGCGCCGACTGGCCGAGGATGTCGCGCGCCACCCGGACCGCCTCCACCCACTCGCGCCGGTCCTGATCGGTGGAGAGGTAGTTGAACCGCAGCGCCGGATGTTCCCGCGGATCCCGGCTGACGATCTTCACGCTGCCCCGGGCGTCGGAGTACATCGGGCCGACGTGCACCTGGTAGCCGTGGCCACCGGCGGGCGCCGAGCCGTCGTAGCGGACCGCGATCGGCAGGAAGTGGAACATCAGGTTCGGGTACGCCACGGTGTCGTTGGAACGGACGAAGCCGCCCGCCTCGAAGTGGTTGGTCGAGGCCGGGCCGCCGCGCAGGAACAGCCACTGCGCGCCGATCCACGGCCGGTGCCGCCATTTCAGGTAGGGCTGCATCGACACCGGCTGGGTGCAGGCGTACTGGACGTACACCTCAAGGTGGTCCTGTAGGTTCTCGCCGACGCCGGGCAGGTGGTGGACCGGGTCGACGCCGAGGGCGGACAGTTCGGCGGCGTTGCCCACACCGGACAGTTGCAGCAGCTGGGGCGTGTTGATCGCACCGCCGCAGAGGACGACCTCACCGGCGTACACCCGTCGCGGAGCGCCGCCCCGGCGGGTCGTGTATTCCACACCGACCGCGCGGGTGCCGTCGAACAGCACCCGGGAGACGTGAGCGCGCGTCCGTACCGTGAGATTGGGCCTTTTCATGGCGGGATGCAGATAGGCGCGGGCCGCGCTGAGACGGCGACCCCGGCGGATGTTGCGGTCGAAGAGGGCGAAGCCCTCCTGGCGCTCACCGTTGACGTCGGCGGTGGCCGGATATCCGGCCTGGTGGCTCGCCTCCAGCATGGCCTGGAACAGCGGGTTGGTCCCGGGACCGCGCTCCAGCACCAGCGGGCCGTCGTGGCCGCGGAACGGATCGTCCGGGTCGGCGGCCAGGCACGACTCCATCTTCTTGAAGTACGGCAGACAGTGCGCGTAGTCCCAGTCGGCCATGCCCGGATCGGCGGCCCAGCGTTCGTAGTCCAGCGGGTTGCCGCGCTGGAAGATCATGCCGTTGATGCTGCTGGAGCCGCCGAGGACCTTGCCGCGGGCGTGGTAGATGCGGCGGTCGAACATGTGCGGCTCGGGCTCCGACTGATATTTCCAGTCGTAGAAGCGGCTGCCGATCGGGAAGGTCAGCGCCGCCGGCATGTGGATGAAGACGTCCCACGGATAGTCCGGGCGTCCCGCCTCCAGCACGAGGACCCTGGTGGACGGGTCCTCGGAGAGCCGGGCGGCGAGCGCGGAGCCGGCCGAGCCGCCGCCGACGATGACGAAGTCGTACCGAGCGGTCATGGGCGGGCCTGCTCGGAGAGCGCCACGTGGACGACACCGTCGGTCACCCGGACCCGGTGGGTGCGGACCGGCTTCTTCGCCGGCGGCGCGTCGACCGCGCCGGTGCGCAGGTCGAACCGGGAGGCGTGCAGCGGGCACTCCACCTCGCAGCCCTCCAGCCAGCCGTCGGCCAGGGAGGCGTCCTGGTGCGTGCAGGTGTCGTCGATGGCGAAGACCTCCCCGTCCTCGGTGTGGAAGATCGCGACCGGCGGGTCGGTCTCCCACCGGTACGCCTCTCCCGGCGGGATCGTGCTCAGCGGGCACACGGGCTGGAACATCAGGCCTCCTGAGGTACCGCGCGCACCTGGCGCCGCCATCGGGTGAACGACTTCGGCCGGTTCATGCCGAGCACCGCGACCGGGTGCCCGTCGCGCTCGTAGACGGCCAGGAAGTCGCGCTGCTCCGGGTCGCCCTCGACGATCCGGACCGCGTCGCCCGGCTCCCGTCGCCCGGCGAACTGGATGCGCACGCCGTACTGGTCGGACCAGAACCAGGGCTGCCGGGCCGGTGGCGGTGTGCCGCCGAGCAGGGTGGCCACCGCGGTCGCCGGATGGTCCATGGCGTGCGACCAGTGCTCGTTGCGGACGCCCGCGGCCACCGCGCAGTCGCCGGTCGCCACCACGGTGGGCAGGCTCGTCGCGCCGTACGCGTCGGTCACCACCCCGCCCGCGACGGCCAGCCCGGATCCGTCCAGCCACTCCACATCGGGCACCGCGCCGATCCCGGCCACCACGACGTCCGCCGGCAGCCGGGTGCCGTCGGCCAGTTCGACCGCCTCGACCCGATCCGAACCGGTCAGCCCGCGTACCGGGACGCCGGTCCGCAGCCGTACCCCGTGGTCGCCGTGCAGGCCCGCGCAGACCGCGCCCATCTCCGGCCCGAGCGGCCCGGCCAGCGGGGTGTCCAGGGCCTCGACGACGGTGACATCGCAGCCGAGCGACCGGGCGCTGGAGGCGACCTCGGCGCCGATGAAGCCCGCGCCGATGATCACCACGGTCGGGCGCCGCCGGAGGTCCTCGCGTAGGGCGATGGCGTCGTCCAGCGTGCGCAGGGTCCGGGCACGGCCGAGCTTCCGGGCCCGTGCCCCGGTCGCGATGACCACGCCGTCCGCCCGGATCTCCGTGCCGTCGCCGAGATGGACGCTGCGCCCGCGCGGATCCAGCCGGGTCGCCGTGACGCCCAGCCGCCAGTCGATCCCGAGGTCCTCGCCGTCGAGGGCGAGGTCGGTCTCGGTGCAGGCGCCGGTCAGGAAGTCCTTGGACAGCGGCGGGCGGTCATAGGGGTGGCGGCGCTCGGCTCCGATGAGGATGATCTCGCCGGAGAAGGACTGTCGGCGCAGCGCGCGGGCGGCGGCGAGGCCGGACAGGGAGGCCCCGACGATCGCGACTTTCTCCACGCCGGTAATCGCCCCCTGTTGTGGAACACGAAACAGTCAGTGAGATCCGCAACAGCCTGTCGGGGGATTGATCGATAGTCAAGAGTGCGACAGATACCGGTCGAATCTCGCAACGTGCCCGAAATTCCTGCCCTAGTGTTGCGCCATGAGCAACCCCGAGCCGGGTCCCGCCCTCGTGCAGTCCGTGGACCGCGCCCTGAGCATCCTGGAGATCCTGGCGAGGCGGCGCAGCGCCGGGGTCACCGAGATCGGCCGGGAGCTCGGTGTGCACAAGTCCACCGCGTTCCGCCTGCTCGCGGTCCTGGAGAGCCGGGGCTTCGTGGAGCAGACCCAGGAGCGTGGCACCTACCGGCTCGGCCTCGGCGTGGTGCGTCTGGCCGGGGCGGTGGCCGCCCAGCTCGACCTGAGCCGGCAGGGCCACGAGGTGTGCGACCGGCTCGCCGCCGATCTGGGGGAGACCGTCAACATCGCCATCCTGGACGGCAGCCGCGTCGTCAACATCACCCAGAGCCGTGGCGCCGCCTCGGTGACCAGCTACAACTGGGTCGGCCGGCAGACGCCGCCGCACGCGACGTCCAGCGGCAAGGTGCTGCTGGCGTTCGCGCCCGGGACGGTCCGGGCCGCCGTCCTCGCCGAGCCGCTCGAACGGTTCACCCCCGCCACCGTCACCGGCGCGACCAGGCTGACCGCCGAACTCGACGCGGTCCGGTCGGCCGGATGGGGATCCACGAGCGAGGAGTACGAGGTGGGCCTCAACGCCGTGGCCGCGCCGATCCGGGGCGCCGACGGCTCGGTGGTCGCCGCCCTCAGCGTCTCCGGCCCGGCGTACCGGCTGGACCGGGCGGCGTTCCCGGAGGTCGCCAAGCGGGTGATCGCCGCGGCCGACGAGGTGAGCGGCCGAATGGGATTCATGCCTTGACGCGAGCCTGACTGTGCGGTGAAGCTGTTGCGTATCGCAGATCCGGTTGCGCTCAACGAAACGCAGGGATCCCCATGGTCAAGCCTCCTCGCGTAGTCATCATCGGCGCCGGCGTCGTCGGCAGTGCCCTGGCGGACGAGCTCACCGAGCGCGGCTGGACCGACGTCACCGTGGTCGACCAGGGCCGCCTCTTCACCCCCGGCGGCTCCAGCTCGCACGCCCCGGGCCTGGTCTTCCAGACGAACCCGTCGAAGACCATGACCGAGCTGGCCACCTACACGGTCGAGAAGCTCAGCGGCCTCACCCTCGACGGCCGGTGGTGCTTCCGGCAGGTCGGCGGCCTGGAGGTGGCCACCACCGAGGCCCGCCTGCACGACCTCAAGCGCCGGCACGGCCTGGCCACCTCGTGGGGCGTCGAGGCCGCGCTGCTCGACCCGGACGAGTGCGCCGCCGTGCACCCGCTGCTCGACCCGTCCCGGATCCTCGGCGGATTCCACGTGCCCACCGACGGTCTGGCCAAGGCGGTCCGCGCCGTGGAGGCCCAGGCCCGCCGCGCGATCGAGCGCGGCGCCCGCTTCCTCGGCGGGCACACCGTCACCGGCATCGGGCAGAGCGCCGGCCGGGTCACCGGCGTGGAGACCGATCAGGGTTTCGTCCCGGCCGACATCGTGGTCTGCGCCGCCGGCTTCTGGGGCCCGCGGATCGGGCGGATGGCCGGGCTCACCGTGCCGCTGCTGCCGCTGGCCCACCAGTACGCGAAGACCGGCCCGCTGCCCGCGCTGGCCGGCGTGAACGACCCGGTCCTGGAGGCGACCCGGCCCATCCTGCGCCACCAGGACCGGGATCTCTACTTCCGGGAGCACGGCGACCGCCTCGGCATCGGCTCCTACGGCCACCGCCCGATGCCGGTCCACGACTTCCTCTCCCCGGCCGAGGCGCCGGTCATGCCGAGCGTCCTGCCGTTCACCGCCGACGACTTCGCACCGGCCTGGCGGGACAGCGCCGCCCTGCTGCCGGACCTGGCCGGCGCCACGATCGAGGAGGGGATGAACGGGATCTTCTCGTTCACCACCGACGGCTTCCCGCTGCTCGGCGAACACCGGGAACTGGCCGGATTCTGGGTGGCCGAGGCGGTCTGGGTCACCCACTCGGCCGGTGTGGCGCGGGCCGTCGCCCGATGGCTCGTGGACGGCGACCCCGGCATCGACCTGCACGAGTGCGACCTGCACCGGTTCGAGACGGTGCAGCTGGCGCCCCGCTACATCGAGGAAAGGGCGAAACAGAACTTCATCGAGGTGTACGACGTCGTGCACCCGTTGCAGCCGATGGAGGACCCGCGCCCCCTGCGGACCAGCCCGTTCCACCCACGGCAGCGGGAGCTGGGCGCGGTCTTCCTGGAGGGCGCCGGCTGGGAGCGGCCGCACTGGTACGCGTCGAACGCCCCGGCCGTGACGCCGCCCCGGGACGAGTGGTCGGCCCGCTACTGGTCACCGATCGCCGCCACCGAGGCCGCCGCCACCCGGGAACGCGTCGCGATGTACGACATGACGCCGCTCAAGCGCTTCGAGGTGAGCGGGCCCGGGGCGCTCGGCTTCCTCCAGCGCCTCACGACCAACAACCTGGATAAATCGGTCGGCTCGGTCACGTACACCTTGATGTTGGATTTCCACGGTGGCATCCGCAGCGACCTGACCGTGGCCCGGCTGGGCGACCAGACGTTCCAGATCGGTGCGAACGGGCCGCTCGACGAGGACTGGATGCGGCGGCACCTGCCCGATTCTGTTCAGTTGCGGGACATCACCGGCGGCACCTGCTGCATCGGCCTGTGGGGCCCGCGGGCCCGCGAGGTCCTCCAACCGCTGACCGACGCCGACTTCTCCAACGCCGGGCTCAAGTACTTCCGCGCCCGACGGGCCTACCTCGGCGAAGTCCCGGTCACCGCGATGCGACTCTCCTACGTGGGTGAACTGGGCTGGGAGCTCTACACCTCGGCCGACCTCGGGCTCAAACTGTGGGACATGCTCTGGGAAGCGGGCCGGGAGCACGGGATCGTCGCGGCCGGGCGCAGCGCCTTCAACAGTCTCCGCCTGGAGAAGGGCTACCGAGCCTGGGGCACCGACATGACGACCGAAAATGATCCCTATGAGGCGGGCCTGGCGTTCGCCGTCCGGATGGACAAGGGCGACTTCATCGGGCGGTCCGCCCTCGAAACGCGCCCGGCGTCGCCGGACCGGCGCCTCACCTGCCTCACCCTCGACGACCCCGCCGCCGTGGTGATGGGCAAGGAACCGGTGTACGCCGACGGCGCGCCCGCCGGCTACGTCACCAGCGCCTCCTACGGCTACACCGTCGGCCGCACCGTCGCGTACGCATGGCTGCCCGCTTCACTCTCCGTGCCGGGCACCGCGGTGGCCGTCGAGTACTTCGGCGTGCGGCTGCCGGCGACCGTCCGGGCGGAACCGCTGTTCGACCCGAAGATGGAACGTATCCGCTCATGAGGAGTGGCCGTGACCGCAAGCCTGATCCCCACCCTGCCCGGCCACTACTACACCGACCCCACGATCTTCACCCTCGAACAAGAGCGGATCTTCGAGCGGATGTGGTTCTGTGCGGCGCGGGCCGCCGACCTGCCGAAACCGGGCAGCTTCCGGACGGTCGACGTCGGCCGGGAGAGCGTCGTCATCGTCCGGGGCCGCGACGGCGTGCTGCGCGCCTTCCTCAACGTCTGCCGGCACCGCGGCGCGAAGCTGTGCACCGAACCGGGCGGTGAGGTGCGACGGGCCATCCAGTGCCCCTACCACGCCTGGACGTACGGGCTGGACGGCAGGCTCATCGCGGCGCCCAACCTGACGAAGATGCCGGACATCGACCGCGTCGAGTACGGGCTGGTCACCGTCCACCTGCGGGAGTGGATCGGGTACGTGTGGGTGTGCCTGGCGGACGAGCCGCCGTCGTTCTCCGACGACGTGACGGGCGCGGTCGTCGAGCGGCTCGGCGATCTGGGCGCGATCGACTCGTACGAGATCGAGAGCCTCGACGTGGGCCGGCGCATCACCTACGACGTGCGGGCCAACTGGAAGCTGATCGTCGAGAACTTCATGGAGTGCTACCACTGCGCCACCATCCACCCGGAGCTGACCGAGGTGCTGCCGGAGTTCGCCGACGGGTACGCGGCCCAGTACTACGTGGGCCACGGGGCCGAGTTCGGCACCGGCATCGAGGGCTTCACCGTGGACGGGAGCGAGGGCTTCGCCAAGCTGCCCGGCGTGACCGACGACCAGGACCGGCGCTACTACGCGATCACCATCAAGCCGCAGGTCTTCGTCAATCTGGTGCCCGACCACATCATCCTGCACCGGATGTACCCGGTCGCCGCCGACCGCACGATCGTCGAATGCGACTGGCTCTACTCGAAACAGGTGGTGGAGTCCGGCCGCGACGTGTCCCGTTCGGTGGAGCTGTTCCACCGGGTGAACGTGCAGGACTTCGAGGCCTGCGAGCGGTGCCAGCCGGCGATGAGCTCCCGCGCGTACGCCCGGGGTGGGGTCCTGGTCCCGTCCGAGCATCACATCGGCGCCTTCCACGAGTGGGTGACGACCCGGCTCGGAACCGCTGTGATTGACTGACGCGTATGGTCCAACGAGTGATGCGGTGACCGCCGGGCCGGCTTCGGCCACCCGACCGCACAACCGCAAGCAACTCATCGTCGAGGCCGCCGGCCAGGTGTTCAGCGAACGCGGCTACCACGCCGCGTCGATGGAGGAGATCGCCGCGGGGGTGGGCATCAGCGCCGCCGCGCTGTACCGGCACTTCCCGAACAAGTACGCGCTGTTCGCCGAGTGCGCCGAAGTGATGGTCGACCGGCTCGTGGCGGCCGTCTCCTCCGTGGACGGGTCGCTGCGGGACGTGCTCGCCGCCGTCACCCGGGTGACGGTCGCGCACCGCGCCTCCGGCGGCCTGTACCGGTGGGAGGCCCGCTACCTGGAGGTCGCCGACCGCCGGCGGCTGCGGGCCAAGTTCGAGCAGGTGGTCGGGCGGGTCACCGAGCTGGTGGCCGGCGAGTTCCCGCTTCCGGAGGCGCCGCTGCGGGCCGTGGCGGCGCTCGGCGCCATCGGGTCGATCACCATGCACCACACCTCGCTCGCTCAGCGCCGGATCGAGGACCTGCTGCTCGGCTCGGCCCTGCACGTGGCGGCCACCGATCCGTCGGCCGCCGCCGGCAGCGCACGCCTGGTCGAGCCGCCCGCCTCGCCGGTGCCGCGGACCAGGCGGGCGGAGATCCTGGCGGCGGCCGTTCCGCTGTTCGCCCGGGACGGGTTCGCCAACGTCACGAACGCGCAGATCGCGCAGGCGGTGGGCCTCGCCCCGTCGGCGATCTACCGGCACTACCCCGGCAAGGTCGACATCCTGGTGGCGGCCTGCCTCCAGGCGGCCGGGCTGCTCGCGCAGGCGGTGGAGCAGAACCTGGAGCACGCGGCCGGCCCGCGGGAGGCGGTGGTGGCGCTGGCCGCGGCGTACGTGGCCTACAAGTTCGAGCACGACGCGCTCAACAGCGTCGCCGAGGCCGAGATCGCCGGCCTGCCGGACGACCTGAAGCGGCCGCTCATCCTCGCCCAGCGGGAGCACATCGCCGTCTGGGAGCAGCAGTTGCGCGGCGTCCGTCCGGAGCTGGACCCGCGTCAGGCCCGGCTGCTGGTGCACGCCGGGTTCGGCGTGGTGGTGGAGGCCGGGCGCGCGCTGCGCTGGGAGAACACGCCCGGCCACCGGGACGCCGTCACCGCGCTGGTGATCGGCGCCCTCACGCTCTGACCGCTCAGGTGCCGGCCCGGTTGCCGGTCGGGATGGTGATCGGCGTGTACGTGGCCGACGTCCCGTTGTTGAGGAACAGCATCGCCACGCCGCGGATGAACTGGTCGAACAGCGAGTACGTGGTCGGGATGATCCCCGAGGTCCCCTCCCGGAACGCCACGTACGCCGGCCAGCCGACCTCGATGACCGCGCGGGAGGCGAAGTCGCGCGGCAGCCTCAGCCAGTCCCCGACCTGGTCACCGAGCAGGTAGCGGGCGAACTCCCGCTGGAAGCCCCGGGTGACGCCCAGGTCGACCTGCGAGGTCAGCCCGAGCAGGACGTCGGCCAGGTCGATGCCCTCCGGTGTGGACGCGAGCAGCGGCGTCAGCGCGTACTGCGACTGGGCCTTGGCCGCCGCCCAGGTCGCCGGGATGAAGTCGTCCCGCACGCCCAGCAGGTGCAGCGCCACCTGCCACATGTGCAGGTACGCCTCCTCCTCGGCGGCCGACATCCGGATGCCCCACGACTTCAGCTTGCCGTACACGAAGGTGCCCAGGCTGTGGAAGGTGATCAGGATGTCGCCGTTGCTGATCGGGATGAAGTCCTGGTCGTCGGTGACCGCCCGCCAGTGCGGGGACTGCGGCAGCAGGTGCCGGACCGCGGCGTGGGTGAGGCGGGTCTTGTTCGAGGTGACGACGAAGTGGCCGGTCGGCTTGAAGGCGTCGACGGCGCTCAGGTCGTACCCGTAGGTGAAGGTCTTGGCCGCCCGCGACTTCATCACGGCGCCGCCCTCGGACCAGTAGACGTTGCGCGCCTCCCGCGGGATGACCGTGCTCATGATGCCGCTGCCCAGGCCGTACAGCAGGAAGAGATACATGCTCATGCGCTTGTTGAACTGGGCGGCCCGGTCGAGTTTGGTCTGATCGGCCCACGACGGCAGCTTGTTGTGCGCCTGGATCCAGGTGGTGAGCGCGGCCGGGATGCCGCTCGGCAGCGCGTCGCCGTTGTTGACCCACTTCTCGAACGCCGTGTTGACGCCCGGAATCTGACCGCTCTCCAGGAGGTCGACGAGCAGCGGGTCGGTGGCGTCGTCCCAGACACCCCACGGGTCGGTGACGGTGTCCGTCGCCGCGATCGAGCCGGACGACGACCAGGCCCAGGCCTTCGAGGGGTCGGCCACGCCCACCAGACCGAGGGCGGCACCGATGGTGAGGACACGTCTTCTACTGAGATTCTGCATTAGCTTACCCCTCCGTACACGGTGTTACGCGGGCGTTTCAACATTCATCGATGTGTGATTTTCGATTAACATAGCGGCACCTGACCCCACTCGGCAAGATGGCAACCCTAGTGATCAACGTCGATAGACCAATACGGTCTTCGATAGATCCCGGAGGGGTTCCGAAAAGGAGGTCAGAACATGGGTACGCGCAGGCCGCGGATGCTCGCCGCGCTCGCCGCCGTGTCGCTCGCCGCCGCCTGTTCCGAGGGCGGCGGGGACGAGGGCGGCGCCACCGGCTATCCCGAGCAGAACATCACCATCGTCGTGCCGTTCAGCGCCGGCGGCCCCACCGACACCGTCACCCGGATGATCGCCGGCCCGATGGCCGAGGCGCTCGGCGGCAAGATCGTCGTCCAGAACGTCGAGGGCGCCGGCGGCACGGTCGCGGCCGGGCAGGTCGCCCAGGCCGAACCCGACGGCTACACCGTCCTCATGCACCACATCGGCATGTCCACGGCGCCCGCCCTCTACAAGGACCTCGGATACCAGCCGCTCGAGGACTTCGCGACCGTCGGGCTGGTCACCGAGGTGCCGATGACCGTCGTCGCCCGGCCCGGCTTCCCGCCCGCCACCCTCGCCGACCTCACCGCCTACGTGAAGGCCAACCAGGACAAGGTCACCCTCGCCAACGCCGGGCGCGGCGCCGCCTCCCACCTGTGCGGGCTGCTCTTCCAGTCGGCGGCCGGGGTCAAACTCCAGGAGGTGCCGTACCAGGGAACCGGGCCGGCGCTCACCGACCTGGTCGGCGGCCAGGTCGACGTCATGTGCGACCAGACCACCAACACCAGCGGCCAGATCACGGCAGGCAAGATCAAGGCGTACGCGGTGACCACCCCGGAACGGGTCAAGAGCCTGCCCGACGTGCCCACCACCACCGAGGCCGGGATGCCGCAACTCCAGGTGAGCGTGTGGCACGGGCTGTACGTGCCGGACGGGACGCCGCCGGAGATCGTCCAGAAACTGTCCGCGGCGCTCCAGAAGGCACTGGCCGACCAGACGGTCATCGACGAGATGGCGAAACTCGGCACCGCACCGGTCACCGCCGCGGACGCCACCCCGGAGACACACCGCGCCCGCCTCGAGGAACAGATCGAGACCTGGGGCAAGGTCATCGCCGACGCCGGCGTACAGGCCTCGTAGATGCAGCGCCGACGGTCACTCCCGGACGTGCTCGCCGGGGGAGTCTTCGCCGTGATCGGCGGCGCGTTCGTGGTGGGGTCGCTCGGCTATGACCGGGGGACCCCGCTACGGATGGGCCCCGGCTACTTCCCGCTGCTGGTCGGCGCGATCGTGACCGTCCTGGGCCTGGCGATCGTGGTGAAAGGACTCGTCGCCGGATCCGATCTTCCCTTCGAAGCCGTCCCGTGGCGGGCCGTCGTGCTCGTCATCGCGGCGGTCGTGTTCTTCGGCGTCTTCGTCCGGGTGCTCGGCTTCGTCCCCACGTCCTTCGGCACCGCGCTGCTCACCGCGTTCGCCGGCCGGCGGGTCCGGCCGCTCACCGCCCTGGCCGTGGCGGCCGGCCTCACCCTGGCCGCCACCGTCATCTTCATCGTCGGGCTCCAGCTGCGGCTCCCGCTGTGGGGCTGGTGATGGACCTCTTCGACAACCTCGTCCTCGGCTTCTCCACCGCTCTGCTCATCCAGAACGTCCTCTGGTGCTTCGTCGGCGTGCTGCTCGGCACCGCCGTCGGCGTGCTGCCCGGCATCGGGCCGACCGCCACGGTCGCCATGCTGCTGCCGATCACCTTCGAGTTCGAGCCGGTCACCGCGCTGATCATGCTGGCCGGCATCTACTACGGCGCCCAGTACGGCGGCTCCACCACCGCCATCCTGATCAACCTGCCCGGTGAGTCGTCGGCCGCGGTCACCGCCCTCGACGGCCACGAGATGGCCCGCCAGGGCCGCGCCGGACCGGCCCTCGCGGCCGCCGCGATCGGCTCCTTCGTGGCCGGCACGGTCGCCACCGTCATCCTGGCCGTCGCCGCCCCGCCGCTGGCCGCCGTCGCCCTCGAATTCGGCCCGGCCGACTACTTCGCGCTCGTCCTCTTCGGCCTCATCGTGTCGATCACCCTGGCCCGCGGCTCGCCACTGAAAGCCCTCGCGATGATCGCGCTCGGCATCCTGCTCGGCACGGTCGGCCAGGACATCTACACCGGTACGCCGAGATTCGTCCTCGGTCAGCGCGAACTCTACGGCGGCATCGACTTCGTGTCCGTCGCCGTCGGCATGTTCGGCATCGCCGAGATCCTGCGCAACCTGGAGAACGAACGCGACCGCCCCGCACTCCTCGGCCAGGTCACCCATCTGTGGCCCACCCGGGAGGACCGCCGCCGCATCGTCGGCCCGATCCTGCGCGGCACCGCCCTCGGCGCCGCCCTCGGGGTGCTGCCCGGCGGCGGCCACGTGCTGTCGTCGTTCACGTCGTACGCCGTCGAGAAGCGCGTCTCGAAACGGCGGGCCGAATTCGGTCACGGCGCCATCGAGGGCGTGGCCGGCCCCGAGTCGGCCAACAACGCCGCCGCACAGACCTCGTTCATCCCCCTGCTCACCCTGGGACTGCCCGCCCACCCGGTGATGGCGCTGATGGTCGGCGCGTTCATCGTGCACGGCATCACCCCCGGCCCCAACGTGATCAACGACGAGCCGGAGCTGGTCTGGGGCCTGATCGCGTCCATGTGGATCGGCAACGTGCTGCTCGTCCTGCTGAACCTGCCGCTGATCGGCATGTGGGTGCGGCTGCTGCGCATCCCGTACCAGGTGCTCTTCCCGATGATCGTGCTGTTCGCCGTGATCGGCACCTACTCGCTGGGCTTCAACTCCTACGACGTCTACGCGATCGCCTTCTTCGGCCTGCTCGGCTACGTCCTGATCAAATGCGGCTGCGAACCGGCCCCACTGCTGCTCGGCTTCGTCCTCGGCCCGCTGCTGGAGGAGAACCTGCGCCGTGCCCTGATCATCTCCCGCGGCGACCCCACCGTCTTCCTGTCCCGCCCGATCTCGGCCGGTCTCCTGCTCCTGACCGTCGCGGCCCTGATCGTGGTCGCCCTGCCCGCCATCCGCCGCAGCCGCGAAACCGTGTTCACCGAGGAGGACTGACCGCCTCACCGTGAAGCACGGTTGATGATCCACCCGCCGGGAGGTGCGGAGAAGACTTTCGATACAGTCGCCTCCCAGGTGAGGGAAAGGCTGATCGAGGAACATGGCTGAGGACGGGACGGGCTCCGAGCCTTCGGAAGAGGCCGGCGCGGCCACCCCGGAGCCGATGCGGGCCGACACCGAGCCGGACGGCCCCTCGGCCAGTGACACCGACAAGACCGAGCACGCGCCCCTCGCCCAGTGGGCGAGCCGGGCCGGCGGGCGCGCCCAGCCGGCGGCCGGATCGGCGGAGCTCCAGGCGCCGACCGACCCGTGGCCGGAACCGATCCAGGGCCTGGGAGCACCGGCTGACCAGGCGGCGGTCGATCACCTGGAGACACTCAGTTACATTCCGCCGCCGGCCCTGCCCGCGACCCTGGCCGCCGCCCCGGAGAGGCTCTCCGCCCGCGGTCTGATCGCCATCCTGGCGGTCACCGCGTTCGTCCTCCTGGTCGCCGCGGCCGGACTCGTCGGGGCGGTGCTGGCGGAGACCGGGAAGCGCCGGGACACGCCCGCCGCCTCCCGGTCGTCCGCGTCCGGCGCCGCGACCCGGGTGTCCTCCCCGGCCGACGGCACCGGGCCCACCCCGTCGACCGCCGTCACGGACGCCCTGGAGGAGCCGATCCCGGCCGGGCCGTTGGCGCAGGGCGTCCCGCCGGCGAGCGTCTTCGACATGGACGAGATCTGCAGGGGCGAGACCTACTGGCCGATGCTCCCGAAGCGGACCGGCAAGGCGCCGCACCCGACGCTCGTCTACGGCGACACGGGCGACCAGGGCCGGCTGCCGTACACGATGTTCAACACCTGGTTCCTGAAGTCGAAGGACAAGGAAACCGCCTGGTCCTACGACAAGCCCCCGACGACGATCCAGCTGGTCGCCTGCGTGGACCGGGTGGCGACCGGCGCCAAGGTCCGCACCTGCACCGACCCCGAGCGCTACGAGGGGACCGGGGTGCTGCATCGCGCCACCTACCGCGTGCACCTCCACGAGACGGCCACCGGCAAGAAGCTGTTCGACAAGAAGATGGAGGCGAAGGACACCTCCTGCCCCCAGGTGGCCCGCCTCGAGCCGGACAAGAAGCTCTACATGGAGCTCGGCGAGCCCGCCCTGGTCGCGGCCCTGGGCAAATTCGTCGAGAATTAGCGCCGGTCAGATCCGGCCGCCCCGGCGGGACTGCCCGCGAGCAGCAGCCCGAGCAGCGCCCCGGCCACGCAGAGAACGGCCGTGGCCAGGAAGATCTCGCGGTACTCGGTCTGCAGGGCGGCCTTGACCGCCGCCTCGTAGACGGCGAGCCGGGCCTGGTACTCGGCCGGGTCGACGCCGAACGGCAGCGGGGTGTCGAGTGTCGCGGTCAACGTCTGGAAGCGGTGCAGCCCCCACGCGGTCAGCGTGGCGACACCGAGCAGCATGCCGACCATCCGGGCCACGACCGCGGCCGCGGAGGCCACACCGTGCCGGTCCGGCGGAGTGACACGCAGCACGGCCGCGGCGAGCGGCGCGATCACCAGGCCGAGACCGAACCCCGCGACGACGAGGTCGGTGTCCAGGCGGGGCAGGACGCCGGCGTAGCGCACGGCGAGCACATCGGTCGGCCAGTGCGCGATCAGCGCGTACCCGAAAGCCGCCGTGAGCAGCCCGGTCAGGGTGACCAGCCGCTCGCCCAGGCGGGCGAGCAGCACGCCGCCGAGCAGGGCCCCGACGGGCAGGGCGACCAGGAACCGGGTGAGCAGCAGCGTGCCGCCGAACGCGTCCCTGCCGAGCAGCGTCTGCGCGATCAACTGGACGTCGACGAGGGTCACCATCAGGGCGGCGCCGGTGCAGAAACTCGCGCCGAGCGCGGCGAGAAAAGGCGCCATGCGCACGCCCGCGGGATCGAACAGCTTCGTTCGGGTCCGGCTCTCCCACCAGACGAAGATCAGGAGTACGGCCACCGCCGCGCCGATCGCGACGGGACCCCAGTCCGGCAGCACCGAGTTCCGCGGATCCGGGTTGTAGAGCCCGGCGACGAGCAGGGCCAGCCCGGCGGCGAGCAGGATGCCGCCGACCACGTCGACGGCGGGGCGTTCCCGGCCGGCGGCGCTCTCGCGGGGCAGCGCGATCAGCACCGCGACGATGGCCATGATCGCCAGCGGGATGTTGATCCAGAAGATGCCCCGCCAGCCGATCAGCGCCGCGACCGCGCCACCGTAGATCGGGCCGAGCACACTGCCCAGCTCCTGCGCGGCGCCGACCGTGCCGAGAGCGACCGCGCGACGCCGCTGCTCCGTCCACAGGTCACCGGCGAGGGCCATCGTCACCGGCAGCAGCGCGCCACCGGCCAGCCCCTGTAGCACCCGGCCGGTCACCAGCCAGTACAGCGACTCGCCGGACCCGGCGGTGACCGCCGAGCCCACCGCGAATCCGGCCAGGCACGCGACGATGACCGCGCGGCGGCCGAACCGGTCGGAGAACGAGCCGAGCAGCGGCATCCCGGCCACGTACCCGAGCAGGTAGCCGGTGACGATCGGGGTGGCGCGTTCCAGCCGGTTGAGCGGGATGTGCAGGTCGCCGAGGATGTCGGTGAGGACGGTGACCACGACGTACGCGTCGAGGGCCCCCAACAGCACGGCGGCGCCACCGACGCCGATCGCCAGCCGCCGCCGCGCCACCGGCACGGTGGCCGTGGCGTCAGGGTGCACTGATCACCGCCGGCACGTCGTACTCCTCGAACGTCACCGTGACCGACCCGCCCGGCAGCGTGAAGGCTGCCTTGAGCAGGCGCTTGTCGGCGTCGGCGATCCACAGTTTCGTCGGGATGGTGCCGGTGAGGCCGGGGATGAGCCCGGCCAGCCCGGTGCCGGTCGTGTTGGCCGCGACCCGCCAGGCGTCCTTGCCGCCGACCGCCTCGGCGGCCTCGGTCTCGGGGCTGGTCACGGATTCGAGCATCGTGACGACGCCGCGCTCGGGGTCGAGGATGGCCGACGGGTCGTAGACGGTGGCCGCCAGGGTGAGCGGCAGCGTCTGGTAGCCGCCGGTCGGCCCCTTCAGGTAGAGCTTGTCGCCGACGATCACGAACTCCAGCTCGACGGTCGAGCCGGACTGCTCGATCTGCGCCGTGCCCTTCGCGTTGCCCTCCCTGGTCAGGGTGCCCTCGGCCCGTCGCAGGCTGAGCCCGGCGATCTCACCGTCGGCGACGATCAGGAAGCGCGTGGTCTTGACCTCGCGCATCGCCGCCGCGCACTCGTCCACCAGTGTGGCGCCGTTCGGCAGGCTGTCCACGTCCTCCTTCTTGTCGCGAGTGCACGCGACCAGCGAGGACATGACGACGACCAGGGCAAGCAGGGCACGGAGTCGGACCATAGAGCGAATGCTAGACCGCTCGGCGATCCCTGTCGCTCGTCCGCACACACCGTGGCGGCCGTTGATCACAGCCCGTCCCGCCAGACGCCGTCACCGTCCCGGACCAGACCGGAGGCCAGGAGCCGGTGCAGGGCCCGGCGCGCCTCCGCCGCTGGGACGCCGGCCCGTGCCGCGATGGTGTCCTCGAGCGCCGCGCCCAGTACGACAGCCGCGTGGACCCGGCGGCACACCGGATCGGTCAGCACCGCGCCCTCCGAGGTGAGCACGGGCGGCCGTACCCTCTCGTCCTCTCCCAGCGCGGCCAGTTCGCTTCCGAAGGACGCTCCTCTGTCCCGTTCCCAGCCGGCCAGCTTACGCAGCAGGGTCAGTCCCGCCTGGCGGAACTTGTGCGGTTCGGCGAGCGTCAGCATCTCGAAACCGGACCCAGGGCCGGTCTGCCGGCGGAGGGCCTGAATCAGCGGTGTCGGCACTGTCCGCAGAACCGGCCGGGAATGGCTCGCGCTCCGCACCACGGCGGCCGAGACCGGTTCGTGTACGGCCACCAGCCCGCCTGGGCGCAACCGGGGCCACAGCGCGGTGAGGAAGCGGGCGTCGTCGGCTTGACCACCGGCGTCCAGCCAGACGAGGTCGAAGGGGCCGTGCGCGTCCAGCGCCGCGGCGTCGATGGTGAAGAAGTCCTGTTCCAGGAACTCCAGGAGGTGGGCGAGCCCCAGTTTCGCCGCGGCGGCCACCACGTCGGCGGCGGTCGTCCCCGCTACCGACAGATCGTCGACGACGAGCAGCCGTGGCTCGTACCGGGCGGACAGCGCTCCCGGATGCAGCACGGCGGCCCGGGCCTCGTCGGTCTCCTCACCCGCCACGATCCGGCGGTCGCGTTCGGTGGCATCCACCGCGTCGGCGAGGCCGGAGAGCAGATGCAGGGTGGTGGAGCCGGCGCCCACCTCGAGAATCCGTTCGGGGCGGGTCATCCGTACCAGGCCGGCCAGCAGCGGCCCGGTGTTCTCGGTGCCCATCCCGGGATGGGTGAGGTCGGCGAGGAACGTGTTCAGGTCCGCGGTCATGCGGTGACCAGCCGGAGGATGCCCTGCCGGGCCAGGTCGTCGACCGCGGACCGGATCTTCGGCGGGAGCCCGGCCAGGGGAAGGCCGTCGCCGCGCCCGGCGGCGCTCCAGAGGGCCAGCAGGGCCGGTGTGGCCCGGACCGAGGTGCCGACGGCGGCATTGATCAGGGTCTCCGGTGCGGCGACTGTCCAGTTCTCCTGGATCGCGTGCGCACCCTCGCCGACGGTCGCCGCCGGGCTCACCTCGATGATTCCCAGGCGGAGAAGACCGACGAGACCGGTCGTGCCGTCCCCACTCCAGCCGGCGGCGACCTCCTGTGCCGTGCCGCCCGCCCGTATCGCCTCCGCGACCGGCGTCGGCACCTCCACCAGCACCGGTCCGGACGCCCGGAAGAGGGCGGTCACCCGGTCCGGTTGGTCCAGCCCTCGTAGGAACGGCGGGCCTTCCGGGTGGACGGTGACGCCGGAACCGAGCCGTATCCGCCGCCGTGGGCCGAGAGCCCGGGGCCAGACGTCGCGGTCCAGAACGGGGCCCGGACGTACCGCCACGAGCCGGACCTCGGCTTCCGTGGTCGGCTCACCCCAGGCGTACTCCCACGCCATCGGCACGGTGGCGCCGGTGTGTGCGCAGAACCGGGGCTGCACCGCGTCCACCCTCACTCGGCGGCCACCTCGGCGGGTTCCGCCACCGGAGCGTCGGCCGGCCGGCGGCTCAGCAGCAGCAGGCCGATCGACCCGGCGAGCACGGCGATCGCGCCACCGACGAGGAGGACGCCGCGCGCCCAGTCCGCGGGGAAGAGTGCGGCGGAAGCGAACCCGGTGGCCACCGCGGTCTGCAGGGTCGCGCCGTAGGCGGCGCCGACCCGCCCTCGCTTGTGGTCCGGGCAGTCGGCCATCACCGCGGTACGCAGCGACACGTTCTGCATCGCGTTGGCCATGCCACCGATCACGTTGAACACCAGCAGCGCGAGCAGTACCGGCACCAGGCCGGTGACGAGGTAGGCCGCGCCGATCGTGGTCGCCGACCCGACGGCGAGCACCGCCATCCGGCCGGTACGGGCCAGCCGCATCAGCAGCATCGGCCCGATCACCAGCCCGACGCTCCAGCAGGCCAGCAGGACGCCGTAGGCCGCGCCCTCACGATCGAAACGCTGGGTGAAGAACGGCAGCATGACGTTGCCGACCGAGGTGGTGGCGATGGTGACGAAGACGACCGACAGGGTGATGCGCGGGGTGCCGTTGCGCCACAGCCACGACAAGCCGTCCCGCAGCGCTCCGGCGGGCCGGTCCTCAGCCGGGGACTCCGGCGGAGCCGGTTCCGGCGGAGCCAGGGACGCGGTGATCAGCGGCATGGCGGCGAGGGCGATCACGAAGGTGGCCGCATCGGCCAGCAGGGCCAGTCGGGTGCCACCGAGCGCGACGAGGCCACCGGCCAGCAGCGGCCCGGCCACATAGCCCGCGTTGCGGGTGCTCTCCAGAATCGAGTTGGCCCGTACCAGCGCCGGGCCGGGGAAGAGCCGGGGAACCAGCACCATGACGCACGTCTGCGCGATCGCACCGAGGGCGCCGAGCAGGACCGTCGCCCCGATGAGGAGATAGGACCGGTCGGCACCGGACGCCGCTACGGCGATCACTGCCTCGCCGGCCAGCGCGGCGGCGAGAAGCCCGTCCGAACGGTACCGCTCGGCGAGCCGGCCGATCCACGACGCGAACAGGATGCCGGGCAGCAACGAGGCGACGAACTGGGCCGACACGACGACCGTGGTCTGCGTCGCCGTGGCGCCGCGCAGCGCCAGTGCGACGGTGGCGATCTCGTCGCCGACGGTGCTGATCAGCAGAGCCACGAGGACGGCCGGCAACCGCCAGCCCCGCAGGCCCGGTACGACGGTCATGCGGTCACGTCCAGCGCCGCCCAGGACTGGAGCCGCACCAGAACGGCCAGCAGCACCGCCGGCGCCGCGCCGTCCAGGTCGACGGCCGCACCGCTGTCGAGTCGCCGCAGAGCCACCTCGATGGCGGGATCGTCGGCGACCCGCAGGACATGGCCCTGGGACGAGATCGCGAGACGGCCGTCGGCGAGTCTGCGGGACCGTAGGACGGCGCGGGTACGAAGCCGTACGGAAGCGCCCGCCGGGATCGCCCTGGGCTGGTCGGCGGGCCGGCCGACGTCGAGACCGGAGGAGGTGATGGACCGTGACCACTGATCCCACAGCAGATCCTCGGCCCGGGCCACGTCCGAACCGAGGACGGAGGTGAGCAGCCGTGCCGCGTCCGGCGGCACGGCCGGCGCGTCCGGCAGCGGGGCGAGACCGGCGCCGCCGGCGCCGTCCGCCAGCAGCCGGTCGACGACGGCCGCGACCCGGGACCGCACGTCCGAACGGGTGAAGAACGCGATGTTGACGTTCACCGAGACGTCGTCGGGCGACTCACCGACGTGCAACTGCGGCGAGGGGAAGTACGTCAGACCACCGGGTACGCCCACGAGCACCTCGGCGCTGTCGCGCGCGGCCGAGTAGTCGAGGGTCTTCTGCGGCACCTGGCCGGCGGCCTCGGCCGGCCAGGTGAGCAGCGTCTTACGTCCGCGCAACGTGAACCCGAAGTTGCCGGCGTGGTCGACGTGGACGCCGACGTTGGTCGAGGCGTACCGGCCGATGAAGGTGTCGATGTCGACGCGGCCGGCCGGCCGGCTCCCGGTGTGTTCGTAGACGTCGTCGGCGAGCGCCTTGGCACGGTCCCACAACGGCGCCGAGACCGCGTGCAGCCCGGAGACCGCCACGTTCCAGTCATGATCGCGCCAGCGCCCGTCGAGGCGGGAGAGGTACTCGTCGAGGGTTCGCTCCCCGTCGCGGGGCAGGAAGTCGAGCGTGTCGACCGGCTGCATGCGGCCGTCGATGTTGGCGACGAACCGGGGGAGCCCTCCGCTGGTCCGGCCGGTCCGGACCTGCTCGGCGGTGCGCAGCAGGGCGGAGAAGAGCTGATCCTCGGTCAACCCCAGGCGCAGCGCGGAAGTCTCCTGTGACAGGGGGCGGCGCTCCCAGTGGTCGGCCGCGAACGCCGTCCAGAAGGACGCGAGGTCCGCCGGCGCGGTGGCGGGTGCTGAGGTCACAGGTTACTCCTCGGGGGGATCTCGATGGTGTCTGAGGCCACGGTCAGGTCGCGGCCGGCACGCCGGCCAGGGCGGGCGCGAGCACCGCCGGGATGAGCACGTGATGAGCGACCAGCTCATGCAGGACGGTCTCCAGACGGGCGCCGGGAAGCCGGGTACGCCGACCCAGTTCCGCCTCGGTCGCGCCGTTGCGGGCGAGCATCCAGAGGGCGCGTCCCGCGGCGCCGACCCGTGCGGCCCGGCCGCGTTCCGGGGAGACCAGCACGCAGCCACCATCCGGCTGCACATCGGTCGTCGTATGCGGATGGGACGTGTACCAACGGACACCGTCCACCGGCGGCTCGCAGGTGGACGTGGTGAGAACCCCGCAGTCGAGCAGGCGCAGCAGCGCCGGGAGGACCGGAACGAGCCCGGGGTCCGCGGTCAGTTCGGCCACCGTGACGGGCGCCCGCAGGTGTTGCGCCCAGAGAGCCGGCAACGTCAGAACCGCGTCGGCGGCCGGCGCGTACACGTGGACGGTGGCGCCGTCGCCGGGCCGCACACCGATTCCGGTCGCCGGCGTGACGAGCGTGTCCGGGGTCAGTGACCAGGTTCGTGGCCGTGGCAGCGGCAGGGTGCGCTCGGGCATGGGAGCCTCACGCGCCGCCCAGAGAAAGGACCACTCCTCGGCGTCACCGATCCAGGTGGCCCGGTGCAGGGCGGTGCCGGGCGCCGGCCCGGCCCCGCCGGAGGTGAGTTCGCGTGCGCGCTGCTGGCCGATCCCGTCGGTGACCGTGTAGTCGACCTCGAACGCGAGATCGTCCTCGGGCGGCGGTGCGATCAGGGTGACACCGAACAGGTCTGGCCGCTCGCCGACCGGCGAGAGCAGATCCAGGATGAAGGGGCCGTTCGCCGCGGTGGAATAGGGCACGGCGAACTCCTCGGTGGACCGGCGCAGCGCCTCCGCGCTGAACTCGGCGGTGGCCGCCGCCTCGGACTCCGTCTCGCCGGGGAAGCCGGTCATGCAGAACAGATGCACGGGTACGCGGTTGCGCAGCAGAGCCTCCATGGAGGGCTCGATGTCCGCCTGTTTGACCCCCTTGCGCATGAGGTCGAGCACCCGCTGGTTGTACGACTCCAGTCCCAGGTCGAGCCGACGGCATCCGGAGGCCCGCAACAGACCGGCCAGTTCGTCGTCGAGGCCGCGGCTGAAGCGCGTCTCCCCGTACCAGAAGAGTTGGTTCTCGTTCTGGACCAGGGATTTCGCCACCCCGCGCAAGGAGGTGAGGGTGAGGATCTCGTCGACGAACATGAAGGTGTCCCCACCGTGCCGCCGCGACAGCTCCGCCATGTCGCGGACCACGTCGTCGGGCCGGCGGATCCGGAACTTGTTGCTGGCGAACGGGATCGAACAGAACGCGCAGTCCCAGGCGCAGCTGCGCGACGCCTGTAGCGGCAGCACCGGTCCCGGCGCGAAGTAGCGGTCCAGCGGCAGCCCGGTGAAGTCGGGCGTGGGCAGTGCGGAGATGTCCACCATCTCCGGTCCGGTGCGGAGCAGGCCGCCGCGCCCGTCCGCCTGGAGCAGCCCGGGGACGGGCCGATCGTCGGCGCCGGTGATCCGGTCACAGAGGGCGGGCAGGGCGTCCTCGCCCTCGTAGGAGATGAACGAATCCACGTACGCGAAGAACGGGTGCTCCTGCTTCCACCGGCCGACCATCCGGGTCGTGAAGTTGCCACCCATCACGACGTGCACGTCAGGACGCCGGCGCTTCACCTCACGGGCGACCGTGACGGCCGCGATCAGCTGGGTGTCGGCCGAGACGGAGATCCCGACGACCGCGAGCTCCGGGTCGTCGAGACCTCGCAACGGGCGGCGCGCCAACGTCCAGGCATAGACGCTGCGGTCGGCGTCGGCCGCGGCGGTCAGGACGTCCGAGGTCCGCCGTGGCGAGAACATCGAGAAATTGCCGCGCAGGTCGAAGGTGAGACCGGGGAAGCCGGCCGAGACACAGGCGAGAGCGTTGCGGACCACCGTGGCCGCTTCCGTGAAGCCGACCGGGTCGGTGGCGACGTCCGGCCGCATCAACCGGGTACGCGCCTCGTCGATCGCCCGAATGGTGGCGGGAAAGGCAGCGAGGATCTGCTCGTGCGCCTCTCGGGCATCGCCGTGCAGATGCCCGGCACGGCGCTCGGCGAGGTGATGAAGGTCGGTGAGGCCTTCCGCGGAGACCAGCCAGTCGGTCTGCTCGATGCTCAGATCCACCGACGTCACGTTCCATCCGTGCCGGCGCATCACCGCGGCGAGCAGCGGCACCGCCAGATGGGGCGCGTACACATTCCAGATCGGTGGGTTGACGAGCATGATGTGTGGCTTGGGCATCGGCACTTCCAGGCACGGGGAATCGCGGCAGAACGGCTTACGGATTCAGGCGACGGCCAAATGGCCCGATCGGTGTGGTGCCGGGAAGGTCAGCCCTGCGGCGGGGTCGGCAGCAGCGCGTACTTGGAGTTGATCCGGTTCGGAGCGATGGGCTCCACCTGGAGGTCCTCATCGACGGAGACGAGCTTGAGCAGCTCGTCGAGCTCGGAGTCCTCGGTGCCGTTGTAAGCGATGGCGTCGTGCATCGGTGAATCCTTTCGGTTGTAGCAGCAGGCTTCGTGAGCAGCGCGAATTGCAGGATGCGCTTCGTTCTGCCGCGATCCCCGTCGCCTGACGTGGTGGAAACCTATCACAGATGATCTATGTATCAGCTGTGAGAATGTCCGGATTCGTCGATGAGCCCGCCCTACCCGGTCATGGAATTTCAGCGGGGCAGGGTCACGGTGAACGTGGTGCCGCCGTTGGGTGCCGGCCGGGCGGTGATGGTGCCGTCGTGTGCGTCGACGATGGCTTTGGTGACGGCGAGGCCGAGGCCGGTGCCTTTGATCTTGCGGTCGGTCGCGGTGCTGGCGCGGAAGAAGCGGGTGAAGAGTTTGGGGTATTGGTCGGCGGGGATACCGATGCCGGTGTCGCTGATGCTGATCGTGATGGTGGTGTCGTCGGCGTGTGCGGTCACGGCGGCGGTGCCGCCGGCGGGTGTGTATTTGATGGCGTTGGAGAGCAGATTGTCGACGACCTGCCGGAGCCGGGGGGCGTCGCCGGGTACCACCGGCAGGGGGCCGATGTCGGTGGTGAGGGCGACCGATTGGGTTTCGGCCTGGGGTCGGTGGTCGTCCACGGCTTGGCGCAGCAGCCGGTCCAGGCGCAGTGGTTTGAGGTCGATGGTGGTTCGCCCACTGTCGAAGCGGGCGAGGTCCAGCAGGTCTTCGACGAGGTGGTTGAGGTGGTCGCTGGTACGCGCGATGACGGCGAGTTCGGGTTGGTCGGCCAGGCCGGGTTCCTCGCGCAGTGCCTCGGTGTAGGCGGCGATGATGGCGATCGGGTTGCGCAGCTCGTGGCTGACGACGGCGACCAGCTCGTCTTTCATCCGGTCGAGTTCTTGCAGGCGGCGTACCTGGTGCTGTTCCTGGGCGAGTAGCCGTTCCCGTTGGTCGGCGAGTTCCCGGCGTTCGGTGATGTTCGTGGCGACCCCGTCGATGTAGAGGTGGCCGTTCGCGCGGCGGGGGACGGCGCGCATCCACACCCAGCGGGTGACGCCGTCGAAGCCGACCATCCGGCATTCGCATTCGGCCGGCTCGCCCGTCGCCGTCTGCTCGTGGTATCGCTGGAATATCTCCCGGTCGTCCGGATGCACGAGCCCTGTGATGGTGGTTGCCATATCCGCGTCGGTGGGCAGCGTGCCGCCGAAGATGCCTTTTCCGCCGACGCTGGAGTAGTGCGAGCGGACCTCGCCGGACGGGGTGATCTCGACGGTCCAGAAGGAGTCGTTGACCTGCTCGATGACCCGGTTGAAGTCGCGGCGGGCGGCGGCCAGCGCGAGGGTGAGGTCCTCGGCGCGGCGTCGTTCCACGAAACGGCCGACCTGTCCGGCGATGTCGCGCAACACGGCGAGGATCTCGTCGTCGCGATCGATCTCGGTATCGGTGAAGAACACGAGCGCGCCGGCCACTTCGTGACCGCGGTGCACCGGTACACCGATCCCCGTCCGCAGCCCGGCCCGGTACCCGGCCCGCACCCGGCCCCGGTGGGGGAAGGCGAGGTCGCGGATCAGGTCGGTGCTCCAGATCTCGATGCCGCGTTCCCAGACGGAACCGGCCAAGGCGTGGCCGCGGGTGACGGCCCGCGTACCTTCGTCGCGGAAGGCCGTCAGGTCGGTGCCGGGCCGGCTCCAGCAACTGTTCCGGACGATCAGGTTCCGTTCCTCGTCGACCTCCCAGTATTCGGCGCAGGCCCATTGCAACTCCGCGGCGACAGCCGCGGCGGCCGCGGCCGCCGCCTCCTGCGCTGAGGTGGCTTCGGAGAGCGCGCTCGCCACGGCGTACCGGCAACGGCGCAGCAGTTCGGCGCGGCGGGTCTCAGTGACCTCGTGCATCGCCTCCACGGCGCCGAGGTGCCGCCCGTCCGCGGTTTCCACCGGCCGGGAGTTGCTGAGGAAGTAGCGTGGTGGCCGGCCCGGGACGACGATCGCCTTCTCCTGGCGCCGCACGATCTCACCCCGGTGGGCGCGGGCCAGCCCGACATCCTCCGGCCGCATCGGGGTATGCCCGTCCGGCTCGAACAGATGGTAGGTCCGCGGCCACGACTCCGGCCCGAGCGGCCGCATCTCCTGGCCGTGGATCTCCTGCATGGCCGGGTTGAACAGGGTCAGGACGCCCCGGCTGTCGCAGGCCGCCACCCCGACGTCCAGGCTGTTCAGCACCGCCTGGAGGAAGGCCCGTTCGCTCTCCAGCTCGGTGCGCGCCACGGTCCGCTCGGTGATGTCGTGCATGAACATGCTGAACACCGGCCGGCCGTGGTCGTCGTTCATGTACAGGGATATCTCGACCGGGATCTCCCGGCCCCGCTTGTCCAGCAAGGCCAGTTCCAGCCACCGCCCGGCCAGCTCGGAGGCTCCGGTACGCCGGGCCTCGGCCAGCCGCTGTTCGTGCCGGTCCCGGTTTCTCGGCGGCACGAGCAGGTCGGTGGTGCGCTTCCCCAGGACTTCGGCGGCGGACCAGCCGAACAGTTGCTCGGAGGACCTGTTCCACCCGATGATCCGCCCGTCGGCATCCATCGACAGGTAGGCCTCGATCGCGCCGTCCAGCATGCTCTGCAGCTGTCCCGCGGACTGCCGTGCGGCATCGTACGCGGTGAACAGCGCGATCTCCGACTCGGCGGTCTCGGCCAGATCGAGCAGGTTCTGCAGGTCGTCGTCGGTCCACTGCCGCGGCACGACATCGGCCACGAAGAACACACCGGGCGGCTCCCCGTCCGGCCCTCGCAGCGGATACCCGGCGTAGGCGACGGTCTCGTGTCTCCGGACCGCCGGGTCCTGGCTCAGCCGCGGGTCGGCGTCGCAGCGGACGACGATCAGCGGGTTGCCCTCGCCGGCCACGTACCGGTTGCACGGATGCGAGTCGTTCGGGTCCGTGCCGGGCCGGGACACTCCCGCGATCGGGGCGTGCAGCTGCCGCGCGGCCATCCGGGCCAGCCGGTCCAACCCCGGCGCCGGGTCCTGCGCGCGCACCCTCACCTTCAGGGGATCGGCGGGATCGCGCTCCTGCTGAGCGCGTGCGGCGCATCCGAAACATCAGACGATCCCGGGCGACGGTGAACGAAAGCGGGCCGCGGTGGGACAGACGAGAGGACAGCCCTACGAAAAGGAGTGAACGCCGTCATGCGCATCTCTTCGCATCTCCACCGGCTCGGCACAGCCGTGTTGCTCGGACTCGTCCTACTGTTGGCCGGCACCTCCGGCGCCGCGTCGGCGGCCGCCGGGCCGCCGTCCCTCGCGGCCCGCGCCGCCTGTGAGGGCGCGGTGGTCCACTCCGTCGACGCCGCGCAGCCCGGCACACTGCCGCCCCTGTGCATCGCGGTCGGCGGGGTCGTGCGTGTCGTCAACACCGGACCCGGGTCGCTGCTCGCGCGGCCCGCCACCATGGTCGACTGTTTCTACGCGGCGGGCACCCACCAGTGCCGCCTGATCCGCACCGGCACCGTGCGCCTCACGCTGGCCGGGGATGCCCGGGAGCTGCTCGTCCGGGTGCCCGCGGCGGTACCCGGACAGCCGTCGACGGCCTGCTCGCCGGCCGGCAGCGTGGTCGATCTCGACACCACCGAGGAGTTGCGCTGGTGGTCGCCGTGCCTGCGGATCGGCGCGACGCTGCGGGTGGTCAACCTCGGGCCCGGCCTGCTGACGGTCACCCCTGCCGACGCCGTGAACTGCCACTACGAGGCCGGCATCCACGCCTGCCAGTTCCGCCGGCCGGCCAGTGTCGTCCTCACCGCCGCGGTGGACGCGGCGACACGCTCCGTGACGGCCGTCGCGGTCCGTTAACCGTCTGGCGATCGGCGTCTATGGTCGAGCCGTGACGGGCGAAGTCGCACCATCATGACCGGACCACGGCAGATCGGCGGGTACCGGATCGAACGGTTGCTCGGCGCCGGGTCGTTCGCCACCGTGTGGCTCGGCCACGACCCGGCGCTGGACGCACACGTGGCGATCAAGGTGCTGGCCGAGAACTGGGCCCACGACCTGCGGGTCCGGGAACGCTTTCAGCAGGAGGCCCGGCTGCTCTGGCGGCTCGCCGACGAACGGGTGGTGCGGGTGTACGCCGTCGGCGAGTTGCCGGACGGCCGCCCGTACTCGGTCATGGAATTCGCCGAGGGCGGCAGCCTGCGCGACCGGCTCGAACAGGGTGAGCTGGCGCCCACCGTGGCCTTGCGGGTACTGCGGGAGATCGCCGCGGGCGTCGCGGTGCTGCACCGGCACCGGATCGTGCATCGCGATCTCACACCCGGCAACATCCTGTTCCGGACAGCGTCACCAGGACCGGAGCGGGTACTGATCGCCGACCTCGGCCTGGCGAAGGCGCTGGCCGCCGCATCGGGACTGACCGCGCGCGCCGGCACCCCCGGCTACATGGCTCCGGAACAGGACGACCCCCTGGCCGCGGTGGACACCAGTGCCGACGTCTACGGGCTGGGACGGCTCGGCACCCGGCTGCTGAGCGCGCGGCAGAGCACCGGGCGGCCACGGATGCCTCCGGGCGTACCCGCCGGGGTCGCGGCCCTCCTGCACCGGGCGACGGCGCGTAACCCCCGGGATCGACCTCCGGACGCCGCCGCATTCGCGGCGGCGCTCGACCGGGCCGCCGGGAACAGCGCTGGTGGCGCCTTCACGCCGTTCGGGCGCGCGGCGACCCTCATCGCGGCCGTCGTGGTCCTGGCCGGCGTCCCGTCCGAGGCCGCCCTCCCCGAGGGCACCCGCACGGCACGTGACGGTACGGGGCAGCTGACAGTGGCGTTGCCCGCCGGATGGCGTGCCGCGGGGTCCGGCTGGGCCGGTCGCCTCGACGGGGACGGCAGGCTGGAACCCGCTCTGGTGATCTCCCCGGATCCGGTGCGCTGGCGTACCGATCCGGGCGTGCCCGGCGCGTTCATCGGACTGTCCCGCAGCGCCGGGGCACGCACGACGGCGGCCGGTTTCGTCGCGGAGCATCCGCACGCACGCTGCGCCGCGGCACCGGTCCGGCACACCCGGCAGTCCGGCGCCGAATGGGTGGTGGCGCGCTTCACCTGCACCGGTCCCAAGCCGGTGATCATCGAGGCGGTCCGGCCGGACACCCGATCGACGGCCCTGGTGTACGTGCAGATCGCCCTCGAACCGGAGGCGAGCGACGAGGAGGTCGACGCGCTGCTCGGCGGCGTCGGCACGACCTAGCTAGCGGATCACCACCGTGATGTCGTAGGCCCTGTCACCCTGTGGGATCGTCACGACGACAGTGCCCTTACGCACGAAACGCACCTCGACGACGCCGGCCTCGTAGTGCTGCGCGACCAGTTCCGGCGAATCGGTGGTGACCTCGCCGGGCCCGATGTTCTCGATCCGCAGCACCGCACCGGCCGCCAGGCACATCGCGGGAACCAGAGCCAGCTCGTCCGCGGCCACGTCGATGGTGTGGACGACCGCGCCTTCACAGGACGGCGACGCCGGAGGCCGGGTGGGCGTCCGGCTCGGGCTCGGGGTGACGACCGGGGGGCGGCGCGACGGCGACGAAGTGGACGCGAGGGAGGGCCGGGGCGGCGACACACTCGGGGCTCCACTCGCCGGGTCGGCGGCCACCGACCGTACCGGTGCCGTTCTGGTGGCGGCCTCCGTCGGTAGCGGTGAGACCGGCGACTCGGCCGCGCATCCCGCCATGGCCAGCGACGCGGCGAGCACACCGGCGGTCAACCGGCCGCGCATCCGGATCCCCCGGGCGGCGCCAGCCGCAGCCGCAGCTGTGAACGGCCGTGGTGAATGCGGGATCGCACGGTGCCCTCCGGCACCGCGATCAGCGTGGCGATGTCGGCGTAGCTGAGGTCGAGCAGATCCCGCAGGACGACCGCCTCGGCAAGATCGGGTCTTAGCCGCTCCAGCGCGTCGAGCAGATCCAGGCGGGTCCCCGCCACCACGCTGGTCCTGCGCGGGTCGGGACGATCGGGCAGCGGCACTCCACCCGACTCGGCCAGGAAGCGGCCGCGCAGCCTCTGGTAGGTCGACCTCGCACGGTTGGCGGTCAGTCGGTAGAGCCAGGTACGGAACGACGAGCGGCCCTCGAAGCCGCCGATCGACCTGGTGAGCGCGAACAGCGCGTCCTGGCACGCGTCCTCGGCGTCTTCACGGTTTGGCAGGAACCGGGCACAGATCCGGAGCATGTCAGGTCGCAGCACGGTCAGCAGGGCATGCAGCGCGGTGGCGTCGCCGGCGGCGGCCGCGTTTGCCAGCTCTTCGATCTCGGCGGCTCGGCTGTCCACCAGCTCAGCCTAGACACGCCACACCAGGGGGCATCCTTATTGCAGTAAACCTATGGGCTCAATAGGATACGTCTGCGCTTCGCCTGCCTGGCGATCCACGACGCGGCTGGGAGAGATCATGACGGTCACCGATGAACTGCTGGTCAACGCCGGACGCTATGCCGCGGCGTTCGACCGGGGCGAGCTGCCCCTGCCACCGGCCCGGAAGGTCGCGGTGGTCGCCTGCATGGATGCGCGCCTGAATCCGTACGGGCTGCTCGGCCTCACCGAAGGCGACGCGCACGTGATCCGCAACGCCGGCGGGGCGGTCACCGGCGACGTGCTGCGGAGCCTGGCCATCAGCCAGCGGCTGCTCGGCACCACGGAGATCATCCTCATCCACCACACCGACTGCGGCATGCTGACGTTCACCGACGACGGGTTCAAGGCCGCCGTCGAACGCGAGACCGGGCTGCGGCCGCCGTGGGCGGCCGAGGCCTTCACCGACCTCGACGACGACGTCCGCCAGTCGGTCCGGCGCATCCAGGCCGACCCGTTCGTGCCGGTCAAGGAGTCGGTCCGCGGCTTCGTGTACGACGTGACCACCGGCACGCTGCGCGAGGTCCGGTGACCGTCACTGAAGTCGGCACGATGCGCGCGATCCAGGTCAGCCGCTTCGGCGGCCCGGAAGCACTGAAACTCGCCGAGCTGCCCGATCCGGTCCCCGGTCCCGGGCAACTGCTGATCCAGGTGACCGGGGCCGGGGTCAACTTCGCCGACACGAGCCGGGTCGCCGGGTCCTACCAGCCCGCCCCCGCGCTGCCGTTCGTGCCCGGCACCGAGGTCGTCGGCACCACCGCCGACGGCCGCCGTGTGCTCGCGCTGAACTTCGCCGGCGGCGGATACGCCGAACGGGCCGTCGTCGACGCGGCCACCACCGTCGAGGTGCCCGCCCAGGTCGGCGACGCCACCGCGCTCGCCCTGCTGGTGCAGGGCCTGACCGCCTGGCATGTGCTGCGCGGCAGCGCCCGGCTGCGCGACGGTGAGACCGTGGTGATCGGTGCCGCGGCCGGCGGCGTCGGCTCGCTCGCGGTACGCCTGGCCCGGCACTTCGGCGCCGGCCTGGTCATCGCCGCCGCCTCGACACCGGAGAAGCGGGAGAAGGCGCTACGGCTGGGCGCGGACGTGGCACTGGACAGCGCGCCCGACGGCTTCGCCGAACGCGTCCGCGACGCCACCGGTGGACGGGGCGCCGACGTCGTACTCGAATCGACCGGCGGCGCCGCGTTCACCGCCGGCCTGGACGCGCTCGCGCCGTTCGGCAGGCTGGTCACCTTCGGCAACGCTTCACGGCAAGGACGGCCGCCGGTCGACCCGGGCGAGCTGTCCGACCGCAACCTGGCGGTGGCCGGATTCTGGCTGCGCCCCGTCGTCACCCTGCCGGGCCACTTCCGGGAACCGCTGACCGAACTGTTCGCGCTCGCCGTGGACGGCCGGCTCACCCTGCCGCCCGGCCCGGCCTACCCGCTGGACGAGGCCCACCGCGCCCACCGGGACCTGATCGGCCGCCGTACCACCGGCAAGGTGATCCTGCGCCCCTAGGGGTTCACCGGGTCCTCCTCGCATCCTCCTCGTTCCAGACGGAGACGATGCCTTCCCCGTGCCTTTCAACGGCCAGGGCACGCGCCTCATCGAGCGAGCTCGCGAGCACTCGAAAGTGGATCTTCGGTTGACCTTGGATCTTCACCGTCCCGACGTATTCCCGCACGAGCGCACTCTCCTTCTCGTGGTTGGGAAGCGAGTACAGCAGTGAGTCCCGCCAGGCGCCGTTGGTGAAGACGTGGTTTCGGATGCGGCCGTCCGGGGTGAAACCGAGGCGGGCGAGGAGCCGCTGCGAGATGTGGTTGTCGGGGCCACAGGCGGCTCGGACGCGGTGCAGCCGGAGGGTCTTGAAGCCGAAGTCGATCATGAGGGTGGCGGCTTCGGTGGCGTAGCCCTTGCGCCAGTCCGCACGGCGGATGGCGTAGCCGATGTCACCGCTGCGGTCCCGGCCCGGCCCGATGCGGCCGAAACCGACGAGAGTGTCGCTGCTGTCGGCGATGGCCAGGTAGTAGTCGGGCCGTGGAGTGGCCTGCGCCCGGGCGATGTCCCGGGCGAGCTGTGCGGCCTGGGTGTCGCGGTCGCGGACGTCGAAGCTGAGCGTGCGGACGACCTCCTCGTCCCCGACGACCGCCATGGAGGCGTCGAGGTCGTCCGGGCGGAATTCACGCAGGGTGAGCCGTGGACCGGTGAGGGTGACGGGATGCATGGCTCGACCTTAGGTGCTGATCCTCCGGGGCGTCACCGTCGCACGGTGCAGGAGGTCACCGCGGTCGCGCCCGGGTCGCTCTCCGACCTGACCTCGACCGTCACCGCCGGCACACCCTTGACGTAGACCTCGGCCGAGGCCGACTGACGGCCCGCTACCCCGACGACCGCCCGGGACAGTACCGCCCCCGGCGCGGAGATCCGGAAGACGTCGGCGTCCCGGCCGGTGTTGCGGATCGGAATCGTGCACCGAGCCCAGCCGGACGGCCCGGGGCGGGCGGTGGCCGGCGACGCCTTCACACCGCGGACCGACGGCCCGGCGCCGTCGAGGGAGCGGACCGCGACCTCGTACGAGAGCACGCCGTTCCGGTCCCGCTTTCGGTCCAGGACGTAGAAGTGCAGCCGGTTGGCCGTGTCCGCGTACTCGAAGAGGCTGCCCGATCCGGTGCCGGAGTGGAACAGCGCGTCGGAGAGCTGCCGGTAGTCGCCGATGGTCATCTTCTGCGGCGTGCCGTCCGGCAGTACGAAGTCGACCTTGTCGATGTCCTGCGGGTTGGCGTCGATGGTCCAGATGAACGGCGCGGCGTCCGCGTTCTTCGTCTTGGCCAGCAGCACGCCGGAGTCCGGGGTGAACGAGTCGAAGCCCATCCGGTCGACGACTTCGAGGGTGTAGTTGTCGTATCCGCCGCCGTCGCAGTACGGGTCCGTCGCGGTGTTGCAGGCGGGGCTGCGGTCGCCGCCGTCCAGGGTGACGTTGATGCCGGCCAGCCGGCGAGGGCCGGGATCGACCGCGCGTGCCGTCACCCGGGTCACCACGACGCCGGACTCGGCCAGGCCTGAGCGGGAGAGCTTCAGCACCGCGGTGTCGTCGACGATGCCGAGCTTCATCTTGTTGCGCAGCATGTGCTGTGCGCCCATCGACGAGCCCCCGGTTCCCGGGATCAGCCACCGGCTGTGCGGTCCGCCGGGGCCGTTGAACGTGCCGCGGCTCAGCATCTCCCACGGTCCGCTGTAGTCGCGGCGCGCCGGCACGGAGTACGGGTTGTTGTAGTTGTCGCCGATGCCGAGGATGTGGCTGAACTCGTGCGCGTACGTCGACATGCCCGAACTCTCCGCCTGGAGTGAGCTGCCCTGGGTGGCGTTCGGCCAGATGTTCGCCGAGGCCTGCCAGGAGGTCCACTCGACGTAACGGGTCGCGTTCCAGTTCGGCAGCGACTCGTCCGGCGGGCCGAACTCCTCGCTCACGTCCTCCTTGGTAGTGAACTTCATCGGGCCGAACTCCTGCCAGGTGGCCGACTCGTCCTGGCCGGCCGAGAGGAAGAAGACGAAATCGTACGAGGCCGCCTCCTGCTCGCCGACCGCCGCGATCCAGGCTGCGCGCGCGTCGGCACGCAGGTCACGCCCGCATACGTCGTCGGCCGGGCAACCCAGTCCGCGCTGCATGGAGTTCTCGATGCCGTATTCGTGGCTCGCGTGCGGCATCTGGTAGACACCGAACGCGCTCAGGTCGATGCCGAGGCGCCCGTTCGAGTCCTCCATCCAATATTCGTGGATGGTGTGGCCCCGGTTGAGCGTCCCCGGCTTGTTCAGAAAGTCCCGGTAGAACGCCGGCACTTCGGAGCGGTCCAGATTCTGTACGCCGGACGGGTTCCCGTAGATCGTCGAGTTCGCCGGTTGCGTGACCACGAACGGCTGGTTCGGGTAGTCGACCAGCACCAGCGCCCCGTTGAAGGTGCGTTCCGAGCCGCGCACCGCCGGGTCGGCCCAGTCGGTGCCCGGCACAGCCCGGTAGTCGTCCCAGGTCATCGTGTCCGGCAGCTCGTACCGCTGGGGGTCGATCGGCTGCGGCGCGCCGGCCGGGCCGCCCAGGGTGACCGCCTCGTCGAGCTGCCAGGGCTGGGTCTGCGGCCAGTGCCGCATGCGCCACGGCGTGTCCGGATCCCCGGCCGGCGGCGCGGCCGTCGCCGGCGCGGCGTTGAAGGCGCCGGCCACCACCAGCGCCGCTACGGACAGTGCCGAGAACAACCGTCGCCCCGTCGTCATGGCGTCATCCTGGCAAATTTATCGACACCTCTCAATGGGCGTGATCCTGCACGCCGGCGCGCTAGCGTCAGGGGCGGCACAGATGATGTTCGATGTTTGGAGGTCGGATGAGTTTACGCAGACGGGCAGCAGCCGCGGCCGGAGCGCTGATCACGGTTGCCGCTCTCGCGGTAGGTGGCCCGGCGGCCGCCGCCGCTGTCTCCCCACCGGGCGTCACCCACGAGGAGAACCCCCGCGTACCGGAGGGTGCGGTGTGGACGGAAGCCTACTTCCCGTCCGCCGACAACAGCGGCGTCGAGCTCCACGCCGACGTCCTGCGGCCGGCGCACCTGCCGTCGCGCGCCCGGACGCCGGTGATCCTCGCCGTCAGCTCGTACTTCAGCCACGCGGGCCAGACCGGACCGGAGGGGTGGACCCGTACCGGCCCGTCCAGCCGGTTCGCGGACTTCACCAGCGGCACCGGCCTCTTCGCCCGCGGCTACACCTACGTCATGGTCGACCTGCGCGGCTTCGGCGGAAGCACCGGCTGCCTCGACTGGGTGGGCCCGGGTGAGCAGGCCGACGTCGAGGCCGCGATCCAGTGGGCGGCGACTCAACCGTGGTCGACGGGCAAGGTGGGCATGTACGGCAAGTCGTACGACGCCGTCACCGGGCTCGTCGGCAACAATCTGCGCCTGCCGGCACTGAAAGCCGTCGTGGCTCAGGAGCCGGTGTGGGACATGTACAACTACCTGTTCAGCAACGGGGTTCCCCGTCCCAACGTGACCGGCACCCCGAACGCCTACAACGGCATCGCCACGATGGCGCCGCTGCCCGATGACACCGCCCGCTACCAGGCCAACGCGGCGTACGAGCAGAGCCACCCCGAGTGCCTCGCCGACAACCTCACGAACAACAACAATCCCGATCTCGACTCGCCCTACTGGCGCGCCCGCAACCTCGCCGCCCAGGCCAGGGGCACGAACACCCCGCTCTTCGTCACGCAGGGCTTCATCGAGAACAACACCAAGCCCGAGGACATGCAGGAATTCCTCGACAACCACCACGGCGTCGAGCGGGGCTGGCTGGGGCAGTGGGAGCACGTCCGCGGCAACGAGACGAACAATCAGGGCCAACTGCTCATGGGCCGCGCCGGGTTCTTCGACGAGGTCATGCGCTTCTACGACCGCTACCTGTTGGGCATCCGCCCGGCGGTGCACGACCCGGCCTACGCCGTCGAGGACAACACCGGCGCGTGGCGCGCCCAGCCGACCTGGCCGACGCCGTCCTCCCACACCAGCGCGGCCCTGGTCGACGGGCAGTACGTCGATGACGGAATCGCCTCGGCACTGGCCGCGCCCGCCGGTCAGGAGTGGGACATGGAGCACTACACGGATCCCGCTCCGCCCGCCGCCAAGGGTCTCGCGCCGACGTCGAACTATTTCACCTGGTCCACGCCGGTCGAGTCCCGGCTGAGGATCACTGCCACACCGCAGATCACGCTGCACGCGAGCGCGCTGGGCAATGTCATGGTGCGGCTGTGGGACGTCGCCCCGGACGGGACCGCGGTGATGTTCGACGAGAACGTGGCGCTGATCGAACGAGCGGGCCGGGTGGCGTTCGACCTGAAGTCCACGGACTGGACCTTCGAGGCAGGCCACCAGCTGGGTGTGCAGATCGGAACGATCGGCAGCGGTAACTGGCGCGACACCCCGAGCGGCAACACGATCGAGATCACCCGCGCGCGGCTGAACCTAGCGCTGCAGAACCCGCGGCTCGACGTGCCGACCCAGGGTGACCGATCGCCGTTCCTCGACACCTACCTGAGGCAGTACACCCGCACACTCACCGGCGTCGGCGAGGGAACCTTCCCGCTCACCCTGCGCCACCGGCCCTGACGAGCCGCCACCGCGTGGACTGCCCGGCCGCCCGACCGGCCGGGCAGGCGAGTCCAGGCCGGAGACAGGTCTCCGCGACCTGACAGCCACCGACCTCCGAGAGCGGCGATGATTTCCGAACTGACAAATCTCGCTAAACCTGACAACCCTGTCCGTCGCCTCGTACCCAATGATATCAAATCGGACACGTGCCTCCAATATCTGGTATGGACGGTCACGAATGCCGGGTGAGAAATGACACATTCCGCGCCTATCCGGGTGTACGCGGCCACTGAGGAATCCCGGCTGCGCCGCCGCTGTTTCGGATCAGGCTCACAGCACTTATCCAGCAACTCGATAGGGGTTGAGGTCAGAATGCGGGCCGGGATGTCGATCGGGATGAGTGATCGGACATTTTGCCCCCGAGAATGAGAGACGTGCCATGCCTCGAATTCTGAAGTCCCTCACGATGAACCGGGTCCTGACCACGCTGCCCATCCGGCGTTCGATGCGCCTGGGCTTCTCCGTGGTGGTGGCGTTGCTGGTCTTGCCGGCCGTGGTGACCGCGGTCAGCCTCGGGCAGTCGACCGGGCGGGTCGGTTCGCTCGCCGACGCCTCGGTGCCGGGTGAGCAGATCGTCGGCCGCATCAATGCGCTGATGTACGAATACCGCAAGGAGCAGTGGCAGTACCTGGCGCTGCCCGCCGGTGACGAGGCGCGCGCCGACACGCTGACCTCCATGCAGGAGGAGGACGCGGAGATGAAGGAGCTCTTCGCGGACTACCGGAAGCTGCCGGTCGAGGACACGAGCACGAAGGCACTGGCGACGTTCGAGGAGCACTGGAACGGGTACGTGAAAGCCACCGCCGGTGAGGCGGCGCTGGCTGACAAGGGCGACGACGAGGCCGCGCGGGACACGTTCGACGACGGTCAGGGCGAGGAGCTGTGGGACGCCCTCAAGGACGACGTGAAGTCCTGGCGCACCACCGCCACGGAGATCGCCAACGCGGACCGGGACGCCTCCCAGCTTTCCGCGATCGTCGCGTTCAGCCTGCTCGGGGTGCTACTGACGATCGCCGTGGCGGTCGCGTTCCTGGTCTGGCGGACGCTGTCACGGCGGATCACCGACGGGCTCGACACCCTGACAGAGGCAGCGGAGGGCATCGCCCGCGGTGATCTGGAGCAACGGGTGGAGACCACGACCGACGACGAGATCGCCCAGGTCGCCGCCGCCTTCGACCGGATGGTGGAGTACCTGACCGGGATAGCCGACGTGTCGCAGCGGATGGCCGAGGGCCAGTTGGCCGTCAACGCGCGGCCGAAGTCGGAGCAGGACCGTCTCGGGCAGGCGTTCGCGGCAATGGTGGCGAACCTGAACGACTCGATCGGGCAGGTTCACTCCGCCGTAGATGCCCTGGACGAAGCCTCCCAGGACCTGACCGAGGTCTCCGACGGGGTACGCGGCGCCTCCAGCGAGGTCGTCGACAACGCCGGACGGCAGGTCACCCTCGTCCAGGAAGCGCAACACGCGGCCGAGCAGACCGTCGATCTGGTCACCGGCGGCATGGCGACCGTGCAGCAGCTGGACGATGTGATGCGTGTGCTCGACATCAAGTCCAAGGAAATCGGTGGGATCGTCGAGGCGATCACCCGAATCGCCGCGCAGACGAACCTGCTCGCGCTCAACGCCTCCATCGAGGCCGCCCGCGCGGGTGTGCACGGCTCCGGCTTCGCGGTAGTGGCCGGCGAGGTCCGCACGCTCGCCGAGGAGAGCGGCGCCTCAGCACAGTCCATTGCGGACCTGGTCGCCGAGATCCAGCGGACCAGCGGCGACGCCGTACGGATGGTGGACGACCACGCCCGCGGCGCCTTCGAGCGGATCGCCGCCGGCACCTCCTCGCTGCGGGTCGCACTGGACGAGGTCGGTGCGTTCGCCAGCGCGAACGTGCAGTCCACCGAGCGGATGGCCGCCGCGACCGCGGCGACCGCCGACTCCGTACGGAAGCTCGGGTCGACCGCCGACCAACTCCGCGGGGTAGCCGGCAGATTCTCGGTCCAGCCCTGACGGGCGGCCGGCGTGCCGCCGGGGTGACCGTCACCGCAATGGAACCGGTGGCTGTCACCCCGGTCGGCACGCCGGCACATTCCCGGACGCCTTCGGAGCCGGCAAGCCCTCCCTGACTGACGAGCCGAGCCCTGGCCGGAGTGGATTCGCACTCAGCTGATCAAGGATTGCGGCTGTGCCATTCGGCATTTGCGCGGGCCGACTCGTCCGTCTGGCGCCTCCAGTCGAGCCGGGCTGTGACGGCCGCGGGGTCCTCCAGGTCGGTGATGGCGGCGAAGACGTCCGGCCGGGCCGTCTCCAGCCAGGCCGTGATCGGTTCGCCGGTGCGTTCCAAGGTCGCGTCCAGACGGGCACCGACAGCGATCAGGGCGCGGATCAACGCGATGTCGCCCATCCCGTAGGCGGCGGCGACCAGCGGGGTCACCCCGGCCACGTCGGCGCCTTCGACGTCGAGGCCTTCGGCGAGAAGCCGTTCCAGCAGGGTGAGATCACGTAGGTGCGCCATGAAGTGGAGCAGGGTGCGGCCCCGATGGTCGCGCGTGTGTGCGGAGACGCCGGCGTCGAGCAGCGACACCACGCCTTCGGTGTCCCCGTGCAGCGCGAGCCGCATCAGTTCGCGGCGTTGCTCGTGCAGGCGGCGTGGTAGTTGGGCTTGGCGGGCAGGTCTGGGCGGGGGCGAGGGCGGGGGGACGATCCTCGCCACGGGTGTGGGCGCCCATGGATCCGGGAAGTCGGTGCGGCCCAAGCGCTGACGGGGCAGTCCGGCGGGACCGTTCTCCATGGCGGTTTTGGCGGCGAAGCAGCCGCTTCGGCTGCCGCCGAGCGCGACCAGCGTGGTCTCGTGCTGTTCCTCCTGCTCGCTGTGCGGAATGTGGACTCGCCCGTCCTGCCAGCGGACCTCGTGCCAGGCGCCGCCGCACTGCACCCGTACCGGGTCCGTCGCCGGGTGGCCGGGACGCGGCGGCCCGGCCGGAGACTCGGTCGCGGACGGGAACAGGGCCGAGTGGATCAGGGGGTGCAGATGGTTCGGGTCCAGGAGCCCGAGCTGGATCAGGAGGGCGTCGAGCGGCAGGCCGAGACGTTCGAGCGGGATGTACGCGTCGTGCGGGGTGTAGGTGTAGAAGTCCATGGCGCTGCGATCCTTTCCTCCGAGTCCAGGTGTCCTTGCCCGTTGACAGGGCTGCTCTCGGGCTCCGGCGGTGCGCCCGGTCAAGCGGTGCGGGGGCGCAGGACGTTCCAGGTCACGGAGGCGCTCGCGGCCGTCGCGATGGCCAGGCTGCCGAGAACGGCCCAGGTCAGGGTGCCGCTGTCGAGGTGCATCGACACCGGTGTGGCGGTCTCCGCGCCGAGGCCTGACGCGACGCCAGCCAACGGCGGTAGGGTGGCGAGCAGGCCGAGCGCCGATCCAATGAGCACCAGCAGCCCGGTCTCGCCGATCACGAAGCGCAGCAGCTGCCGCCGGGTGCCGCCGGTCGACCTCATCACCGCGAAGTCGTTGCGCCGCCCGTATCCCGCCATGGCCATGCTGTTGGCCACGGCCAGGCCGCTGTAGCCGACCGCCAGCACTGTGAGCATCATGGCCAGGCTGTCCGTCAGCTCGGCGTCGGTGTTGTACTCCTCCAGCGCGAACTGCTCGGCGTTCTGCAATCGGGCTCCCGCGCTCAGGGTTGCCGGCATCTGGTCGGCGGTCATGAAGATGTTGTCGGTCAGGGCCGTCGGGTCGTGCTCGCGGATCGTCTCCCGGGACAGGACGAAGGAACCACGGGCCTGGTCGGGCGGTAGCACCTCGGCAACCCGCAATTGCGCGCCGAGGCCGTCGGCGAACCGTACGGTGACCGTCGAGCCGGCCTGAACCTTCAGGAATTCCGCCATTACTGTGTCCAGTACTGCTTCGCCCGGCTTCGACCAGCGGGGATCTCGCGAGCCGACCCCGTCGATGACGGTCCCGTTGTCCTCCCGGGCCAGGAACAACCGGGTCGGCAGCGAGGCTCTGCCGTCCGGGTTCTCCCGGACCACCGCGTCATTGAGCCCGGGCGCGTTGCCGGGGTCGATGAGTACCTGCCCGGCCAGCTGCTGGGTGATCTCGGCGGGGTACGCCTGCCGCATGGTGTCGACCAGCCCGCTGATCAGAACGGCGAAGCCGATGGCCACGATGACCGGTGCGGCGGTGGACGCGGCCCGCCGGGTCGCGTTGAGCAGCTCGGCTCGGATGAGCATCGAGCCCGCGCCGGAGGACCGCCGGGCGAACGGCGCTGTCACCAGGCGGACGGCCGGTCCGATGATGATCGGTGCGAGCAGCGCCGCGGCGGCGATCAGGCACATCGAGGTCGCGATCGCCAGATTGACGCGGCGGTCCGCAGCGCCGACTGCGGTGACGAAGGCCAGCACCACACCCAGCCCGAAGGTCATCAGCCCGCCGATCCGCCGGCCCCGGCCCATCGGGCGCTGTTCGGTCTGGGCGTCGAGCAGAGCTTCGATCGGCGCCACCCGAGAGGCGGAGCGGCTGGCCGCCCAGGCGCCCAGCACGGCGGTCCCGGTGCCGACCACGGTGGCGGTCAGCAGCGGCCACGCCGAGATGATGACCCGGGAGCCGGGCGGTACGACGTCGAGCCGGTAGAGAATCGCCAGAACGGCCGGGGCGGCGAGACAGCCGGCCAGGCAGCCGGCGATCGAGCCGAGCAGGCCGACGATGACCGCCTCGCCGAGCACCATGCGACGGATCTGGCGCGGGTCGGCGCCGATCGTGCGCAGCAGGCCGATTTCGCGGCGGCGCTGCGCGGTGGCCAGGGCCAGGGTAGCGGCGACTACGAAGATCGTGGTGAACAGCGCCATGATGGCCATGGCGCTGATCAGTTGGGCACCCAGGAACCGCTTGTGCGTGACGAACGCCGGTTCCACGACACCGCGAGCGTCGCCGGCCAGGGCGGAGCCGCCGTCACCGACGATGCTGCCGGCCCGGTCAGTGATGCTTTCGATCGAGGCGCCCGCCGACGCCAGCAGTCCGATCGTGGTGACCCCGGTGTCCCTTCGGGCGGCCTCGGCGTCGGTGAAGTAGAAGCCGTGGCCTTCGATGGTCCCGGTCACCGTATAGATGTGCACGTCGTCGGTGAGACCGACCGCGAGAGGGGTTCCGGTGGCCTTCCCCTGATCGGTGCCGACCACGACCTCGGTGTCGGATCGCGGCGGCCGCCCTGAGGTCAGCTCGTACGGCGCCAGCCGGGTGCTGGACCAGCCGTGCCCGGCTTCCATCGTGGCCTCGTCGGGCACCGGCTCGTCGTTCTCGAAGGCCTGGGCGTAGAAGTTGCGGTCGATGATCGCGGCCTCGACGCCGGAGATGGCGCCCAACCGCTGGACCAGGTCGCGGGCCTCGTCCTCGCTCCACGGGACGCGGTCCCTCAGGATGCCGTTCTGGTCGCGTGCCTGATCAGACACCACCAGCACCGGAGCTCCGGCCACCCGTGGTTGGGGCCGGGGGCGGCCCGAGTCGTAGAGGAGGATGGTGGCGGCGATCAGTCCGACGCCGACGACGACGGCGAGGAAGGTGGCGAGGAAGGAACGCCAGTGCTCGCGAATGTTGGCGGCGGCCAGCATCATGCCTCCAGCCGGGCCATCTGGGCGGCGATCCGGCCCGGCCTCGTCCGGTCGGCCGGTTCGAGCTCCAGGCGGTCGGCGATCCGGCCGTCCTTCAGGAAGACCACCATGTCGGCGTACGACGCGGCGACCGGATCGTGGGTGACCATGAGGGTGGTCTGCGCCTGCTGGTCCACCAGCCGGCGCAGCATCGCGAGCATCTCGCGTGCGGATGTGGTGTCGAGTGCGCCGGTCGGCTCGTCGGCGAACAACACATCTGGTCGGGTGATCAGCGCGCGGGCCAGCGCTACCCGCTGCTGCTGACCGCCGGAGAGCTCGCTCGGCCGGTGTCCGGTGCGTTCGCCCAGGCCAACCGCGGACAGCGCAAGGTCCACCTCGGCGCGGTCGGGGCGGCGACCGGCGAAGCGCAGCGGCAACTCCACGTTCTGTGCCGCGGTCAGGGAGGCGACCAGGTTGAACGCCTGAAACACGAAGCCGATCCGCTCCCGGCGCAGGGCGGTGCGCGCGCGCTCGTCCATGCGGCCGATGTCCTCACCGGAGACGAGGATCCGTCCTGCGGTGGGCTCGGCCAGCCCGGCGGCGCATTGCAGCAATGTCGACTTGCCGGAACCGGAGGGGCCCATGATCGCGGTGAAGGTACCCGCCGGAAAGCCGATGGACACACCGTTGAGCGCCCGGACCTCCTGGGTGCCCCGCCGATGGACCTTGTGTACGGCGTGGAGTTCCACCGCTGTCAGCACGGACGAGTCTCGCGTCGCAGTCATACCTCAATCCGACCGCATCACCGGTCGGCACACATTGATCCTGGGAATAGTCTTTTAGGTAGAGTGCGCACTACCGTGCCTGGCTCGGTCGATGACCTACCGTGGCGGGATGCGAAGCAGCGGCGGGTTGCGCAGTCGGACCGCCTGGCAGGCGATGGCCCTGCAACCGGTCGGATTCCTCACCTCGGCCTGGCCATGGCGAGCCTTGCTCTACCTGATCTCGGGCGTCCTCGCCGGCGCCGTGGCCATGTTCCTGTTCGTCGCGGTGGTCACCATCGGCATCCTCACGGTCGTCGTAGGCGTCGGCGCTGTGCTTCTGCTGGCCGCCGCGTTGATGGGACTGCCCTTCGCCCGCCTGGAACGGTGGCGGTTGCGGCTGGTGGACCTGGACGGGCTCCAGGAACCACACCGGCCACCGCAACAGCCGGGACTGCGCGCCTGGTTACGCTGCCGGCTGGCGGAGCCGGCGACCTGGCGTGAGCTGATCCTGATGGTGATTTCCCTGACCGCGCTCTGGTGGGTCGACATCGCCGTCCTGGGCTTGGCCTTCGTGGTGCCGGCACTGTGCATCGGCGCGCCGATCGACGACCCGCCGGCCTGGCCTTGGGCGGTGCTCGGTGTGCTGTTGCTGCTTGCCGCACCCTATTCACTGACAGCCTGGACGGGTGCTCGCGCGACGCTGTGCCGGATCGTTCTCGCGCCACGAGATGCCGAGGTAGACCCGAACTTGAAGGAGATCAGCGAGTCGCGGGCGCGGCTACTCGACGGATTCGAGGCTGAACGGGTTCGTATCGAGCGCGACCTGCACGACGGCGCCCAGCAGCGGCTCGTCTCGCTCAGCGTGATGCTGGGCCTGATGATGCTGGACGTGCCCGAGGACTCCCCGCTGCATCGGGAGATCGAGTCAGCGCAGGAACAGCTCACCCTGGCGCTGGCCGACCTGCGCCACCTGGTCCGGGGTTTGAATCCGCTGGTGTTCACCGACAATGGGCTGGTGGCGGCGATCGAGGAGGCGGCAAGCCGGTTCCCGGTGCCGGTCTCGCTCGACCTGCGGCTCACCGGGCGGCTGCCGCAGCCGGTCGAGACGGCAGCCTATTATGCCGTCACTGAGGCACTGGCCAATGTGGCCAAGCACAGCCTCGCTACCCGGGTCGACCTGATCGGGCGGCACCACGCCGACATCCTGGTCCTGGAGGTCAGGGATAATGGTGTGGGCGGCGCGGACGTCTCCGGCGGCACCGGGCTGACCGGCCTGGCCGACCGGCTGGCAGTGCTGGACGGAAGCCTGCGCATATCCAGCCCGCCGGGTGGCCCGACTCTTGTACTGATGGAGATCCCATGCCCCTTCGGGTGACCCTGGCCGAGGACTCCGCCCTGCTCAGGGAGGGTCTGGTGAGCATTCTCGCCCGGTTCGGGCACGAGGTCATCGACGCGGTGGCGGACGCCGTCGCGCTGACCGCGACCGTCGAGGCTCGGCGCCCGGACATCGTCATCACCGACGTCCGGATGCCGCCGGGTAACGCCAACGACGGGCTGCGGGCTGCCGTACGCCTGCGCCAGTCCTTCCCCGGCCTGCCCGTGCTGGTCCTCAGCCAGTACGTGGACCAGTCGTACGCGGCGCAGTTGTTGGACTCCGACGACGGCCAGGGCGTCGGTTACCTTCTGAAAGACCGGGTCGGCGCGGTCGTGGAGTTCAACGCCGCAGTGGAACAGGTCGCAGCCGGGGCGACGGTCGTCGATCCCGACGTGGTTCGCCAGTTGATCAGCCGTCGCCCGGACCCGAGGCAGCGGCTGACCGCCCGCGAACTCGAGGTCCTCGCGCTGATGGCCCAGGGCCGCTCCAACGACACAATCGGCAAGCGGCTGCACGTCACGGACGCGGCGGTCAACAAGCACGTCGGCAACATTTTCAGCAAGCTCGACCTGCCGGTCACGACCAACGGCCACCGGCGGGTGCTCGCGGTCCTGGCCTACCTGCGGAGTTGAGCCGCGGTCACCGGCTCGGTCACCCCCGTTCCGTCGATGTATAGCGGCCGCCATGTCCCCGATCGATGGACCTGAGAGGGCGAGTTGGCCAGGGTCATGGGCTCGGAACTTGTTCTCCAGGACCTGGCAAAATCGCGGTATGGGTGGTCCTGAGCTGGTCCTGGTGCTGCGCTACCGCAAAGCGGTGACGTATGGCTTTCACGCGCTTCTGGGGGCGCTCGGTCAGCACGAGACCGCTACCCGCTACGAGGTGCGTTTCGGGGAGGATGTCGAGAGTGCGGCGGCCCAGATCCGGGATGCCGTCGCCAGCGGGGCGCGGGTTTACGTGCTGTGGTCGTTCTATTCGCCGGACGCGGCCGCGCTTGCGGAGGAGTTGAAGCAGATTCGGGCGCTGGCCGACGCTCCGAACGTCACCCATCTGGCCGGGGGAGTGCACGCGACGGCGGAGCCGGTGCAGACGCTGGACGCGGGCTGGGACATGGCGGCGATCGGCGAGGGCGAGTCGACCCTGCTGAGCCTGGTCGATGCGAAAGGTGACCCGACGGGCATCACCGGCCTGGCCTACCGGGACGCCACCGGCAACCTGATCAGGACCGGCAAGGCCAAACAGCGCGACCTCAACGACTTCCCGGGCTTCGCCCTCAAGTGGGACAAGTTCAACGCCCTCGAAATCACCCGTGGCTGCATCTACGCCTGCAGATTCTGCCAAACCCCGTTCATGTTCTCGGCGAAGTTCCGGCATCGGAGCATCGAGAACGTTCGTTGGCACGTCGATCAGATGCGGGCTCGTGGGCTGCGCGACGTCCGGTTCATCACGCCGACCGCGTTGAGTTACGGGAGTCAGACGGACGAGCCGAATCTCGACGCCGTTGAGGAACTGCTGGCGTCCTGCAGGGAGGGGATCGGGCCGAACGGGCGGGTCTTCTTCGGGTCGTTCCCGAGTGAGATCCGGCCCGAGCACGTCAGCCGGGAGGCGCTGCGGCTGGTGAAGAAGTACTGCGACAACAACAACATCATCGTGGGCGCCCAATCCGGCTCCGACCGGGTCCTTGACGCGGCCAAGCGTGGCCACAGCGTCGAGGAAGTGATGCGAGCCGCCCGGCTCGGGATCGAGGAGGGCTTCCGGATCAACGTCGACATGATCTTCGGCATGCCGGGCGAGAACCAGGACGACGTCGACGACTCGCTCACGCTCGCACGGGAGCTGGCCGACCTCGGCGCCCGTATCCACGCGCATACCTTCATGCCGCTGCCGGGGACCCCGTGGCGCGACGCGCCGCCCGGTGACGTCGATCCGGAGACGATCCGTGAGGTGGACCGGCTGTCGCGGCGCGGCGCCCTCTACGGCCACTGGCAGAAGCAGCGTGACCACGCGGCCCGGCTGGCGGCCGCCGCGGAGGCGTATCCGCGCCCGGGCCGCAGCCGCACGATTCTTCCGACGGTGCCGGCCGCGGCGAAACCCACCGACGGCTGCGCGACCTGCTGAGACCCGCCGTCCCAAAGAGCTGAAACCCGGCGTTCAGAGGGGGCGGGCCAGTGAGGCGGCGCGGGCCAGGTGGTCGGCCTTCAGTGACGCCCACCCGGCGGGGTCGCTTTCGGCCAGGACCGACCCGCCCAGGACGACGAAGTCGGACGAGGACGCCCGCGCGCCGATGCGGTCGGTGACCATGGTGGTCCGCATGGCCTGGTGGACACCGGATTTCTCCAGTTCGGCGACGGGGTGTCCGGCGGTGCAGAGCACGACCGCCCGCCGCGCCACCCGCCCCCACCCGGGCTTGTACGCCCATCCGGCCGTCCACACCCGGTCGAACCAGCCTTTCAGCATGGCCGGGCAGTCCGCCCACCACACCGGGTAGACGAACGCCCACACCTCGGCCGCGTCGAGCAGCTCCTGCTCCGCGGCCACGTCACAGGGCACGGGAGCGGAGGCCAGCCGCGCGTATTCGGCGGCGCTCAGGACGGGCTGGAAGCCGGACCCATAAAGATCCGAGACGGTGTACGACGACAGCCCGCCCACGAACGCGTCCAGCACCTCCCGGGTGAAGCTTTCCGGGCCGGGATGGGCGTAGACGACGTGAACCTGGCTCACATCGTGGATTCTGACAGGACCGCCGGCTCCGGCCGGGGCTCGGGCGTTCCGCCGTCGGTCCGGCTGGACCAGACGGCCGCGTTGACGGCGGCCCAGGCGACTCCGAGGACCACCGCTGCCACGGTCACGCTGGTGTCGCTCCAGTTCAGGTACACCCACGAACCGGCGCAGACCAGGGTGTACCCGGTGGCGAGCGTCCAGACGGTGACCCGCCACTTCCACGGCAGCCCCCGTACGGCCAGCCAGGCGAGCAGCCCGGCCGCGGCCGCCACCTGTGCGGTCTGCCCGGCCGGCATGCTGTGTACGGCGATCACCTGGGCGTCCAGGGGCAGTGATCCGTCGAGTTCGCCGGCCGGCGGGAACGGGATGTCGCCGGTGGTCCGCCGGCCGGGGTCGGCGGTGGCCGCCAGCACGACGGCGAGGACGACGGCGGGCAGGATCGGGCCGAGCACCTCGGGGAAGAAGGCGCGCAGGTCGAATCCGCGCCAGCACCACCGGGCCAGGGCGATGATCAGGGCCAGGATCACCAGGATCTCCGGGACCAGGGAGGTGGCGATCTGGAGGGCGGCGAAGTAGCCGTCGGAGGTCCACTGTGAACGCGTCCAGGCGGCCACCGTCTCGTCGACCGCGGACAGCCCGCTGAACCGCACCACCGGCGGGATCACCGCGATCAGCAGGACCGCCAGCGCGACGAGCAGGACGAGGCTCACCACGGTGGCGGTGCCGGCCGGCAGCGGCTTGGGACGGAAACGGCGCGCGATCGCGCGTACCGGATCGGGGTGTCGTCCGAACCAGCGGCCCGCCAGCGTCAGACCGAGAACGAGCACCGTCAGGGCGGCGAGCGCGCCCGCGGCGCGCCCGGCGCGCGCGGCAAGGACGTCGTAGGAGGCGCCGGCCGCGTAGCTCGCGCCGACCATCCACAGGGCCCAGAGAATCGCCGCCGGCGTGTGCCAGGCCATGAAGACCTTTCGGGGTACGCCGTTGCGCGCGGCCAGTCGCGGCATCAGCGTGCGTGCCCCCACCACCCACTGGCCCAGGAAGACGGCCCGTCCGCCGTGCCGCTGGAAGAGTTTCTCGGCCCGGTCCCAGGCGCGCTGTCTGCCGGTGGCCGGCGCGGTTCCGGCCCGCCAGTAGGCGATGTTGCCGCCGATGACCGCGGCCGCGACCGCGGTGAGCAGGGCCGGGCCGACCGGTACGACCCCGGCGTTGGCGAGCAGGCCCATCGCGACGAGGGCGGTGGCGGCCGGCAGCACCAGTCCGGCGAGCAGTGCCGTCTCAGCCGTGACCAGCACGCCGACGACGAGACAGACGAGCGCCCACGGCAAGCCGCCGAGCAGGTCGTTGAGCCACCGCATCGATCGAATCCCCCAGATGTAGCCGACAATGTGGACACTAAGGCTACGGCCGCAGCGGGGGAACGGTGATGCCCCTTAGGGATCCATCGATATCTCTTGCGGGGTGGGGTGCGGCGAACTAATCCGTTCAGCTGATTCCCACTGATCTATCAAGCGAGAAGCGTCGATGTCATGACTCAGGTTGTGCCCAAGTGGCGTGCAGTTTTACTCGATTTTCTGGAGCGGGCCGGCTGGTCCGCCGGACAGGTGTTCATCGCGACGCTGCTGGCCGGAGGTGTCAGCTCGGTCACCGAGCTGCCATGGAAGTACTCGGTCACCATCGCGATCGGCGCGTTCATCTCCTCGATGGTCCTCACCGGAGTGCAGTACCTGTCGAAGATGACCAACCTGGCCTTCTGGCCCGACCTGCTGGTCCGGCTCGCGAAGACGTTCCTGTCGTCGCTGGCCGGCTCGATGACGGCGGGCGTCTTCGACGTCACCGCCTTCGACTGGAACGCCGCTCTGAACGTGGCGTTCCTGGCCACCGTGGCGTCACTGGCCAAGGGCCTGCTGGCCCGGGAGCCGGCCGCGCCGAACGGGCAAGTCCCGCCCGACGCCAGCCCGTCCACCCTGCCGACCGGCACCTACCGGGAGGCCGTCGACCACGCTCCGCCGCCGCCGACCATCGCGGCCACCGATCCGCCGGAGGGCGGGTCAGTACCCGATGGGAAGCCCGGCGTAGTTCTCGGCGAGGCCGGTGGCTCCGGCCCGGCTGCCGGCGACCCAGCGTAGTTGCGAGAGCTGTAGCTCGGCGTCGAACGGGTCGCCGGAGGTGTGCAGCATCGTCGTCATCCACCAGGAGAAGTGGGTGCACCGCCAGACCCGGCGCTGCGCGTCGTCCGAGTAACGGTCGGCAAGCGCCGGGTTCTTCTCCTTCAGTGACGCGATGAGTGCCTTACCGAGCATTGCCACGTCGGCGATCGCCAGGTTGAGGCCCTTGGCGCCGGTCGGCGGGACGATGTGTGCCGCGTCGCCGGCCAGGAACAGGTTGCCGTGCCGCATCGGCGTCTGCACGTAGCTGCGCATCGGCAGGACGCTCTTGTCGGTGATCGGGCCGGGGTTGAGTTTCCAGCCGTTCTGCCCGTGCCCGAGCCGGGTGGACAGCTCCTCCCAGATCCGGTCGTCGGACCAGGACCGCGGGTCGGTGCCGTTGGGGACCTGGAGGTAGAGGCGGCTGACGCTGTCCGAGCGCATCGAGTGCAGGGCGAAGCCGTTCGGGTGCCAGGCGTAGATCAGCTCGTCGGTGGACGGGGCGACGTCGGCGAGGATCCCGAACCAGGAGTACGGGTAGACCTTTTCATACGCCTTCGCGGCGGGCACGGCCTGCCGGCTGGGCCCGAACGAGCCGTCGCAACCGGCCACGAAAGCGGCATCAAGGCGCTGCATCTGTCCAGATTTATCGGTAAATATCACATATGGCCGGTCGGAAGTCACGTCATGCAGCTCGACCCCCGACACCTCGTAGTGGATCTCCTGACCGTCGGCATGGCGGGCCGCGATCAGATCCTTCTGCACCTCGGTCTGCCCGTAGACCCACACGCTGCGCCCGGTCAGGTCGACGAAGTCCAGGTGGTGCCGTTCGCCCGGCCACTGGAGGTAGATGCCCCGGTGCTGGTCACCCTCGGCCCGCAGCCGGGACCCGAGCCCCACCGACTCCAGCAGCTCGACGCTGGAGTGCTCCAGGATGCCGGCCCGGATCCGGGCCGCGACGTACTCCTCGGAGCGGGTCTCCAGGACCACCGAGGAGACCCCGCCCTGGGCGAGGAGGTGGGAGAGCAGAAGTCCGGCCGGGCCGGCGCCGATGATGGCGACCTGGGTACGCATGCCCCCAGCGTTCAGTCCCGAACCGCCGGGACACAAGACCCTATTTCCACTGAATGGAAGGATCACCGGTGAGGGTCCGGCCGATGCCGTGCGCCGCCACCTGGAGGGCGGAGACCAGCCGGGGCAGTTGCCGGCGCAGGTCGGGCACCACCATGCCGAGGGCCGCCACCACGGTGTCGCCGCTGCGCACCGGCACCGCCACCGAGCAGGCGCCCAGGCTCATCTCCTCGCCGGTGGTGGAGTACCCCTCGGCGCGGACCCGGCGCAACTGTTCCAGCAGGCGGGCGGGCTGGGTGACGGTGTAGGCGGTGATCCGGGTGAGGTTCTGGAGCACCTCCATGCGGACCTCCTCCGGGGCGTAGGCGAGCAGCACCTTGCCGACCCCGGTGGCGTGCATCGGCAGGCGGGACCCGACCCGGCTCACCACCGGCACCGAGACGTGGCCGGCCAGGCGTTCCACGTACAGGACCTGGAGACCGTCACGGACGGCCAGGTGCACGGTCGCGAGGGTGGTTCCGTACAGATCATGCAAAAATGGGGACGCGGCCTGGCGCAGGCCGCTCTGCACCGGCGCGAGCAGCCCGAGTTGCCAGATCCGCCGGCCGATCACGTACTCGCCGTTCGGCTCGCGCGCCAGCGCACCCCACCGCTGCAACTCACCGACCAGGCGATGCGCGGTCGCCAGCGGCAGATCGGCACGGCGCGCCAGATCGGTCAGGGAGAGGCTGCGGTGCTCGCCGTCGAAGGCGCCGAGGATGGCCAGCGCGCGGGACGTGACAGTGGCCCCCACGGATCCTCCTTCCGTTCAGTGGAAGAAGAGTATCGCCGCGGGCCGCGTTTCCGCCTAGCGTCCGGAGCGTGAACATGGAGTCGTCACAAGCTGACATCAACAGGGAGATCGAGGCGGCGGCCCAGCAATCGGGCGGGCCCCAGCCGAAGATCGACTACGCCCCGTACCGGAGCAGCATCCTCCGGCACCCCAAGCAGCCGGCACACCTGATCGACCCGGAGGCGGTCGAGCTGTGGGCCCCGGCCTTCGGTCACCGTGACGTCGCCGACGACGAGGCCGACCTGACCATCCAGCACGCCGGCACCCCGCTGGGCGAGCGGATCGTGGTCACCGGCCGGGTCCTCGACGGCGACGGCCGCCCGGTCGCCGGCCAGCTCGTCGAGGTGTGGCAGGCCAACGCCGCGGGCCGCTACCGGCACCAGCGCGACCAGCACCCGGCGCCGCACGACCCGAACTTCACCGGAGTGGGCCGGATGCTCACCGGGCCGGACGGGACCTACCGGTTCCAGACCATCAAGCCGGGACCGTACCCGTGGCGCAACCACATCAACGCGTGGCGGCCCGCCCACATCCACTTCTCGATCTTCGGCACCGACTTCACCCAGCGCCTGGTCACCCAGATGTACTTCCCGGGCGACCCGCTGTTCCCGCTCGACCCGATCTACCAGTCGATCACCGACCCCAAGGCGCGGGAACTGCTGATCGCCCAGTACGACCACGACGTGACCACCCCGGAGTGGAGCACCGGCTACCGCTGGGACATCGTTCTCACCGGCACCCACCGCACTCCGCTGGAGTCCGACACCGAGGAAGAAGTCAAATGAGCGCGGTTCCCGGGCAGACCGTCGGCCCCTTCTTCCACCTGGGGCTGGAGTACGACGGCATGAACGAGCTGGTCCCCCCGGGCCACCCGCGGGCGCTGCGCCTGCACGGCCACGTCTACGACGGCGCCGGTGACCCGGTCCCGGACGCGGTCATCGAGATCTGGCAGGCCGACCCGCAGGGCCACATCCTGCGCCAGCCCGGCTCGCTGCGCCGCGACGGCTGGACCTTCACCGGCTGGGGCCGCGCCGCCACCGGCCCGGACGGGCACTACCAGTTCACCACCCTGGAACCGGGCGCCACCGAGCCCGGAAAGGCGCCGTTCTTCGCCGTCACGGTCTTCGCCCGCGGCCTGCTCGACCGCCTGTTCACCCGGGCCTACCTGCCGGACGACCCGGACGTCCTGGCCAACGACACCCTGCTGGAGTCGGTCGCGCCGGACCGCCGCGCCACGCTGATCGCGCGCCGCGATCCGGACGGCGCCGTCTTCGACATCCGCCTCCAGGGCGACGACGAGACGATCTTCCTCACCTACCCGCGCCTTCGCGACGCATGGGCCTGACGCACGGTTCGTGCCGCGCGTTCCGGGCATCCGGTGGTGAGGCGAAGAGCATGAGGGGTACGCGGTGAGCGATCTGTTGTGGCCCGGTGACGAGCGGGCCGGTGACCTCTTCACGGACGCGGCCGTGTGTGCGGCCATGGTCCGTGCCGAGGCCGCCTGGCTGGCCGCGCTCGTGCTGCACGGCGTCGCCGCCCCGGACGCCCGGGACGACCTGAACGGGCTGATCGGCCCGGACGACGTGGCGGCGGTGGCGGCCGGCGCCGAGTCCGGCGGCAACCCGCTCATCCCGCTGCTCAAGCTCCTCCGCAAACGGCTCGGAGCGCGTAACCCGGCCGCCGCGTCCTGGCTGCACCGGGGCCTCACCAGCCAGGACGTGGTGGACACCGGGCTGGCGCTGTGCCTGCGCGACGCCGCCGACCGGATCGGCGACGACCTGGCCGCCCAGGCCACGACCCTGGCCCGGCTCGCCGAGGAGCACCGGGACACCCCGATGGCCGGACGCACGCTGACCCAGCACGCCGTACCGATCACCTTCGGTCTCAAAGCCGCCGGCTGGCTGACCGGCGTGCTGGACGCCCGGGACCGCCTGGCCGCCGTCTCGGACCTGCCGTTGCAGGTCGGCGGCGCGGCCGGCAGCCTGGCCGCGCCGGTCGCCCTGTCCGGCTCCGCGGTGGTGGTCGGCGACCTGATCGAGACCACCGCGGAGACCCTCGGCCTGCCGGTGCGCGACCCCTGGCACACCGCCCGGGCGCCGCTCACCGGCCTCGCCGACGCCATGGTGACCTGCACCGACGCGTGGGGGCGGATCGCCAACGACGTGCTCGTCGCCGCCCGGCCGGAGATCCACGAGCTGTCCGAGGGCACGGTCGCCGGGCGCGGCGGCTCGTCGGCCATGCCGAACAAGCAGAACCCGGTGCTGTCCGTCCTGGTCAAGCGGGCCGCGCTGGCCGCCCCGTTCCTGGCCGCGACCGTGCACGCGGGCGCGGCCGCCGCCGTCGACGAGCGGCCGGACGGCGGCTGGCACGTCGAATGGGCCACCCTGCGCACGCTGGCCCGCCGCACCGTGACGGCCGGCTCGCAGACCGCCGAGCTGCTGGCCGGGCTCCAGGTGGAGACCGCCTGGATGACCGCCAACCTGACCGCGGCCCGGCCCGGGATCGACGCCGAACAGCGGTCGATCAACCCGGGCGCGGCCTCCGGCGAGCCCTACCCGGGCACCACCGACCGGATCATCGACGCCGCCATCGCCCGTGCGAAGGAGCACCGCTGATGACCGGCCGCCGGTACGCCGTACCCCTGAAAAAGCTCGCGCCGAGGCGCGGAGAGGGACCAGATTGCTGACCGCGACCACCTTCACCGACGCCCCCGGCCGGCCGTTGCTGCTGCTCGGGCCGTCGGTGGGGACCACCGCCGAGACGCTGTGGGCACGCTGCGCCGCCCGCCTCTACGGCCGTTACCACGTGGTGGGCTGGGATCTGCCCGGCCATGGCCGCAGCGCCCCGGCGACCGGCCCGTACACCATCGCCGACCTGGCCCGGGAGGTGCTCGCGCTGGCCGGGCGGATCCGGCCGGGGGAGGCCTTCGGCTACGCCGGCGACTCGATCGGCGGCGCCGTCGGCCTGCAACTCCTGCTGGACGCGCCCGAGCGGGTGACCGCGGCCGCGCTGCTCTGCACCGGCGCGCGGATCGGCGAGGCGCCGATGTGGCACGACCGGGCGAAACTGGTCCGGGCCGAGGGCATGGAGCCGGTGGTCGCCGGATCCCGGGAGCGCTGGTTCGCGCCCGGATTCACCGGCGCCGAGCCGCTGATCGCGGCGCTGCGGGCCACCGACACGGAGAGCTACGCGCGGGCGTGCGAGGCGCTGGCCGAGTTCGACGTCCGCGACCGGCTCGCCGAGATCGCCGCCCCGGTGCTGGCGGTGGCCGGCGGGCACGACAAGCCGACCCCGGTGGACAGCCTGGCCGCCATCGCGGACGGCGTCCTGCACGGCCGCCTGGTGGTCCTCGACGACGTCGCCCACCTGGCCCCGGCCGAGGCCCCGGAGGTCGTCGCCACCCTGCTCGACCAGCACTTCGACGAGCTGCGCGCGACCGGCATCAGCGTCCGCCGGGAGGTGCTCGGGCCGGCGCACGTGGACCGGGCCACCGCCGGGACCACCGCGTTCACCCGCGACTTCCAGGACATGATCACCCGGTACGCGTGGGCCGAGATCTGGACCCGCCCCGGCCTGGAACGGCGGGACCGCTCGCTGATCACCCTGACCGCCCTGATCGCTCTCGGACACCACGAGGAGCTGGCCATGCACGTACGGGCGGCCCGCACCAACGGCCTGTCCGACGACGAGATCAAGGAACTGATCCTCCAGACCGCGATCTACTGTGGCGTTCCCGCCGCCAACACCGCCTTCCGGATCGCCCAGCGCGTCCTGACCGAGCTCGACGAGGAGCAGCACCAGTGACCGATTCGTTCGTCTACGCCGCCGCCCGTACCCCGTTCGGCCGCTACTCCGGCGCCCTCGCCGACGTGCGCCCCGACGACCTGGCCGCCACCGCCCTGACCGGCCTGCTCGCCAAGGCCCCGGACCTGGACCCCGGCCGCATCGACGACGTCTACTGGGGCAACGCCAACGGCGCCGGCGAGGACAACCGCAACGTCGGCCGGATGGCCGTGCTGCTCGCCGGCCTGCCCACCAGCGTCCCGGCGTCGACCGTGAACCGGCTCTGCGGCTCCAGCCTGGACGCCGCCATCATCGGCTCCCGGGCGATCGCCGCCGGGGACGCCGAGATCGTGGTGATCGGCGGCGTCGAGTCGATGACCCGGGCCCCGTGGGTGCTGCCGAAACCGTCCCGCGCCTTCCCGGCCGGCAACCTGGAGGCGGTCTCCACCACGCTCGGCTGGCGCCTGGTCAACCCGCGGATGCCGGCCGAGTGGACGATCTCGCTGGGTGAGTGCAACGAGCAGCTGGGGGAGAAGTACGGCATCTCCCGGGACCGGCAGGACGCGTTCGCGGCCCGTTCCCACCAGCTCGCCGACAAGGCCTGGAACGACGGCTTCTACGACTCCCTGACCGTGCCGGCCGGTGACCTGACCAGGGACGAGGGCATCCGGCCCGACAGCAGCGCCGAGAAGCTCGCCAAACTCAAGCCGTCCTTCCGCAGGGAGGGGACGATCACCGCCGGCAACGCCTCCCCGCTCAACGACGGCGCCGGGGCCGTGCTGCTCGGCACCGCGGCCGCCGCCTTCCACATCGGCTTCGACCCGATCGCCCGGATCGCCGGCCGCGGCGCGCACGCCCTCGACCCGCAGGACTTCGGGTTCGCCCCGGTCCAGGCCGCCGAGAAGGCGCTGCGGCAGGCCGGCATCGGCTGGTCCGACGTCGGCGCGGTCGAACTCAACGAGGCGTTCGCCGTACAGTCGCTGGCCTGCGTCGACGCCTGGGGCATCGACCCGGGGATCGTCAACACCCGCGGCGGCGCCATCGCCATCGGCCACCCGCTCGGCGCGTCCGGCGCCCGGATCCTCGGCACCCTCGCCCACGTGCTGCGCGAACGCAACCAGCGCTGGGGTGTCGCGGCCATCTGTATCGGCGTGGGCCAGGCCCTCGCCGTCGTCCTGGAGAACTGCACTCAGTGAAGACACGCACAACCGACGCGCTGACCGCGGTCAAGGAGATCAACGACGGGGACACGGTCCTCGTCGGCGGGTTCGGCATGGCCGGGATGCCGGTCGAGCTGATCGACGCGCTGATCGAGCACGGCGCCGGCGACCTCACCATCGTCAGCAACAACGCCGGGAACGGGGACACCGGCCTGGCCGCGCTGATCGCCGCGGGACGCGTACGAAAAATGGTCTGCTCCTTTCCGCGCCAAGCGGACTCCTGGCACTTCGACGGCATGTACCGGGCCGGAAAGATCGAGCTGGAGCTGGTCCCGCAGGGCAACCTGGCCGAGCGGATGCGCGCGGCCGGCGCCGGGATCGGCGCCTTCTACTGCCCGACCGGCGTCGGCACCCCGATCGCCGAGGGGCGGGAGACGAGGGTCATCGACGGCCGCGAGTACGTCCTGGAGTACCCGATCCACGGCGACGTCGCCCTGATCCGCGCGCACGTCGCCGACCGGCTCGGCAACCTCGTCTACCGCAAGACGGCCCGCAACTTCGGCCCGGTCATGGCGACCGCCGCCAAGCTAACGATCGCCCAGGTGTCGAGGATCGTCGAGATCGGCGAACTCGACCCGGAGAACATCGTGACCCCCTCCATCTACGTGAACCGGCTCGTGGAGGTCCCGCGATGAAGACCGCCGAACTCGCCCAGCTCATCGCCGCGGACATCCCCGAGGGCGCCTACGTCAACCTCGGCATCGGCCAGCCCACGTCGATCGCCCGATACTTGAAACCGGACAGCGGCGTCATCCTGCACACCGAGAACGGCATGCTCGGCATGGGCGAGGTGGTGCCCGACGAGGAGGCCGACCGGGACCTCACCAACGCCGGAAAACAGCCGGTCACCGAACTGCCCGGCGCCGCCTACTTCCACCACGCCGACAGCTTCGCCATGATGCGCGGCGGCCACCTCGACGTCTGCGTGATGGGCGCCTTCCAGGTGTCCGCCGACGGCGACCTGGCCAACTGGCACACCGGCGCACCGGACGCCATCCCCGCGGTCGGCGGCGCCATGGACCTCGCGGTCGGCGCCAAGGAGGTCTGGGTGATGATGACCCTCTTCACCAAGACCGGCGAGCCGAAACTCGTTCCGGCCTGCACCTACCCGTTGACCGGCAAGGCGTGCGTGACCCGCGTCTACACCGACGTGGCCACCTTCCTGATCACCCCCGACGGCGTCCAGGTCCGCGACACCCACGGGATCACCGTCGACGACCTGACCGCCCGCCTCGACGTGCCCCTGCTGGCCCCCTGAACCCCACCGGCGGGCAGCGGGCTCAACGTCGCGCCTCCCGCCCGCCGGTTGGTCAAAACCCAGATTTCGTACGACAGAGCCGCGATCCCCTGCCCACGCCCGCCTGTGCCGCGCCCGCCGGGCTGAGATCGGTGGTCCCTCAGCGCAGGACGAACTCGACGGCAGACTCGGGCGTGTCCACGTGGTGGATGCCCGGCACCGGGGTGCCGTCGGCGTGCGTGATCCGCCAGCCGCCCAGGGCGACCACCGGCAGGTCGCCGCGGCGCATGCCGAGGGCGATCTCGCTGAGCGTGCCCCACGAGCCGCCGACGCTGATCAGGGCGTCCGCGCTCCGGACGAGGATCGCGTTCCGGGCCTGACCCATCCCGGTGACCACGGTCGCCGACAGATCCGGCGACGCCCCGGCCCGGCTGTCCCCGGACCACACCCCGACGACCAGCCCGCCCCGGGACCGCGCGCCGGCCGCGACCGCGGTCATCACCCCGGCCCCGCCGCCGCAGAGCACCACCGCGCCCGCCCCGGCGAGCAGCTCACCGACCCGCCGTGCCCGCTCGGTCTCCTCCACGGTGCATTCCGCGGGCCCGCAAACCGCGATCTGAACAGATGCCATGACGGCATTCTGGTCACCCGGCGTGGTGCGATCGTGCGCCAGGTGGCTCTCCGTGCGGAAACGGCGCCCTCCACTCCCGCGCCGCTTGAATCGCGGCGGGATGGGCGAACACCCGCCGTCGAGCGGTTTCAACGGCAGGTGGGCGCACGCGGTCGCGTTGTCGTGTGTGTCGGCGTGCCCTATGGGGTCGGTGGTTGCCTGCGCGCCGCGTCTTGTGTGCGGCCACCCGCTTGGGTGCGGGATTCGGGGAAGCGCAGCAGCGGCACCGGGACGCCGTCTGGCGTCCCGGTGCCGCTGCCGGTGAACTGCCGCGGTGGGGTGACCGCGGCGGGAGTGCCCGCCGCTTCGGGCCGGAGGAACCGGCGGCCTGGCGGCGGTGACGGGAGCGGGTGGGGCGCCCGCGCTTCCCGTCGTGGAGTCACAGCACGTGCGTGGACGGAGCCGAGCCACGCGGATGTTGCCTGGCCTCCGTTTCTGGGGGATGGGGGACGGCTAGATCTCTGGGAGCGCTCCCATTAATCGCACTGTAACAAAGATGAACGCCGATGCGAAAGGGTCAGGTGGTGGCCGCGCAGGTGAGCGTCGGCGCGACCGCCGTGCCCGAGCCGAGGAAGCCGAAGGTCGTGCTCGCGCCGGCCGCAAGGCTGCCGTTGTACGACGCGTTCGTCGCCACGGCCGTACTGCCGTTGGTGGTGAGGCTCGCGTTCCAGACCTGCTGGATCGGTGACGTGCCCGGGTAGGTCAGCGTCACGGTCCAGCCCTTCACCGCCGCGGAGCCCGCGGTCACCTTGACCTCACCCTGGTAGCCGCCCGACCACTGCGACGTCACCGAGTGGGTCGCGGCACAGGAGCCGGTCACCGGCGGCGTGGACGTGCTGGGCGACACCGACGGCGACACCGACGGGGAGGTCGACGGCGATGACGAGGGCGAGGTGGACGGGGACGACGACGGCGAACTGGTGGCGCCGCCGAAGTTCACGTCACTGCAGAAGTAGTACGACTGGTCCAGGTGGCTGGCCTGCCAGATGGTGTAGAGCATGGCCCGCCCGGACCGGCCGGACACGCTGACCGGGATGTCCATCTGCACGCCGTTGGTCAGCTGCTGGGTCCACTGTGCCGCCGGTGTGTTCGGCACCGTGGTCAGCAGTTGCAGATCGGACCACTTGAGAGCGGTGGTCACCGGATTGAAGCCGGGCTTGGTCACGTAGACCCGGATGTAGTCGGCGCCGTGCCGCGCCCCGTCGAAGAGGTGCACCGTGAACGAGTTGCCGATCGACGTGGCCTTCCAGTCGCCGATCGCGTCCATGGCGTTGTAGCGTCCGCTCTCGGTGTGCCCGGCGCTGCACAGCTGACCGTCCGGGATGACGGTCTCGTGCTGGCCGGCCACACCCTCACGGAACAGGCCGTTCCAGTTCCACATGGCGTTCGGGTTGGCCTGCCATGCCTGCCAGCACATCGGATCCTCGGTGGCCATGATCGGGTTCTGGAAGTCCGAGCCCCATCGCTCGAAACAGCCGTAGTTGCGGGATGCCGGGCCGGTGACGTTGCCGTGCGCGGCGGCCGGGCCGCTCTGCACGGCGAGCACGGTGAGCGACGCGGCCAAGGCCGCTACCACGGCACTGATCAAAAACTTGATGCGTACGGATGTAAGCATGTGAACTCAGCACTCCTGAGCTCGGGACCGTCACTCGGCGCGACAGGTCCGCCTGCGGTGGACTGGCGGAAGCTGCCCATGCCTCCGCGCCGCGTGGCTCCGGCGGCGTGCTGTGGCCACAGCCTCGCCCAGTGATCGAGAGAAGTCAATGAGAAATTCGGGTGCCGTCGGTTCCGGGGGTGCCTACGGTGTGGGGATGTCCGTACCCGCCGCGCACGCCTCCGGGCTCCTCATGCTGCTGTCCCATCCCGCCCGGTTGCGGGCCTTCGCCGAACTGGTCCGGCACGGCCGGGACGGCTGCACCATCGCCGAGATGTCCATCCACCTGGATCTGCCGAAACCGGAGGTGGGCGAACTGCTCGGCCGGCTGGTCGGCGCGGGCGTCGCCACCGGCACCGGCGACGGCGTCTACCGCGCCGTGGCCGACGTGCTGCGCGAGGCCGCCCAGGCGCTCGACCGGGTCCAGCCGATCGCCCCGCTCCTCCGGGAGTACCCGCAGCTCAGACCGTTCTTCTCGCACGGCCGGCTGACCAGCCTGCCACCCACCATGAGCGACCGCTACCAGCAGGCCGCCGAGCTGTTCGCCCGCTTCCTCGCGGTCGACGGCGTCCTGACCGAGCCCGAGGTGAACGACCGCATCGCAGCGGCCGCCGACGACGTGGCCGCGGTCCGCCGCATGCTGGTCGAGTCGGGCTGGCTGGAGCGCGACCGGGCCGGCACCTCCTACGGATCCGGCCGCGTCCTCCCCACCCTGAGCAACGCCTGACCGGCTGGAGGTCCGCGTTCCGCTTCCGGCTCCCTTTCTGATACGCGGGTCCTCGTCCCGCCTTTTCCGGGTCGTCCCGTCCGGTCGGCGCGATCTCGCTGCCTACCGCGGCCTTTGCCGCGCCGGCCGGGCGTAGATCGGTGCCCGGGCAGGCCGGCCCGGTCGCCGCCACCGGATCTGCCGCCGCGCCGGGTGGAAACGGGGCTTTCGCCGGGAACAGATGCCCGCTTCGTCGCTTTGCATGCCGACGCTCTGCGATCTTGAACGATTGGACACCCGAGAGAGTCTTCTTCTTGGGTGTTTGCGGTTCTCCGTCAAGCGCCCGGTCGGGCGAACCACCAAATGGGGGCGCCGTCCGCCGCGCTGGGCGGAAATGGGGCTTTCGCCAGAAAAAGGCGCCCGTTTCGCCCTCTTTGCCCGCCGCTGTTGTGCGATCTTGAACGATTTACCACCGCCTCGGGTGGTAAATCGTTCAAGATCGCACCGGGTGACGCGTCCGCAGCGCCACCACCCGCCCGGCGCGATCGGCGTGACGGCCGGGACCACCCCCCGGTTGCCTGGCGAGCACAACCGTGACCACCCGCCTGGCGGGAGCGGCGGGCCTGGCGGGCAGAAAGCGCAACACCCACCCGGAGCGAGCGGCAGCACGTGCGGGAGTGTCCCACCGATCTACGCCCGGCGGGCGCGGCACAGGCTGTAGTGGGCAGCGAGCGCGCGCCGACCGGACGGAACGGCCCCGGCAAGGCGGGACAGCGACACGCGTACCAGAAAAGAAGCGGAAGCGAAACGCGGACCTTGACCACAAAGGCCGGCCGGGGGCCAGTCGTGGGTGACGTTCAAGGGGGCGGCGGAGCGGGGGACGATCGCCGGCGTGGCGACGGCGAGGACGGCGGTCGCGACCCCGAGTACGCCCAGGGCCGGGCGCAGGCCGCCGAAGGCGCCGGACAGGCCGGTGATCAGGACCGGGGAGAGGAATTCGCCGATGAACAGGGTGCCGGTCCACAGGCCGGTGCCCCGGCCGCGTTCGGCGAAGGACAGCCCGTTGGTGGCCCAGGTGAGCAGCACCGGCAGTAGCAGGCCGGTGCCCGGAGGGCTCCGTCGCCGCGCAACGATGTTCCACCTGGGGGCGGTGGGGCGCGGACGACGTACGCGGAACCATGAACTTCCTGACCCCCGGCAAGCGCAGGGAGGCCGCCGCGCTGATCCGCCGCGGCGTCTCCTTCTCGCTGTCGCAGTCGTTCGACGCGAACGGGCCGCAGAAAGGCTGGCGGCGGCGCACCAACCCGGTGCACACCATGCTCGACACCGGCACCCTGCACCACACCGAGATCGCGGCGATCGCCACCGACACGTGGGGCTTCGAGGTGCGGCCCAACGAGTTCGACGACGCCTTTCAGCCGCTGCATCAGGTGTCCATCCCGCACATCGGCCTGTTCATCGCCGAGATGTGGGACCTGGACGCGCTCGCTCTCGACTGCGCGTCCGACGGGGTCTACGAGTTCTGGCTGACCGCGGCGCCGCTGCCGATCACCGGGGCGGTCGGCTCACCGGTGAACCCGATAGCCGTCAAATAGGTCGCGGGGCGGGCCCGCGGACTCAGGCGGTGGCGGCCACCGAGTCCGCGGGGGCCTCTCGGCGCCGGGCCACCCAGCGCTCGAAGATCAGTGTGGTGAGCGGCGGAATCGACGCCGCCAGGCCGAACAGGGTGCGCCACGGCGACCACCGCTCGGCGCGCGCCACCCACAGCGTGGCCACCAGGTAGGCGACGAACAGCGCCCCGTGCAGCCGGCCGAACAGCCACACACCCGCCTCGGTGGTCTCGGTGACGTGCTTCAGATACATCCCGACGAGCAGGCCCGTCCACGAGAACGCCTCGGCGATCGCGGTGATCCTGAAGATCCGGAACGGCTGCACGTGTGACTCCTCTTCCCCGTCGGCCCACGGAGACTACGGCCGCGAAGATGAGCGTTTGCTGTGGGGATGACCCGTCCCTTTCCGGGTATCTCGCCAGGCGTTCCATCCAACCTTTCCACCGAGGGGGCCAGCCGTGCCGGACATCGTGGAGATCATCAAACAGCAGCACCGGCAGGTCGAGGATCTGCTCACCCGGGCCGAAGAGGGAGGCGCCGACCGGGCCGAACTGATGCAGGCGGTGGCCCGGATGCTCCTGCCACACTCCGAGGCCGAGGAGGACTTCGTCTACCCGGCCATCCGCGACCTGGCCGCCGACGAGGGCGAAGAGGTCAAGGACGGCACCACCGAACACCACCAGGTCGAGGAGATGCTGCAGAACCTCCTCCGCGGCGACCCCGGCGACCCCGGGTACGGCGGCACGATCGCGGCCATCGCGGGCGAGTTGCGCCACCACGTACAGGAAGAGGAGGAGGACCTGCTCCCGGTCCTGGAGCAGCGGCTGGCCGACGACGAGCGCGAGGAGATGGGCCGCCGCTTCGCCGAGGCCACGATGAGCTCCCTCCCGGACGGCGGCGACCACCATGCCGCCACCCGTAGAGAGCTGTACGAGAAGGCGAAGGAGCAGCACATCACGGGCCGCTCCCGGATGAGCAAGCAGGAACTGGCCGAAGCCGTCGGCGAATCCTGATTCCCCGGGGTGGGCCGGTCGCATCGTCCCGCCCCAAAACGATCGTTAATCGTGCGCCCTGCAAATTCACTCATCCATTCGGAGTGGCAAATTCCCGCCATCCGCTGCCACCATGTGCACAAGGTGGGGTGGGGGAGAGGCGGTCCCGGCGATGAAAGAAGGCGGAGAGGCCCCGGAAAGGATGATCACGGCCGTTCGGCTGTTCTGGTGGATGGCGGCGGTCGCGCTGGGCACCGTGCTGACGCTCGCCGCCGGGGTCGGCGTGGCCGTTCTGCTGGGCCGGCAGGGTGATGCGGCGGACTGGGCGAAGTGGAGCAACGTCGGTCAGACCTTCGGCGTGCTGAGCTCGATCATCAGCGGCCTGGCGCTGGTGGTCCTGGTCGGCACCGGGCGGATGCAGTTCCAGGAGATGCGCGAGCAACGGCGCGAGCTCGAACAGCAGCGGCATTTGCACGTGCAGCAGGGTTCGGAATTGCAGCGATCCGCTGAGGCGAATCTCGGGCTGCTCCACTTCGAGATCATCAAATTGGCCATAAACGACCGCTCACTGGCCGCGGTGTGGCCAGAATTCGGCCCGGACGTCTCGCCTGAGAAGAACCGTCAACTGCTCTACGCCAACCTCATCTATCAGCTCCAGCGGATCTCGCTCGTGGTCACCGAGAACAGCCGTCAGGAAATGCTGGAGATGATGCGGTACCTGTTCACCAGCCCGCTGATGCGGGAGTACTGGCGGCTCGGCGAGTACGCCCGCTCCCAGGGCGATTGCGTAGTCCGAAGGAGGACGTCTGAACTGGGGTTTCATGAGATGAGTGGCCTCTGTGGAGGCGAAGGTGGCGGGTGAGATCACATCGGTGATCATGAAGTTCTCTACGCCGCACGAAGCTCCGAGGACCTCACCCGCCGATGGCATCATCTCTCATCACCGCACTGACCGTCACGACACCCCACGCCATCGGCGCACCCGCACTGATCACCGACGGTGAACACAACGGGTTGCTGCACGCGCTCGCAAAGGTTCCGGATCCACGTGACCCACGAGGAATCCGCTACCCGCTGGCCGCGGTACTGGCAGTCGCGGTCTGCGCGGTCATAGCCGGCGCATCATCATTCGCGGCGATCACCGACTGGCTCCATGACCTCGACGAACACGCCCGCAACCGGCTCGGCTTCGGCAATGCCGTTCCCGCTTCGACAACGATGTGGCGACTACTGATCCGTCTCGACCCGACCCTGCTTGCCGCCGTTCTCGCAGGCTGGCTGCACACCCGAACCGACCCGCCGGGCCCACCACCACGCCGGTACCGCCGGGTGATCGCGATCGACGGCAAGACCCTGCGCGGCGCCCGCCTCGGCGACGGCCGTCAGGTCCACCTGATGTCCGCCCTGGACACCGCCACCGGGATTGTGCTCGCCCAGGTCACCGTGGACACGAAAAGCAACGAGATCACGTCGTTCGCACCGCTGCTCGACGCCGTCGAAACGGTCCTCGGAACCCTCGCCGGAGTCCTGTTCATCGCCGACGCCCTGCACACCCAAACCAGGCACGCCGACGAGGTCACCATCCGCCAGGCACACCTGCTCGTCCAGGTGAAAGGTAACCAGCCGACCCTGTTCAAGCAGCTCAAACGGCTTCCCTGGGCACAGATCCCGGTCGGTGACCGGACCCGCGACCGCGGACACGGCCGCCGCGAGACCCGCACCGTCAAAGCCGTCACCGTCGCCACGCCCGGCGGCATCACCTTCCCCCACGCCCAGCAGGCCGTCCGGATCACCCGGACCCGCATCATCGCAGGCAGGAGCAGCCGAGAAACCGCCTACCTGACCGTGTCCCTACCCGCAGGCCAAGCCCTGCCCCGCGACCTGCAAACCTGGATCCGCCGGCACTGGCACATCGAGAACCGCCTCCATCACGTCCGCGACGTGACGTTCCGTGAAGACCAACACCAAGCCCGGACCGGAACCGGACCCGCCGTCATCGCGACCCTACGTAACACTGCGATCGGCTGGCACCGCACCACCGGCGCCACCAACATCGCCCGCGCCACCCGTCAAGCCAACCGCCGGTCAAACGACCTGATCACCGCAGTGACCAGCAGCTATCCGAGAACGCAATGACCCTGCGCCCGCTCCTCCCTGGCGCCCGGATCGGAGGAGTTCCTGCTGGCGCAGGCGGTGGACCGGTTGTGGCGTGACTACGAGGCGGTCGCCAACGGCGAGCGGCGAACGGAGCACGGCCACCACCGGGTGGCCCGCCCGGTCGTGGCCGTGGAGGATCTGGGTGAACCGGAAGCCGCCTGACCGGCGGCCCCGGCGCGTTCAGGCGTTCGGGATGTCCGCGCGCGCCGCCACGATCGTGGCGCGGGACACCACGACGATCTTCTCGTAGTCCGCGACGCCCGCGTCCGCGGGCAGTTTGTCCCTCAATTCGGCGGTGCGGTCGGTGCCGATGACGGCGAAGTCGCCGTCGGCGAGTTCGAAGATGTCCGGGCAGGTGGCGTTGGACAGGCTGCCGCGCTGCCGTGGAGAGAGACCGAGACGCCGAACGATTTCCACTCTTGTGCTCCTGAGGTCCGGGGGTGTCATTCCCCCTGACCAACTCTATGCCAGAAAATCCGACATGTCGGATAAATGCCACAAGAGATTGGTGGGGCTAGGCTACCAATGCCCGATCGGGTGGGTGACGGCCGTCTCAGTCGAAGTAATCCAGTTCCCGCGTGACGGCGCCGGATCGCCGGATAATCGAGGGGTGGGGGAAGCGAGATCATCGGAGCGGATGCGGCCGTGCCGTCGCTGTGGCCAGCCCACCCGGGTGGACCGCATGATCCAGGGGTACGGGCGCAACTGTGCCGCCATCATGGGCCTGATCGGGAGTTCGGTGGACACCGGGCACTCCGGTCCGGACCTGTTCGACCTCCTGGAGATCGAGCCGGAGGACAGCTGCGACGGCTGGGACCGGCCGGCCGACGCCGGGATCGCTATCTCTCGCCGACGCCGCCCAGGGTCACGAATCGGGCGGGGTCGCTGACCGGCTCGTCGTCCGGGTCGGGCCGCCATTCCGGGCAGTAGACGAGGCCGGGCTCCACCAGCCGCCAGCCCGTGAAGAGCCGTTCCACCTCGCCGGTTCTGCGCGGTGTCAGTGGTGTCTCGGTGCGGTTGTAGAGCGCGGTGAACCGCTCCGTCAGTTCGGCGTGGTCGCTGGGCGTGACGTGTGAGATCGCGAGGATGCTGCCGGGTGCGGCCGCCTCCCGGTACCCGGCCAGCGCCGTGTCCAGGGCCGGCCCGTCCGGCAGGAAGTGCAGGACGTTGCTCAGGAGCACGGCGATCGGCTGGTTCAGGTCCAGCAGATCCCGGACCTCCGGTTCGTCCAGCAGGGCGGCGGGCCGCAGCAGGTCGGCGCGCACGGCCGCGGCCGCCGGGTCGCCGTCGACCTGATGGCGGGCGTACAGGACGGCGGTGGGATCGATGTCGGCGTAGACCACCCGGGCGTCGGGGGCCACCTCCCGGGCCACCTCGTGCACGTTGCACACGCTCGGGATGCCGGCGCCGAGGTCGAGGAACTGCCGGATGCCCCGCCCGGCCGCGTACCGGACCGCGCGGCGCAGGAAGGCCCGGTTGGCGCGGGCGATCGCCGGGGTGTCGGGCAGCAGCTCGATGGCCCGGGCGGCCACGGCACGGTCCGAGGCGAAGTTGTGGGTGCCGCCCAGGAAGGCGTCGGCGATACGGGCCGTGCTGGGCCGGTTCGGGTCGATGGGCGGCTCTGCTGCGGTGCTCACACTGAATACGTTCCCTGATTACCCCAACCTCATGCCCGAAATATCCGGACAGAAGTACCGTGGAGGGCGGGAGGCATCGGTGGAGTCAACCGGGATCCCGGGGCTCCTCATCGACACCGCCCCGGACGCGATCATCGTGAGCCGCTCGGACGGCACCATCACCATGGCCAATCGCCGGGCGCACGAGATGTTCCGCTACACGACCGAGCCGCTCGTCGGCCGTACCCTCGATGATCTGATCCCGGACGATGTGCGCGACCCGCATCCGCTTCCGCTGCGGCGGCTGCCGCTTCGCGGCACGCGCCGCGACGGCACCGTCTTTCCGGTCGAGGTCTCGCTCTCCGCGGTGCGGGCGCCCGACGGGGAGAGGTACGTGACCGCGGTCCTGCGCGACGACACGGTGCAACGGGAGGCGGCCCGCAACCGTTCGCTGCTCGCCTCGATCGTGCAGTCCTCGCACGACGCGATCGTCACCATCGACCTGGACGGCCGCGTGCTGTCCTGGAACCCGGGCGCCGAGGCGCTCTACGGCCATCCGCCGGCCGACATCATCGGCAAATCGATCGACGAGATCATCCCGGCCGACCGGCAGGCCGACGAGAAGCAGGTCCGGCTGCTGGTCCGGCTGGGCGGCCGGGTGGACCGGTACCGCAGCGTCCGGCGTACCGCCAGGGGCGAGATCATCGCGGTGTCGACGCTGGTGTCCCCGCTGCTCGACGAACACGGCACGATCGTCGGCACGACCAGCACCACCCGCGACATCAGCGACCGGGAGCGGGCCGAGGCCCAGGTGCAGGCGATCCTCGACGCGGCGCCGGACGCGGTGCTCGGCGTCGCCGCGTCCGGTGAGATGGTGCTGGTCAACGCCGAGGCCGAGCGGCTGTTCGGCCATACCCGGTACGACCTGCTGCACATGCCGCTGAACCGGCTCCTGCCGGACGGGCTGCCGGCCGCCTCGGCGGTGCTGTGGACCGGCGAGGACACCACCCCGCTGGACTCCGAACGCGCCGCCGACGGCCAGGCCGACCAGCGCTGGGCCGCCCGCCGTGCGATCGGCCGCGACGGCACCGAGATCCCGGTCGACATCGCCTGCAGTGCCCTGCACACCGACAGCGGCGTGGTGACCGTGGCCGTGGTCCGCGACATCACCGACCGCCTGGCCACCGAGGAGGAGCGGCGCCGGCTGCGCGAGGAGGCCGAGAAGCAGCGCCTGGAGGCCCGGATTCAGCAGACCCAGCGGCTGGAGAGCCTCGGGCAGCTGGCCGGCGGCATCGCCCACGACTTCAACAACCTGCTCGCGGTGATCCTCAACTACGCGTCGTTCATCATCGAGGACTCCGCCGGCACCCCACCCGCCTCGGACGCCGAGCAGATCGCCCGGGCCGCCCGCCGGGGCAGCGACCTCACCCACCAGCTGCTCGCCTTCGCCCGGCGGGAGGTGATCCGGCCCCGGCCGCTGAACCTGAACGACGTGGTCACCGAGGTGCACCAGATGCTGAGGCGGTCACTCGGCGAGCACATCACCCTGACCGTGCGGACCCCGGCCGGCCTGCCGTCGGTGATGATGGACCCGGGCCAGATGGAGCAGGTGCTGGTGAACCTGGCGGTGAACGGCCGGGACGCGATGCCGACCGGCGGCCGGCTCACCATCGACACCGCCGCGGTCGAGGTGGACATCGAGCACGTCGCCGCCCAGGCCGGGCTTCCGCCGGGCCGGTACGTGCGCCTGCGCGTCTCCGACACCGGCACCGGCATGCCCCGTGAGGTGATCGACAAGGTGTTCGAGCCGTTCTTCACCACGAAGCCGAGCGGCCAGGGCACCGGCCTCGGCCTGGCCACCGTCTACGGGATCATCACCCAGGCCGGCGGGACCGTGCAGATCTACTCCGAGGAGGGCATCGGCACCACCTTCACGATCCTGCTGCCGGCCACCGACGTGGAACCGCACGAGCAGGTCCCGGAGGATCCCGGCCTCGACCTCACCGGGCACGGCGCGAGCGTGCTGGTGGTCGAGGACGAGGACGCGCTGCGCGACGTGACCTGCCGGATCCTGCGGCGCGCCGGCTACACGGTGCTGGCCGCCGGCGGCGGCGACGAGGCGCTGCGGCTGGCCGCGGAGAACAGCGTCGACGTCCTGCTCACCGACGTCATCATGCCGAACATGCTGGGCAAGGACCTGGCCGACGCGGTCCGCGAACGCTGGCCGGGCACCAGGGTGCTGTTCATGTCCGGGTACGCCCAGCCGGTCCTCACCACGCACGGCACCCTCTCCGCCGAGGTGCACCTGCTGGAGAAGCCGTTCACCGGCGCCGAGCTGATGCGCGCCCTGCACGAGGAGCTGCAGGCCAAACCGTGACCCGGCTCAACCGGTGGCGTCGACGATCCAGCCGATGCACGCGCAGACACCCAGCGTGACCGCGGTTACCAGGAGCGCCCACGCGGCCACCGCCCCCGGGTACCGCTGCGGAGGAGCGCCGAGCGCCCCGTGCAGGAAGGACAGCAGGGGCGCCCGGTACTCCAGCTCGACGGTCCGGCCCGGCAGCGCGAGCACCGTGACGTCGGCGGCGCCGATCCGGGACGGGATCAGGTACGGCACGTGGACGTGCACGTGGTGCTCCCCGGACCCCACCGACTGCACGAACCGTCCCCAGCCGGCCGGCACCGCCTGCCCGTCGATCTCCAGCACCGGGGTGTAGAGCCGCAGCAGGAAGGCGAGCGGCGCGTACCGCAGAGTGACCGCGATCGACGCGCCACCGTTGCGGCGCGGCGGATCGTCCGGCGGGAAGCCGGGGGAGAAGGGCCGATAGGGCGGGGCTTGTACGGCCAACGCTGAACCCTTTCCGAACGTCGCCCGGGCAGGATATGCCGCGATCCGCCGGCGGGGAAACCCGAGACGATCCACTGTGGACCACGACGGATCTCGATTCCGGCTAGGATGATCGCGGCCCGATCGCGCTCCCATTCCCGGAGGATGCCCCGTGACCAGCGACAAGGTGGATCAGACGACGGTCTCCTCGGCCCGCCGGTGGAACTACTGGCTGGGCGGCAAGGACCACTTCGAGGTGGACCGGGAGTCCGGCGACCGGATCGCCTCGGTGTATCCGGCGGTCCGCACCGCCGCGCAGCAGGGCCGGGCCTTCCACAACCGGGCGGTCCGTCACCTGGCCGAGGCCGGCATCCGCCAGTTCCTGGACATCGGCACTGGTCTGCCCGCCCCGCAGAACACGCACGAGGTGGCCCAGCGGATCGCCCCGGACAGCCGGGTCGTCTACGTCGACAACGACCCGATGGTGCTCACCCACGCCCGCGCGCTGATGATCGGCGGCGCCACCACGTACGTCGACGCCGATCTGAAGGATCCGGCCGCCATCCTGGGCGCCGCCGAGCTGAAGGAGACTCTCGACCTGAACCGCCCGGTCGGCATCCTCCTGCTCGCCGTCCTGCACTTCGTCGCCTCCGACGAGCAGGCCCGGGAGGTGGTCGCCGAGCTGCTGGCGGCGGTGCCGCCCGGCAGCTACCTGGTGGCCACCAACTCGACGAAGGACTTCGTCGACGCCGAGGCCGCCGCCCGCTACGACGCGATGCTCGCGGCCGGCCACGTCGACGCCTGGCCGCGCGACCGGGCCACGTTCGGCCGGTTCTTCGACGGCCTGGAGCTGGTCGACCCGGGCATCGTGGCGATCAGCGACTGGCGCCCCGACCGTGAGGATCGCCCGGCGCCGTCCGAGGTCTCGATGTACGGCGCGGTCGCCCGCAAACCCTCCTGACCTTGCACGATGGTCGTACCGTCCTTGGCGGGATCGTGACTACCTGCGATTTCTCAGCGTTCGTTCAGCGGGCGTTGCTAGTTTTCCGGGGCACCTTTTTCTAGCGGGAGAACATCGTGGTCTTCAAGAAGTTGCTCGGTGCCATCGGAGTGGGCGGGCCGAGCGTGGACACTGTGCTGTCCAACCCGAGCACCTACCCGGGCGCTCCCCTGACCGGCAACGTGAACCTGGTCGGCGGCACGCAGGACGCGGCGATCGAGCACATCACCCTCGGCCTGATCACCCGGATGGAGGTGGAGGGCGGCGGCGGTGACTACTCGGCCGTCACCGACTTCCTGCGGGTCCCGGTCACCGGGCCGATGCGCCTGGCGCCCGGCCAGCGGCTGGCGCTGCCGTTCCGGATCGACATGCCGTGGGAGACGCCGATCACCACGGTCTACGGGCAGACACTGCGCGGCATGGTGATGGGCGTGCGCACCGAGGTGGCCATCGCCCGGGCGATCGACAAGGGCGACCTGGACCCGGTGCACGTGCACCCGCTGCCGATCCACCAGCGCATCCTGGACGCGTTCGCCCAGCTGGGCTTCCGCTTCAAGTCCGCCGACCTGGAGTACGGCCAGATCTACGGCGTCCACCAGACCCTCCCGTTCTACCAGGAGATCGAGTACTTCCCGCCCCAGCACTACGCGGCGGCCGGCATCAACGAGGTCGAGCTGACCTTCGTGACCAGCCCGCACCAGGTCGAGGTGGTGCTGGAGTTCGACAAGCGCGGCGGCCTGTTCACGCAGGGCCACGACACCTACGGCCGCTACACGGTCTCGCACGGCGACGCCGACACCACCGACTGGCGCCAGGTCGTCGACGGCTGGGTCCGCCAGGCGGTCGACCGTCGCAAGTCGATGCCGGGCTTCGGCCATCCGCAGCCGGGTTACGGCGGTTACGGCCACCCCCAGCCGGGTTACGGCCACGGCCACCACGGTCACTACCGGCAGGGCGGCCACGGTCATCACGGCCACTACCGGCGCGGCGGTCACGGCATGGGCGGCGCCGCGATGGGCATCGTGGGCGGTCTGGCCGCGGGCTACCTGGCCGGCGAGGCGATCGAGGAGATCGGCGAGTCCTTCGAGGACTTCGGCGAGTGATCAGACCCGCGGCCGGCGGGTGAGTTCCGGCTGAGAAGGGCGAGGTGCGCTTGGTGCGCCCTCGCCCTTCATTCTTTTCCGGTACGCCTCCGTGAGCCGGGCATTGTCGCTGCTCACGGGCGGTAACGCCGCCTGAACGGCTCTCATATCCCACTCACTCTATGGGAAAAGTATGTGACCTGGGTCACAAACGTGCTGACGTGGTGGTCTTCGGCGGCATACGTTGCTCGCATGAACCGAAGCAAGCGCCTGACCCGGCGCCGCTTCGTCGACTACCTCCGGGTGTGTACCTGCTCCTGTTGAGGACGGACGGCGAAGCCGCCGCCGTACCGGATCGCCGAGCACCGTCGCCGGCGGCCCACCTGAACCCGCCGGTCCCCGGGCCGGCGTGCTGAAACCTGCCTGAGATACGCCGACGGCCCACCGGCCGCCCGGCCGATGACACGCACCCCCGCACGGTCGATGACACCGGCCCGCCCCTGAGGAGTACCGATGACCACCCGTAGATCCGCCCTCGCCGCCGCGCTGGCCGGCGCCCTCGCCGTCACCACACTCGCCGCCTGCGGTGGATCCGGCTCGGCCGCCGCCCCCGGCGACCAGGTCAAGGAGCTGCGCTACCAGGGCAACGTCGGCGCCGTGACCCTCGCCGAGCTGGCCGCCGACCTCGGCTATCTGAACGACGTCAAGCTCAAGTGGATCGGCAACACGATCAGCGGCCCGCAGGACATCCAGGCGGCCACCACCGGCGACACCGACTTCGGCGGCGCGTTCAACGGCGCGATCGTGAAGCTCGCCTCCACCGGCGCCCCGATCACCGCGGTGGTCGGCTACTACGGCGTCGACGACGTCAACTTCAACGGCTTCTACGTCCTCGACGACAGCCCGATCAAGACGGCCCGCGACCTGATCGGCAAGAAGATCGGCGTCAACACCCTCGGCGCCCACTCCGAGGCGATCACCAAGACCTACCTGGCCAAGGAGGGTCTCACCGACGACGAGATCAAGCAGGTCGAGCTGATCGTCGTCCCGCCGGTCAACACCGAGCAGTCGCTGCGCGCCAAGCAGATCGACGTGGCCGCACTCGGCGGCACGCTGCGCGACAAAGCACTCGAGCGGGGCGGCATCCACCCCCTCTACACCGACTACGACCTGCTCGGAAAGTTCACGGCCGGCAGCTACATCTTCCGCGACGACTTCATCAAGAAGAACCCGGACACCGTGAAGGCCTTCGTCGCCGGCGTCGGCAAGGCCATCGAGTGGTCCCGCGCCACGCCGCGCGAGGAGGTCATCGCGAAGCTCCAGGAGATCATCAAGAAGCGTGGCCGCGAGGAGGACGACAGCCAGACCAAGTTCTGGAAGAGCTACGGCGTCGCCGGCAAGGGTGGCGTGATCGAGGAGCGCGAGTTCACCACCTGGATCGAGTGGCTGGACCGGGCCGGTGAGCTGAAGAAGGACATCAAGGCCACCGACATCTACTCCAACGACTACAACTCCTTCGTCACCGGCGGTGCGGCATGACGACCGAACCGAAGATCCGCTTCGAGAACGTCGGCAAGACCTTCCAGGCCCGCGGCAAGACGGTCACCGCCCTCCAGGACATCAACCTCGAGGTACGCGACGGCGAGTTCCTGGTCATCGTCGGCCCCAGCGGCTGCGGCAAGTCCACCCTCCTGGACCTGCTCGGCGGCCTCAGCGAGATCTCCAGCGGCCGGATCCTGGTCGACGGCAAACCGGTCACCGGCCCCGGCCTGGACCGCGGCATCGTCTTCCAGCAGTACGCGCTGCTGCCGTGGCGCACCGCCCAGGGCAACGTCGAGTTCGGGCTGGAGGCCAAGGGCGTCGGCCGTAGGGAGCGTGCCGAGAAGGCCCGCGAATACCTGGACCTGGTCGGCCTGACCGGCTTCCACGACCGCTACCCGCACGAGCTCTCCGGCGGCATGAAGCAGCGGGTGGCGATCGCCCGCAGCCTCGCCTTCGACCCGGACGTGCTGCTCATGGACGAGCCGTTCGCCGCCCTCGACGCGCAGACCCGCGACGGCCTCCAGGACGAGCTGCTGCGGATCTGGGAGAAGACCGGCAAGACGATCGTCTTCATCACCCACGGTATCGAGGAGGCGGTCTACCTCGGCCAGCGCGTCGCCGTCCTGACCTCCCGGCCGGGCCGGATCAAGGAGGTCGTCGAGGTGCCGATCGACGCCCGGTCGGCCACCGAGGACCTGCGCTCCGACCCGCAGTTCACGCACTACCGCCACGAGATCTGGAGCCTGCTGCGCGACGAGGTCGACCGCGCCCGGAGCGAGGAGCTGGAGAACAGCCATGTCTAGCATCACCGATGTCCCGGTCGCGCTGGCGGAACGGGTGGTACCGGTCGTCGGCGTCACCGCCGGGCCGTCCCCCGCCCACGCCTGGTACCGCAAGAGCACCCGCCTGCTCACCGCCGTCCTCACCCGGATCGCGGCGATCGGCGCGCTCGCCCTGGTCTGGCAGCTCGCCCCGCAGTGGGAGACCGCCCCGGGGGAGTACCTGGTCGACCCGACGTTCCTGCCGCCGCTGTCCGAGGTGCTCGTCGCCTGGTGGGACCTGCTGATCTCCGGCGAACTGTGGACCCACACCGAGGCCAGCCTGATCCGCTCGGCCGCCGGCTTCGGCCTGGCCATCCTCATCGCGGTGCCGCTCGGCCTGCTGATCGGCTGGTACAGCCCGGTCGCCAACCTGCTGAACCCGCTGCTCGAGGTGTTCCGCAACACCGCGGCGCTGGCCATCCTGCCGGTGTTCGTGCTGATCCTGGGACTCGGCGAAACCTCCAAGATCTCGATCATCCTGTACGGGTGCACCTGGCCGATCCTGCTGAACACGGTCAGCGCCGTCCGTACCGTTGATCCGCTCTTGATCAAATCGGCCCGGTCGCTGGGACTGGGCCCGGTGCGGCTCTTCCAGAAGGTCGTGCTCCCGGCCGCCGTGCCGACGATCTTCACCGGGATCCGGCTGGCCGGCGCCGCCTCGATCCTCATCCTGATCGCCGCCGAGATGGTCGGCGCGAAAGCCGGCCTCGGCTACCTCATCAACTACGCCCAGTACAACTTCGCGGTCCCCGACATGTACGCCGGAATCATCACGATCTCCGCCATCGGCCTGATCGTGAACCAGCTTCTCATCGTCACCGAACGCCGCTTCTCCACCTGGCGCACCAACTAGTTCCAAGGAGTCCCCCCATGAGCATCGACATCACGCGCCTCGGTGGCCGGATCGGAGCCGAAGTCTCCGGCGTCGACCTTCGTTCCCCGGTGGACGACGTCACCGCCAAGGAGATCCACGACGCTCTGGTCGAGCACAAGGTCCTGGTCTTCCGCGGCCAGCACCTCGACGACGAGCAGCACCAGCGGTTCGCCTCGATCTTCGGCCCGCTGACCCTGGCCCACCCGACCGTCCCGTCCGTCGACGGCCAGGCCAACGTGCTCGAGGTGGCCGGCGCCGAGGGCGCCCGGGCCAACGCCTGGCACACCGACGTCACCTTCGTGGTCGCCCCGCCGAAGGCCACCACCCTGCGCAGCCTCGTCATCCCGCCCTACGGCGGCGACACCCTCTTCTCCAACACCGCGGCCGCCTACGCCGACCTGCCCGAGCACCTGCGGGTACTGGCCGACCGGCTGTGGGCCGAACACTCCAACGAGTACGACTACGCCGAGCACCCGCAGTTCCGCTCGGCCGAGGTGGAGGAATACCACAAGGTCTTCGTCTCCACCCGCTACCGCACCGCCCACCCGGTGGTCCGCGTCAACCCCGACTCCGGGCTGCCGAACCTGTTCATCGGCAACTTCGTCACCGGGATCATCGGCCTGTCCCGTACCGAGTCCCGCGACATCCTGCGCCTGCTCCAGCACTACGTGACCCGCCCCGAGAACACCTTGCGCCACAAGTGGCAGGTCGGCGACATCGTCGTCTGGGACAACCGCACCACCCAGCACTACGCCGCCGACGACTACGGCGACCTGGACCGCAAGCTGCACCGGGTCACCGTGGCCGGCGACGTCCCGGTGGGCACCGACGGCACCAAGAGCCACATCCTCGAGGGCGACGAGGCCACCCACTACACCCCGCAGGTGCAGTGATGACCCGTCCCGGACAGCTTCACCTCAACGCCTTCCTGATGAGTGTCGGCCACCACGAGGCGGCCTGGCGTCTTCCGGAGAGCGACCCCTACGCCGACCTGGACGTCGAGCACTTCAAGAACCTGGCCCGGATCGCCGAGCGCGGCAAGCTCGACTCGCTGTTCCTGGCCGACGTCCCGGTCATCTTCGACCAGGTGGGCCGCCGCCCGTCCGGCATCCTCGAACCGACCGTGCTGCTCACCGCCCTTGCCGGGGCCACACAGCACATCGGGCTCATCGCCACGGCGTCCACCACCTACAACGAGCCCTACAACCTGGCCCGCCGGTTCGCCTCCGTGGACATCGTGAGCGGCGGCCGGGCCGGCTGGAACATCGTCACCACGTCCGGCCTCGACTCGGCCCGCAACTTCAACCTCGACGAGTTGCCCGCCCACCGGGACCGCTACGAGCGCGCCGCCGAGTTCGTCGACGTCTCCGTCAAGTTGTGGGACTCCTGGGACGACGACGCCATCGTCGCCGACAAGGAGACCGGCGTCTGGGGCGACCAGGACCGGATCTACCCGCCGGCACACAAGGGCCGGTACTACTCGGTGGCCGGAGCCCTCAACCTTCCGCGCTCCGCCCAGGGACGCCCGGTGCTGGTCCAGGCGGGCTCGTCGGAGAACGGCCGCAACTTCGCCGCGAAGTACGCCGAGGCCGTCTTCACCGCACACCAGACCCTGCCCGACGCCCAGGCCTTCTACGACGACCTCAAACGCCGCGCCGCCGAACACGGCCGCGACCCCGACCACGTCAAGATCCTGCCCGGGATCGTGCCCCTCATCGGCGCCACCGAGTCGGAGGCACGCGAACTCGAAGCCGAACTGGAACGCCTGATCCGCCCCGAATACGCCCTCACCCAGCTCGCCGACCTGCTCGGCGTCGACCCCGGCGAACTCTCCCTCGACGCCCCGCTCCCGGCGAACCTGCCGGAGGAGGAGCAGATCGAGGGCGCCAAGAGCCGCCGCACCCTGATCGTCAACCTGGGCCGCCGCGAGGGCCTCACGGTCCGCGAACTGATCGGCCGTCTCGGCGGCGGCCGCGGTCACCTGACCTTCGCCGGAACCGCCGTCCAGGTAGCCGACAAGATCGAGCACTGGTACGAGTCCGGCGCCGCCGACGGCTTCAACATCATGGCCCCGGTCCTCCCCTCGGGCCTGGCCGCCTTCGTGGACCAGGTGGTCCCGATCCTTCAGGAACGAGGCCGCTTCCGAACCGAGTACACCGGCCACACGCTGCGCGAACACTACGGCCTACCCCGCCCGGCCAACACCAACACCGCCACCCGCCCACCCGCGCTCCTCCCGTAAGCCCACCCACCCGCCCACCGGGCCACCCGACCGGCCGCACTGCCCAGCAACACCCAGCGCGGCTGGCCGGGGGCGGCGTTCCGCACCATCCCCCTCGGCCGCGCAGCCAGGCACCCCCTGTGCGGCCGGGGGCGTTCCGCACCTCCCCGCTCGGCCGCTCAGGTTGGCCGGGTGGCGTGGGCGGGGTGGCGTCCTGCAATACCCCGTTCGGCCTGCTGCGCGGGCCCGCGTTGCCTGGCGAGGTCCAACGCGGCCGGGCAGGGGTGATGTTCCGCAACACCCCGCATGACCGTCCGGCGGCGGAACGGTGTTCCTCCTGGTCGTTTCGCCGCCGGCTCGTCGCCCCTGTTCGGGCGCCCCGGCCGTACCGATGGAAGGTTTGATCTTGAAGCCCCGCGCCGCACTCGGCGGTCTCTGCCTCGCCACGACGGCCTACTCGGTCCTCCAGTCGCTCGTCGTGCCTGCCCTCGGCGTCTTCCAGGACGAGCTGAACACCACCCCGTCCGCGACGGCCTGGCTGCTCACCGCCTTCCTGCTGAGCGCCTCGATCTCCACACCGGTGCTCGGCCGGCTCGGCGACATCTACGGCAAACGCCGCATCCTGATCGCCGCCCTTACCGCCATGAGCGTCGGCGCCCTCACCTCCGCACTCGCCTCCGACCTGCCGGTCATGGTCGCCGGCCGGGTCGTGCAAGGCCTCGGCGGCGCCGTCTTCCCTCTCTGTTTCGCCCTGGTCAGAGAACACCTCCCGGCGCCCGGCCGCCCCCGCGCCTTCGTGATCATCTCCACCGTGATGAGCGTCGGCGGCGCCGTCGGCACCATCACCGCCGGCCCCATCCTCAGCCTGCTCTCCTCCCGCTGGCTGTTCCTGATCCCCGCGCTGGTCTCCGCGCTGGCGATCATCCCGGTGATCCTTCTCCTGCCGCCCGGCGAGCGCGCGCCGTTCAACACCCGAATCGATTGGTACGGAGCCGCACTCCTCGCCACCTGGCTGGGTCTCCTGCTGCTGGCCATCAGCCGTTTCGGATCACCCGGCTGGCACTGGCCCCTGATCGGGGCCGCCATCCTGGCCCCGGTCTGGTGGCGCAGCCAGCGACGAGCCGACCAACCACTCATCGATCTGCGCACCCTGGCCCTCCCGACCGTTCGCGCCACCAACGCCGCCACCCTTCTGCTCGGCTTCGGCATGTTCGGTTCCTGGATGGTGATCCCGCTGCTGGTGGCCGAGAAGTTCGACGCCGGACCCACCGTCGTCGGCCTGGTGATGGTGCCGACCGCCGTAGGCAACCTGCTGATCATGCGGGTCTACCGCCGCCTCACCGCACGCCAGGGACCACGCGCTGCCCTCGCCGCCGGCATCGCCATCGCCGGTGTCGCCTATCTCTGCCTCGCGGTCGGGCACCAGACCTTGGCACAGGTCTGCCTGGGCATCCTCGTCATGGGCGCCGGCATCGGCCTGGCCTTCGCGGCGGTCGGCGCGCTCGTCGTCGAGGCGGTGCCGAGTGAACAGACCGGGGTGTCCGCCGCCGTCAACACCGTGATGCGCACGGTCGGAGGCAGCCTCGGCACCGCGGTCGGCGGCTCGGTCCTGACCTGGTCGCCGGGTGAGTCCTCCTACACCACCGTCCTGCTGCTCTACGCGGCCGCGCTGGCCGGCGCCCTGTGCTGCGCCATCCGGGTGCCGCGGCCGGTCACCGTATCCGGCGGGCCAGCCGAAGCTCGGACAGGTACCGCTTGACGATCCGCCCGCCGTGCTCCTCGTCGATCAGCCGACCGATGCCGTCCAGCAGGGCAGACTGCTCAGGTCGTGGCATCGAGCGCGTGGTCGAGTAGGTGAGCAGCAGATCCAGATACTCCGGCGTCGTATAGGTGGCGTCCCACTCGTACCGATGAAAGACCGCCGGGCCGAACCGGTCCGATGCCGCGATCTCCACATCGTCGTGCGGGATGTCCCGGGCCGGCTCCAAACGCAGATTCGGCGGGGTGCGCGGGTCATAACGCTCATACAACCGCTGTGCCGCCGCGAAGAACACCTCGGTGCCACCCTTGATGTGATGCGTCGCGACAGTGGCGAGCAAACCACCGATCCGCAGGGCGTCCGCCGACCGTG